>CAJTWH010000007.1 GCA_910579995.1 uncultured Muribaculaceae bacterium | reverse complement strand
TCGGCGCATTAATTGGTAGTTTTGTCGTATTCAAGACCTCAAAAACTTATTCCGGACGATAAACAAAACTGATCAAAAAAAGTTCCGCCCTTTTGCACATTTTTGCATTTTCTATGCGCTCAATATGTAAACCTCTTCACAAGCACACGCTGACTCTGGGTTGTCAGCCGCACAGGAATAGTCTCCGTCTGGCCATTCACCTTTACCACAACTTGCACCGGTCCTCCATTTGGAGCGTTGACAGATATATTATACAGTACAACCTCTACTGTATACTGACCATGCAGAGGATTTGTCCAATAAATATTCTCCGCCGATCCGGGGCCACCGGGAATATCATCTACATCAAGCTCGCCGCCTGTACGGCGATTTTTCATATTGCGGAACCAAAGTTCGGTACCGTCAGGCTCGGTCACGTGCAAGTCAACATCTCCGGGGAAGTCCCACAAGGCTGTCACTTTAATCTCACCATCATTACCTATATTCTCGGCACGCTCCTCGGCAGCCCTGTCGTCGACCACAGGAGGATCGGGCTCACGGTCGCAGCCATGGCAATTGCTTAACATCAGCAATGCAATCAGCAAAATGTATACACCGACAAGTATGCCGCGCAATATACCCTTATTATTACCATTCATCACAAAGCGAGATTAAAAGTGAGTAAAATACCACGCCATGCCAAGAACCTGCATAAGCAGAATCACAGGAATGGCGACAAGAAAGAGAGTCTTGGCAGTCTTGTGATTGAATATGATCATACCGCAAAGAGCCCCGAAAGCACTAAGAGGAAGCGAAACGAGCAATAACACCCACTCCGAGACTCGCCATTTATGACAGCATGCGCAGTGCTTGTCATAGCCATAGAGGGCAAAGGCAAACACACATGCAAAATATATCCAATAGAACAACAATGAGCTGTGAGCAAACATATCAGGCAAAAATTAGAGGTAATTCATTAAAAATAGCTCTCCATACCACTGCATTGCAGAGCAAACCAACTCCACAAGCAAGAACCGCGAGAATCTCAAGCGCCACTTTCCACCAAGGATAAGGCCCCTTGACCTCTACAAGCTCATATTCCTTCTCATTCTCCTCGAGTTTGAAGCCAAGTTTAGGAAATTGGCGGCGGTGGCTGTAAAGATATACTTCGATTTCTTTTCCGGTCTCGAAATCGGCTGAGGCGAATCTCATCTCACCATTTTCGTCGAGATGTGCCAATACGCGCGACGTGCCCTGTTGAAGCACACAGGTCACCCCGGCTGCCGGCTGGCCGTTAAGCTCAATCACCCTCAAGGTACAGTCAGAATCGGACGGCGACGAACTGTATGGCAACTGGAACACATATTGAGGCTGCCTTGCATTGAGCGTATATTCACGGCTGAACGCAAGGTTCTGCCCATCGAATACGGTCATAATATCGCCGGCGGAGACCGAGCCGAGCGCTATGCAGCCGTTATCATCTGTAAGGAAATCGGCAGAATTCTCACCTATATTGACTCTTATAGGATAAGCTCCGACAGGGCTGTTATCCATATCCACAACGAGCAGTGTAGCCTGAAACTCCTCTCTCGCGGGCGTATCAAAGCAGAAATCGAATACCACCGGGCGGTCAAGCAGATCTTCGCCGAGCTGCCGGTCTCTTACGCTTGCGGTGACCATTCTCGTGGTCTCGCCCTGAGCGGCCGGTTCAAATTCGGCATGAGCCTCGCCGCGGCTGTCTGTACGCAATTCGAGCACATCATCGTGATATACAAGCGTCACCGGCTCATTTACTATAGGAGCGCCATCGCCATGAACACGGACAGTTACCGGCGTACGACGGACTACAGGCGTCGTAAACTCGAACTCAAAAGTATTCACAATTGATTTGTCGAGTTGACGGGTCTGCGACTCACCGCGCAATGTCACCTTGCACTCCTGCCCTTCGAGCCACGGTAAGCGACACTCGGCCACGCCCTGAGTCAGCGTGAGTTGATTTGTGCGATGGCCATAGACTACATCAACTGTCTCACCTTGCAGCGGGACATTGTCATGACGCGCGCTCACACGCAAGGTAAGATACTCAGTGACATCCACATCAATAATATGTGTATCTTCTGCTATGCTTTCTATCCGTTCCTTACCGGTAAGTTTGTCGCGCACCTGCACCTGAATGCCGGGACCCAGTTTGCCAAGACTATAAAAGCCTTCATTATCGGTTACCAAAGAAGCCCATGAAGTCGAGCGCCATAACTCAAACTCACGGTCAGCGACCCTTCGGCCATCGATACTGAAGCAAACCTTCACCTCGCGCAGACTGTCGTCGGCCGGGGCGTCAACAATGCTCCCGCCGTATGCCCGATGAAAATTGGCAAAGCCCCAACCGGTCATCCTGAGGTCAAGATTACCTGCGGCGTCGCGGCGTATAAACACAAAATCATCATTAGGACGGGTGAACAGCTGATCTACGCGCTGCTGCTGGGCAGGATATTTTGCGAGCACCTTCGCTCGCAGCCTTTCAATCAAAGCCCGGGCCTCACGCGAATCATTTTCCGTAGCGTCTGTGAGCAAAGTCCAACCCTGAGGGTCGGCGTCGGCCCAATAATAACCGGCATGAGTCACATATACCGGCGCAAAATAGCGCGCATCATCGCCCATGAGCTGGCGGATACGGATATTGGCTTGGTCGCGGGTATGCCAGTCGGCAACCTGCCAATGCACCTCGGTGCTTAATACTTCCTTTAACTTCGGCATATAGTGAGTCTAATTTATATATATACGGCGAATCTGATTTTTTACGTTACTGAATCCACCGGCATTTATGCTTCTTTGTTTAAGATATGTTTCGATATTGTCGAGGCGGGAGATAATCTCGCTGGCATTCTCAGGAGTAAGACCTCCTTCTTTATGAATTCCGCCGACCATAGCGCCGAGGTACGATTCAACCGCCCTTTTCTCTCGATCTATATAATTGGTGCGGGCCGTCGAAAGTTTTTCTCTGAGCTCGGCAATTTTCAAAGCCTTGACAGCCCAAGGCGATGTGCGCAGCTCCGGCAATTCATTGAGTCTGCTCTCAAGCATGCTCTGTTGCTTGATAATGCTTGCACGGTAATTGTCGAAATTGACGACATCATCCATCGATATATAAAATCGGTCGCCGCTTTTTTCAGTCTTAAGGTTTATCCTTGATGAGAGCTGAAAATCACGCTGTCCGAAATTATAGATATCGGTATGGGCTTTTCTCAACTTTGCCAAGTTAGTCCACCGCTGCGATGATTTTACAACAGGGTATTTGGCAGCGAGGGCGTCAAGACCGTTGTAAGCCTTTGAAAGTCGTGAGCCGGACACAATCTTGCCATCGGTCATCGACGAACCATAGCATGATCTGATCAGCGAATCTGTACGCTCTATAAAAACACTTTGCAATGTCGTTTCGAGTTGCTGCAGCTCTTTAGCAGATAGTCGACCATTATGACTTCTAACAATCACTTCCGCAGCAGTAAGGTACTCATCCGACCAACCATTGATATATATACTGTCGCCGTAAGCGTTGATACGGCCGATACACATCTCACGCAAGCCGCCGCTGTCATGACTTCCTGTGAGTCCGGCCGAAGGTCTTACAATCAGGCAGTATGCGCCATAGAACAAAGCGCATACAATCAATGCAAAAATCAGCAGCTTAAGGATTCTCATTCTCCGGGGCTTTTACTGTGATTGAATCAGGCTCCTCAGTCTTCGTAGTGTCAGTAAGCTCCTTGGGCGTATCGACCTTAGGCTCTTCTTTAGGCTCGGGAGCTACTTCAGGTTTGAAGTCATTGTTGACCGTTTCAACAGGTTCCTGACCGGTGAAGACATCGCGCCACTCGCCCAACACTCCACAGCCGCTTGAAAATACGCCTGCAAAAAAGCACAGCACACAAAGGAATACAGCTGCCACTGCCACCGATATGGCACGATATATCGGCCACGAACCGCTCATCTCGCGCCATTTAAATATCGAGAAGAAACGAGTAAATGCAGCTTTGCGGTGGCGCAAAGTAGTCTCGTAATCCACGCCTTCGATTTCCGACGGGCTGACAGTTCCCTTATATAGCGACGGACGCCCTACGCGGAGTTCAATCTTCGGAGAACCCGAAATTTCTGCAAACAGCAGATCTACATGGTTGCTCTCGGCAGTTGTAACAAGTTCGAAGCTGTTGAAGACAGTCTCGCTGATCACCCCTGCCGCATTTGTCTGAGTCAAAATCATCGGCTCAGGCAGATCTTCTTTTCCATCAACAAAGACCCTCAACTTTTTCAGCGTATCACCGTCAGACTCTTTCTTGAGCTGAAACCTTGGAGCCGGCGACGCCTCAACCGGTTTCGGCTTTGGCTCTTCTTTGAGCTTGAGCGTGACAGAAATCACACTGCCGTCGCGCCTGATCTTTTCTAAAATAAATCTCGACAAGGGAGTGAGCGAGAAACATTGCCGCAACTCGTCGGACGACAGATTCTCAAAGGTCTTGATCTGCGCACCCTCAAAGGCTACACGGCAATTATTTACTTTATTGCCATTATAGAGCAACTGCTCGCCTATTTCTTTTTCACGGTCAGCAACACCGTTGCCTTTAAACTGTATGTCGAATATCTTACGCCTCAAAGGAGGATTGAATACCACCGAAACGACACCTTTAGTGGGTAAGATTGCCACCTCATAGCCCTTGCTTTCCGCTCTGAGCTTATTCTCTCGAAAACTTCTGAGGACGTCCTCCCGCGTGAGTTTCAATTTTACAACATCATATATCTCAGCATTATAGCCAAATGAGTCTGAGCTCAGATGCATGGGCACGACCCCAAGCGTACGCGAGGCCACCGAGCCGAGCTTATCATTGATATGCACACTTATCTCAGACTCAGCATTCATTTCCTCATCTGTAAGTGCTGTTGTAGCTACCGATGTACTGAAAGCTCCTATCTCCACCCACTGCGCGTCGCTGAAACGATATATATAAGGCAAGTGAAGAAGTTTTCTGTCGATATCATCGTCAGATCCGCCATTGACATACACGGGCCGCGAACCACCCATATCGACCATCGGCCCCCACATAGGAGCTATATGATACGCTTGGAGAAGTGCCTCATAATCACTCTGAACAAATACAGGAACTTGTCTTCTGCGATACTCGTAAGTATCCTCAAACAACTTCAAATGCTCATCTACAACCTTTTTGAGTATAGGCCTCAGCACCACACCCGGGCTCACACGGTTGCCACCCTTGTCAATCAGTCCATACCCGACCGGTATGCGTATGGCAACCTGAAAAGCCGAGTGGCGCACATCAAGACCCTTGAATTTGCATATCACCGCCTCGTAGGTCTGGTATTCAGAGTCTATACAGGCAAAATATGCTATCGGAAAGCTGTAGTTTTCCCGACGAGGCATAAAATCCGAAAGATTCTTGCCTTGCCAGTTTATTGAGAGTAGGTCGTCGAAACCTTGTTCGCTGCAGCCTGCAATCTGCAGTCCTATTGTTTTATCCATAACTGTCAGAATATAGGTTGGGTGAAAAACTTACGCACCTTGCGGCCGACTGTCTCTTGTCGCTCGGCCACGACATAATCGCTTATCACATTTATGATTGTCTCTGAGTCGCGCTGCGAGCCTGAGTAGATATTACCGGGATGGAACTTGCCGAGGCTGAAGCAGAATACCCGCGGACGGCCGTCGAGGTCTTGCTCGGTAGATGAATTGATACCCAAATCACGGCAGAAGTTGCGCAGTTTGGTACGCGTTGCTTCATTGAGAATCTTATGCACTGCCCTGCATGCGCTTTTCTGCCTGTTGTCGAGCAAGGTATCAGCCTTTGTCACGATAAAGTGCAGGCCGCGCACACGACTCATTATCTGCCTGTTGGTAGGATTTTCAAAGAGACTTATAAGTGTGCGGATAGCATCTTTTTGTATCATTTCACGTTGACCAGTTGCTGTAGGGTCAACGAGCACAAAAAAGACTTTGTCGTGACTGTTGGCGAGAATCTCCGGAGCACCATCACCCATAGAGGCGAATGATACCGTAGCATTTTCAAGGTCGTCAATCTGAACTATCTGGTTCTGAAAATCCTCACCCGCCATATCCACGAGATTAAACGGCACCTTGAGCTCACGTTTCTTATCCTTTTTATATATCTCACAACTAATCACTGCAACAAAACGGGTTTGGGTACGAGGCGGGGCTGTCATACACTCTCCGAACTTTTTTAATGCATTGGCATATTTACCATTCCAATCTGATGTATCAGCTGCCAAACGTTCGCTTGCAAAGAGCCCAGTAAGCACGCAGGTCTTGCCGCTTGATGGCATTCCAAAGAAAACTATATCTGTCTGCCCTACCCCTCCTTTGGTAAATAGCTGATCAAGTGGATTAGGAATTTCTATAACTGGCTCATTAGGAAGATTCATTATTCGCTCGTATACCTCCTCACTGCCGCCTACAGCCTCCACAAGCTCTTCTTTCGAGCAGGCGCCGGAGCCGGCGAGACGACGGAATTTTGCGTCGGAATATGTTGCCGGACTTGTGAGCATACGGTCAATCTCATCGCGTTTGAGCACCTCCATGAGGCTTTTTGCGCTTTCCTTAAATGGAGAATCGGGGTGGTCTTCAAGGTAGTCTATCACCTCGAAAATATCTGACTGGTCGACGGCCTGCCATTCAGCGCTCATATTCTGCAGATTGGCAATTTCTGCCGAATGATTGCCTACATGATGGAAATATGTGTCATAGTCAGAAGCAGCCGCAAGCACATCAGGCTGCGACATCGCCCATGCCCAATAAGCGTCGTCGATACGTCCGCTATATGACGGATCTGAAGAATATTCTATCGCAAAATTCTTGAGTTCTTCAATGCTTTTAAGCTTGCCATTGCTGTCGAAAAGGCGCTCCCAATCTGATTTCATCTTGGCTGCACGCATATTTTTTATCTGCGAAAGCCAATCTTCCACCATATTCAAGTGAAGGTCGGAAGCGGGAGTGCCGCTGCATTTCCACTCGTTGAGATACATCTGAAGAGCCTGCACAATCTCAACCGACGGTATTTTACCCGTTTGGTTATAAGCGGCAATATCAGCCTCGGCCCTATCCTTAAGGCGGCTGAAATCACGGTCTTCCTTGATCTCGCCATACCATTCTTTCACCATTCTCACCCTGTCGGCGGCAGCTGAGTTCGCACTCCATTTGGCAAGGTATGACTGCATGAGAGTGAGCTGTTCTTCTCCACGCAATAAAGAATCGTAATCACTCTTAATACGGTCGAAATCTTCCTGTTCTTTCGGATTGGGCATGGCCTCAAGCTGTTGCTGCACGAGGGCGAACTTTGAGGCAAATACCGGTTTGCGGCGGGCGATATCACCAAGGTCGTCAAGTGTCACCTGCCCGTTGGCTACAGCCAATGCAAGGCGGTCTACACTCTGCTGGAGCGCCCAGCGTTCTATATGATCGTTCAGTGCCATAAATCTTAGCTCTAAAGGGGTAAACCGTCGTTGTCTGATATCTTGGGGCCTTGCTTGACAGGCACTCGCAGACTACGGAATTCAAGAAAATAATCAAGTATATAAAGCAGCGCAAAGGCTGCGAAAAGCCCGATAGCACCCAAGCCGGGGGTGAACATGGCCGCATACTTAGCGCCGAAAGTAGTGGCCCGCTCGGTATATTCATAGCCGGCGGTGGGCTCATAGTCGTAGATACCTCTGTCGTTCAGGCCTATGTTGCCGAAATTGAAGTTATACGACAATGCTGTCAGATTAGCCCCAACAGAGTCTGACAAGGCCGTCAGCGCAGTGGCCATCGACGGGAAATCGGCGAAGTCAAAGTTTGTTAGGCGTGAGGATATCATATCGAGTTCATGATTATACTTGCCGAAAAGGTCTTCATTAAAGTTGCCATGCTCAATGAGATACGATTTCTCCGCCACATATTCATTGAGCACATGACGGTTGAAAATGCCCGGCGAGCCGTGCATGACCTCATAGATAATAAAGCTCTGCAGACTCGACGACACCACCGACGGATTGAACGACAGATAATTGTCAAGCCCCTCGCGGGTGAGGTTGAGGCGGTCGGCCTCCTGAGCCTTGAATCTTGTAATCATCCCTCTTACCGTGGCAATATCGCTGTCGCCGGCCTCGCGTAATGAGCGGTTGGAAATTATGAAATTAGCCGAATACATACACGGTTGGGCAGAAAAGGCTATCACGCCTATACACAGCGCCAATCCGAGATATTCATATTTACGCCATTTGCCAAATTCACTTTCAGCCTTTTTTGCCTTCACGGCAAGGAAAAGACCTAAAATGCCGAGAATAAACACTCCGGCACCGCAGCCTATCGCTATGGCAACTTCTTTTCCTTCAAGCACAATGCCCATCGCCGTGCCAAGTCCAAGGCCTATAAGACCTATCACACTAAGCATATTGGCAATTGACAATCCTGTCTTCTTTTCCATTTCTCAAGCCTTTTTAATATAAGGTGTATATTCCTCAGGTATCGATTCTGATTCGATATGTTCGATTATTGCTTTGCCTCGGCTGTCGGCCCCTACCCTGAACTTGGCCGGATTAAAGCCGTTTTCATCGGTGGCGCTGCCGAGTATGGGTGCTGTGGCCGGCTGCACTATCTCAACCTTATCACCGTTAACAGTATAGGTAATGTCGCCCACCCACGGATGTTCGGGGTCAAGATTGGAGGTATAGTACACACGTCCTTTACCATCGCCTTTGAATACAAACGAAAGCTGCACCAGCGGAGGCAACATCGTTGAGTCCGATTCCTCAGTATATCGCAGCGGGCGCATTAGCGTGGTGGCATAGCGTATGCTGTCGCCGGGTACGTTGGCAATCACTTCCTTGAAAGTATCGAAGGGAAGGAAGCCGTCGATAACCTTGTCGAGAGCCGGGCGCAACTGGATTATCGGGCCGATGGTGCTGCGAGTGGCCACTACCCTGCCCGTCTCCTGCAATATCGCCGATATCTCTTGGGTTGTCAATGAGATATCGAGACTCTTCATAAGACCGACAGCACCGGCTACTATAGGGGCGGAGAAACTTGTGCCGTCTACAGCCATCTCGCCACCGCCGGGAAGCTCACCGAAAACCTTGGTGCCGGGAGCGGAAACAGTCGACTCGAAGATCCGGCGCTCGGCAAAGTTGCCGAAGTTGCTGAATGTGGCTTTGGCGAGATTGCGGTCTACAGCAGATACCTTTATGGTATTGCTGCCACGCTTGGAAGCGTCGAGGGCGGTGAACACATTCTCATTGCCGGCAGCCCACACAATGGTGACATGATATTTCTCGCACATGTCGAAGACATATTTCCACACATCCTCCTGCGCCAGCAGCTCGCGGCGTGCCATCTCTATCTGACGGTCGACAGGCCATGAAGCCACTTCCTCGGCAAAGCTCATGCCGGCGGAGATATTCACAACCTGAGCGCCGTGGTTGACTGCGAAAAGCAGGCCTTGAAGCATGGCGAGGCAGCCGAAACGAGAGCCCAGACTGATGGGCATGAATGTGCAATCTGGCGCTATGCCGGCACTGCCATGGCCGTTATCCATCCCGCCGAGGGCGAGCGCGGCCACCATAGTGCCATGGCACAGGACAGGGTCGGGATTGCCGGGGTTATAAGTATCGGGGACGGCCACATTGTCGCTGCCATCCCATACATTATAAGGGCGGGTGATTGATGTCGCCGAAAATTCCGGATTACTGAGGTCGAAATAACTGTCGACAACCGCCACAATCACCTTATCGCTGCCTTTTGTGAGATCCCATGCGTCGTAGGCTTTCACGGCCTCAAGGTGCCAAGACTTGTCAGCATTGCCTAAAGCAGTGTCGTTGGGGCGGTAACCCATATCCATCACACCCTCTTCAAACACGAGGAAAGGTATATCCGGTATCTGCTGCGGCAGTTCTGTGATAAGCTCGCGGCGTTTTTCGGCCGGCACTTCAAGAGCCATGAGCTTGGTATTGATATCGCAGAAAAGTATCTTGTATTCGTCACCGGGGTAGAGTTCCTTGAAGCGCTCGCTCCAACGCTCTATATCGCTTTGGCCGACTTCAGCCTGAAAGAGCACATTGAGACGATTGGCAACTATACGCCGACCCTCGTCTTCAATCACATCATCATCGTTGATGGGAGGGAGAGTGCCTTCTGCCGGGGTTTCAACCACCACAAGCTCTTCATCTGCCGCGCGCGAGCCCCGCTCATTGCTGCAACTGCGGAATTGGCTCAACAGCAGCATGAAGATAAACAGGAATATGAGGAACAACAGCAGTCTGCCCAGACAACCGAGGCAGCCCCACGGTTTCCAGAACGGATAATGCCACCACACGGGGCCATTGCTGTCGAAATGTATACGTTTCATATCTTTGAATTAGTATGTTATACGGTTGATCAGAGTGCCGAGCGCCTCATTCACTTCGGCGGGAAGCTCGCTGCGTTTGAGATGTACCACAAAGGCTATCGTCATATACTCAAGCCATTCATTGTAGTGGTTGTCAAACGATTCTGTCAAAGCCGACCCACGGTCGAACGCCTGCTCGAACATCTCGGCAAGTTCATCGTGAGCATAACTCTCGCGGCGTTCCTTGCAGATATAGTCATACACCGGGAGCATGTTTTCCTCGGCTATGGCGCGGGCTTTTTCCTTTAAGGGCTCACCGAGCATGGAGTAGCCGAAATCGCAGACGAATGAGTTGAGAGTCGAAGCCATGATGTCAGCGACAAGGCTCTCCCTGATTTGCGACACATTGGCCACATTCACCTCGCTGCGTATACGCTCGGCTATATTGTCGGCAAGCCTGAGGCGGTCGGCCGACTCTATGAGCGTAGTCACGAGCTCTTTCATCAGCACAGGGTTGAAACCATCGTCGGCCGATGTAAAAGTGTTCATCAGTTGCTCGGAGTTGACCTTGCGTCGCCACAGATCCATTATATGGTCGGCAATAAACACTTGGTTGGTCTTCGGCCTTGTACGGGGCTTGAAGAGGACTTCAGGGTCGATATTGCGGCGTGCGAGTTGCTGACGCGCATTTTCTTTTGTGCGCCAACCGTATGCCTTGATAAGCCGCTCCCAGCGCTCGTCGTCGGTAGTGCAGCCCTCGAAGTTGCGGCAGCGGTTGATTATCAGTTGATAATCGCTCAGGTTGTTGAGGTCGTTGTTTATAGCGGTTCCATGCACGAGTTCATGCACAATGCTCAGACACTCAGCCTCCGTCACCTGCAAAGCCTGCAGCAGATGGCCGAAATAATAACTGTCGGTAGAGCAACTGGTGTCAAATTCCCAGCGCAGGTTGCTTGCAGTCTCTATATTGTGCAGCAGCTTGTCGTTATCATTGTCGCTGTCATATTCCTTGTCGAGGATATTGCGCACAGATGTCATGATGTCGTCGCGCTCACGCTTCATCTGTTCGTTGCGAATCTGCGAGGCAGCCTCGGCCACGCGGCCCATACGCTCGATGATATACAGCGAACCGTCGTTGTTGAGGGTAGACACCACATCCCATGCAAGGTCGGGGTCGAAGAAGAGCTCACGCACACTGCCGTTGTTGACGAATGTGCTGTGGAGCAGGCGGTAATAGTCATGGTCCATCTCAAGGCGCTGCTCCGGCGACGATGTGGCTACATCATAGCCGCTGAACATCTGATTGCCCGTAGGCGTGCAAGAGCAGTATTCATAGCTGCGCAGCAGATAGGTATCCTTGAACGACACTCCCGGCGCCGACCAGTTGCGGAACCAATCGACATTGCTCCAGTTGAGCACTGCGTCGAGAAGCACTGTGCGGAAGCGGTCTTCCCAGCGTGTATTGAGGGCTGTGGCGTTGTTATGGGAGTCATAGTTCTTGGGGGTCATGTCGATGTTGATCTTCGTGGCCACGAGGAACAAGGGCGAAATGCCTCCCGTACGCGCCAAAGTGGCAGCTCGCTCGGCCACGGTGTTGCCAACATTGCGGCGCACCCATTGGTCAAGAAGTATGTGCAGGTTTTTAACCTCGCTCTGTTTATGGTGGTGGCAGAAGAGCAGCACCTTCATCTTGTGGCTCTCGCTGTAGTAGTTGAAAAGATAAGCGATCTTTCCACGCAGGAAGAGCTTCACAATCACCGACTGACCAGATTTGTCGCGGGCGCCTTCGGTGCAGAACGCCTCGTCCTGCTGCTCGTTGCTGCGTGCGCCGGGGAAGTCGAGAAGGTCGGTATCGCGGAGTAAAGATTTGCTCACACTGTCGGCGAGTTTGCCACGGCTCGAGCGCGACAGGTATCCCGGTTGGCCGGCATGAGCCTCGTCGTAACAGTAGGTGCGGGTCTCGTCGAGATATTCGGCGTCGATCTTGAATACTACCTCGGCGCTCACCGCACATAGTTCGCTGGTAGGCATATCGGCCTCGCGGCGGAGACGCTGACGGTCGCCACCTTCCGGCACATACACATCCGTGCGGATAGCCCAGTCGCTTTCATCAAGACCGTTGAGGCAGGCCACCGACATTATAGTGCGGCGGTTTTCGCCTCCATGGATTACAGTCTCGACAGGCACATATACCTCACGGGCAAAATCCATGCGCTGCAATGTAGCGCAAAGGCGCTCGAAGAGGCGCGTGATAACCTCGTTTTCGTGCCACAGATATTTGAGCACCTGCGACCATTCACCTGTCGGCACCCGACGGATAATGCGGGTCAGGGTCTCGAAATAATTCGAGCGGGCCAAGCCCTGCGTGGCTGCCTTCAGATAATTTGTAAGATAAGATTTTATGTCGAGGATATCGTCTTCCACAAGGGCCGCTCCGGGCAATTCGGGGCGGTTGCCGTAGCGCTGCCACAGCAATTCGGAAATCTCCCGTAGTTCATCCTCGCAGTAGGTGGTATAGTCGCGGATATTGGAGTAGTAGCCTGAGGCAAGTATCGTGGCAAGCTGACCGGGAGTAAGCAGCTTCACAATCACCGGATATTTGGCGTTGTATCGGCCGGGGTCGTTGACAAAACTCGTCATGCGGGTGACCACGCCGGTTGCCTCGCGGTCGTCGCCGATAGGGTTGATTTTGTCTACGAAGCCCACCCCCTCAGGATAGCCCTCGGCCTTGATTACAAAAGCTTTGTCATAGCGGTTGAGGAGAGTGTTTATCTGATACGACTTGCCGGTCTGGCTCTCGCCGAAGGCGCCTATCGCCGGATTTTCATTCAAAGCGTCAAGCTGACGGCGAAGACGCCGACGCCCGTCGAGCATCTGGAAAAGAGCCTGCTCATACTGTTCAGGCTTGTTGGTCTTGAGCCACGACAGGCCTTCGTTGATTATCTGTATATCGTCTTGTATAGCCATGATACGCTTATATTTTTAGTTCGAATTCGCCCTTGTCGAGCCAATGACGGCCATCGTTGATTATCGACTGGCTGATAAATTCCACTTGGTCGAGGGGCACTTGGTCGCCGTTCTGATCGCATACGTCCTCGATATTGAGCCGCTCGGGGTCGTCCATGAAATCGCGGCTTATTGTCAGACGCAGTGACCGGCGGCCGCTGTTGTTGTAGAGGGCATAGATGGGGCGGCCGTCGTAGTGCGGTGTGTCGAATTGCTTGCAGCCGAAGAAAGCCGGGAAGATTGTCAGATTGAGTGTCTCGCTGCCTTTCTTGGGAGTCAGCAATGTAGTGGCCATGCGGTCGCCTTTGTAGAGACTGATGTAATTGGCCGTAGAGCAGAAGTGCTTGGCCATATCGTCAAACTGTATCATCATGCCGTTGAAACCTTGTGTGGAGGCGAGATGTCCTACCATCGCACCTACAGCCACGACCGCTTTCTGATCATAGAAGTAGCCCTGCGGATCGGCGAGAGGGAACCACTGGCCTACACGGTATTCGTTGAGGCGCACGAGGCGGTCGGGAGTCACAGGCATATATTTGACAAAGAGCTCGGTAATGGCATCGATACTCGTCGGGCGCCCCGAGAGAACCACTATATCGCAGTGGTGGGCATACAACATCAATGATATCTGTTTGAGCAGTTTCTCCATCGTCGACTTCACGATATCCGACACCCGCTCGGGGTCGAAGCGCCATTTCAGCTCCTCGAAGCGGAAGCCGAAGTGGTCGGCGAAGTAGTCAAGAAGATATTGCGAGGGCTTGACTTCGGGGAAAATCTCGTCGTAGGTATAGACCCTCGACGGGCGGCGCAGCCTCAGTTGCTCCATGAAGAACTGTGCCATCGGGTGTGAGACCTGAGTGTTGAAGTCTACACGGCAGCGGCGGTCGCGGTTTTCCATCATGTTGGAGTCAACGCCGAAGAAATCACGGAGCAGCGATGTCGCCAAGCGTTGCTTGATGGCTTTGGTCTCTGCTTCGGTAGATGATGAGCGGAGGTCGCCCATGATGGTGCGGTATACCACATGCTCGCTCATGCTCGGTATTGCCCCGATTTCCTCTGTGCTCATCTGCTCAAGGCGTGCTGTCAAGGCTGAGTAGACGCTGCCCATATCGGGATAATCGTCGCCGCTGTCCTCTATAATCACATTCTGTATGATATTACGGAGTATGTCGTCGCCGGCAACATAGAAGCTGTCCCAGAATATGGGGCGTGGAGTAAGAGTGCCCTCATCATTGCCCGAGCACATATAGGTGCACACCATCACGTCGGTGGTGCCGGCGCCTATATCTACCGAGGCTATCGTCACGGCTTTATCCTTGTAGCCCTCGGCCACAAGCTCGGGGCGCACATGACCCTTGAGGTCGAAGAACTCGCGGGCACGGCCTCGGTAGCGCTCGGCAATCTCGGCATAGAGATACACAAGCTGGCACGAGGTAGCCTCGTCAAAAGTCCATGCGGCTTTCTCGTCAGCCATGGCGTCGTCGGCGCTCGTGGCAAGGCTGTCGACCGACGGATATACGTCGATACGGGGCAGCTCGCCCTCGGGATATATCAGAGTCAGAGCCTCGAAAGCGTCGAGGGCGCACTGGCGAAGTTTTATCTGCTCCTTACGCGGCATGGCCGTTGGGCATGTCAGGATAAGGCTGCGGAGCACTCGCTTGCAGTTTATCTGACCGTGGCGGCGGCGGAATTCGGGGCTGTTGATCTGCATGAGAGCCTGCTGCAGAATCTCTATGAGCACGAAAGTCATCAGCGAGGCACGCGAATAATGCGTATGACCGTCGGTATTCTCTATCATGTTGAACGGATCGCGGACATACTCGCCGGCAGCGTCGAACAAATCCGACAGCCCGGGCACATACACGCTTTCGGCCTCGCGGATATAGAGGGGGTCACTGTCGGTAGTGAGAAATTCCCATTTGTGCTTGAAGAGTTTCGTATCCCAGAGATAGCGCTTCGGGCTGGAGTAGTTAGTTGTGCTCGCCCATAGCCCTTCGCTTTCCACCGAGCGGTATACAAGCTTGCGGGCTTCATCGCCTACTCGAACAAGCGACGAATAGCGGAACATATCTTCTTCCTCAATCACTATATCACCTCCGAAATCGGCCTGACGGAACACCAAGCGCATGTCGAACGGATGTTCGTAGGTCTTCGACGGATCTGATATATCGCGCAATGCAAGCATGGCCGCACGCGTAAAGTCGCCGTCTTCAAAAAGCAGGCCGCAGGTGCGCGAGTTACCGATGTCGAGCACAAGGTCAACCGGTATGTTGCGCGACTCGGCACAATGATATAGAGTAACTTCCGGCGCGGCGCCGATGAAGCGGATGAAATTGATGAGATAGATATAGAAACCTATATATTTATAGCCTCCGGCTGCAGGGTCGAGACCAAGCAACTGGGCAATATAATGACTGAATACGGTAAAAGACCCGTTTGGCGACATAAACGGTATCAGATTCGATACACGGTTGCATAGCCCGAACTCAACCTTGTCGATTCCCTCGATAGGGAATGTGGGGCGATAGATTTCCATCGGGTCGCGGCTTGAGCGGGTGTCGAAAGCCCAGATAAAGCGGTAGCGGGCGGTGCCGTCCTCGCGGGCTTCTGATATACGCTCTATCTTCACGCGGCACCATGCGTATGGCACATCGGTGGTCACGCCATGCTGCATTTCAAACATCGGCATGGGGAGCCAATGCCCCAACAGCAATTCGAATGCCGGCACGCGCTCATGCACACGCTCGGGATTTGGAGTAAGGTAGCTCAGCAGCGAGTTGAAAGTGTATATCTCGCCGCCGTTGTTGGAGGCGTCGAGTTGGGTAAAGAGTGTCGGCGACACATCGGTGCGCATTATCTCAACTCCGCCATCATCGAGCTTGGCGCGTCCGTCGGCAAGAAGTTCTATGGTGCCGGCATTGACAAGCTCATTGACCGGAATGAACTTACCGATAGTGCTCTGATAGGTCAACAGGTCAAAAACGCGCTCGCCCGTCGCCTCGTTGACAATATTGCAGAAACTATACTTCAACGGTCGTCCCGCCGGCAACGTAAGTTGCTGACCCGCATCGAATTCTAATTCTATTGTATCAAATTGTATGCCGGTATCGGCAATTAAATGTAGCATAGCGATAGTAAAGGGTTTATTAGTATACTGCAATTATCAGTTTTTTCGCGTCTCAATCCACAAAATTACATATTATTTCGCTAAAAGTCAATACCCCCGCGAGCAAAAAAAATCGGCGGGCCTGACAAATCAAGCCCGCCTTAGATGAATCAGCTTCCGGCAATAATATTTATCAATTTCCTTTATCAGAAATTATATCCTAGGCTGATTGTAACGCGGTTTTCATGAAATGGCAATCCGGAGTAATTGAACAGGTTCAATTACTCTAATTGTTTGTGGTGTTTTGTTGACCGGAACAAATTTAAGCAAAATATTTTAAACTTTGTAAAATATTTAAAAAAATCAGTATCTTTGCAGCATATCAACTAACCGTTTGCCCATGAACACCAATTATATACGTTTCTTTGTCAGTTCTACTTTCGCCGATATGCAGCGCGAGCGCAATCTGCTCCACAGCGTACTGCAACAACTTCACGATGAATACTTGCCACAAGGTTGGATAATCGAGTGGACCGACCTCCGCTGGGGCATTTCACAGGAAGCGGGTCTCGACAACCGCACCATGCGTATATGTCTCAACGAGTTGCGACGTTGCCGACAGCTTTCGCCGCGTCCTAATTTCATCGTGCTCATGGGCGAGCGCTACGGTTGGGTGCCTCTGCCCGAGGTGATACCGTTCGACGACATCGACAGGTTGTGGGCTGAAATGAAATGGGCAGTGAGTCGGCATAGATAATATGCTACCCACTGCCCACAAGCTGCAAACTTGAAGTCTGCGATTATTCTTCTACAGCTTCGACTTCCGACTCTTCAACTTCGGCCGAAGGAGTGATATTGGGAAGTTCGAGGCCGATATGACGCTTGGCGTCGACACCTTTCAATACAAGGCCCAGGATAAGAGCAGCCACGCCGAGGCAAGCGAGCATTACCAGCGGCCATGTATAGTTGTAGCTCACGGCAGCTTCCTCTGCTGTCATCAGACCGGCGTTGACATCAGCCACGATATCGGTGTTGGTGGCGTCGAGCACCTTGCCGATAAGCAAGGGGAAGAGCCACAGGCCGATATTCTGAATCCAGAAAATCAATGCGTAGGCCGAACCGATGATTTTCGCGTCGACGAGCTTGGGAACGCTGGGCCACAAAGAAGCGGGCACAAGTGAGAAGCTTGCTCCGAGAACAAGGATAGTAATATAAGCCACTACCACTCCGCCGACATCATTGCCCTTGAACATCGGCAGGATGAAGGCAAAGGTAAGGTGGCAGAGAATAAGGAGCAAGGAGCCGAACACGAGCATTGAAGCGGCTTTACCCTTATAATCGACATAGTTGCCGAGAATAGGAGTGATACCTACAGCAAGCAGGGGGAACACGGCAAAGATTGCAGCGGCGCTCTGGCGCATATAGCCCATCACGCAGTATACCACAAGCGCAACCACAGCTACGGTAAGCGCAGGTATCTTGATTTTTTTGTCTTTGGAGAAACTGAAAGCGAACGACCCTACGGCAACGATGAGCATGATGATATACTGGATATAGGTTGCAAGGTCGCTCTGCCAGAATTCGCCTACACCCTCGGGGTTGAGTGTGAGGTTACACTGCAGCATATTCACAGCATATTTCTGGAATGGGAAGATTGCCGAATAGTAGAGCACGCAAAGCAGAGCCACAAGCCAGAAAGCCCAGCTCGAAAGAATCTTGCCGAGGTCGGAAATCTTGAAAGGCTCGTCTTTTTCCTCGCCCTCACCTGTCTGCGCGTCGAGCTTCTTATCCATGAAGAAGTAAACCACAAACATTATCAAGGCAATAAGCAGCAGCACAACGCCGAAAGCCACCGAACGCGACACACTCACCACGCCGCCGAAATTGGCTACAAGGGGCGAGAATATCATACAAGTGCCTACACCGAGACGAGCCAAGGCCATTTCAGAACCCATCGCCATGGCCATCTCGCGGCCTTTGAACCACTTGACAATACCGCGGCTCACAGTGATACCGGCCATCTCAACGCCGCAGCCGAAGATCATGAAGCCTATGGCACTGAATTTGGCCGACGCCGGCATACCCTCATAGAACGGCGATATGCCAAGCTCGTCGAAGACGGGGATATAGTTGAGGTGCTCGGTAAACCACACCGCGAGTGAACTCGAGAGGAATGTGTCGGTAAGAGCATACCAGTTGATGGTGGCACCTACAAGCATTACGAAGCCCGAGAGCACGGCAGTGAAGCGCACTCCCATCTTGTCGAGTATTATACCGGCAAAAATGAGGAAAAATATGAAGACATTGAGGAATGTCTCGGAGCCCTGCATGGTGCCGAATGCTGTCGAATCCCATCCGCGGGTCGACTGAAGCAAGTCTTTGATCGGCGACAGGATATCCATGAAGATATACGAGCAGAACATCGCAAAGGCCAGCAGTCCGAGTGCTGTCCATCGTGCCCATGCCTTGTCGCGAAGGGTGACTTTTAAAGTTTCTTCCATTGCTTTTTTCTTTATGTGTAATGTAAAATTAATATTCTTGCTGCAAAATTAGTAATTATTTTGTAATTTTGGCAGAGATTTCAAAACATTACACATGATGACTTCAAAAACACCCGTTTCGCCATCGCGTCCGTTTACATTTGACCGTGTGGTGCGCATGCTCATCACTATAGCAGCCATCGTGGCTGCGGTGTGGCTCATCAACGAGCTGCGCATGGTGCTCCTGCCATTCCTTGTGGCGTGGCTGGTGGCATATATACTCGAACCGTTCGTACAGTACAACAAACGGCTGCTGCGGGTCAACAACCGTTGGCTGCCGATTCTGATGACTCTCTTTGAATGTGTACTCATATTGGTGGCCGCGAGCGTTTTTATAATACCCTCGGTTATCAATGAAATGCATCAGGTAGCCGATTTCATACGCCACTACACTTCTTCGGGCACGCACATCAGCTTCATCCCTGATTCAGTGCATAATTTTATAAAAGAAAGTATCGACTTAGAAAGCATATCAAAAGAGCTCACACGCCGCGACCTGCAGTCGTTTTTCGAGACCTTGGGCTCGTTTATCGCCGGCGGATACAATATAGTGATGGGCGTATTCAGTTGGTTTATAGTGCTGCTGTATATCGTTTTCATCATGCTCGACTATGAGCGGCTCCTCAAGGGCTTCCGCCGTATGGTGCCTCCAAAATACCGCGACACCACTTTCCGCATTTTCAATGATGTGAAAGACTCGATGAACCATTATTTCCGCGGACAGGCCTTGGTTGCCTTTATCGTGGGCATACTCTTCTGCATAGGTTTCAGTATCATTGGTTTACCTCTCGCCATCGCCCTCGGGCTTTTTATCGGCGTGCTCAATATGGTGCCATATCTGCAATTGATATCCCTTGTGCCGTCAACAATCCTGTGCATGGTGTGCTCGGTAGATTCAAACGTGGAATTCTGGCATATATGGTGGTCGACAATGGCTGTGTATATTATCGTACAGTGCATACAGGATCTTTTCCTTACACCTAAAATCATGGGTAAGGCCATGGGGCTCAACCCGGCCATCATATTGCTCTCGCTGTCGGTGTGGGGCACGCTGCTCGGTTTTATAGGTCTTATTATCGCCCTGCCGCTCACTACCCTGCTCCTTGCCTATTACGACCAGTATATATCCAACCAAGAGGATAACACAGAAGCTACGGAATAGACGCTCATTCGTCGAAATCGAGCTCAAGCTGGAGCGGATTCGACAATGAAGAAGCACCGCTTTTGCTCACCGTCAGTCCCAACAGACGTATGGCGTGCCCGGAGATGTCGTTCTTGGCAAGTATATCATGGATATTCTCCAGCAAAATCTTGCGGTCGAGCCCGCGCGGTAAGCCGGAAACACTGCGTGTAATCTGCGAGAAATCGGCAAAGCGCACCTTCATAGTCAGTACCGACCCCGTGAACTTAGCTTTTTCGAGCCTGCCAAGCAATTCATCTACAAGCTCACTGCACAGTTCTTCTATCTCTTCAGGGGTCGAGATATCGGCGTCGAGAGTACGCTCCACGCCGCGCGACTTCCGCTCCCGGTAGGCCTCGACGGGACGGTTGTCGATTCCTCGGGCAAATTGATAATACTGCGCTCCGGCTTTGCCGAAATGCAGCCTCAGTTCGCCCAAGGTGAGCTTGGCAAGGTCATCGCCGGTATATATGCCCAAGTTGTGCATTTTTGCGGCAGTGACAGGGCCGACTCCCCAAAAGCTCTCCACGGGCATTTTGGCGATAAACTCCACAGCCCGCTCGGGCGGTATGACGCACAAACCGTCGGGCTTGCGGTAGTCTGAAGCAATCTTGGCGAGGAACTTATTGTAAGAGACACCTGCCGAGGCCACAAGCGACAGTCGCTCGCGTATCTTGTGCTTGATTTCGCGCGCTATATCGAGAGCGAGAGGTATGCCGGCAAAATTTTCGGTGACGTCGAGAAATGCCTCGTCAAGCGATATCGGCTCCATGATATCGGTATATTCATGGAAGATATCGTGAATCTGCGCCGAGACACTTTTGTAGACATCGAAGCGGCAGTTTACAAATTTGAGCCCCGGACATAACTTGCGCGCTTTCGACGACGACATCGCCGACCTCACACCATAGCGCCGTGCCTCATAGCTCGCCGCGGCGACGACGCCACGGCCATCGGCCTGCCCTACGGCAACAGGAACACCCGCGAGCGAAGGATCGTCGCGCTGCTCTACCGACGCGTAGAACGCGTCCATATCTATGTGGATGATTTTTCGATACATGAGGAGATAAAAAAAGCAGACCGTTAATCGATCTGCTATTGTAGCGAGTCCGGGATTCGAACCCGAGTCTCCACCTTGAGAGGGTGGCGTGCTAGGCCTCTACACTAAATCGCCATGTTATCTGCAAGGCTTTTCGCTTTTGCACTGCAAAGTTACAACCTCTTTTTCGATTGTGCAAATTTTTCCGAGTATTTTAACCCTTATTAACACTTGCACAAAATAAATATATACATAGACAACACATATTCGTATCTTATTTGTATCTTTGCATATCAAACACGTTTTTAACGCATGAAACTGATATTTTATTATATATACTTCTTTCTGATAGCAGTTCCCGTGCTGCTGACAGCCACCATTCTTGCAGCGACTATCACTATAATCGGCAGTGCCTTGGGAGGAGGACGCTTCTTCGGTTTCTGGCCCGGCGCGATATGGGGGCGTCTTTTCTGCATTTTCTCTTTGGTAAGAGTGAAAGTAAAAGGGCGCGAGAATATATCGAAAGGCAAAAGCTATGTATTTGTGGCAAACCATCAGGGGGCATACGACATCTTCTCTATCTACGGCTATCTCGGCCATCAGTTCAGGTGGATGATGAAGAAACCGCTTGAGCGCATACCCCTCGTAGGCTACAGCTGCAAGGTGTCGGGGCATATCTTTGTTGACAATTCGAGCCCCTCGGCAGTACGCGAGACCATGCAGACAGCCGAAAAGCGTCTCGCCGGCGGCATGTCGGTAGTAGTATTCCCCGAGGGCTCGCGCACACTCGACGGCCGCATGCACGCTTTCCGCCGCGGCGCTTTCGCTCTTGCAGTAGAATTCGGACTGCCGGTAGTACCCATCACCATCGACGGTGCATACCGCGTCATGCGCCGCACAGCATGGCTGCCACGCCCGGGACGAATCATACTCACTATCCACAAACCTATCGAAGCACCCGAAAACGGTCGCCACGAGTTGGCCGAGCTTATGGAAAAATCACATAAGGCCATAGAATCAGCACTATGACAATCTACTCTGTGCCGGCCAAGGAATATGCCAAGGCATATTTCAGAATGCACGCCATGCTGCCCTGCTCTATCGCGGCTGCCGGAATACTGGCGGCGTTCATAGCCGGATTCCACGACATGCGCTGGTGGTTTGTGGCCATGATGGCGATATTCATAATAATTCCTATGGGCGTGGCTATGGCATGGTTTATCGTGACCGGACGGCGTGATATAACGCCACGCCTCAGACCGCAGTCACTGCAGATTGAAAACGACGGCTTCGCCTTGGCGCTCTACCCTTTTGACTACGACCAAGAAAACCCCGAGCCCTTAGAAACCGTTATATTTAAAGCCGATAAGTTGGCTTCATGCCAATATGGCAGCAAATATCTAAAGGTTTCACTCGCTAAAGGTGCGATGTTTGACTTTCTTTTGATTCCGATAGAATTGATTCCCTCCGACTCCATATTTCAATAATGACATACTCTCCCACATCATATATGCAACCCATAGCCGCTGCCGAGCGCGAACTCGACCGCTCGAACATACACGACGCCTTGCGCTTGCTGAGCCAATGCGCTGCCAAACTTGAAAACGTCAGAATTCAAAGCGAAATAAAGGATATCGAAACGCGATATTACTATATGCTGCGCTTCGTGATGTCTAATCCCAAATCAAATATAGCAAAAGAGACTGACTCGGTGAAGGCTCTCCTGCGCGACGTAATATCCGACCTGCGCCATGCGGCAGAGGCGCGTCGCGACACCCTCTATGGCTCGCAACTCAGATTTCAGGAAATGCGGCCCGAAGAGAACCTGCAGAGCATAATAAGCGACTATCTCGCCGAGGCCGAGCGACTCCACAGCGATGTCACCGCCTTTACAAATCCGCGTGCCAAAGCACAGCTCGAACGGCTTGCAAATGATATCTTCAACCGGATATGGACACTCTACCGTCCTGACGAAGATATCATGACCCTTATCAACGACCTGATAGCTGACAATACAATCCCGGCACTCCACCGCGAGTTGTGGGTCAACGCTCTCGGATTGGCCGCCTCACATATATCCGACAGAAAGATAAGCGCGGCACTGCGCAGCGCTGCCGAATCGTCAAACCGCCGCATACGCACGGCAGCTTCGGTATGGCTCGTTATAGCAGCCGCCAACTCCGAGGCCGTTGTTAGCGAACTTGAAGGCTTGAATGTTTTCGACATAGTCAAGGCTCTCTCGCTGAATCTTGCCGACAACGACAATGATTTCTTCGCCGAGATGGCCTCGCTGAGCCAGCGTTTCAAGGGCATTGATCCAAGCGACCCCGAGGCACTTAAAAACGTCAACCTCACCGGCGACGACTACGACCGTCTCAAGCGTTTCAATGAAGCTCAGGCCGGCGGTGCCGACGTTTTCGGAAAGAGCATTGGCCGCATGAGACAGTTCCCATTCTTCGCTGCAATGCCGAATTGGTTCTTGCCTTTCGATACGCAGCACAGCGCCCTTGCCGAAATCACTGATGGCGAAGGTGCAGAGATTGCTGAAAGCATTGCCATGATGCCCAATATCGCCGACAGCGACAAATATGCAATGCTGCTCTCGATGGGTCAGCTGCCTCAGTCAATGCGCAATCAAGCCCTGACGAGCATGGTTGACAGCATGCGCTCGGTAGCCGACACGCCCGAATACCGCGACGCAATGAACGAGCTTTCAAACGTTTCCGACAATATGCTGATTGCCAATCAGGTTCATGCGCTGGTGAGATTCATCAACTCTTTCCCCAAAGTCAAGGAATTTCCGGTAAGCGATATTCTCAAAGCCGAATCTTTCGTAGCAGTGTCGCCTATTACACAGACGCTCACTGACAGCGACAAGGCCGACCTCGCCCGGGTAGCACTCAAACTCAATCTCAAAAGCCACGCACTGCGGTTGATTGAATCTATATCAGATACCGAAGCAATTTCTGACAATACACTCGAGCTAAAGGCCGACCTTCTCATAGAGTGCGAAGGCGATAAAAACATCGCTGCCGACATCTACGACATGCTTTTCACAAAGTATCCCGACCGCAACGACATTGCCCACAAACTTGCACGGCTCTACAACGACCGCGGCGAGCACGCCAAAGCCATTGCCTTGCTCGAAAGTCTTGCCGACCAAGCCGACCTCGGTCTGCTTGCCGAGGCATATCTTGACGCAGGCAACCTTGAAGAGGCGGCGCTCACACTTCACCGCCTCGATTACAACCTGCCCACTGATGACTATTCGGCCAAGAAACAGTTGGCATTCATATATCTCATATCAGGCAGTATCGACGAAGCTGCAAGCACCATAGACCTCATTCCGGCCCGCGAACGCAACTCTCAGCACCCATTCCTCGAAGCCATGATAATGTGGCTCGACGGCAATGCCGAAGCTGCGGTAGCCCTGCTCAGAAGCCAAGCCGGCACATTTGATTCCGAATTGGAACTCTATGAAAAACTGCAGGCCAACATATCAGCCCTCGCCGCATATCCCGTAGGGTCTACCGACACATTTGCCGGCCTTACCACCATGCCCGACATCCTGAGATATAAGAACGATAATAATTTCTAATCAAATATAATTCACACAGTATGGTAATTCAACGTTGGCAGAGCGTACTGCTACTTATCGCCGTGGTGCTGATGTGTATCTTCTGCGCCACACCCTACGCACATATCAAAGCGACCGAAGCCGCTGCGGCAAGCGATATCTTCGTTTCCGACGCACCGGTGCTGATGATTCTCAACATCCTCATCGCGGCTTTGCTTTTCCTCTCGATATTCCTCTTCAAGAACCTCAAGCTGCAGATGAAAGTCACCCTGATCTCCATCGTGCTTATCGCAGCGTCGCTGGTGACATGCGGATTCGTCATCTATGCCGCAATGCCCGACGCAGAGCTTATCTGGACCGGCGGTGTGCTCCTGCTTATCGGCGCAATGATTTTTGCCCTCGCAGGCCTCAGATTCATGCGCAAAGACCATAAACTCCTCCGCAGCTACGACCGACTAAGATGAACGACTCAGAATATGCTTGGATAGAGGCGCATATCGCCGATAATCCCGACGCCTTGCGTCTGGCCTGCCATGGCCGCACCGATGGTTTTGACTACAGCAATGCCATAACGCAGATTGAATGTCGCCGCAAGTTCGGTGCGAAACTGCAGCAGACGCTCGCCTCTTTCGGCATGTTCGAATTCCCGACGGTACTTGCCGGCGAGCAGGCCACTTCCGACCTGCTCGCCGCTTACCACTCCTCTCTCATCCCGGAAGACACCTCAGTAGTAGACCTCACAGCCGGCCTCGGCATTGACGTATTCCACATAGCCTCGCACGCGTCTTCTGTAGTCGCCGTAGAGATGGCTAATGACCGTGCCGAAGCGCTGCGCTACAATGCAGCCGGCCTTCACCTCGACAATGTAGAGGTAATTGAGGGTGACTGTGCCCTTTTCATTGACTCCTGCATAGCCCAAGGGCGCAGATTTGAGACGGCATTTATCGATCCGGCCCGACGAAGCTCCGATGGCGGCCGCGTATTTGCACTTAGCGATTGCGAGCCTGATGTCACGGCAATACTGCCAAAACTAAGACAGATATGCCGGCGCTTGCTCATCAAGGCCTCGCCTATGCTTGATATCGCACATACTGTCAAGCTGCTTGAAGTGACACCAGTGAGCGTGGCCGCATTAGGCACAACCACAGAATGTAAGGAACTCTTCATCACTATCGACTTCGAGGCCGAGGTCACCGAACCCGTAATCGAAGGGGTTACGCTCCTGCCCGATGGCGGCGCGGTCAATTTCTCATTCACGCGCACCCGTGAGGATTCCGCTGCCATGCCCCGCCTCACAGCTCCATTGAAAGAAGGCGACTTCATATTCGAGGCATATCCGGCTGTAATGAAAACCGGCGTTTTCAAGCTTCTCGCCGACAGCTACGGGCTCTCGGTCTTTCATCCCAACACAAGACTGTTTTATTCAACTGAAGCCGTAAAAGGCTTCCCGGGCAAGTGCTACCGCGTGATAGAGACCTTGCCTTACGCCTC
The DNA here is from genome assembly GCA_910579995.1 of uncultured Muribaculaceae bacterium. Taxonomy (GTDB): domain Bacteria; phylum Bacteroidota; class Bacteroidia; order Bacteroidales; family Muribaculaceae; genus CAG-873. Next base: position 92,040 of record CAJTWH010000007.1, on the reverse strand, counting down.
AAAAGTAATCAAACGATTCAAGTCGCGCTACCCGCGTATCGAGGTGGCGGTGCGCAACTTCGGCTTATCCGCCGACGCCCTGCGCGGCAAGCTCGGCGTGCGCGACGGCGGCACACTGCGGCTCTACGGCTACACCGACTCCCGCAGCGAGCAAATGCTCGCTGTAGTTGAGAGCGTGCAGCCAATGTAGTCCTTATTTCTTGAAAAGACGGTAAATCTCACCGATCCACAGCACAAGCGATGTGGATCCGATAATCAATGCCCAATCAGCAATGCTGAGCGGCACAACGCTGAAGAACGGCCCACCGACACTTACTATCAATATCTGACCGACCAAGATGACTGCGGCGATAAAAAGAAATCCTCCGCAGCCCTTGAAGTGCAATGCCGACCGGCCGGTGGCGAAAGCACGCGCGTTGAACATGTTCCAGAACTGCAGGAACACGAAGGTGGTGAAGAAAAATGATACCTCGTAGGGCGACAGACCCGGGACAGCCTTAGTCATTGCCGCTGTCCTGAAGTCTGCAAGGCAATTGATATCGGTATGCTCCAGATAATAAAGCAATGTAAAGAGCAATGCTGTGAAGACCAAGCCTGTACCAACAATAAACTCCCACATGGAGCCATTGATGATAAACGCCGAGCGCGAGCGCGGCTTCTCTTTCATCACCGACTGAGTAGGCGGCAACGAAGCCAATGCCATAGCCGCGAAAGTATCCATTATAAGGTTGACCCACAGCATTTGTGTGACAGTCAGCGGTGACTGCATGCCGAGAAATGCGCCTGAAAGCACTATAAGGCAGGCCACCACATTCACCGTAAGCTGGAAAAGGATGAAGCGCTGAATGTTGCGGTAGAGAGAGCGGCCCCACATCACAGCACGGCCGATAGAGGCGAATGAATTGTCGATGATAGTTATGTCGCTGGCTTCTTTTGCCACAGCCGTACCATCGCCCATAGAGAGGCCTACCTGAGCCGTTTTAAGAGCCGGAGCGTCGTTTGTGCCGTCGCCGGTAACTGCCACAACCTCGCCATCGTATTGCAAGGCTTCAACGAGACGTTTCTTATCCATAGGGCGTGCACGGGCTATTATTTTCAGCTCGCCCGCACGGTGCCGCAACTCCTCATCGCTCATCTCGCCAATCTCGACGCCTGTAGCAATATTTCTCTCACCGTCTACCGCGTCATTCCAAAGGCCTATCTGACGGCCAATCTCTTTGGCTGTGCCGGGAGTATCGCCGGTGACTATCTTCACTTTGATTCCGGCATTGAGCACCTCGTCGATAGCAGCCGGAACATCGGCGCGAACGGGGTCGGATATGGCGGCAACACCAAGGAAAGTGAGGCGGTCGGCCACGACACGTCCCGAATCAATCGTTGCGTCGCCTTGCTTAAGCACCTGATAGGCAAAGCCCAATGTTCGCATTGCCATATTCTGATATTCAAGCAATTGAGCGTCTATTTCGGCTTTACTTACTCCTGCAGTATCGGTACACATGCCGAATACTATTTCCGGAGCACCTTTGACATATAATATGCGGCGACCGTCGGACGAGTCGACTACGGTAGCCATATACTTACGCTCGGTAGTGAAAGGCAACTCCTCTACCACCTGTGCCTTATCTTTCAGCACCTGATAATCCACTCCCTGCTTGTTGAGCCAAAGCAGGAGCGCTCCCTCGGTAGGGTTGCCGAGCACGGCCGGCTTCTCACCCGAAAGATCAAGCTGTGCGGTAGAATTCACAGCTATACCCTCCTCTATGACATCCTGTGGAGGATTGCCATAGAATCGTGTCTGATATACCTGCATTTGATTCTGAGTGAGGGTACCGGTTTTGTCGGTGCATATCACAGTGGTGGCGCCCATAGTCTCGCAGGCATGAAGCTTGCGCACAAGATTGTTTGTCTTGAGCATGCGGCGCATTGAATAGGCAAGCGACAGAGTGACAGCCATAGGCAAGCCCTCCGGAACGGAGACAACCACAAGCGTAACGGCAATCATCAGGCTCTGCAGTAAGTAGGTGATGAAGCTTATCCACTCGAATTCGTTATGCACGAAGTACATCGTAAGACGACCGGCAACAATAGCCACGGCGACGATATAGCTGAAAATCGATATCATGCGCCCCAGACGCCCGAGTTGCTCGTCGAGCGGCGTGACGACACTGCTGTCGATCTGCGCGGCGGTAAAAACCTTACCGTTTTCGGTCTTGTCGCCCACGGCATACACCTTCATCACGCCGTGGCCTTCCATCACCTTGGTGCCACGCAGAACATGATTGGAAGGGAATGTTGCGTCGGCGTCGAAATGAGCCTCATCTGTTGTCTTGGCACACGAAGGCTCTCCGGTAAGGGTAGACTCGTCAACACTCAGAGTAGTAGCCTCAAGCAGCTCGCCATCGGCTGGAATCTCCTCGCCGGTATTGAGTATCACGATGTCTCCTACAACCACATCTTTTTTCGGTATGGCAATGACATTTCCATCGCGGATAACCTGCACAGGCTCGTCGTCGTTGACCTTATTGAGTATCTCAAACTCGCGGTCAGCCTTAAGCTCGAAGATAAAGGCAAGCCCGGTGGCAAGAATGATGGCCATGAATATACCCACAGGCTCGAAGAACACCGCTGCACCCTCATCAAGACCCCAGTATTCATAACACGAAATACCGACCGAAAGGACTCCGGCTATAAGCAAAATGATGATAAGGGGGTCTTTGAACTTGTCAAGAAAACGTCGCCAAAGCGGCGTCTTTGCTGCAGGAGTAAGTATATTCAAGCCGAAGGCGGCGCGATTATGCGCCACCTCCGACTCTGTCAGGCCTTGATATCGTTGATGTTGTGTCATAAAATTGTAAAGTTAATTCAGGAGCGGAGTCTATCCACACTTGCTTGTGCCGCACGATGTGCATATCAAGCAGCCTTCTTGATAAACAAGCGTCTCCTGTCCACAGTTCGGACATTTCTGTCCTTTTGCCGAAGTACCGTTAGGCAGATATTTCTTCAAGGCGCGCTCCACGCCCATCTTCCATGTATTGATACTCTGCGAGTCGAGCTCAAGGCCGCCCACAAGTTTAAGTACCTGATCGATGGGCATACCGTAACGCAATACACCAGAGATGAGTTTGGCATAGTTCCAATACTCGGGGTTGAATTTATCGCTAAGGCCCTCGATAGTGGTCTTATGGCCGCGTTTGTTGCTGTATTGGAAGTCGTAGCGTTTGCTTCCGTTCTCGTCGATAGCCTTAATAATGCGACCGTGGGTCACTGCTTTGGGCAGGAAGAGACCGTCTTCATCATCGGCAAGACCGGTGAAAATCTCGTAGGGGCGTCCGTCAACGAGTCCAACGAAGGCAATCCACTTTTCCTTGTTGTTCTGGAAGCGCACCACGTCGGCCTCAAGTTCGTCGGGGCGCTTGGCCATGATAGGCTCGTGGGTGTGCGGCTGTGCTTTCTTCTTGTTTTCCTCAATGGATACGAGGACGCCCGAACGCGACCCGTCGCGATATACTGTGCAACCCTTGCAGCCGGCATGCCATGCGTGGCGATAGAGGCTTTCAACGGCTTCTACTGTGATATCTTTGGGCAGATTGATGGTAACAGATATCGAGTGGTCAACCCACTTCTGAATCTTGCCCTGCATATTGACCTTCTCAAGCCAATCGATTTCATTGGCAGTGGCGCCGGCGTAAGGCGAGCGGGCAACAAGCTGGTCAAGCTCTTCCTGCGTATATTTTTTCTCAGTGTCGATACCGTTGAGCTTCATCCAATCAAGGAATTTAGGATGATATACGATATATTCCTCGAAAGCATCGCCGCTGTCGTCAACATAATCTACATGTACCGAAGAATCGTTGGCGTTGATCTTGCGACGGCGCTTGTAGACGGGCATAAACACCGGCTCGATACCGCTCGAGGTGCGGGTCATCAGGCTGGTGGTGCCTGTAGGCGCGATTGTGAGGCAAGCGATATTGCGACGGCCTTGGCGCGCCATCTTCTCGTAGAGCCCGGGGTCGGCCTCGGCTATGCGGCGGATGTAGGGATTGTTGGCCTCACGGGCTGTATCATATACCTCGAAGGCTCCGCGCTGGGCTGCCATCTCTACCGATTCGGTGTATGCCGCAAGAGCTACCGCACGGTGAACAGAGACAGAGAAGTCTGTAGCCTCGGGAGTACCGTAGCGAAGTCCCATTGCTGCGATCATATCGCCCTCAGCTGTTGTGCCAAGGCCTGTGCGACGTCCACGGAGAGTCTTTTCCTTGATCTTAAGCCACAGGTTACGCTCAGGTCCCTTTACTTCTTCGGGTTCGGGATCGCTGTCGATCTTCGAGAGGATAAGGTCGATCTTCTCCATCTCCAGATCGATGATATCGTCCATTATGCGCTGGGCTTTGCGCACCATGGTGGTAAGTTTCTCATAATCGAAGCTCGCCTCGGCTGTAAAAGGATTGTTGACAAATGAATAGAGGTTGATTGCCAACAGTCGGCAAGAGTCGTAGGGGCAGAGAGGAATCTCACCACAAGGGTTGGTGGATATTGTCTCGAAGCCGAGGTCGGCATAGCAGTCGGGCACAGACTCGCGGCGTATGGTATCCCAGAACAGCACACCGGGCTCGGCGGAGTTCCAAGCGTTGGTGACAATTTTCTGCCATAGAGCACCGGCGTCGATATCTTTTGTCACGAGGGGCTCATCGGAGTTTACCGGATATTGCTGGCGATAAGGGGTGCCGGCTTCAACAGCTTTCATGAAAGCGTCGTCGATACGCACCGATACGTTGGCACCTGTAATCTTGCCGGGAGTCATCTTGGCGTCGATAAATCCCTCTGCGTCGGGGTGCTTGATTGATACTGTGAGCATAAGTGCACCGCGACGGCCGTCCTGCGCCACCTCACGGGTAGAGTTGGAATAGCGCTCCATAAACGGCACAAGGCCGGTTGAGGTAAGAGCTGAATTCTTCACAGCCATGCCTTTGGGACGAAGATGGCTCAGATCGTGACCCACACCGCCGCGGCGTTTCATAAGCTGCACCTGTTCCTGATCGATACGCATGATACCGCCGTAGCTGTCGGGCTTACCGTCAAGACCTACTACAAAACAATTTGAGAGCGAGCCCACCTGCATACTGTTGCCGATACCGGCCATGGGGCTGCCTTGAGGAACTATATATCTGAAGTCACGCAGGAGTTCGAAGACTTCTTCCTTGTCCATACCCTGCGGATATTTGGCTTCTATGCGTGCTATCTCAGCGGCGAGGCGGCGGTGCATATCATCGGGCGTAAGTTCGAAGATATTGCCGTCGGAGTCTTTCAAGGCATATTTGCTCACCCACACTTGGGCGGCAAGCGCGTCGCCATCAAAATACTTTAATGTTGCCTGATAGGCTTGATCGTAAGTATAAGTTGTTTGAAGTGTCATGACTGTGTTCTAATTGGAGCCGCAAAATTGAGCAAAATTTCTGACATTGTCAAGTTTCAGATGTTAATTCTCACCCTATTGTTGATAACTTTTTCAGGCTTTGCTTTTCACAATTTTTCTTGCTAATTTTGCAGGCTCAAAACAAAGATATGCCCTATGGATTTTGCTGACAAAAACAAGGAAGTTACAATTTACCCCATTCTTTTTGCCATCAGTTTCGCCCACTTGCTCAATGATATGATGCAGTCGGTGATACCGTCTATCTATCCTATTATCAAGGATGAATACGGATTATCATTCATCCAGATCGGTATTATCACTTTCGTCTTCCAGATGACTTCATCGATATTGCAGCCCTTGGTAGGTATTTATTCCGACCGTCATCCCCACCCTTACTCTCTCTCCACCGGCATGCTCTTCACCCTCTCGGGCATATTGCTTTTGTCGATTGCCGACAATTTCGGGCTGCTGATATTGTCTGTGGCGGTGGTGGGGCTTGGTTCGTCGATCTTTCATCCGGAATCTTCAAGAATTGCCCAAATGGCAGGCGGAGTCAACAAAGGTCTGGCCCAATCGATATTCCAAGTAGGAGGAAACGGCGGTAGCGCCGTAGGCCCTTTGCTTGCCGCAATGGTAATCATACCTTTCGGTCAATCATCTATAGCATGGTTTGCTATCGCAGCATTATGCGCCGGCGCCATGCTCTATCCGGTCGGGTCTTGGTATAAATCGCAGCTACACAGGCTCAAAAGCAAAGCCATCGTAGTCAACGACGCAGTAAAGAAACTGTCGGCCCGGCGCATAAAGTGGGCTATCGTCATTTTATGCGTCCTCACATTCTCCAAATATTTCTATATGGCGAGCATGACAAGCTACTTCACATTCTTCCTTATCGATAAATTCGGGGTAGACATCCGCACATCTCAGCTCTGCCTCTTCGCATTCATGGCGGCTGTGGCCGTGGGCACAGTACTCGGCGGTCACGTAGGCGACCGCTACGGGCGAAAATATGTAATCTGGGGCTCGATTCTCGGTGCGGCTCCTTTTGCTCTCGCAATGCCCTACGTCGGGTTTTCGGCTACAATCATTTTAGCGGTACTGACAGGTTTGATAATATCATCGGCATTCTCCGCTATCCTTGTCTACGCCACAGAGCTTAAACCTGACAAGGTCGGGTTGATGGCCGGCCTGTTTTTCGGACTTAACTTCGGTCTCGGCGGAATCGGCTCAGCATTCTTCGGTTGGCTTGCCGACTTAACAAGTATCGAATTCATTTTTAAAATCAGTACATTGCTGCCTCTGCTCGGAATTGTCACCTACTTCTTGCCCAACATAGAGACACGCAAGAAATAACACGGCTTATAAGAACCTGTAATCCACACACCATTCATGTAGCCATCGGCAAAAATTATTGCCGTACCACTTCGCGGTAGCCTACTCATCGAACTGAAAGGTCTTATCATGCCGCAGGAGGTATGCAAACCGACACCTCAGCCTCACAATATCCTATCAGACAAGATAATCAACGACTGACTTCCAGTCAGGAAAACGTTCACTGCCAAATTGAATCCATCTATCACCGAAGCTTTCGGCACCGTGACGGCTTCTGTCGTCGATAAGATAGGCTCCGGGCTGCATGCACAGATTTTTATGATGTGAGAGAATCACACGCTTGTAAAAAGCCGCGCCAAAATATTTCTTGACCCATTGTAATTTGTCACACCACGCCGAAGGATTATCCCAAGGTGCAGTGGAAAGTATATAGATATCATATTTATCTTTAAGTCGCTCCACTGCTTCTACAGCACCTTTCATCGGCTCCATCAGCGCGAATATACCCGGGATATCATCGTAATGAGGCTTACCGGCGCTATCACGTTCGTAAAGACGTCTGACATCATCGCTCACTTTTGCAAGGCCGGAAGCGAAATCTACCAGAACATTATCCATATCGAAATACAAAATCGGTTTACTCATAACTATTCAACTGCTAAAAAATCATATTCAACTAAAAAGCCCGGCGCACAAGGCACCGGGCTAAGGAGGGGTATGGAATTCAAAAGCGAATTCTACTGAAGTTTGAAGGTCACAGGGAGAGTGTAGGTAACCTTGACGGGCTGACCGTTGTTACGGCCGGGGATCCACTTCGGCATAGCTTTCACCACGCGTACGGCTTCTTTATCAAGAGCCGGGTGACGAGGACGAACTACGCGTACGTTGGTGATCGAACCGTCTTTACCAACCACGAACTCAACTACCACACGACCCTGAACACCTTCTTCAGATGCGGCCGAGGGATAAACGATGTTGTCGCTGAGCCATTTATACATGGCTGCTTCACCACCGTTGAATTCGGGTTTCTGCTCTACCATCGCGATATTCATAGGCTGTTCTTCCTCAACTTTAGGTGCTGCGATAACCTCTTCCTTGATGGTCATCTTGTTGAGGTCGTTAGTACCTTCGGTGATATCGAGGGCACCGGCCTGTGCTTCGTTTTCGAGCACTTCTTCCTGATTCTTAACCTGCTTATCCTCTTCGATCTTTTCATCTTCAACGATAAGGAGGTCGGTTACACGTTGCTGGTTTGCAACTTCTTCGGGAGCTACCACTTCTTCGGGTTCGGGCATCTGGAATTGCTCTTCTTCCTCTTCCTCGATTTCCTCTTCCTGAGTGTCAACGTTGGTGATTTCCTGAACTGTAGAAGTCACAATCTGCTCTTCTTCCGGTTTTGAGAATACACCTGAAATCGACAGGATGAGAAGGATAAGGATGATAGCAACACAGATTACTACCCATACGATAGCTTTTGTGTGGCGGGCAGGAGAGGTCTCACGCAGTTTATATGCGCCGTACTCCTTGTTCTTGCCATCGAACACTATGTCGCGCCACTCTCTTGAGGTAAGATCTACGTCTTTTGCCATAACTTAGAGTTTTTATTGGTTAGAAGCAGAAGCCTCTTCATCAGCTGCAGGAGCGGCTGTTGCTTTGGCAGCGCGGACTGTGGGACGAATAATAGTCTGACCGGTGGTCTGCTCGAGGTGACGCAGGAGCAGTGTGTCGGTGTGAGTGGGGAGCTCGATGCTATAACGTGAAATCTGGTTGATGTTCATTTCGTCGATAGCATTGATGAGGCCTTCGTAAGTAGTGTTAGGACCGGGTTTGATCACAACTACAGGACGAGTTTTGAGTGAGTCGGAGGCGTTTTTCTTAGCCAGTTTCTCAAACTCTTCCTTGGTGATCTCTTTGTTCTTCCACTGCTCTTTGAGCTTGGCGTACTCCTGCATTACCTGCTCGTTTTTCTTGAGAAGGATCTTGCGGATACCCTGAGCTTCATGGTTGACATTGCCGATAAATTGCTCCTTCTGGAGGAATTTTGAAGTAGAGAATGTAGTGTCGGCGATACCTTCATAGTAATAGATATTATGAACGGTCTTGCCTGTCTCTGCATTCACTGCGGGCTTGTCGCCATTGTACTCAGTGTCGAGAATCAGTGTGATAGCCTCTGATTGCTTAGCCTGGCTCTGCTGCTCTTTCTTCACATCCTCATTGGTAGGGAGGACGATCTGGAGAGTCTGCGATTTGATCATCGTAGTACAGAGCATGAAGAAGGTGATCAGAAGCATGTTCATGTCCACCATTGGAGTAAAGTCCACATGGATAGACATCTTTTTCTGCGCGCCTTTTTTCTTTTTGCCGCCGCCAGAATTTTGTTCTATTTGTGCCATTTGACTTTACTATTATGTGGGTTCGTTTTCTGATTTGAGGGCAGTCATGAGGCTGAATTTATTGAGCTTCATGGTCTGGAGATTATCAAACACGAGCTGAACAGTGGTGAAGGGGGTGTCTTTGTCCGCTTTGATAGCAATACCCTGGCCTTTACGCATAAGAGCTGTGTAAAGGTTTGAGAGCTGTGCTCTCTCTTCGGCATCGAGACCTTCGGCCTGCTCGTTGTTGATACGCTGTGCGACATTGTAGATGGCTTTGAGCCAGATCTGGAAGTCGTTAAGACGACCGTCGCGGTTCTTGTTGCCGTCGATTGGTATGCCAACCAAAGGATTGGTCATATCACCGAGGAACTTGTCGCGCTCGGTAACACTCATCGAAAGCACCTGAGGCAGAGCGGTGAAAGGCACACCAATCATATTGGTGGAGCGGAATTCAGCTTTCTGCTGATCGGTGAGAGTGATTTTGTTGTTCTTGTGCTGTTCGTTGTAAACGCCGATTGCTTCATCGAGCATCATGCCGCGAATTTTTTCGCTTGAGAGTGTCGAGTCGGCATCGCCGGTAAACGAGATGAAGAGTTTACCTTCAGCAATTGTGGGGTCGTCGAGCTTGCCTGATTTGTCGGCCGACGATACAAGAACTGTCACCAAGTTGTTCATCGGCACTTTTTCTTCGGAAACTGAAGAAGGAGTGTAGACGATGGTGGGTTCTTTCTGCAGGAAGGTAGAAGTCAACATGAAGAAAGTAAGCAAAAGAACAGTCACGTCACTCATCGCGGTCATGTCGATGAGGGTGCTCTTTCTTTTAATTTTTACTTTTCCCATTGTACTTCGTTTACTGTATTATAATGTAGGAAAGACAATGGAATTAGTGAGTAGCGGCGAAAGTGGATACGATAGAGAAACCGATTTCGTCGATAGCGTAGGTGAGGTTGTCGATCTTGTTGGTGTAGAAGTTGTAAGAGATTACAGCGAATGCACCGGTTGCGATACCGAAGGCGGTGTTGATAAGAGCCTCAGAAATACCGGTAGAGAGTTCGGTCGAGTCAGGAGCACCTGATTGAGAAAGAGCCTGGAATGATTTGATCATACCGATTACAGTACCGAGAAGACCAACGAGAGTACCAAGAGTAGTCATGGTAGCAATGATGGGGAGGTTCTGCTGAAGAGTCGGCATTTCAAGAGCGGTAGCCTCTTCTACTTGTTTCTGAAGAGTAGCGATTTTCTGCTCTTTGGTAAGAACGGTGTTCTGGTCCATTTCAGCGTAGCGAACGAGAGCTGAGTCAACGACAGCAGCTACAGAGCCCTGCTGTTTAGCGCAGAGAGCGCGGGCACCGGCGATGTCTTTTTTCTCAAGGCAAGATTTCACACCGGCAACGAATTTGGCGATGTTGCCTTTACCTTTGGCTGAAGAGAGGGCGATACCACGCTCTACAGCAAGAACGATAACGGTAAGGAAGAGAGTCTGGAGGATAGGCACGATGACACCACCTTTGTAGATTGTGCCCCAGAGGTTTTGGGGATGGCCATCTTCGTCGAAGTGCATGTCGTTACCGAACCAGAAGATGAAGAGACAGATAGCGATGCAGGCGCAAATCACGATTACCCAAGCGGCGTTTTTGATGCCGGGAGCGTTCTTTTTAGCGCTCTTTTTGGGTTGAGCGGTAGGCTTTTGAGCTTCCATAATTTGATTAAAGTGTACTGAAAATAATTAATTATTAGTTAATGATGATTGTTTTTTGTCCTCAGGTGAGAGGTGCGCCTTAGCGCTCCATGGTATCCTTTTTAAGCCTCGGACGAAGGCTTTATGTTAGTTCTTGGTTTGATTTAAGTTTGATTTTTAGTATGTGTTTATTTAAAGATTATCGCAAAATTAGCAAGTTGTTTTTAACCTGCAAAATATTTTGAGGTGTTTTTTAGCAACTTTAGCCCGCTTTAAGTCTTTTTCTTGCGGAATTCTCAATTTTGAGTTAAAGTATGCTAATTATATTAAAAGTTTGTTGACGAGGCTATCATTTAAGCTTGTCGAATGTCTTTCTCCTACGCACGAAATATTGCCACAATATATTTCGGCGGCCGCAACGATCGGATCCAAGCAAGTTGAAACGCGGGTGCTCGACATACATATCACGCATGCGCCTGAAGTCGCCATGGGCTCGCAGTATGGCATTGGCATTGGCAAAATCAAATGTCAGCATGAACTTGAGCCACGCCACAGTATCGAGCAGACGTCGGCGTAAAAGTATCTTGCCGCGCACCGTATCGGGCAGATTCTTATGGAGCATAAGAAGATTATTGCGGAAGTTAAGATATGTCTTGCGTGGATTCTCGGCAGGCAAGGAACCACCACCGAGATGGTACACTACCGCTGTCGGCACAATGGCAATCTTCCAGCCGGCCAAGCGTATACGCCAGCAGAGGTCAATTTCTTCCATGTGGGCGAAGAATTCAGGGTCAAGGCCTCCGCAATCGATGTAAACTTGTCGTCGCACCATCAACGCTGCCCCCGTAGCCCAATGGATATCGGCAATCGAATCGTATTGCCCCGCGTCTTTCTCGCATGTATCGAATATGCGGCCTCGGCAATACGGATAGCCGTTGCAGTCGATATATCCACCCGCTGCCCCGGCATACTCAAAGCTTTCAGGATTATTGAAAGACAATAGTTTAGGCTGACATGCACCGACATCGGGCTGATTCTCCATAAAGTCAAAAAGCGCAATATCCCAACCGGGCGACGCTGCGGCATCGCTGTTGAGAAGTATGGTATATTTACATTCTATAGCCTTTACAGCCCTATTGTAGCCTTCGGCAAAACCGAAGTTTTTTTCGAGTCTGAGTATCTCTACCTGAGGAAATTCTCTTTCGAGTACTTCAATCGAATCATCATCACTGCCATTGTCGGCCACAACGATCCGGGATATCGAGCTGTCGGAATGTTCGACAACCGAAGGCAGAAAACGTCGGAGCAGGTCTCTGCCATTCCAATTTAATATTATGACAGCCAGCGGTTTCATTCCGTCGGCATTACTACCGGTATTTTCCATCTCTTATGAGTCCAGAGCCAAATTGCAGGGTTGCGCTCTATGGTGCGTTCCAACAAGGCGGCATAATTTTTAGTAAGCTCTCCATTAGGCTGTTGATGGCTTCCATCATCAAGCAAACGGCAAGTTATACGGTAATGGCCTCTGGAGAGTTTTTCCATATCCCAATAAATGACAGCCAAGCCCATCTTACGAGCGAGAGTCTCAGTGCCGCTGATAAAAGCTGTCGGCCTGTTGAGAAACATCGTCACTACTGTAGGGTCGTTGTGACTCGGTTTTTGATCACTCATAAAACCTGTCACTGTCAATATATCATCGCGCCTCAACTTTATCAAGTCCCGGAAAACCGAAGCTTTTGCAAATGAAAGAGATCCGAAACGAGAGCGTATGCGCAGCATGAGACTGTCGAAAGCATGGTTACGTAAAGGCCTGTATACCTGACAATAATCTACATTATCGCGATATCGTGTATGCAGCGTCACAGACGGTGCCCATTCCCAATTGCCGCAGTGAGAGAAGTAGACTGCAACACTTTTTCCCTGTGCGAGAAGGCTGTCGATAATCTCCACGCCTTCAAATTGCATTCGCTTTCTGATTGTTTTATCACTTATATGGAGCAATTTCACGGCCTCTACGAAGGTGTCGCAGAAGTTACGAAAAAACTTCTTGCGTATGCCTGCGCGTTCGCCTGCGGAGAGTCCGGGGAAGCATGCGGCGAGGTTTTCATCAACCACCTTTCTACGGTAGCCGACAAGGTAATATATAATCAGAAACGCAAGGTCAGAAAACAAATACAAAAACCCTAAAGGCATGAGTGCAAACGCCTTGCACAAGCAATAGAGCAATTTTTCGCTTATCTTGTCTTTCATGACTCTACAAGCGTAGCCTCAAAGGTTTCACCATCATCAAGCAAACGCTCCAATCTCATCTGCACCAAGCAATTGTCAAAAGCAGGGTCAACCTCTGCCTTTACTCTCAGATAATTATCGGTGAATCCGCCGAGGTATTTTCCCGAGTGAGGGTGTTCGAGCAAGACAGTGCGCACCGAGCCGGCAAAACGCTCTGCGAAAGCTTTGTGCTTCTCGGCACTCAAGGCTATCAGCTTCTCGGCACGACGATGTTTCTCTCCTTGCTCAACAGGATCGGCGAGGTCGAGCGCGCGTGTTCCGGGGCGTTCGGAATATGGGAATACATGCAGATGGCTGATATCCAAGCCCTCAACAAACGATTTGGATTCTTCAAAACGTTCGGCAGTCTCACCTCGGGCACCAACGATAATATCTACTCCGATAAAAGCGTCGGGCATTACCCTGCGTATCCGGTCGACTTTGCTTTCAAAAAGCGCAGTATCGTAGCGCCGGCGCATAAGGGCAAGCACTGCGTCGCTGCCACATTGAAGCGGTATATGAAAGTGTGGCATGAAACGCTTTGATTCGGCCACAAAATCTATAACACTATCGGTCAACAGATTAGGCTCGATAGATGAGATTCGGTAACGCTCTATGCCATCGACCTCGTCGAGAGCTCGGCAGAGGTCAAAGAAATTATCATCGCGCCCATGACCGAAATCGCCGATATTAACACCGGTGATAACAATCTCCTTTCCGCCCATTTCTGCGGCTTTATGAGCTTGACTTACAATATCTTCTATCCTACCGGAGCGTGAGCGGCCACGAGCCTTGGGGATAGTACAGTAAGTACACCAGTAGTCGCAACCATCCTGCACTTTCAGGAAAAAGCGTGTGCGGTCGCCCCGAGAGCACGAAGGCATAAATTCACGCAAGTCTTTTGCCTCGGCGAAACGCTGAGGGCGCTGTCCGGTCAGCCAAGCCTGCTCGGCAATCTCGGGTATATGCAATTTATCATTGACACCGACAACAGCCTTGACGCCCGGCTGAGCCGCCACCTCTTCAGGTTTCAGTTGGGCATAACAGCCGGTAACCACCACTGCCGCCGCCGGGTATTTGCGGTTAAGCGAACGGATAGTGCTGCGGCACTTGCGGTCAGCCTCGGCGGTGACGCTGCAAGAATTGATTACTATGATATCAGGGGCTGAGGAAGAGTCGGCCTTGACATGTCCGCGAGCGACAAATTGTTCGGCGACAGAGGCAGTCTCGGCAAAATTAAGCTTACAGCCAAAAGTGTGAAACATCACCTTCAGCGACGGACATACAGCTTCATCAATCATATCTTATACGAATTTATGATACCTGCTATAGCCTCCGCATCGGAGAGAGAAGTCGATTTTGACGTCGGCAGACTCACCACCTCGGCAGCAATACGCTCCGTTATCGGGAATTGCAACTTTGCATAGCGGCTATAGCAGGGCTGTTTGTAAGGGGGTACGGCATAATGGACATCACTACCGACACCGTTGGCAGTCAAATAATTACGGAAATGCTCGCGATCGGTGACTTTGACAACATACTGGTGCCAGACAGAGTTGTCGGGACTTTCAATCAATGGCTTGCCTATTAAATCATTGCAAATAAATTGATTGTAGACCGAAACGAGCTGCCGCCTGCGGGCAGCCTCGCAGTCAATACCGGCCAATTTCACCCTGAGGAAAGCGGCCTGGATAGGGTCGAGCCTGCAGTTGAAACCGGCATAGATGTTATGGTATCTTTTATCAGATCCATAGTTGGCAAGAGCACGAACGGCACCGGCGAGTTCGGCGTCGTTCGTGGTCACAGCACCGGCGTCGCCTATAGCTCCGATGTTCTTCGTAGGATAAAAACTGAAAGCCGCGGCATGGCCGAGAGCTCCGGTCTTTACTCCGGCGAAGTCGGCGCCGATAGCCTGAGCATTGTCTTCTATCAGTAGAAGATTATATTTATCTACAAGTCTGCGCATTGTCTCATCGTAGGCGGGTCGCCCATACAGGTGCACAGTCATGATAGCTTTTGTCTTGGATGTAATCGCTTGCTCAATCAGTGATGTATCGATATTGAGAGTACTGTAAGAGGCGTCGACGAAAACCGGAGTAAGACCGGCGTCGGTGATTGCAAGGACGGAGGCAATATATGTGTTTGCCGGCACGATAACCTCGTCGCCCGGCTCAAGACGTCCGATGAGGATATATGCTCTTAGGATGAGTCGCAATGCGTCGAGTCCGTTGCTCACGCCGATGGCATAGTCAGTGCCCGTATAAGCGGCAAGTTCTCGCTCGAAAGCCTCACACTCCTCACCTCCGACATATCTGCCGGAATCGATGACACGACACGCTGCAGCCTTCAGGGCTTCAGCGTCGTCGGCATTCACCTTACCGAGATCAAGGAATGGATAACGCAAGTCATTCATCGGCAGCCAGTTTGATAAAGTCGTCAAATTCACGGACGTAATCATCTTCAGAATATGGCGTAGAGGTGAGCACCATACACACCGACCCGGAGGCGAAATTATCAAGCGTGCGCCAGTAACCGGCCGGAATATACAGCCCCTCGAACGGACGGTTGAGAGTAAACGTCTGCCAAGCCGCTCCATCGAAGAGATTTACATTGAAACTGCCTGAGATAGCCACAAGGAGCTCCTTGCCCTCATGATGTGAATGTCCGCCACGTTGCTCTCCGGCCGGCACGTCGTAGGTCCAATAGACACGTTCTATCTTGAACGGCAAGTATTTATCGCCATTCTGAACAAAAGTGAGATTTCCCCGGGGGTCATAGATCCTCGGCAGACTAATCACACGTGCTTCCTCGAGAGCTTTCATGCTTCAGTCTTTATTTTCGGTTTCGGGAGCGGGGAGGTTGGCAATCTGATCGCGCGCGGTAGCGAGCATACGCTCGAATTTCTCACGTTTGATTGAGGCTGTACGGTGAGCCTGCAGCGCCTCGCTGAATCGGTAGCAGTCAACAATCTCATTGCGCAACTTCTTGTCCATCTTGACGTTCACTTTCCCCTTCGAGCCGATAAGGACAATCTTGTCGGCCGAGGGATGGTCAACAAGCCACTGCCCTACCCCAACAAGGTCTTCGGGATTGAAACTTGCCGACTCCGAGCCTTCAACCTTTACTATTCGCGAAGGAGATATGGCAGAAGAAGTCACAGCTTCGCTACCGGCACAGAACTCTATTGCATTGAGCCCGATGGCCCGACCTTGCACATTGGCGACAATATAGAAATACCCTTTATCTGACACACGTGCCTGAACCGTATTGGCCATCATCACCTTCTCCGACACACCGACAGGCAAATAGTATCCTTCAAGACCGACAGAACTGTCGACATGACGGAACGACGGCTTTATAGCGTCGAGATTGACCGTAGCCTGTGCGAGCGCCTGATCGCCTGCGGCGATACTGTCGATAGCCATTCCCTCCATAGCCTGAGCTCGTACACGCAGGGCAGCCTTACGGATATCGAACTGCTTGGGATAGCGGGCGTTGAGAGTATCGAGCACGGCAAGAGCGCCGGCATAATTATGAGCCGCTACGGCTGCCTCTCCCTCCTTGTAAAGGGCGGAAGCCGCTTCCTTGTCTTTATCGGCACATGAGGCGAGCAATACCGACGACAGCAGCACTGCTGATATGGATTTACTTATTGCGTTGAACATTTTTCACACCTTTGACAGTCTGTATTTTCTTGATAAGTTGATTCAGAACGGCAGTATCAGAGACTCCGACAGTGATGACACCGGCGAAAAGGCCGTCGTTCGAATCAATGGAAATTCCTCGCAAAGATACGGATTTTTCTTTATTTATTATAGAGGTGATGTTTGTGACGATACCGATATCGTCTTTTCCGACAACCCTAAGGGTAGCCGGGAACTCAGCACCGGCCCTACCGCTCCAGCGTGTGCGGATAATGCGGTAGCCGTATTTCTGCCTGATATGGGCGGCATTGGGACAATCGCAACGATGAATCTTTATCACACCCTCGGCTGAAATGAACCCGAATACATCATCGCCGTAAATAGGGTTGCAGCAGCGGGCAAGCTTATAGTTGATACCCTTGATATTGTCGCCGATGACAATCACATCGTTACCCGACTCGTCTTTAGCCTCTTCTTCGGGCGAAGTGGGCAATACATAATTGCTTGCCGATATACGCTCGGCTATATCTTCCGGACGGGTCGTGCGGCCGATAACCTCCATATACGTATCCGCCACATCATTGACATCAAGCTCGTCGCTGCCGATGGCGCTGAAAAAGGTAATGGCGTCCTTGTAGCCCATACGCGTAATGGTCTTCGACACCATAGCCTCGTCATAGTCGAGCTTACGGTTCTTGAACCTGCGCTGAAGGAGCTCTTTGCCAAACTCAGCCGATTTATTCTCATTCTCCTTAAGAACAGACCGGATTTTATTGCGCGCCTTTGTAGTGACTACGATATTGAGCCAGTCGCGGCTCGGCTCCTGCTGCGGAGATGTAAGAATCTCTACAGTATCGCCGCTCTCAAGCTTGTAGTTGAGCTTGCGGTTGCGGCCGTTTACCTTGCCTCCGACACATTGCACGCCAATGCGGGTATGGATATTGAAAGCGAAGTCAAGAAGAGTCGCTCCCTGCGGCAGCTTGTAGAGATCTCCGCGGGGCGTGAACACGAATACTTCATGAGAGTAGACATCCATCTTGAAGTTGCGCATAAGCTCCATCGGGCTATGCTGGCCGGCCTCGAGAATGTCGCGCACATTGTTCATCCACGCGTCGAGCGAACCCTCGCTCTTGATACCTTTGTATTTCCAGTGGGCAGCGAGGCCTTTCTCGGCAATGGTATCCATACGGCGAGTGCGTATCTGTACCTCCACCCAGCGCTCCTCGGGGCCATAGACGGTGATATGGAGCGACTCGTAGCCGTTGCTCTTCGGTATGCTGAGCCAGTCTTTGAGGCGCATTGGGTTGGGCCTATACATATCAGTTACGACACTGTAGGCCAGCCAGCACTCCGGTTTTTCACGCTCGAGCGGACAATCGATGATAATGCGTATTGCAAACAAGTCGTAGATATCCTCGACGGTATTGTGCTGCTTCTTCATCTTGTTCCATATCGAATAAATCGATTTGGTGCGTCCTTTGATGGAGAACTTCAGCCCCTCGGCCTCGAGTTTCTCCTTTACAGGCTTGATGAAGTCGGCGATATATGCGTCGCGCTTTGCCTTTGTCTGGTTTAGCTCGTGGGCTATGTGCGAATATACTTCACGATTGCTGTATTTTAGCGACATATCCTCAAGCTCCGACTTGATTGCATACAATCCGAGGCGGTGTGCGAGCGGAGCATAGAGGTAGTTTACCTCATTGGCGGTGTCGTGCACGAGCTTTTCCGACGGGTGATGATTGATTGCTCTCATCAGCCGCAGACGGTCGACTATCATGATGATGATCACACGGATGTCTTCGGCGAAGGTGAGCAGAAGTTTCCTGAAATTCTCACTCTCCACCGATGGGCTTCTGCTGTAAAGCGACCTTACCTTATCAAGACCCCGTACGAGTTTGGCTATATCGTCGCCCCAGCGCTTGGAGAGTGCCGAATCGTCAGCCTGCTGTTCTGTAGAGATAGCCGACAGTATGATTGCCAGACACATGTTGCGGTCGGCGCCAAGCGAAGAGCACACACACAAGGCAGTATCGAGAGCTGCCACAAGAGGATGGAAACCAAATCTGTCGCGCCGGATATCGCCGGCGGCAGCATGGCGGCCTATCGCCTCCTTGACTCCCTCGATATCAGATTTATCGAGATTGCCATCGAAAGCCGCTACAATGCCACGGTAGGCCGTGAGAGCAGAATCAAGTTCGTCTGTTTTGAGATAGTATTGTTCCATTTAACCCAGAAAAGCTATGTGTATGTCCCCTTTGCCGGGGAGAAGATTCAACGACGATGGTTCACCTTCGGAAGGGTGAACTTAAAGCAGAGACCGCCTGTAGGGCGGTTGCACACCTCGATTGTGCCGCCGTGCGCAATGACCGTATTCTGCACGATGGGAAGGCCGAGACCTGTACCGCCGGCTTTGCGGGTGCGGCCGGAGTCGATACGGTAGAAGCGGTCGAAGAGATGAGGTATATGTTCCTCACCGACACCTACACCATTGTCGCGGAACTCGAAGTGATAGAACTTAGCGTCCTCACCTGTAAGGACAAGCTCACACTCAGTGCCTTTTGAATAGGCACCGGCGTTCTTGGCTAGATTGAGAATCATGCCCGACAGAAGATTGTAGTTACCCATAATCTTGCAGTCGAGAGGAATCTCATAGTTGAAGACCATCTTGCCAAGTATACCCGACTCTTCAAGATCGCTGCCCAACGTATAGGCGATGTCGTGAAAATCGAGTTCTTCGGTAGTTATCAGTTCTCCTCCCTCTTCGAGGCGAGTGATGGCCGATACGTCGGCAATGAGATTTACAAGACGGTCGACATGCTCTGAAGCCTTGCGGAGGAAGTGTGTGCGCGAAGCCTCATCCATATCGGGATTTTCAAGTATAGTGTCGATATATCCCTTTATCACTCCGATAGGCGTGCGCAGCTCATGATTGATATTATTGGTGAGCTGACGTTTTGAGCGGGCTTTCTCCTCGATGGCATGCAGAGCTACGGCGTGCTCCTTTTTCTGACGCTGCATAGCCTGCGAGCGCTGATTATACATATTCATGATCTGGCGGGAGATATCTCCGAGCTCATCATGAGGAAATTCCATGGCGGGCATGAAATTGGGGTCGGTAGAGGCGCGTTCGGCTATCTTGCGGAGGTTGGTGATATTCCGGCCGAAATAACGGGTCGAGAAATACGCAAGAATGGTTGCCGCGACAGCCACCGCGAGCATTATCCAGAAAAGTCTGATCGAGGGGAGCGAGGCATTGGTAATATCGTCATCGAAAGGGAGCACTGTATATACAGATACTCGGCCGTCCTCACTCTTCTTTACGCTGTAATAGAAATTTTTGCCTGCGTCGGGGCTGTCGGTCGGTTCGGGTTCTGAGCCGGGAGTCTTTGTCACGCCCTGCTCAAGAGCGAGTTCCGAGTCGGTAAGAGCTATCGGTTCGCCATAGCAACGCGACATGCGGCCGTCTTTGTAGACAGATATACGTATTCTGTCGTAGAGCGGATTTTCCTTATAATATTTTACAGCGAAGTCCATAAACGGGATGGGGTCGATATCCGTCTCGTTTGCCTGCACAATGCGCGACGACACGAGCGACAATTGCTCGCTGAGCTGAGCCTTACGGTATTCGCGCTCGTTGTAAAATTGCCAGAATGTCATACCCGCGATAATGATCCATAAGGCCGCTACCAAAGGTATGAACAATTGCCACTGATAACTAATTCTTTTCTTTAAAACCATAACCGAAACCTTGGCGTGTAACGATATACTTATCGTAATCGCCTAATTTTTTACGAAGACGGGTGATATTGGTGTCGATGGTGCGTCCCGTAACAACTACGTCGTCGCCCCAGACATTTTTAATCAGCTCCTCTCGCGAATATATGCGGTTGCGGTGAGTAAGGAAAAACAGAAGGATATCAAATTCAGTGCGGGTGAGCGTAACGAGTTCGTTATCAATATAAACTTCTTTATCGTTACGGTCGATTCTGAGTCCTTTGAAAGTTACGTCAGACTCATATATCGACTGCTGGGCCTCGATATCGGCTGCCGAGCGCTGCTGTTGCTGGCCTGTGCGGCGCAAGATAGCTCTCACACGTGCGAGCACCTCGTCGATAACGAATGGCTTTGTCACATAATCGTCGGCTCCTATATTGAGTCCTTTCACTACATAGTCTTCATCAGAAAGCGCTGAGCAGAAGAGAATAGGTTTTTCTTCCGTAGCAGTGACATTACGCAGTCTTTTGGCAAAATCAAATCCTGAAAGACCGCCCATCATGATATCCACCATGAAAAGAGAATAATCTTCAAGATCCATGTCAAGGGCTTCCTCGGCGCTATATGCACAGTCTACCTCATAGCCTTCTTTCTCAAGATTAAACTTGAGGATTTCACACACCGATTCTTCGTCATCGATGACTAATATCTTAGTTCTCATAATATTACACACTTACTTTTCGCTACCGAAAGAAATCATCGGCAACGGTATCTATAATTCGGCTCAAAATTAATAAAATTTAGCGAGGTATGAGGGTTAAATTTTGTTAAAGCTGCAAATTATTGAGGGTATTTGCGCACGTAAGCCTATTAATTATGCACAATCCATACCCGTACCTACAATCAAATCCGCCACAGCCTGATTTCAGGCGAGGCGGTAAAAGCCGGCGGGCAGGGGGCTTGTGAAGTTCATGTCGCGGCGGGTTACCGGGTGCACGAACCGCAGAGTCTGCGCATGAAGACAAAGACGGTGGATGGGAGATGATTTAGCTCCGTAGCGGCGGTCGCCGACAATGGGATGACCGGAGTCTTTCATGTGGACACGAATCTGATTTTTGCGGCCGGTAGCGAGGCTAAGTTCTACCATCGAGTATGGAGCACGGGTCTTGATTGTGCGGTAATATGTAACCGCCAGCTGTCCTTCTTGGGGATTCGTGGTTGAATACACCTCATGGGCGCTGTTCTCGGCGAGGTAACTGCGGATTTCTCCTTCTTCGGGTTCAAGATTACCCTCTACGACAGCTACATAGCGGCGTTCGAGCACCATGTTGTTCCAATTATGCTGCATGGTTTCCTTTGCCTTGATGTTCTTGGCAAACATCATCAATCCTGATGTATCGCGGTCGAGGCGGTGGATGATGAAGAGCTTGTTGCGCGGATCCTTACGCTTTAGATACTCGCGGAGAATGGAATATGCCGTGCCCTCCTTGATTTTATCTGTGCCCATCGAAAGCAGGCCGTAGCCTTTGTTGACAACGATGATATCGTCGTCTTCATATACGATTTTGAGTCGCGGATTGGAGAACGTCTGGAACTCGCGGGTCGTATTGACCTTTACCTCGTCGCCGGCATTGAGCTCGAAATCAAACTGAGTGACAACATTCTGCCCTACCATAACCTGACGGTGCTTAAGGAAATCTTTGACAGTTGTACGCTTACGGTCGGGCATGACGGCAAAGAGGAAGTCGAGAAGCTTGTGTGGAAGATTCTCGTATACAGTATATGACTCGATATTGTCGGGTCGGAAAACGCCGGGCTGAGTGCCGGGTTTGGCAGCGAGTGGTTTCTTTGCCATATTATTTTTTCTTAGCAGCTGCACGTTTGGGCTTTGCGGGAGTCTCGTCGGCCTCGGCGATTATCTTTTTCACATCGTCGAATGACAGTGCTTCCGGATTTTTGAGACCACGCGGCAGCTTGTAGTTCTTTTTCTTATATTTGATATACGGTCCGAAGCGCCCGTTGAGCATAACGATCTCCGGGTCTTCATCGTAAGTACGGAGAGTCTTCTTATCGTCGGCCTCGCGCTTGGCTACAATCAGGTCTATCGCCTGCTCAAGAGTCAGCTCTGCCGGAGCGATATCCTTGGGGATAGACACAAATTTACCCTGATGACGCACGTATGGGCCGAAGCGTCCGATAGCCACCTGCACGTCGGCGTCTTCGAAAGAGCCGAGCGAGCGCGGGAACTCGAAAAGTTTGAGAGCCTCTTCGAGAGTTATATCATTGATTGACTGACCTTTCAGGAGTGACGCAAACTGAGGTTTCTCGTCGCTGTCGGCGCTTCCCACCTGCACAACAGGGCCAAAGCGGCCGATCTTGACACTTACGGGCTTGCCCGTAGCAGGGTCATTGCCAAGAAGGCGCTCTCCGAATTTGAGCCCTTGCTTGATTGTCATCGCATTATCCACAGCGGGGTGGAAATAGGCGTAGAAAGTAGAGATTTCATCATTCCACGGCAGTTTGCCCTGAGCAATCTCATCGAATTTCTCCTCGATATTGGCAGTGAAATTATAATCGAGCACATCGGGGAAATATTCCGTTAGGAAATCGTTGACAATCATGCCGGTATCGGTAGGCACAAGACGACCTTTATCTGAGCCGGCAAGCATGGAGCGGGTCTCTGAAGAAATTTTACCTGCAGCGAGAGTAATGGTGTTATAGTCTCTGGGCTTGCCCTCGTTCTCTCCGCGCTCTACATATCCGCGCTGCTGTATGGTTGAAATAGTAGGGGCGTAGGTCGACGGGCGGCCGATACCGAGCTCTTCCATTTTCTTTACCAGAGAAGCCTCGGTGTAGCGCGGAGGCTGCATTGTGAAGCGCTCGGTGGCCTCTACGGTGAGGTAATTCATCTTCATACCTGTAGAGAGTCCGGCATTCGGGTTTGGCTGCTCCTGAGCTTCATCATCATCCGAGCTTTCAGCATATACACGCAGGAAGCCATCGAAAACGACAATCTCGTCGGTAGCCGTAAACGGATAGCGCACACCGTCGGCGATGATATCTACAGTGGTTTTCTGAATCTTGGCGTCGGCCATCTGCGAGGCAATGGCACGGCGGCGGATAAGTGTATATAGTTTCTGCTCCTGCGGCGTGGCGTCGTCAAGAGTTTCTGTGGCTGCGTAGGTAGGGCGGATAGCCTCGTGTGCTTCCTGCGCACCTTTTGATGAGGTGTGGTAGCTGCGCACCTGAAGATATTCTTTTCCGAGCTTGTCTTCAATCAGGCGGCTCATGGCTGCTACAGCTTCTGCCGAAAGATTCACAGAGTCGGTACGCATGTAGGTGATATGACCGTTCTCATAGAGCTTCTGAGCTACGGACATAGTGAGCGAAACGGGGAAACCGAGCTTGCGCGAAGCCTCCTGCTGGAGAGTGGAAGTGGTAAACGGAGGAGCCGGAGACTTCGATATGGGGTGAACATCAATATCACCTACCTTGAAAGCGGCATCTTTGCAGGCGTTGAGAAACACGAGGGCGTCGGCCTCCGACTCGAGGCGCTGCGACAGCTCTGCCCTTACGGCATGAGCTTCATCGCCTTCGGGTACGAATACGGCTGTGATACGGTAATAAGGTTCTGATTTGAATGCGCGAATTTCATTCTCACGCTCTACAATCAGCCTCACGGCCACCGACTGCACTCGGCCGGCAGAAAGCGTAGGTTTCAAGCGCTTCCAAAGCACCGGCGAGAGTTCGAAACCGACAATGCGGTCAAGCACGCGGCGAGCCTGCTGGGCGTCGACACGGGCGAGATCGATAGTACGTGGATTGTCGATTGCGTGGAGTATGGCGTTTTTGGTTATTTCGTGGAATACGATACGGCGTGTATTCTCAGGTTTAAGGCCAAGCACTTCGAAGAGATGCCAAGCGATAGCTTCTCCCTCGCGGTCTTCATCGGAAGCAAGCCAAACGGTGTCGGCCTTTGCTGCGGCACGCTTTAATTCGGCAACGAGCTGGGTCTTATCCTCGGGAATCTCATAAATAGGGCTGAAGCCATTATCGATATCAATACTGAAGTTTTTCTTTTTAAGATCGCGGATGTGACCGTAGCTTGACATTACACGAAAGTCGGGACCAAGAAATTTTTCAATTGTCTTGGCTTTTGCTGGAGACTCGACTATAACAAGATTTTTTGGCGTGCTCATTATGTTAGTTTTTCCGTTTCAGTCGGCAAAATTAGTGAAAATTCACCTTATATATAGAAAATCCGACTAAAAAAATAACAAAGTTGAAGATTTAATGGTTGCGTAACAATATCAAAAACATACAGATGTAGCGTAAAAAATCAATCGAGAGCGCCATCTGCAGGGGCACATTCGGCCAACATTTCATCATACTCGGCCCAATCCGGGTCGTTTTCTGCGTAAATCTGAAGAGGCAGAAGAGGAAGTTCGGCGAGGGCACGGTTGAGGAAACCGCCGAAAGCGTCGGTTGAGAATGTATAGAATACCCAGTTGCGCTCTCCGGCTCCGGTGTAGATTCCTGTCATTATCGCGGTTGTCTTACCTTTGAGTTCTGCCTGCATTGCCTCGGTGGCACGGTCGAGAAGTTCTGAAGTAGCTTCATCGGGGAAGCCGAGCGGCCCGGCAGGAGTATAAGGCATGGTGACTTCGACACGGATATTGTTCCGCTCGCGCGAACGGAATTTATCTACATCGAGGCGTCCGGTAACTATGATGGTATGTCCGTTGCCATCGTCGGCGGGAGTTGTAAACCAGTCGTTCATGATATTAAAAGAAAGCATGGCCGGAGTATAAGCCGGGTTATGTGGCGCGTGCGCTATCCGAGGTCGGAGCCACAACACGTCGTCCGTCATTTATCTGGCATTGCTGCCGTAAGCAGTCTACCCCCCGGCAATGGACGAGCAGCCCTTAGATGCCGGTATACTTGACCTTGCAACCCATAATGTGTGCGGCACGCCATGTCGCCGTGGCGCCCGGTGAGCTCTTACCTCGCCTTTTCACCCTTACCTCCCGTGGGGAGGCGGTAATTTTCTGTCACACTGATCTACCGTTACCGATAGCTTACCGTTAGTAAGTATGGTGCTCTATGTTGCCCGGACTTTCCTCTCGCCCCTTACGAAAAGACGAGCGACGGACCCTCCGGCCATGCTTATATGTTTGTTTAAAGTTTCGTTACCGAAACTTCAGTTAATTTATTCTATATTATACTACGCCGGGGTAGCAGCGGAGGATACCGCGGGTAGAGTTGCGCACGAAATCAAGGATGAGATCGCGCTCAGGGCATTGGGGCACTTCTCTCTCCACTACTGCCACAGCGTCGGTGATAGTGTGGCCGCTGTTGTAGAGAATACGGTATACCTCTTGGATAAGCTCGATTTTCTCTGACGAGAAGCCACGGCGACGCAGGCCTACGGTGTTGACACCGGTGTAGCTGATGGGCTCACGGGCAGCCTTGATGAATGGCGGGATGTCTTTGTTGACGAGTGCCCCGCCCTGCATCATAATATAAGAGCCGATATGGCAGAACTGATGTACGAGGCTACCGCCGCCTATGATTGCGCAGTCGTCCACAACGACTTCACCGGCAAGCTGTGTGGCGTTGCTGATGATTACGTTGTTACCTACGATACAGTCATGTGCGACATGGCTGTAAGCCATTATGAGACAGTTCGAACCGACTACCGTACGGCCTTTGGCTGCTGTGCCACGGTTGACGGTGACACATTCGCGCAGCACGGTATTGTCGCCGATTACAGCTGTCGTCTCCTCGCCGCGGAATTTGAGATCCTGCGGTATGGCGCTGATCACGGCTCCGGGGAAAATCGTCACGCCCGAACCGATACGCGCACCCTCGAGAATGGTGACATTGCTGCCGATACGTGTACCGGGACCGATCTCGACATTGCGGTCGATTGTAGTGAAGGGCCCGATCACGACATCGTCGGCAATCTTAGCTTCGGGATTGATACTTGCTAATGGTTGATGCATGAGTATGAATTACTTGTTTTTTACAATCTGAGCCATAAATTCGCACTCGAATACCACTTTCTCGCCTACAAAGGCACGGCCTTTCATCACAGCCATGCCACGACGCATGGGGGTGAGGAACGACACGTGGAATATGAGTGTATCACCGGGAACGACTTTCTGACGGAACTTCACATTGTCAATCTTCATGAAGTATGTAGAGTAACGTTCGGGCTCGTCGACTGTACTGAGGACGAGTAGACCGCCGGTCTGAGCCATGGCCTCGACGAGGAGCACGCCGGGCATGACGGGTTCCTGCGGGAAGTGGCCGGTAAAGAAAGGCTCATTGGTGGTGACATTCTTCACGCCCACGATGTAATTGTCGGTCTTGTCGATCACTTTGTCTACCAAGAGCATGGGATAGCGGTGCGGAAGGTGATGACGGATGGCGTTGTTATCCATCAGAGGCTCGAGGTTGGGGTTGTAGTAGGGAGCCTGCACATCCTGTCGCTTGATATCCTGACGGAGGGTCTTGGCGAGCTGGGTATTGATTGTATGGCCGGGTTTCGTGGCGATAATGCGGCCTTTGAGAGGACGTCCGATAAGGGCGATGTCGCCGATGAGATCCATGAGCTTATGGCGTGCGGGCTCGTTGGCGGCATGGAGAGGTATGGTGTTGAGGAAGCCGAAGTCGTTGGCGTCGTGATGAGGTGCGCCGATGATGTCGGCGAGGTGGTCAAGTTCTTCCTGTGTCTTGGGATTCTCGTAGATAACGATAGCGTTGTCAAGGTCACCGCCTTTGATGAGTCCTGCCTGCAGGAGAGGCTCTATCTCGCGGACAAAAACGAATGTACGTGCCCAAGCGATGTCGGCGCCGAAGTCGGCGATATGGTCAAGTGTGGCATACTGGTTGGCAAGCACAGCGCTGTCGAAATTGATTTTGACATCGGCGCTGAATTCTTCGTCGGGAAGGAGCATGAGCTTGGAACCGGTCTCTGCGTCGACAACCTCGACTTTATGCTTCACATAATAGAAGTCTTTATCAGCAATCTGCTCTTTGATACCAACCTGCTGAATGGCGTCGAAGAAAGGCTTTGCACTACCGTCGAGGATAGGAATCTCAGGGCCGTCGACTTTGATGAGACAGTTGTCGATACCGCAGGCATAGAGAGCCGCCATTGCATGCTCGATGGTGCTTACTGTAGCCTCGCCTTTGCCGATGACGGTGCCACGGTGTGTGGCGACAACATTTTCTGCAACGGCATCAATTATGGGTTGACCGTCAAGGTCGATACGCTGGATTTTGTATCCGTGATTATCGGGAGCCGGGCAGAAAGTAGCCACCAACCGGGCTCCTGTGTGAAGGCCTTTGCCCTCGAGGGTAAACTCTCCTTGGAGTGTTGTTTGCTTCATTATATGTTGTTTTTTATTTTTGCTGAAGAAGTTTTTCGATAGAATCGACGCGTTTGAGCAGCTCGGGCAGGCGACGCATGCTTGCGGCTATGCGCGCATATTCTCGTGCGGGAACGGCAGGCGAGCCCATAATGCGGCTGTCGGCAGGGACATTGTTGGGGATACCTGACTGTGCGCCAATACCCGTGCGGTCGCCGACCGATATATGACCGGCAATGCCAACCTGACCGCCAAACTGGCAGTTGGCTCCGATTTTTGTAGAGCCCGCGATACCTACCTGTGAGGCCATGACGGTGTCGTGGCCGATTTCTACGTTATGCGCAACCTGAATGAGGTTGTCAAGCTTGACGCCATGGTGGATATGGGTAGAGCCCATTGTGGAGCGGTCGATGGTGGTATTCGCACCGATCTCTACATCATCTTCCACAACAACAATTCCTATCTGCTCGATTTTGTGATATACACCGGCAGCGTCAGGGGCGAATCCGAATCCGTCGGAACCGATGACAGCTCCGGCATGGATTATGCAGCGATTGCCTATCTTGCAGTTGTAATATATCTTGGCTCCGGGGTAGATGATGGTATCATCGCCGATAACCACGCCGTCGCCGATATAAGCCTGCGGATAAATCTTTACGCCTTTGCCGATAACAGCCCCTTTGCCGATATAAGCGAAGGCTCCGATGTAGCAATCATCAGGGATAACGACACCGTCGGCTATATGGCAAGGCTGCTCTACGCCGGCGGGATTTGGCTGTATGAACTTCGCCGCAAGGCCAAGAAGCCCAGAAAGAGCCACGTAGGGATCGTCAACGCGGATAAGGGTAGCGTTGACGGGTGCCTCAGCAACAAAATCGCGACGCACGAGCACCACCGAGGCTCCGGTAGTATATATATGATTAGTATACTTCGGGTTGGCTAAAAATGAGATTGTACCCGGGGTGGCCTCTTCGATTTTGGCAAAGTTGCTTACAAGCACGTCGCCGCGACCTTCGAGCTCCCCGCCTAAATGATTGGCTATTATTTCGGCTGTCAGCTGCATGATTTCATTTGTCAGATGGGGGGACGGGACGTCCGCCAAGTTTCAAGGTGCAAAATTCGTAAAAATTTTCGATATACACCATATTATTAAGCAAAAAAGAATATCTTTGCGCCGTGGATACGGAAAGACAGTCCTTTAAAGCCAACAAATTGGAAGAATTGGCGCAAACAATAGAGCACTGTCGCTTGTTTTTATCTCATGGAAATTAAAGACAGCATATTACAGACTATAGGAATGACACCGATGGTGCGGCTCAGCCGTATCAACGATGTCGAGGGCGTGAATATATTCGCCAAACTCGAGGGTTTCAACCCTACGGGGAGTATCAAAGACCGTATTGCACTAAAGATGATAGAGGATGCCGAGGCGTCGGGGCGCCTGCGCCCGGGCATGACGATAATCGAACCGACCTCGGGCAACACCGGTATAGGCCTGGCCATGCTTGGCGTGGTGAAGGGCTATGATGTCGAGATAGTGATGTCGGAGGGCGTCTCGGCCGAGCGCCGTGTGATTATCCGCAGCTACGGAGCCAAGGTCACACTCACCCCCGCCGACGAAGGGACTGACGGCGCCATACGTCTGGCCCACAAGCTTGTAGAGGAAAATCCGGGCAAGTATTTCATGCCCGACCAATTCGGCAATGCCTCCAATTATCAGGCGCACTATGAGAACACGGCACTTGAGATATGGTCGCAGACCGGCGGAAAGATTGATTATCTTGTATGCGCCTTGGGCACATCGGGCACCATCATGGGCATATCGCGCTTTCTCAAGGCTCTCAAGCCGGAGATTAAGATAGTGTGCGCCCACCCTGTGCGCGGGCATTATATACAGGGTCTTAAAAATATGGACGAAGCTATCGTACCGGAGATCTATGACCCGTCGAAAATCGACATCCAGCAGATGGTATCGAGCGAGGAGGCTATCGAGATGGCGCGCCGTCTGATACGCACCGAGGGAATCTTTGCCGGCATGAGCTCCGGCGCTGCTATGCTCGCGGCGCTGCGGACAGCAGAGTCGGCACCGGCAGGATCGAATATCGTGGTTGTATTCCCTGACAGAGCCGAGAAGTATCTGTCGACTATAATGTTTGACCCCTACAAGAATATCAAATGACCGAATTACGACACGAGACCTTATGCCGATATATCGAGCCGCTTCGCGAGGGCGGGTCGCTGCCGGCTCTCGCCGAGGCCGACGACGGCTTCAAATATGCGGTGAAATTCCGCGGAGGAGGCCATGGGTCGAAGGCTCTCATTGCCGAATATCTCGGTGGAGAGATAGCCCGCCGTGCCGGCTTGCGGGTGCCCGAGCTTGTTTTTCTTGACCTTGACGAAGACTTCGGGCGCACTGAGCCCGACGAGGAGATACAGGATTTACTTCAGGCGTCGACAGGTCTCAATCTCGGCTTGCATTTTCTGAGCGGCGCTCTCGCTTGGGACGTAACCGTCAACAAACCTGATGAGCTTGAAGCCTCCAAGATTGTATGGTTAGACGCTTTTATAATAAATGTAGACCGCACGGTGCGCAACACCAACATGCTGCGCTGGCACGGCGAGCTCTGGCTCATCGACCATGGTGCGTCGCTCTATTTTCATCATTCTTGGAAAGGATGGGAAGAGGCGGCTCTATCGCCCTTCGCATATATCAAAGAACATGCGCTGCTGCCCTACGCTACCCGCCTCGAAGAGGTTGACTCTAAAATGCACGAACTGATAACACCTGAATTTATCGCAGAGCTGACCGACAGCATACCTGACGAGTGGCTCACACAGTCAATGCCGGAAATCAGCCCCGACGAACAGCGACGTGTCTACCGCGAATTCCTTACCCGCAGGCTTGCCAACTCAAAAATATTCACCGACCATGCAATCACAGCCCGAAAAACACTTATATGAATATGCGGTAATCCGCTATGTGCCTGTTATCGAGCGCGGCGAGCAGATAAACGTAGGGCTCGTGATGATGTGCAAGCGCAAGAAGTGGTTGCGTGCGCGCGTATGCATTGAAAAGGAGCGTATACTTGCACTGTTTCCAAGTGCTGACGTAGATGCTTTAAGCGGACAGCTCGATTCGTTCGGCAAGATTGCCGCGGGCGACCCGAGCCCCATCGGAAGCCTCGAAGCTCACGAACGATTCAGATGGCTAACAGCCGTCAGAAGCGCATGTATCTGCACTTCGCGCCCTCATCCGGGCAAATGTGAAGACCTTGAAAAGACATTCGACAGGCTGTTCGCCGAGCTTGTCAGTTTTTGATTTTAACGAGGAAATCCATCACTTTCTTGCGGAGGCCGAATATCGTGACTGTGTCGCCCGCGGCTGCTGTTACATCTGAAATATCCTTTATCAACCGCAATGCAGGCCGTTTTATGCCGAGAATATTTACCGACTCCTCCGGGCGGCTCACTGCTATAAGCTGCAGGCCATAGTTGCGGGAGATTTTGTCGGACAGTTCTTTATATTCGAGGCCGAAAAGATAGTCGGGCACATCGAAATTCACCACTACATTATCATCGTCGACGCGCAGACTCACCACGTGCGACCCCAATTCAAGCTCATGAGTGAGGTCGGCAGCCGCGCGTTGCTCAGGCGTAAGAATACGGTCGATCTCAAAGCTGCTCAGAATAGCCTCATGGAGAGTGTCGATTGCGCGGGCATAGATATGCTTGACCCCGGCTTTTTTAAGCAGGGCTACTGTCTTTATACTTGCGCCAAAGTTCTCACCTATGGCTACAATGACAAGATCGACATTGAGCAGCGGCAGCACGGCGAGCTGGTTCTCATCGGTTGAGTCGATAAGATAAACGGTGGAAATGAAGTTTTTCAACGATTCCACATTGGAGCGACAGATATCAGCGCCGATCACATCGTGCCCCATCTCGGTGAGGTCGCGCGCGAGATTCTCTCCATATATTCCGAGCCCTATAATCAGGAATTTCATAACATTATGTTTATCAATTTATAATAATATCATCGGCAGGCAGCATGTCGGATTGATCGGGACGGTTGCCAATCACTCCGCACAGCACAGATATAATGCCTACCCTGCCGAGGAACATCGCCGTGGCGATTGCTATTTTCGAAAGGTCCGACAATTGGTCGGTTATGCCAAGCGACATGCCCACCGTAGTGACAGCCGAGAAACATTCAAACATCACCGCTTTCATCGGCAGCTCCGGCTGAAGCAGCATAACCGCGCCCGAGTATGCCACTATCGCAAGGATAGAGAAACATATCACTGCATTTGCCCGGCGGATAGATGTGAGCGCTATCGACCGTCCGAAAGCCGACACTCCTTTCTGTCCCCACACGATGGAGCGCAGATTGAGCAGCATGGCGGCGAAAGCGTTGATTTTTATACCTCCGCCCATTGATTGGGAGGCACAGCCTATCCACATAAGCAGCATGGCCATAAGGAATGTTATGCCGAGCCAATCGTGCGGGCCGAATGTGGCGAAGCCTGCAGTGCGCACTGTAGCAGAGCAGAATACCGACTGGACGAGTCGCTTGCCCATTGGCAGGCCCTCCATGGAATTATTGTATTCAAACAGATAGAACCCCACAGCACCGCCAAGGAAAAGCACTGCCGTGAAGATGAGTACGAGCTTGGTATTGAGGTCGTAGACATGTACCCGATACGAATACCTGCGGCCGGTAATCCATGCCTTGAAACGATGGAAATATTCAACTGCGGCATCTTTGAAGTTGACAAGATTAGGAAAGCCTATACCTCCGGCGATAATCAATATGGTTACAACGATATAGAACATCTGATTGCCGTTGTAGAGCCGCGGGTCGGCAAAACCGTCGGGAAGAGTGCAGAAACCGCCATTGCAGAAGGCCGACAGGGAGTGAAAGGCCGCGAAAGCTATCTTGTGGTTGATGTCGGGGCAAAGGTCGTCAGGGATAGTAAAATATATCGCGATCGCCCCCATGCACTCCACGCACAGCGTGAATCCCAATATATAAAGTATCACCGGCATAAGGGCACTCATACTTTTGGAGTAGATGAAGTCGCGCATGAGCAACTGATTGTAAATCGACGCCTTACCGCTGAAAAAGAGGGCGAAGAAGCTTGTGAATGTCAACACACCCAAGGCTCCTATCTGCATGAGTATGGCGATGACGAGCCAACCAAGAGGTGTGAATGTGGCTGCGGCGTCGACGGTGGATAATCCTGTCATGCTCACCGCGCTCGAAGCCATAAAGAGAGCGTCGATGTAGCGCAGCGGCACCGTAGTACATCGTGGCAGCATGAGGACAAACGAGCCTATGAGGATGAAAAACAGAAAGCTGACCGACAATATCAGTGACGGGTTTGTGCGCCGCCCCAACAGCTGCATTGTACCGTAGCAGAACTCGGCTATGGAGTATATCGTCAGACAGGTGAATAAAAATCCTGTGCTATGAAAAAAATGTATCAGCTGATGATGAGTGCCGTCGCAGTGTGGGAAGAATATCGGTATGAGCGTAAGCAGAATAAGAATATCTGCAAATCGCCTGATAAACAAGCTCTCGCGAAACATGCGGCGCAACCTGAATATGAGATTATAAAGCACCGCGGCGATAAAGACTGCCTGTACTGAATGGAGCACGTGCAGCAGCAAATGCCGGTCAACACTGCCGCTGTCGTAGCCTACATATACAAGCATTGAAGTGAGAGCGATAATAGAGGCAATGAAAACCAAGAGGTCGAATATGCGCGCTATACGCTCGACGGCACTGTCGTAGCGCCGCCTCAACCTTGTGACACGCCCGCGCAGACGCGACGCATGCAACAAGAACTTCTGCCGATGTCTGAATCCCTCAAGCATAATATCATAACACCAATATGACTATTAATGTTGAAAAAGCAAACAACGGGGTTGTTTTTAATAGATATTTCGCTATCTTTGCAGGTGAAACCAGCCTCTAACAGTCATGTTTATCACCTCCACAACAACCCATACTTGTATTTCTTGTAAAAACTGCGACAATGAACACATCAATAGTGACAGAACGTGATTTCACCCAGTTTTTTTGACCAAGCATGAGATTCGCCATTCTAATTGTATCCTTTTTCGCAGCACTTTGCTGTTATGCAAGCTCCAAAACATCACAACTTTTTGGCGGTCATTACATATTACTAAATATAACTTGGCAGAGTGAGAATCAATATCCTGTTATATTTGAATGTGCAGTGGAAGCTGATTCCGTAGCAATCGATAATACTGATTTCGACTCTTTTGCACAAAATATATTAAAGTCTAACCCATACATTCCTTCCATGGGATATGCCATTTCAGAAGCTTATAAAATAGTGTTCGGAAACAGCAGACAAACATATCGCGACTGGGAAAATTTCATGTTAGAATACAATGAAAAATTCAGGGAATTAACCGATTCACAACAAATTCAATTACAAGACGGGAGCTATATCAAAATAAAATATATCAGCCTTACAGGAATTTTCTTGTATGCCGACAAAGACTCATTCTACGAAAAGACAGTTTCGTCTTTGGGAATAGATAATCCTGAATGGGTCAGCAGTATAATAGTACCTATAAGCATGGTCAATTACCAAAAGGCAGAGAATTTCAAGATAACAATAAAAAGATAGTTCTATGGCATAAATATCCCATCATAGCAGTATCTTCTCTCTAAACATTTTTGCAACCGCTGTAAAGTCATTGTACTTATGATAAAAAACTCAAGAATTATATATCTAAGTCTTATAGTCTGCAATATACTCGCGCTTGCCGATGTAGGAGTATTCTTTTGGATGGTTACTCATGGATATAAGGCGGGCCTGAGTCATCGGTTGATAATGATGGCGCTTTGGATTGGATCTATCATATTATTTATATATAATATCCGACTCTGCATAAAAAAAGGCTATGACAAGTTGCTTGCATTTCTCTTGCCGTTCCATTTGTTCGGCAACCCCATAATCTCCATACTACTCCTAAAGAAGACGTCGCACAAAGACAACAAAACTGCGCTACGTAAGAAACAAGTCAAGGAAGATAGCAAGACGATTGCCACTCTCACCTTAAAGCTCTATAAAGCCGGTTGTCTGATAACAGTTATCTTCGATATTTACCTGACAGCAGGTACGATAATCGAAATTTTGCACGTGTGGCCCTTCGGAGGTTTTGTGCAAATATGGATTCTAGCCCCATTGATAGTCGTGGCATACATAACACTATCCATAACTATGAATATCAGCAGAATACACGATGAGCCAAAGTATGGAGTATTCCTTCTTTACTTAAATTTCTTCTACCTCCCATTCTATAGCCGGAAGGTAATCAGAAACGGCTGGATTGGCCAGAAAGGTAATAATGAAACAATATAGAGAAGCCTCTTTGCCCACTCCTTTCTTCTCCAGCAGCTCCGACAACGGCGCCTCCGAAGAGAGCGATAATATTGAATTGCGGAAATTTACGCGATTAATTTTGCTATTTATTTAAAAAACCTTATTTTTGTGGGCTGAAAGGTGTATGCTGCCGCATCGCCCTTAGATCAATACTATTGAATAAAATATCATATATCGATATATCAAATATTTATGGCAGAAAATAAAGAAAGATTATTCGACCAGTTTCCAGAGGTGAGCTACGCAGAATGGCGCGCCAAAGTGGAAGCCGACCTCAAAGGGGCGGATTTCAACAAGAAACTGGTTTGGCGAACCAATGAAGGCTTTGATGTGCAGCCCGTATATCGCGCCGAGGACATCGCCGATTTCAAAACCACAGACTCGCTTCCCGGTCAATATCCATACGTACGCGGCACGCGTACCGACAATGACTGGCTTACCCGCCAGAATATCATTGCCGACAGTGCAGAGGAAGCTAACAAGACAGCTCTCGATGTTCTCACCAAGGGTGTTACCTCTTTGGGCTTCAAAGTTGGCGACGCAGCCGATGTCGCTACATTGCTCAAGGATATAGACCTTGGCAAAGTTGAAATCAACCTGACCTGCTGCCCCGGCAAAGTTGTAGAAGTAGCTAAAGCTCTCGTGGCTGCCGTAGCTGCTGCCGGTGCTACCGATACTTTCCGCGGATCAATCGACTATAACCCTCTCCGCCGTCAGTTCCGTCACGGAGTAGAAGGCGTAGACAGTGCAGCCATTACAGCTACAGCTGCCGAGCTTCTCGACGTTGTAGCTCCCGTTGCCGGTCTTCGCTGCCTCAGTGTAGACTCTGACATTCTTGCCAATGCCGGTGCATTCATATATCAGGAATCAGGCTACGCTCTCGCTTGGGGTGCTCAATGGATGACCCTCCTTACCGAAGCCGGCCGCAGCGCCGACGAAGTGGCCATGCGCATAAAATTCAATATGTGCGTATCGAGCAACTTCTTCATGGAGATTGCCAAATTCCGCGCCGCACGTATGCTCTGGGCTCAAATCGTAGAGCAATACGGAGCTTCGGAAGCTGCCGCCAAGATGATGGTTAACGCTTCTACATCGCGCTTCAACCAGACTATCTATGACGCACACGTGAATCTGCTCCGCAGCCAGACCGAAACATTCTCGGCCTGTGTAGGCGGTGTAGACTCGATTGTGACAACTCCTTTCGATACTCCTTATAAGACACCCGACGCTTTCTCTGAGCGTATAGCCCGCAACCAGCAGTTCCTCCTTAAGGAAGAGAGCCACCTCGACAAGGTTGTAGACCCTGCCGGCGGCAGCTACTATGTAGAGGAACTTACCGTGTCGATAGCCAAAGAGGCTTGGAAGCTCTTCCTCGAAACAGAAGAGGAAGGCGGATTCTTCGCCTGCGTGGGCGAGGGCAAGGTACAGAAGGCTGTAAATGAGTCGTGCGCCAAACGCCACACCGACGTTGCACGCCGCAAAGAGATACTCCTCGGCACAAACCAGTATCCCAACATCAACGAGAAAGCCTCCGACAAAATCGAGACTACAGGCTGCAAATGCCACTGCGGCTGCGGCCATGAAGACGGCCCCAACGCGCTGACCAACAAACGCGCCGCCACCGACTTCGAAGAACTCCGCCTTGCCACCGAGGCCGCAGCAAAACGCCCCAAAGTGTTTATGCTCACCATCGGCAACCTTGCCATGCGCCTTGCCCGTGCACAGTTCTCGACCAACTTCTTCGGTTGCGCCGGCTATGAAATCATCGACAACCTCGGCTTCAACACCGTAGAAGAAGGCGTAGACGCTGCATTGGCTCAAGGAGCCGACGTGGTGGTACTCTGCTCAAGCGACGACGAATATGCCGAGCTCGCACCTGCCGCCTACAAGTACCTCGACGGCCGTGCAGAGTTTGTCGTTGCCGGCAACCCCGCCTGCACCGACGAGCTTAAAGCTGCCGGTATCAACGACTTCGTACATGTACGCTGCAATGTGCTCGACACCCTGCGCGATTTCAACAACCGTCTACTCAACAAATAAGTCACAGGCTCCCCACTATGAAACCCGATTTTAAGAACATAGATATTACATCAGGGCTCTGTGGCGCCAAACCCGCTGCCACAGCGACCGAGGAATGGGAAACCCCCGAACGTATCCCGGTAAAGCCCGTCTACACCAAAGCCGACCTTGAGGGGCTCGAGCACCTCAACTACATGAGCGGCATACCTCCATATCTGCGTGGCCCGTACAGCGCCATGTATCCCCTCCGTCCTTGGACAATCCGCCAGTATGCCGGCTTCTCTACCGCCGCCGAGTCAAACGCTTTCTACCGCCGTAACCTTGCAGCCGGTCAGAAAGGTCTGTCGGTTGCATTTGACCTTGCCACACACCGCGGCTACGATGCCGACCACCCCCGTGTTGTAGGCGACGTAGGTAAAGCAGGTGTATCGATCTGCTCTATCGACGACATGAAAGTGCTCTTCGACGGTATACCTCTCAACAAGATGTCAGTGTCGATGACTATGAACGGCGCCGTACTCCCCGTACTCGCCTTCTACATCAACGCCGGTCTTGAGCAGGGAGCGAAACTTGAAGAGATGGCAGGTACTATCCAGAACGATATCCTCAAGGAATTTATGGTGCGCAACACCTATATCTATCCGCCGGAGTTCTCTATGCGTATCATCGCCGACATCTTCGAGTATACCTCGCAGAACATGCCCAAGTTCAACTCGATCTCCATCTCGGGCTACCACATGCAGGAAGCCGGCGCGACATGCGACATCGAGCTCGCCTACACACTTGCCGACGGTCTTGAATATCTTCGTGCAGGTGTCAACGCCGGCATGGATATCGACGCTTTCGCACCGCGCCTGTCGTTCTTCTGGGCTATCGGCATGAACTACTTCATGGAAGTGGCAAAAATGCGTGCCGCCCGTATGCTTTGGGCAAAGATTGTAAAACAATTCAACCCCAAGAACCCCAAATCGCTCGCACTGCGCACACACTCGCAGACCTCTGGTTGGTCGCTCACCGAGCAGGATCCCTTCAACAACGTAGGCCGTACCTGTATCGAGGCTATGGGCGCCGCTCTTGGCCACACCCAGAGCTTGCACACCAACGCTCTTGACGAAGCTATCGCACTGCCGACCGACTTCTCGGCCCGTATCGCCCGTAACACCCAGATCTACATTCAGGAAGAGACACAGGTAACCCGCGCCATCGACCCGTGGGGCGGCTCATACTACGTAGAAGCCCTCACCAACGAGATCGCACACCGCGCATGGGAGCACATTCAGGAAATCGAGAAGCTCGGCGGCATGGCCAAAGCTATCGAGACCGGTCTTCCCAAACTCCGTATCGAAGAGGCTGCCGCACGCACTCAGGCTCGTATCGACTCAGGCCGTCAGACCATCGTAGGTATCAACAAATACCGTCTTGACCATGAGGACCCGATCGACATCCTCGAAATCGACAATACAGAAGTACGCCGCGAACAGATCGAACGCCTCAACGAGGTGAAAGGTCACCGCGACGAAGCCAAGGTGAAAGAAGCTCTTGCCGCAATCACCGAATGTGTACGCAGCAAAGAAGGCAACCTGCTTGACCTCGCTGTCAAAGCCGCCGGCCTCCGCGCTACACTTGGCGAAATTTCTGATGCCTGCGAAGAAGTAGTAGGCCGTTACAAAGCACAAATCAAAACTATCTCAGGCGTGTACGCAAACGAAACCAAACAAGATCCCGACTTCATCCGCGCTCAGCAGATGTGCGAGGAGTTCGCCAAACGCGAGGGTCGTCAGCCCCGTATCATGATTGCCAAGATGGGTCAGGACGGCCACGACCGCGGCGCCAAGGTTGTTGCAACCGGCTATGCCGACTGCGGTTTCGACGTCGACATGGGACCTCTCTTCCAGACTCCCGCCGAGGCTGCCCGTCAGGCTGTCGAGAACGACGTACACATTCTTGGTGTATCATCGCTCGCCGCAGGACACAAGACCTTGATTCCTCAGGTTATCGAGGAGCTCAAGAAACTTGGCCGCGAGGATATCCTCGTTACTGCAGGCGGTGTGATTCCCGCTCAGGACTACGACTTCCTCTACAAGGCCGGCGTAGCCGCCATCTTCGGCCCCGGCACACGTATCCCGCTGTCGGCCATCAAGATGCTTGAGATACTCAACGAAGAATAATTCCCCCCGAATCCTCATCCGTGAGGATTCATCTTCCCCCCGAAACGGAGCCCGTCGCGACGACGAGCTCCGTTTCTTTTTACCATCAGCGAAAAAAATTTCACTGCCTGCTGAACTTTTTGCAGAGGCCGCATGTTAGATATGTATAATTACTGATTTTGCACTGTGTTTTTTCATGGTATTAGATTTAAGGTTAAAGATTTTCGGGTGTCGTGAGACAGCCGATTTTTTTTTGCAATAAACTGAAGCCGTTTCACAATTTCGTGACACGGCTTCATCTTATTCGATAAAACAGTTTAATAACTTTCTAACAGTTTCGTCTACAAGACAGCGGGAAGTGTCAACAGGAGTTTTTTCATTGAGAGGATTTGATTAAAAATTCAGACAACAATACATATCGCCACAAAAGCAGCACAAATAAGCGCATATAGCACCTATTTTAGATAAACAACTTGCATTTTAGTTAATATTTTTCATACCGACAAACATCCTGCGTAATTTCACGTCATACCGCCATAGTTTGCGGAAACAATAAAAAATGAGTAACTTTGCAAATCATAAATCATAGAAATGAAGACATCGGTCATACTGCGCTTTGTCATATTGGGTATTCTTTGGCTACTACTTGTGGTTTATATCCTTATGCACACGAGATTCACCGCCTACACAGCTTTTGTAATAGTAGCGTCGGCAATCATTATCTTTGTGCCGATGTATAAAAAATATGTGAAGAAATGAGTGCGTCATCATCATATCAATGCGGAAAGTTGCTTGCCGGAATAGACTCGCCGGCCGACGTCCGCAGATTGTCGCCTGAACAGTTGCCACAGCTGTGCGGTGAAATCCGTGATTTCCTGATTCATTCGCTCTCGGAAAATCCGGGGCACTTCGCTTCGAGCATGGGCGCAGTAGAGCTTACCGTCGCCTTGCATTATGTGTTCAACACTCCTTACGACCGCTTGGTGTGGGATGTGGGTCATCAGGCCTACGGCCACAAACTTCTCACCGGACGCCGCGACGCCTTTTCAACCAACCGTAAATTAGGCGGTCTGAGCGGCTTCCCTAATCCGCAGGAAAGCGAATACGACACTTTCTCTGCCGGCCATGCCTCCAACTCAATTTCGGCAGCCTTGGGAATGGCCGTTGCGTCGCAGCTCCAACAAGAGTCGCCCCGCCGCAATGTCGTGGCTATAGTAGGCGACGCCTCCATAAGCGGTGGCCTTGCATTCGAAGGTCTCAACAACGCCTCAATCACGCCCAACAACCTGCTTATAGTGCTCAACGACAATGATATGTCGATCGACGCCAATGTTGGCGCCCTCAACTCATATCTTGCCCATCTCACAACATCGAAATTATATAATGACCTTCGCTACAAGGGATTCAAGCTGCTCAAAAAGCTACATCTTGTAAGCGACCGGCGCAAGGGTGCGCTCCTGCGCTTCAACAACAGCCTCAAATCGCTCATCAGCAAGCAGCAAAATCTCTTTGAAGGTCTCGACATACGATACTTCGGCCCGTTCGACGGCCATGACATCAACACTATCGTGCGTGTCCTCAACGACATACGCGACATGGATGGCCCCCGCATACTCCACCTGCGCACAGTGAAAGGCAAAGGCTATGCCCCGGCCGAGGCCGACCCGGCTTCTTGGCACGCCCCCGGAAAATTCAATCCGGCCACAGGCGAACGACCCGGAGCAAAATGCGACCCGACCAAACCTCAGAAATATCAGGATGTTTTCGGCCATACATTGGTAGAACTGGCACAGAAGAATCCCAAGATTGTGGGTATCACGGCAGCCATGCTTTCCGGTACATCGGTAGGTATCATGCAGTCGGTAATGCCTGAGCGGGTGTTTGATGTAGGAATCAGCGAAGGCCATGCGGTGACTTTCGCCGGCGGCCTTGCCAAAGACGGCATGCGCCCTTACGTGGCTATCTATTCGAGCTTCCTGCAGCGAGCCTACGACCATATAATCCACGACGTAGCTCTCCAGCACCTGCCGGTGACTTTCTGCATAGACCGCGCAGGGCTTGTAGGCGAGGACGGCGCCACACATCACGGCGCTTACGACCTTGCTTATCTACGCT
This sequence comes from uncultured Muribaculaceae bacterium, assembly GCA_910579995.1. Classification (GTDB taxonomy): domain Bacteria; phylum Bacteroidota; class Bacteroidia; order Bacteroidales; family Muribaculaceae; genus CAG-873. Next base: position 50,538 of record CAJTWH010000007.1, on the reverse strand, counting down.
CTATCCCCGGCCTGATCATAGCGTCGGGCCGCGATGAATGTGCACTCCGCAACCTGCTTTATACATCACAGACAGATGACTTCGGCCCCTTTGCCATACGCTATCCGCGTGGAGCCGGCCATCGGAGCGACTGGCATTGCGAGTTCAAGGCAATGGCTATCGGAAAAGGCGAGCGCCTCACAGCCGGCAAGGATATTGCAGTGCTGACAATCGGCCCTGTCGCCGACGACGCGGCTAAGGCCGTCGCCGAAGCACGCAAAAACGGCATAGACGCTGCCCACTACGACATGATATTCCTCAAACCGCTCGACGACGAACTTCTTGAAGAAGTGGCTCAGCTCGACTGCCCTATCATTACGGTAGAAGACGGCACGCGCGACGGAGGCCTCGGATCGGCGGTGGAAGACTGGCTCGCCGACCATGGCTATCAACGCACCGTACATCGTCTCGGCATACCCGACAGATTCATACCGCAGGGCACGCTGGCACAGCTACAGGCTATATGCGGCTTCACGAGCGACGATATTCTTAAGTCTATCAACGAATTGAGTAAAAAATGAAGATAGTGATTGCCGGAGCCGGCGAAGTAGGCTCGCACCTTGCCAAACTCCTTAGCAACGAGGAGCAGGACATCATGCTTGTCGATGACAATGCCGAGCGTCTTGCAGTGCTTGATGCGAACTACAATATGATGACCGTTGTAGGCAATCCTACGTCATTTGCGAGTCTCCGCGAGGCCGGAGCCGGAAGCTGCGACCTGTTTATAGCCGTAACGCCCTACGAATCAAACAACATCGTGGCATGCTCGATAGCCAAGAACCTCGGAGCGACCACTACCGTAGCGCGTATCGACACATACGAATTCATGGACCCGGCCAACGCCGCACACGTGCGCCACATGGGTGTCGACCGGGTTATCTATCCTGAATATCTCGCCGCAAAAGAAATAATTAACGCCCTCAAGCGCACATGGGCCAGATATTGGTTTGAGCTTCACAACGGACGTATTATCCTCGCCGGTGTAAAACTACGCCAAGGTGCTCCGATCGTGGGCATGAAACTCAAGGACTTCGCTTTCACAAACCGCAATTTCCACGTTTCGGCCATCAAGCGTAACCACGAGACCATCATACCCCGAGGCGAAGACCACCTCGACGCCGGCGACATACTCTATTTCACCACCACCCACGACCATATCGAGGAGCTGATATCGCTCACCGGCAAGACTCAGCAGCGTATCAAGCGCGTGCTCATCATGGGTGGTTCCAAGATTGCAATCCGCCTTGTAAACCTCGGCCACGAGGATTTCCGATTCAAGATTATCGAGAGCGATTACGACCGTTGCCGCAAGCTGCCGCAAAAATGCCCCGACTGCGAGATTATCCACGGCGACGCCCGCGACACCGACTTGCTCGCCGACATCGGCATTGCCGATATGGACGCTTTCGTAGCTCTCACCGACAGCAGCGAGACAAATATTTTCACATGTCTCACTGCCAAAGAATTGGGCATGAAGAAAACCGTGGCCGACGTAGAGACCATACAATTCATATCCCAAGCCGAGAATCTCAATATCGGCACTGTAGTGAATAAAAAACTGCTTGCGTCGAGCACAATCTTCCAGTTGCTTCTCGACGCTGACTCATCTACGGCCAAATGCCTTGCCCTCGCCGACGCCGAGGTTGCAGAACTTGAGGCTCGCCCCGGCTCCAAGATTACCCGAGGCCCTATCAAAGACCTGACACTGCCCCGCGAGCTCACCCTTGCCGGATTGATACGCGGCGAAGAGGGCATGCTCATCACCGGTAATACAGTTATTGAGCCGGGCGACCATGTACTTGTGTTCTGTCTTGCCGGCGCTCTGCATAAAGTGGAAAAATTATTCAACTGAGACATGTTAAAGAATCTCCGCCGCCATCTTATCAACTTCCGTCAGCTCATGCGCATTATGGGCTGGCTCTTGATGATAGAGGCATGCTTCATGCTCGTGCCGACACTCACGAGCCTTGCATACGGCGAGAGTGATTGGCTGCCCTTTGCCTGTACGGCAGGCGTGACCGGGCTGAGCGGAGTGCTTCTGGCATTCCGCGCCCGCCCTACGAGCCAGCACATGGGCAAGCGCGACGGCTTTTTGCTTACGGCTATGGTATGGGTGGTTTTTTCACTCTTCGGCCTAATTCCATTCCTCTTCTGCAGCAATCCGCTTACCTACAGCGACGCGTTCTTCGAGGCTATGTCGGGCTTTACCACCACCGGCGCTACAGTGCTCAACTCAGTGAGCGAGATGAGCCACGGAGTACATCTGTGGCGCGCCATGATGCAGTGGATAGGCGGCATGGGTATCATACTCTTCACCTTGGCCGTGATACCTATGCTCAATCACTCAGGCGGCATGCAGATGTTCAACGCAGAGGTTACCGGTATCACACACGACAAGATTCGCCCCCGTATCAGCCAGACGGCCAAGAGCTTATGGTTTATCTACCTCATGCTCACATTGATACTCGTCATGCTCCTCTGGGCAGGGCCGATGAGCTTATTCGAAAGCGTATGCCATGCTTTCGGCGCGGTGTCGACGGGCGGCTACTCTACCGACAGCTCAGGCATAGCGGCATGGCACGACTCGGTGTATATCAAGAGTGTGCTGATAGTGTTCATGTTTCTCGGAGGTGTCAATTTCGGCCTCATATTCAAGACATTGCAGGGCAATTTCGCTGCCTTGCGCAAGAATGATGTATTCAACCTCTATATAAAGATTATCTTTATCATGCTGGTATTGTTTGCGGTGAGCATAGCTTGGCGCGGACAATACACCGGTTGGGAAAGCGTGACCATCGACCCGCTTTTCCAAATCGTATCTACCATAACCTCTACCGGCTTCACGGTGAACAACTTTGAATCATGGGGACCGTTTATCCTCGCCTTGACCTTCGTGATGATGTTTTTCGGTGCCTGTGCCGGCAGCACGAGCGGCGGCGCGAAGATTGACCGCATACTCTATCTCTTCAAAAACGCCGACAATGAGCTCTACCGCTGCCTTTACCCCAATTCGATACTGTCGGTAAAGGTCAACGACAAGGTCGTAAATCCCGACTTGGTGTCGAAGGTGATAGCGTTTCTGTGTATCTACATGTTGCTGATAGTCGGAGGCGGACTTGCACTGACGCTCTTCGATGTGCCTATTGTCGACGCCTTTTTCTCATCGTTCTCCTGCCTGTCGAACACCGGCCTCGGCGCCGGTATAACCGGCTATGGCAACAGCTACGACATACTCCACGACGCAGCCAAATGGATATTGTCGGCCCTTATGCTTATCGGCCGTCTTGAGATATTCACGGTGCTGGTACTCCTCACCCCCGCATTCTGGAGGCGATAAATGATTAAAAACAATTTCAAACCATAAATAAATGCAGCAAAAGATTGTCATTCTTGATTTCGGGTCTCAGACCACCCAGCTCATCGGACGCCGTATCCGCGAACTGGGCATCTACAGCGAAATCATCCCCTACAACAAGTACCCTTACGGGCGGGAAACCGCCGAGGGTATCATCGGCGTCATACTCTCGGGCAGCCCGCTGAGTGTATATGCCGAAGACTCGTCCCACATCAATCTCGACCCCATTTTTGCCGCCGTACCCGTGCTTGGAATCTGCTATGGCGCCCAGCTTATGGCATTTGAAAACGGAGGTAAGGTAGAGCCGGTGTCGAGCCGCGAGTATGGACGCGCACATCTTGAGGACATCGCCCCCGACTGCCCTCTCTTCGACGGCATTGAGCCCGGCGCGCAGGTATGGATGAGCCACGGCGACACCATCACCCGCCTGCCTGAGCACTGCCGCTGCGTGGCGTCGACTCCCGAAGTGCGCTATGCGGCTTTCATGGCCGATGACGGACGCAAGATTTTTGGCGTGCAGTTCCACCCCGAGGTTTATCACAGCGAGTGTGGCATGACATTGCTGCGCAACTTCGCCGTAGGTATCTGCGGAGCCGACTGCTCATGGAGCGCTGAGAGCTTCATCGAAAGCACAGTTGCAGAGCTTCGCGAGCAACTCGGCAACGACAAAGTGGTGCTCGGCCTCAGCGGCGGTGTAGACTCTTCGGTTGCCGCCGTGCTGCTCAACAAGGCTATCGGCGACCGCCTCACATGTATCTTCGTAGACCATGGCATGTTGCGTCAGGATGAATTCAAATCGGTGCTCAACGATTATGAGTGCCTCGGCCTGAATGTGCGTGGCGTCGACGCTTCCGAGCGTTTCTTCAGCGATCTCGCAGGTGTCACCGAACCCGAGCGCAAACGCAAGATTATCGGCGCTGACTTCATCAAGGTATTCGACGAGGAGGCTTCTAAAGTCGAAGATGTGAAGTGGCTTGCACAGGGCACTATCTATCCCGACTGCATAGAGTCGCTCTCCATCACAGGCACCACCATCAAGAGCCACCACAACGTAGGCGGCCTGCCCGAGCGCATGAAGCTGAAACTATGCGAACCCCTGCGCCTGCTCTTCAAAGACGAAGTCCGTGCCGTCGGACGTGCTCTCGGTATGCCCGAACACCTTATCAAACGCCATCCCTTCCCCGGCCCCGGCCTTGCAGTACGTATTCTCGGCGATATCACACCGGAGAAAGTGCATGTGCTCCAGCAAGCCGACCATATCTTTATCCAAGGCTTGCGCGACTGGGGTCTTTACGACCAAGTATGGCAGGCCGGCGCGATATTGCTGCCCGTGCAGAGTGTAGGTGTGATGGGCGATGAGCGTACATACGAAAATGCCGTTGCTCTGCGCGCCGTGACATCTACCGACGCCATGACAGCCGACTGGGCTCACCTCCCCTACGAGTTCCTCGCCAAAGTGAGCAACGAGATTATCAACAAGGTGCGCGGCGTTAACCGCGTATGCTACGACATCTCCTCAAAACCACCGGCAACAATCGAGTGGGAATAATCCCGCGTCATTAGCTATAAAGCGGCGGAGCTTTTCAGAAGGCTTCGCCGCTTTCGTTTTGATAATATTTACGGTCGAAAGCGCCACACATACCGGAGTCTCAGAAAAATTTCGTAGATTTGCGCTTGATAATGAACGACTTCATAATCCATGTCAAAAATTACAGTACAAAATACAAACAAATGAGCGTTTTGGAGAGTAATGACTATGACAGGAAATTACTGAAATAATTATAATCACGATGAAATTTATTAAACTGATTTTCGCTTTTACATTAGCTCATGCTATCTGCTCTTGTGGGGCAAAGGACGCTTCTGCCAATGAGGCTGAACGCGTAGAAAAAGAGATAGCAACGGGTAATTCAGCTATCAATCCTTTGGATTATTCAGACTTGATAAAAACGGTATATTCAAATTTCGTATTTGCGATTGACGCAACCTCAGAAGTATATGCCCACCCTGAACGCTATTTCTCGGCAAATGCCTTGAAAAAACTCAAGGATAGTTATGATTTCGACTGTGAAGACAATAACTGCTACGCCTTTTATGAATTGAGGACCCAAGAGCAAGATTCCAAGCCGGGTACGACCGGGGAATCTGAAATCATCAATATTGAGAATATCGGAGATGATTGGTATGTCGTTAAATACTCTGATATGGGTTGGACCGGAATGACACGAATAAAGATTGTCGATGGAAGAATCGATGACTTCAAACGATGTGTCGAAGATTTATAATCGAGAGGGAATAATCCCGCGTCATTTGCTATAAAGCGGCGGAGCTTTTTCAGAAGGCTTCGCCGCTTTCGTTTGGATATTCATGATTATCGAGGCGGTATTGATAGAGGCGGTCGTTGAGTATGTCGCATATCTGCTCTATATTGCCAACGAGAGAGTTGCTTATGTTGAGAGACTCTACAGTACCGTCACAGTATTCAGCACTAATAAATTTTGCTGCAGATATTGCGCTGATTGAAAAAGATTTTACCTCATCGAACATCACAACATCGTATCTGCCTTGCAACGGCTTGAAAGCAGCCACTCTGTCATCATAAATCATAGCCGCAGGCTTTCTACGCGCACTCCTGATATTAAGCCATGCATTTACACAAATACCGGCCAAGGCAAAGAGGATAGCAAATGAACCCACGATTGTAGTCCAGTACCCGGGCATAAACATTATCATCCACCACCCTGCAGCAGCAAAAACACATCCATATATGACAACTTTTACACTTTCAGCCTTACTCGGATAAATTTCAATTATTTCGGTCATTTCATCCATTGTTACGTGTTAAGTTTGTTCAATACATCAAAGACTTCTTGTCGGCGGTCTTCCAGCCGGCTTTGTATTCTTTGTCGGTGAAATATATTTTGATGTCGGCCTCATACTCGTGGTCGGTAAAGTAGATTTTCTTGTCGGCCTGATATTGTTTCTGACAGATATACCACAAGCCCTTGTTTTCATTGGCCTTTGCCTTGTACTCCTTGTCGGTGCGGTAAACGACAAGATCGGCTTTATATTCCTTGTCAACTACATATACCTTGACATCGGCCTGATAAGCGCGGTCAACAGAATAAATCTTCTGTCCGGACACACGTGCAGGACACAAAAAATATATCATCAATACCGTCAAAAGGGCGTGCAGGAATCTTTTCATAACTGTTATGGTTTCGGATGTGCAAATATAATAATTATTCGTTCATAATCAAACAAACAGACAGGCCGGATATGAACAAAAGCAGACATACAGGTGTTTTCTATTAAGATTAACAAAAACGAATCAACATAAACTAACATAAACGAAATCAAGTATGAACACTGCCCCTCTTCAAGGTATCAAAGTGGTCGACTTCACCGCAGTGCAGTCAGGCCCGTCTTGTACTCAACTTTTAGCATGGCTCGGCGCCGACGTTATCAAAATCGAACGTCCCGGTGTAGGCGACGCTACCCGTAAGGAGCTTCAGTTCGATCCGGACTGCCCCAGCTACTACTTCCTCCAACTCAACTCTGACAAAAAATCACTTGCCCTTGACGCCGCCACCCCCGACGGCAAGGAAATCCTCACCCGCCTTATCAAAGAGGCTGATATCTTTATCGAAAACCTCCACCCGGGAGCCATGGATAAACTTGGCTTCAGCTGGGAGGTCGTTCACGCTCTCAACCCCCGCTGTATCTACGGCACAATCAAAGGCTTCCCTCTTAGCTCGAAATATGTCGACCTCAAGGCCTACGAGCCTATCGCACAGGTGACAGCCGCTGCAGCCTCTACCACCGGCTGGTATGAAGGCGACAACGACGTGCCTACCCAGTCAGGCGCTGCTCTCGGCGACTCAAACACCGGTATGCACATCACCATCGGTCTTCTTGCCGCGCTCGCCCAGCGCGAACGCACCGGCGAAGGCTGCTTCGTATATCAGTCAATGCACAACGCATGTCTTAACCTCTGCCGTATCAAGACCCGCGACCAGCTTACCCTCGACAAAATCGGCTATCTTACCCAGTTCCCGCAGTATCCTAACGGCAAGTTCGGGGACTTCGTTCCCCGTTCGGGCAATACCGAGGGCTCCGGTGTGCTCGGCTGGACCTACAAATGTAAAGGCTGGGAAAGCGACCCCAACGCCTACGCATATATCATCTTCCAGCGCGGCGCCAAAGACTTCGAGAAAGCATGTCAGGCATTCGGCTTCGAGGATTGGCTCACCAACCCCGACTTCAATACCGCCGACGCCCGCGACCGCCACAAACAAGAGCTTATCGCCCGCGTACAGGCTTGGGCTATCAACAAAGACAAATACGAAATCGTCAAGCTGCTCTCGCCCTACGGAGTGCCCTGCGCACCTGTGCTTTCTACCAAGGAAATCATGGACGACGAGACTCTCTACGACGGCAACACCCTCGTGAAGATCAACCAAGGCGGCAAGGTCGGTGAGTTCGTGACAGTAGGTGTACCTTTCACCATGTCGAACTACCAGCCTACCTACGGCCCGTGTCCTACCCTTGGCGGCAATACCGACGAAGTGCTTACCTCTCTTGGCTATACCGCCGAGCAGATCGCCTCGTTCAAAGCCAACGGCACCACAGCTCCGCTGCCCAAGACTGACGCCACGAAATAATCAAACCACATAAATGCAGGCAGCTGCGGTGTGACCGCGGCGCCTGCATATTTACATAAACCACTACTACTATTTATTATGGCAACAACAAATAACGGCGGGTGCAACTGTGGCAACACAACTCCATCCACCCCCACATATCCACAGCAGGTAACGGGTATGGATATTCTCGTACGTGCCCTCAAGATGGTCGGAATCGACACCATCTACGGCCTCGTGGGAATACCTGTGACCGAACTTGCATACATCGCTCAGGAACGCGGCATACGCTATATCGGTTTCCGCCACGAGCAGCAGGCCGGCATGGCAGCCGCCACCCACGGCTATCTCACCGGCAAACCGGGCGTGCTTCTCACTGTATCGTCGCTCGGCTTCATGAACGGCCTTACCTCAACCACCAATGCCACGGTAAACTGCTATCCTATGATTCAGATCAGCGGATCGTCTACCCGCGAGCCTATCGACCTTGACCAAGGCAACTATGAGGCCCTTGACCAGTTCAATGTAGCCAAAGGTCTCGTAAAAGCCGCCTACCGCGTAAATAAACCTGAAGATATCCCCACAGCTGTCGTACGCGCTTACCGTGCAGCCATCTCAGGGCGTCCCGGCGGTGTATATCTTGACGTCACCGAGACCTGCCTCGGCGCAATCATGGAAGGAGCCGACGCCGACAAGCTCTTCTACGACCCTGTAGATCTCTGCCCGGCAATGCCGCCGGCACAGGAAGCCGTAGAGCGCGCCGCAGATATGCTTGCCTCGGCAAAGAAACCGGCAATAATCATCGGCAAAGGCGCTGCCTTCGCCCGCGTCGAAGAGCAACTCAAACAGCTTGTCGACACTACCGGTATTCCTTACCTGCCTATGTCGATGGGTAAAGGTGTATTGCCCGACAACGGCCCGCTAAGCGCTCTTGCATGCCGCTCGACCATCATGGAAGACGCCGATGTAGTGATTCTTGCCGGCGCACGCCTCAACTGGCTTCTTTCGCGCGGTCACGGCAAATGGAGCACCGCGACAAAATTCATACAACTCGATATCGAACCTACCGAAATCGACTGCAACCGTCCTATCGCAGCCCCTGTAGTGGGTGATCTGGCCAGCTCGCTCGACGCCCTGCTCAAAGCAATGTCTACCCGCAAGATGAGCATGGATCCCACATGGGTATCATCACTGCAGGCTCAGACCAAAGAGAAAAACGCCAAGTTCGCCGCACGTCTGGCCGCCAATGCCGCTACAGTGCCTATGGACCACTGGACTGCTCTCTCGGCCATCAAGCCTGTAATGGCTGCCAACCCCGATGTGATACTTGTAAACGAAGGCGCCAACACGCTCGACGATACCCGCGACACCCTCGACATGACGCTTCCGCGCCACCGCGTGGACTGCGCCACATGGGCAATCATGGGCATGGGCATGGGCTCGGCAGTAGGTTCGGCCGTAGCCACCGGCAAGAGCGTTGTGGCAATCGAGGGCGACTCTGCCTTCGGTTTCTCCGGCATGGACTTCTCTACGATATGCCGCTACAATCTGCCTGTAACGGTTGTGATTTTCAATAATGGCGGTATCTACAATGGTATCGGTGTCAATCCCGGCGGAACATCCGACCCCGCACCTACCACCCTCGACATCCACGCCCGCTACGATAAACTCGGCGAGGCTTTCGGCGCCACCACATACTACGTGACAACGCCTGAAGAACTAAGCAAAGCGCTCACCGAGGCCATCGCCTCAAAGAAGCCTTGCCTGATTGATGTGCAGCTTGCCGCAGATTCAGGAAAAGAGTCAGGCCACATCGGCTATCTCAACCCTGCGGCACTTGAGAAATTCACGGTATAATCCCACTCCGAGGCGGCTCTCCAAGCTATCCGGCGCGAGAGCCGCCCGCTTTTAAAGCATACAATCAACTATTTATCCACCCCTAATTTTCCCCTATCCTTATGCTACACATCATACTTTATGCCATTGTGCCTATATTCGTGGTCATGGCCTTAGGTTATTTTTCAGGGAAAAAAGGCGCGTTCTCAGGAGCCGACGCCAAGATTCTCAACAAGGTAGTGCTCAACTATGCATTGCCGGCAGCATTGTTTGTATCTATTGTCAAAGCCAACAGAGCCATGCTCTCAGCCGACATCAAGCTTACAGCGATAAGTTTCGTAGTCCTGCTGGCATGTTTCTTCCTTGTTTACTTTGTATTCAGAATGTATAAAGGCAACACCAAGGGCGACGCCGCCGTATCAGCCTTGATCAGCGGTTCTCCGACAATCGGCTTCCTCGGTTTTGCCGTGCTCGAGCCTATCTTCGGCACATCGGCCGCCGTAGGTCTTGTAATCGCCATCGTGTCGATTGAAGTGAACGCTCTCGGCATTCCTATTGGCCTTTGCCTGCTCAACTCAGGCAATGCTGAGGCTGCAGCTCTCAACGGAGGCAAGAAACCCAACCCTTGGGCTCCTGTCATCAACGCACTGAAGCAGCCTGTGGCATGGGCTCCTATCCTTGCCGTAATCCTCGTGCTCTGCGGCGTGAAATGGCCTGCTGAGCTCGACCCGTCGTTTACCCTTTTGGCAGGCGCCAACGCCTCTGTTGCCGTATTCGCAGCAGGTATCACATTGTCATCGGTAAAAATTACCATCAACGCTCAGGTATGGATGGGCACATTCCTCAAACTTATCATCATGCCGTTGGCTATCCTCGTAGTGGGTCTTCTTTTCCACATGGAGCCTACCAACCTCAAGATGCTTGTAGTCTGCGCCGCCTTACCACCTGCATTCTCTGGCATTATCATCGCCAGCCGCTACAACACTTACGTTGCTACCGGCACATCTTCACTGGCAGTGTCGACCCTGCTTTTCATGGCCACCTGCCCTCTGTGGATCTGGATTACCGACAAAGCTATCGCAATGTTCTAAAAAGGTTCTAAAACTCTATTCTATAACGGCCTGCTCGCAAGAGCGGGCTTTTTTTTGCCTTGTCATGTAGTTTTTCAAAGTATTTCTGCGTCTAACAGACAAACGAACTCAAAACTCGATGAGCAGCAACGACAAAGACTTTGAAAACCTTGTGCGCAGTCAGACGGCAACGATTTACTCGGTATGCTATATGTTCGGCACATCGAAGGCAGAGGCCGACGATCTGTTTCAGGAGGTGCTTATCAATCTGTGGAAAGGCTATGCCAACTACCGGAACGAAAGCACACCGTCGACATGGGTATACCGCGTGAGCCTCAACACCTGCATAAGCTACAAACGTAAGCGGCGTCTCGACACCTCACCAATAGAAAACGCCGGCATAGAATCAGCCTACGATGAGATCGAACGCCAGCCGCAAAACCGACAGCTCCATGAGCGCATACGCCGGCTCGAACCTTTCGACAGGGCTATCGTGCTGCTTTGGCTTGAAGACCTCACCTACGAAGAAATCGGCGAAATCGCAGGTATATCGGCCAAGGCGGTAGGTGTGAGATTGATAAGGATTCGTGAAAAACTTAAAAAACAGGAACAATGACACAAGCAGATACCGAACTTGATGAAATGCGCTCACAAATGCATGAACTCAAGAATATCATAAATCGACAAGAACGCGTCAACGAGCGGCTCATGCGCAAGGTTATGGCCGGCAACTCGGCATGGATACGCAAATTCAACTCCTTCCAGATATTTATCTTGCTTCCGTTTATTTATCTGAGTTTCTTGCCGTTGATTCACTTCCAGCACCTGTCGTGGACTTTCTATTGGGCCACGATGGCAATGTGCACCATATCGGTAGTTTATGACGTTTACCTTAACCGTTTGAAAAACAACGATTACTTCAGCAAGCCCCTTTTAGAGCTTGCCGAGATACTTGAAAAAAGACGACGTTTGCGCCGACGCCAGATGTGTGTGGGGCTACCGACAGCTACCTTGTGGCTTGCATGGTATGCCGCTGAGTCCGACAACTTCGCATGGATTGGCGCTATCATAGGCGGCATAATCGGCGGCTGCATAGGTGTTGCAATCACCACACGCGCCCAACGCACCGACGCCGACGCAATCAAAGATATACACGAGATGATGAATCAGCGGGGTGAGGAGTGACGCTTGCGGTAGAAGTTGATGTATGCGCGGTTGACAAGCCGTGTGCCGCCCGCTGTAGGATAGTTGCCCGAGAAATACCAGTCGCCGGGACATCCGGGAATGGCGTCATGCAGCCCCTCAAGTGATTGGAATAGAATATCAACCGAAGCTTTGATATCATCGGGGCGCAACATGCGGGCCATCTCCTCGGCAATCTCGCGGTCGGAGAAGCGGTCGTAGATTTCCTTTACCGCATTGGTCATCTCCGCTTCAGGCTTCTCTATCTCGGCCATGCAGCGGGCGTAGACATCGTCGAGCACACCGGCCTGGCCGCTGTGTTCGAGCAGACTGACTGCGGCACGGAATGCGGCGAGCTCATCGAGATGAGGCATGTCGATTCCGTAGTAGTCGGGATAGCGTACCTGCGGAGATGAAGAAACAACAATGATACGGCGAGGCTCAAGACGGTCGAGTATGCGGAGGATAGACTGGCGCAATGTGGTGCCGCGCACAATGCTGTCGTCGATAACAACGAGGCTGTCGACACCCGGGCGTATGCTGCCGTATGTGACATCGTAGACGTGGGCTGCGAGGTCGTTGCGCGAGCTTCCCTCGGCGATAAAAGTGCGTAGTTTGATATCCTTGATGGCTATTTTCTCTACCCTCACCTTTCTTCTGAGAATATCGGTGAGAGCCTCTTCCGACAGCTCCCCGCGCGAGGCCAATTGTGAAATCTCATCTTTGCGCCGGCGGTCGAAATGGCGGTTGAGGGCTTCTACCATTCCTATAAAGGCCACTTCGGCTGTATTGGGAATAAAAGAAAAGACGGTAGTATCGAAGCGACCGCCGATTGTCTCTATGAGTTCGGGCACTATATTGGCGCCGAGAGCCTTGCGCTCACGGTAGATATCGGCGTCGCTACCGCGGGAAAAATACACCCTCTCGAAAGAGCAACGCTGATTCTCGCCCTCAGGCAGAATACGACGTATCTCCGGTTCGCCGGCCTGATTGATAAGCAAAGCGCAGCCCGGACCGAGCTCGCATACTTTGTCAATCGCTACATTGAACACTGTCTGGATTACAGGGCGCTCCGAGGCTACCACTATAACCTCATCATCGATATAATAGAAAGCGGGACGTATGCCTTTGGAGTCACGGAGGATAAATGAAGAGCCCGAACCGGTAGTGCCGCATATTGTATATCCTCCATCCCATAGAGGTGAAGGTGTGGCAATCACATTGCCCATGTCAAGCTCGCGCTCTATCTGTTGCGACAACTGCGGATCGCAAAGCTCATCACGATACTTGCGGTAGATACGGTGGTTTTCCTTGTCAAGTGAATTGCCGATTTGTTCGAGAAGAAGCACTGTGTCGCTGTAAAGCCTCGGGTGCTGTCCGGTAGCGACAATCTGTTTGAAAATATCTTCGACATTCGTCATATTGAAGTTGCCGCAGAGCAAAAGCGCGCGCGAGCGCCAGTTGTTGCGACGCAAGAACGGATGTGTGAATTCCATGCCGCTGCGGCCTGTGGTGCTGTAGCGCAGGTGTCCCATGTAGATCTGCCCGATGAAAGGAACATTGTGGTCAACCTCATCGGCCGACAAAGAATTTAGCGTCGCCGGAACCGCAGCTCCGACCCGCGCGAAGATTTCATCAATGGCGCCGGTGCCGAGAGCCCGCTCGCGATAAACATATTCTTCACCGGGATCGGAATTCAGTTTCACCACACCTATGCCGGCAGCTTCCTGCCCGCGGTTGTGCTGTTTTTCCATCAGCAGATACAGCCGGTCGAGCCCATAGCTGTAGCTGCCATATTTTTCTTTGTAATAAGACAATGGTTTGCGCAGCCTGATCACAGCCACGCCACATTCGTGCTTGAGTGCTTCCATATAAAAAAGGTGAGGAGATGTGAGCCCTTGAGGCATACACATCTCCTTCCTGCGGTTATCGGATAAAGAGTAATTCGCGGTATTTGGGCAGAGGCCACATCTCGTTGTCGACGAGGAGCTCGAGTTTGTCGATATGGTAGCGTATCGTCTCCATCGCCGGCACCACATTGTCGTGGTATGCGATAGCTTTCTCGCGCTCGGATGTTATCGCGTTGGCCTGCTTGCGTGCCTGCACCATATCGTGGACAGTCTTGCGGATAACGTCGATGTGCTTCGATATTTTTTCTATAGCCTCGAGGTCGCCTGCTCCGATCTGCGACCCGCGCTCACCAAGGAGCTCGCGGAGCTTCACGAGATTATCGACCAGTGTAGACTGATAGCGCGTGGCCACGGGGATGATGTGATTGAGGGCGAGATCGCCGAGAACGCGGGCCTCGATCTGAATCTTCTTGGTATAAATCTCCCACTTCACCTCATTGCGGGCCTCAAGCTCTACCTTGGATAGAACGCCGGTCTTTGAGAACATCTCTACAGACTCGGGCGAGAGGTATGCGTCGAACATGCGGGGAGCCGATGTCTCACAGTCAAGACCGCGACGTGCGGCCTCCTGCTGCCATTCCTCGCTGTAGCCGTTGCCGTCGAAATGGATAGCCTTTGATTGCTTGATGAGCACACGGACTTCGGCAAGGATTGCGTCGGTGAGTTTTTCACCGGCAGCAAGGCGAGCCTCAACCTTGGAGTGGAAGTCGGCAAGCTGCTCAGCCACTGCTGCATTAAGAACTATCATGGCCGAGGCACAGTTGGCGCTCGAACCTACCGCGCGGAACTCGAAGCGGTTGCCGGTGAAGGCAAACGGCGATGTGCGGTTGCGGTCGGTATTGTCGAGAGTAAGCTCCGGAATCTGGGCGAGACCGAGAGAATACTCTGCTTTTTTCTTAAGGTCGGAGAGGTCGGCGGCGTCGCTGTCGGCAATCTTATCGAGGATATCGGCGAGCTGGCTGCCGGTGAAGATTGAGATGATGGCAGGAGGTGCTTCGTTGGCGCCGAGACGGTGGGCGTTGGTTGCCGACATGATTGAGGCCTTGATAAGGGCATTGTGGCGGTGTACGGCAGCCATGACGTTGGCAACGAAGGTGATAAACTGCAGATTATCCATCGGGGTGCGGCCGGGTGCGAAGAGCATTGCCCCGCGGTCGGTGCCGAGGCTCCAGTTGTTGTGCTTGCCTGAGCCGTTGACGCCTTTGAAGGGCTTCTCATGTAGAAGCACACGGAAGTTGTGGCGACGCGCAGTCTCTGCCATAACCGACATCAGAAGCAGATTGTGGTCGTTGGCAAGGTTGGTCTCCTCAAAAATAGGAGCGAGCTCAAACTGGTTGGGGGCAACCTCATTGTGGCGTGTCTTGGCAGGTATGCCCAAGCGATGGCACTGAATCTCGAGATCGAGCATGAAAGCCTCCACTCGCTTGGGAATAGAACCGAAGTAGTGGTCTTCAAGCTGCTGGTTCTTGGCGCTTTCATGTCCCATGAGGGTGCGGCCGGTCATCACCAAGTCGGGGCGGGCGCTATAGAGCGACTCGTCTACAAGGAAATATTCCTGTTCCCAGCCAAGGTACGACACCACATGCTTCACCTCGGGGTCGAAGTAGCGGGCGACGGCGGTGGCGGCAACATCGACACTGTTGAGGGCTCGCAGAAGAGGTGTCTTGTAGTCGAGCGACTCACCGGTATATGAGATGAAGATGGTAGGGATACAGAGTGTCTGGTCAACGATAAAAGCGGGCGAAGAGATATCCCATGCAGAGTAGCCGCGAGCCTCGAAAGTATTGCGGATACCGCCGTTGGGGAACGAAGAGGCGTCGGGCTCCTGCTGCACGAGCAACTTTCCGGAGAACTCCTCCACTACCCCGCCCTTTCCGTCGTGGACGATGAAGGCATCATGCTTCTCGGCAGTACCTCCTGTAAGAGGAGCGAACCAATGGGTGTAGTGACGGGCACCATTGTCGATAGCCCAACGGCGCATACCTTCGGCGACAACGTCGGCGAGTTGGCGGCTGATAGGCTGCTTGTTGGTAATGGCGTGCTGCAGAGCCTCGTAGGCGTCTTTAGGAAGATATTCAAACATCTTGCGGCTGTCGAATACCATTTCGCCATAATACTTCTCGGGACGCTCGGCGGGAGTTTCGACAGCAACAGCTTTGCGGTCGAAAGCCTCCTCCACCATTTTGAATCGTAGACTTGAAGACATATAATATATTAATAAATGGTTGTGATCAAGTTAAAAATAAAAAGACCCGAAGGCACTCAAGGTGACGATCGGGCAGCATATATAGTCGCGCCGTAGCGCGGAAGACGGCAAAAGAGGCGCGTATGAGAGTCGGCAACAAATTCTGCCCGTCGTAAAAAGGGCAAAAGCCGGAGAAGAACTCTCCGTAAAGGCTGTTGGGACGAAATTCATACCTGTTGGCTCTTTTACGGCCGCAAAGTTAATACTTTCATTTGAGATGTGCAAAAAAATTTTGAGCCTAAAGTAAAAAAATGTAAAAGAGGGTAAAATTATCGACAATAATCATTAACTTTGCAACTTGAAAGAAACGAGGGTCACAAGCCCGCTCGACCAATCATTAGCAAAAGTATGAAACTGTTACAAGAAAAGCTTTCCAAATATACCGCGCCTCAGGAAGCTAAGGCTGCGGGTGTATATCCTTACTTCCGCGCAATCTCTTCGGAGCAGGATCCCGAAGTCATCATCAATGGTAAAAAGGTGCTGATGTTCGGCTCAAATTGCTACACCGGTCTTGTCAATGACCCGCGTATCAAAGAGGCAGCTATCGAGGCCACCCGTAAATATGGCACAGGCTGCGCCGGTTCGCCCTTCCTCAACGGCACTCTCGACCTCCACAAGAAACTCGAAAACCGTATCGCTGAATATATCGGCAAAGAAGATGTGATGATCTACTCTACCGGCTTCGGCGTGAACCTCGGCGTGGTTTCTACTCTTACAGGCCGCGAGGACTATATTTTATGGGATGAGCAGGATCATGCCTCTATCATCGAAGGCCGCCGCCTCGCTTTCTCTAAAACTCTTAAATACAAGCACAACGATATGGAGTCGCTCGAGAAGCAGCTCCAGCAGTGCGCTCCCGACAAAGTGAAGCTCATCGTCACCGACGGTGTTTTCTCTATGGAGGGCGACGTCGCCAACGTGCCTGAAATCGTGCGTCTGGCAAAGAAATACAATGCTTCGGTGATGGTAGACGAAGCTCACTCGATCGGCGTGTTCGGCAACGGAGGCCGCGGTGTCTGCAACCTTTTCGGCGTCACCGACGATGTAGACCTCGTGATGGGCACATTCTCAAAATCATTTGCCTCGCTTGGCGGCTTCATTGCCACAGACAAGGAAATCACCAACTACCTGCGCCACCACTCACGCTCATATATCTTCACCGCCAGCATTACGCCGGCTTCAACCGCCGCTGCCCTCAAGGCAATCGACATCATGATCGAAGAACCCGAGCGCCAAGAGAATCTATGGAAACTCACCAATATGGCACTCGAAGGTTTCCGCAGCCGCGGCTTTGAGATCGGCAACACCTCAACTCCTATCATACCTCTCTTTATCCGCGACAACTTCAAGACTTTCGCCATCACCCGCGACCTTCTTGAAGAGGGTATCTTCGTCAACCCTGTGGTATCTCCGGCAGTAGCGCCCCAAGACACCCTTATCCGCTTCTCGCTGATGGCCACACACACCGCAGAGCAGGTAGAGCACGCACTCGAAACAATTACTAAAGTTTTCCGTAACCACGGCATTATCGAAGGATAATATCCGGGGCTTCCGAAACACTACATAAAAAACAACAATTCCACAATTTTTCCAGAATGAAAAAGAAATTTATCTGCACCGTATGTGGCTTTATCCACGAAGGTGACGAAGCTCCCGAAAAGTGCCCCCAGTGCGGTGCTCCCAAAAGCAAATTCAAAGAACTTGACCAAGCCGCTCTTCTTCAGTTTGTAACCGAGCATGAAATCGGCGTAGCAAAAGGCTGCGACGACGAAATGATCGCCGACCTCACCGCCCACTTCAACGGCGAATGCACAGAAGTAGGTATGTACCTCGCAATGAGCCGTCAGGCCGACCGCGAAGGCTACCCCGAAGTTGCAGAGGCTTTCAAGCGCTACGCTTTCGAAGAAGCTGAGCACGCTGCCAAATTCGCCGAACTCCTTGGCGAGATGGTATGGGATACCCGCACAAACCTTGAGAAACGCATGGCCGCAGAAGCCGGTGCAAACGCCGACAAAATGCGCATTGCAAAACGCGCCAAAGAGCTCAACCTCGACGCCATCCACGACACCGTTCACGAAATGGCAAAAGACGAGGCTCGCCACGGCCAGGGCTTCCAAGGTCTCTACAACCGCTACTTCGGCAAATAAGCCGACCTTTTCGGATAAAAAACAAAGCGACTCGCAATGCGGGTCGCTTTATTTTTATGGATGTACGGGCTTAGTTGTTGGCTACGAGCGATACAATAAGCTCTTTCTCATCTTCAGGATCGGGGAGAATGGTCACTTTGCCTTCGCGGGCAAGCCATCCGAGAGCTGCGAAGACTTCTTTGTCTTTGAGCTTGGTCATCTTTTTGATCTGTTTTACTCCGAGGGCGTCAGCATTGCTGAGGGCTACCCAAACAGAGCCGGCATACATGCCGATAGTTTCTGTGTTCATCTTGCTGATTGTTTAATTAGTTAGACAATTATATTTATATATCGAATTCCGGTTTATCTTGTCGGCAAATTTAAGACATTTTGCGTTAAAATCCTACTATTTATATAACAAATTACGACTATTTTTGTTTTTTAGGCGAACTTTGTGTGATTTTTAGTGTATTTATATATCGTGTTGCCGTCAATTTGGTATGTTTCGGCGGGCAACATCTGCAATACCGGAGCCTTCACCGCCCCTTTATCGCCAAGCGGCGCAGCGACTTCGATATATGCCTCATCCCATAGTCCTGCCTGTATAAAACTGTTGAGCAATGAAGCCCCGCCCTCTACCATAAGCGAGGTGATATTATCCTCACGATACAGACAGCTCAGCGTCTCTTCAAGCGGGCGGTCTGAGGTAATGTGTATACAAGTAAGGTCGGATATCTTGTTGGAGCGGTCAAAGACAATGCGCTTGGGAGAGCTGCCGGCTACCAGACGGGTGTTGAGCCGCGGACTGTCGAGCTCAAACGTGCGTGCCCCTACGGCAATGGCGTCGTGCACGGCACGCCGGCTATGCACGGTAAGCGATGACAGAGGCGTTGAAAATCGCGCGGCAGACTCTCCTCCACATCGCTTGTGATCAAGGTACCCGTCGGCACTCTGAGCCCATTTGAGGGTCACGAAAGGACGGTGGAGAGTATGCGCGGTCATGAAAGTCTTGTTGAGCAAGCAGCTTTCGTGTGCAAGCAGACCGGTAGCAACTTCTATACCGGCCTCCCGCAGCATTGATATTCCCCGCCCGGCCACACGCGGATTGGGATCATCTGCAGCAACCACTACCCTGCCTATATGAATGTCGCAGAGCAACTTGGCGCAGGGGGGCGTCTTGCCATAATGGGAGCAAGGCTCGAGGGTGACATAAATGGTGC
Organism: uncultured Muribaculaceae bacterium; assembly: GCA_910579995.1. Lineage (GTDB taxonomy): Bacteria > Bacteroidota > Bacteroidia > Bacteroidales > Muribaculaceae > CAG-873. The sequence goes on along the minus strand of CAJTWH010000007.1, from coordinate 30,912 downwards.
TCTCCGGCAAAAGGTGACGGTCAGAATCAGCTACCGAGTTGACGGCATTCACCTCAGCATGGGGCCCTCCGTAATGTCTGTGCCAACCCTCGCCTATTATTCTGCTGTCGGGGGCGACAATGACTGCGCCTACCATCGGGTTGGGTGAAACATGGCCGCGCCCGAGAGCTGCAAGCTCAAGAGCGCGTCGCATATATTTGTAATCGTCGGGAGTAAAAGTCATAATGTCATAAATCTGAATAAGCGGGACTGAAAGTGTCGCCATAGTTTGGATTTCCGGTCTGGATACCTTTTGTCAGCCATCTCACACGCTGCTCACTGCGGCCATGGTTGAAGCTGTCGGGAATCTCGCGGCCGTATGCCTTGCGCTGCAGATAATCGTCGCCGATTTTTGAGGCGGCATTGATGGCGTTCTCCACATCGCCGGCCTCTATGGAGTTGAACATTTCATTGTCAAGGGCTGCCCATACGCCGGCATAGAAGTCGGCCTGCAATTCGAGGCGCACGCTTATGCGGTTTGCCTCGGTCTCACTCAGCTGCGCCATCTGATTGTGGGCGCGGTCAAGAGTGCCGAGCAGATATTGCACATGGTGCCCTACCTCGTGTGCGATTACGTAGGCGTAGGCAAAATCGCCGTCGGCACCGATACTCGTTTTCATATCCTTGAAGAAGTCGAGGTCGATATAAACAGTCTGGTCGGCGGAGCAATAGAAGGGGCCTGTCTGCGATGTGGCATTTCCGCAGCCCGACTGCACGGCACCGGAGAAAAGCACCATCTTGGGACATTCGTACTCACCCCAGCCCTGCCGCTGGAATTCACGGGTCCACACATCCTCTGTGCCTGCGAGAACCTGCGAGGCAAAAGTGGCGAGCCGCTCGTCTTCGGCGTCGGGAGTGTATTCCTGCTGTGCATATTGAGGCTGCAGAGCCCCGCTGCCCATGATGTTGCCGAGCACATCGCCAATGCCACCACCCGAGAAGAGTGTGATGGCAGCTACGATAATCACTCCCACAATACCGCCGCCAATACCTAATTTGCGGCCTGTGCCGCTACCGCGGCGATCTTCGATGTTGCCGCTGCTGCGGCGTCCGGTCATGCGCATGGTCTGATAAATAAACAGTTGATGTTTTTAAGTTTCGCAAACTTCAGTTGAATAATATATCAACCCTGCGAACGCGGTAAAAGTTCAAAAGAATCGACATAAATCTCGGTGATAGTGCGTCTTATGGCATTATGGTCGTCCCACGCACGGGTGCGGATTTTGCCTTCTACAAGGAGCTTTGAGCCTTTGCGGATATATCTCTCGGCAAACTCGGCCGCACGTCCCCACATGACGATATTGTGCCACTCGGTGATTTCGGGGAGTTCTATCTCACGGCCCTCGGCGTCTCGTCCGCGCCGACGCTCGTTTGTGGCAAGGGTAAACTCGGCAACGGGGCTGCTGTCTACCATTCTCATTTTGGGGTCGCGGCCTACATTGCCGCAAAGTATCACTTTGTTCATTGTATAAATTTGGGTGCTAATATGAATAGGCCGAGACTGATACCGGCGTTGAAATGATGGCGCGATGTGGAGTAGTTGCAATACGCGCTCAGCGTGGCAAAGGGCAATTTGCACGCCACGGCGAACTCGCCGAAGAAGTGCGCCGTTCCGAACCAACGGCCATATCGCGCGAGCCCTCCGGCAGTCTCCACGATCGTGCGCGCCGGCACAAAACCGCTCATTGTGAGCCGGGCCGACAAGGTAGAGTTATATTTATAAACCGGCACAAGCGAGGCTGCGGCAAAACTCGTCGCCCGCAAGCCGGGATCGAATACATTGTACGACGCCGGAGTGGGAGTAAACGCCGGCGCAGTGGAGATTGTGGCATAGTAGCTTTGCAGGAGCGGCCGTGTCGAAGCCATCAGCTCACCTTCGACACCCAAGGAGAAGTGCTTGCCGATATTGAAATAATCGCGCTCGCGCCAATGAAGCTGAATCCATCTGAGATTGTCGCTATGGTCTGTCTCATCAATGGCGTTATGGAAATGGGAGCGCCCGATAACAGCCGACACCGTACCGCGGCGTTGAAATCCCGAGGTGGGATAATTGTAGTCATCGAGTGTGGAAGAGCTGTAAGCGGCGTAGGCTTGGGCAAGGTTGAGGCCGATATTGTCGCGTCCCGCAAGATAACTCTCGGGGTCGCTGTTGCGGTAGAAGGTGTTGTAAAGCCTGCCTCCGCCTACACCAACTTCACCGCTTCCTTTCCGGCCGGCGGCAAAAGACCATGCGAGACGGCCGAAATATTCATGATCGATGACAAACGAGGGCTCGTTGTCTTTAAAAAACAACTTTTCATTTTCATGGAAACGTTGCCTCGACGCCACTGCAGTAAGCTTCAACGCCGACGGCAGCCGCGAGGGCAGAAATATCGAGCCGCTCAGCATACCGGCCATGTAGCTTTGGCCAATCCAAGCCTCAACGTCGGCATTGACGCTGCTGAAGCTCAGCGATGAATATCCGGCCCGAAGATAGAGGAAGCTGTTATTCGATGATGTGATATATGCCCCGGCACCAAGCGATATCTTTTTCTTGACAGATATGTCGAGATTGAGGTTGAAGAGACCGGTGCTGTCGACCGGCACTGCCGACGGTGTGAGCTTGTTGAGTTTGTCAGAACCAAGTGCGCGGTAAAAGGCAAGCCTTGCACGGTCTACACCTATGGTATCTTCACCCTTGGCCGGATTGAAAAGATAGCGTATATACTCATTTTGCCTCGGCGAGCCTCCGCTTACCTTGACATCGGAAAAACGCAGAGCCGGAGTGCGCATGCGGAATGTCTTGCGGCGCATATCGCGCACGTCGCCGGAAATACGGGTGTGGACACGGGCTTTGATAGAGTCCATCATTTCCATCGTGCGCCGGTAGCCTTTTTCATATATCTGCTGCGCAGCGCCGAAATCGAGCAGGCCGAATTCGCTGAGCTTAATGCGCACCTTGACACCGTCGCGCTCGGGCAGGTCGTAGGTCTGAGGCACCATGACGAGCATTTCGAGCTGGTCCATATAGCTGTTGGGAGGCCCGTCGGACGGAGCGGAGACATCAAAACCAAGCATTACCGACGGGGCGAACTCACTGCGCATTACATCGACGGGGAAATTATCGTAGATACCGCCGTCGTAGTATACGTCGCCATCTATCCTGATAGCCTGAAATACAAGAGGGAAGCTCATGGAAGCCCGCACGGCGTCGGCAAGATCGCCGCCGGCGAATACATGCTTGCAGCGGCGTGTCATATTCGAAGCCACAGTGCGGAGCGGCACAAAGAGCTTGTCGAAGTCGCCCCCGCATTGGGCCGTGTTGGCACTGAAAATCTCCATGAAGCCAAACTGCATTGGCGCAGGCGAGATGAGCGATTGAGGATTGAAGCGCTTGCCGCTGATACTGTCGGTGTGCCCCACCTGCATGGAAAACAGCTGTGGCGACACGCGGTCGGAAGAAAAATAATACGTGAACTCAGGGTCGACCGTACCGGTAGACATATAGCCGAAGTATGGCGATGTAATCAGAGCCATCATCTCTTCGGGTGTATATCCTATGGCATAGAGCGCACCGACAATGGCACCCATCGATGTGCCTGTGATATAGTCGATGGGGATATCGTTTTCCTCAAGAGCCTTAATGGCGCCGATGTGGGCGATACCCTTCGCACCGCCGCCGCTGAGCACAAGTCCGACCGACTGATGCGACCCCAGCGCTGCCTGTGGCAGCGCTGATGTCGAAGTCAGGAGAAAAACGAAAAGAAGAAAAAAGCACTTAAGAACCCTCATGGGCAGCTACATTGATGAAATAGTTGAAAAGTTACAGCTTTCAATTAAAACGCTGCAGGCTTGAAAAAGTTCGCGCCCGTGGCAAAAATTTTTATTTCGAGCCGATGTAGCTGTCTTTGAAGCCCAAGAAATAGAGCACACCGTCGAGGCCGATTGTCGAAATCGACTGGCGGGCTGTCTGCTTCACCTTGGGTTTGGCATGGAAGGCTATGCCAAGGCCGGCAGTGGAGAGCATGGGCAGATCGTTGGCACCGTCGCCAACTGCTATGGTCTGGGCTATGTTTATATTTTCAACCTGAGCTATTATGCGCAGGAGCTCGGCCTTGCGCTTGCCGTCGACAATATCGCCGACGTAGCGGCCGGTAAGTTTGCCGTCGACAATCTCAAGCTCGTTGGCATATACATAGTCGAAGCCGAAACGACGCTTGAGGTAATTGCCGAAATAAGTGAAACCGCCCGAGAGTATGGCCGTCTTGTAGCCGGTGCGTTTGAGCACGGCCATCATGCGCTCTACTCCTTCGGTTATGGGCAGATTCTCGGCGATGTCCTGCATTACACTCTCGTCAAGGCCTTCGAGCAGGGCGACACGGCGGCGGAAACTCTCGCAGAAATCAATCTCACCGCGCATGGCGCTCTCGGTGATGGCGCGCACCTGCGGGCCTACGCCTGCGCGGTCGGCGAGCTCGTCGATTACCTCGGTCTCGATAAGGGTAGAGTCCATATCGAAGCATATCAACCGGCGGCAGCGGCGGAACACGTTGTCTTCCTGAAGCGAGATATCAAATTCCTCGGCCTGCGATATCTCCATGAAGCGGCTGCGCATAGTGGCGATGTCGAGCGGATTGCCTCGCACCGAAAACTCTACGCATGCCTTCGAGCGCGGCTCTTCGTTATCGCTGAGCGGCATACGGCCTGTAAGGCGCTGTATGCTGTCGATATTGAGCTGCTGGCGAGCTATCTCATCGGTAACCAAGGCTATATGCTTGGCCTTGAGCTGACGGCCCAGTATGGTGATAATCCAGCGGTTTTTACCCTGACGCGACACCCAGCTCTCATAATCTTCGATAGAAATGGGCGAGAAACGTATCTTCACGCTCAATTCATAGCACTTGAAGAGGAGGTCTTTCATTATGTCGCCGGAGCGCTCTGATGTGGTGCGGAAGAGTATGCCCAGCGACAGGCTGTGATGTATGTCGGCCTGACCGATGTCAAGAATCTGCGCTTCATGGCGCGACAGGATTTCGGCGAGGGCGGCAGTGACGCCGGGACGGTCGTCGCCTGAGATATTTATGAGTATAAGTTCTATGTTAGCTTCCTTAGTCATTGTATATATTGCTTACTTCGCTACCGGGATTTCGATTCTGAATGTAGTCCCGACCCCGGGAGCTGATTGTTTTACAAATATTTTACCGCCGTGGTATTGCTCGATGATTCGCTTGGCGAGCGTGAGTCCGAGCCCCCAGCCGCGGCTCTTGGTGGTGAAGCCGGGGTTGAATACGGTCTTGAAATTCTTGCGGCTTATGCCTTTGCCGGTATCGGCCACTTCAATAAATGCATTGAGCGGGCCGGCGCCGGTAGAGACATCGATCCGCCCGCTGCCGTCCATGGCGTCGACGGCATTCTTTATAAGGTTTTCTATCACCCAAGCCAAGAGCGGCGCACATGCCTTGATATCCACATGGTGAGAAAATGGGTGCCACTGCAGCGATATGCGGGGTGAAATGCGGGTAGACATATAAGAAACGGCGTCGCCCACAGTGGCGTTGAGGTCGGCGGAGTCCATGCGCGGGGCGCTGCCTATCTTCGAAAAGCGCGAGGCTATGGTGCTGAGGCGGTTGACATCCTTGTTCATCTCGGCAAGAGTGTCGGCGTCGACTCCCATGTCGGGCAGCAGCTCCATCCATGCCATAAGCGACGATATCGGTGTTCCGAGCTGGTGAGCGGTCTCTTTCGACAGGCCGACCCACACCTTGTTCTGCTCCGCCTTCTTTGTAGAGAGCACGGCGAAATATACCACAGCGATAAACGACAGCATTACCAGCACCAGTATATAAGGAAACACACTCATGCGACGCAGCAAGGTAGAATCGTCATAATATAGCTTCTGCACCTCTCCGGGCGCTATATCAATCTCAATCATCTTGCCGGAGGCTGCAAGATCGGCAAGCTTGGAGTTGAGGTAGGCGAGATTGCGCTCGTTCTGCGGCGAGCCTATGCCCAATGTATCGCCGGGAACAGGCAGATTGAAATTGCGATATTGCAGTATATGCCCCTCGCCGTCGGTAAGCAGTACAGGGATGGTAGTGTTGCTCTTTATAATACCTAAAAGGAAATCGATGTTGGTGTCGCCATTGTCGGCACTCGTTGTCACCGACACAATTTCCTTAGTGGCGTCGGCCCACAGCTGCATACGGTCGCGCTCCACATCCGAGAGGTCTCTGATAAGGCCGTCGGAGAAATAGAGGAAAAGCGCAACCACCGCGGCAGCGGCAACAAGGAACGCAATTTTGCCATATCGGCGCAGTTCATATATATTTGCCATAGCAGTGCAAAATTAGTCAAACCTCAGCACAAATGCAAGCCTCCTTTATAACACCCTGATTATCAAGTACCATTTAAAATTGATGAATTTTTTTTGAAAAAAAGTTGCTAAAAAATTTGCATAATCAAAAAATAGGTCGTAACTTTGCAACGCTTTTGAGAAAGACGGGGTGTAGCTCAGTTGGTTAGAGTACGCGTCTGGGGGGCGTGAGGTCGCTAGTTCGAGTCTAGTCACCCCGACTTTTGAAAAGAGGCACGATAGCAATATCGTGCCTCTTGCTTTTTATATATGTATGCGATATTGAAAAGTGTCAGAAAGAATTTGCGAGCTAATATTTGGAATTTTGGAGTTTATTAATTAACTTTGTGGGGAATCCATCATTATCAGCACCATGAAGCAGCTCCACCACATCGCATTCGCCCTCTTGTCGGTCACCGGCATGTCCGCCCTGTGCCAACAAGATATTTTGAATGCAGCGATAACAAGACAGAATTGAACAATGAAACCTATTATCAAAGTCATTCTGTGGTGCGTGGCGATTGTATTTATCGTCCGTGGCTGCTTTATGTATACCGAAATGACCCATCTCTCACAAGATGACCTAAAATGGGTGACCGGATACTATAAGGACAACGCCACCTTTGTCTCCGACTCCGGTAATGTATCGAAATTAACAAGATGGGGTGAGTTTGTAGAGAATCGTACGGATCCTTTTGCATATACATTTGAAACAGGTTCCCAATATGAAGCCGGTGGTGGCTATAAATTCAAAGTCACTGATAATTTAAGGGAACTTGATGATCTTTTTGCAATAATCAGGAAAGTTGATAGTGATACCCTAAAAACTTTTTTCCATTTTGGAACAAGATATTCAAATAGCTATGAACCTAAAATAATTGTTGATTCATTCAAAATAAACGAAACAGAATTAGACTCTTGCTTTATCATTGATTCATACAATAGCAGGATTCCTGATTGGTCAAAAGATACAATAAATCATATCAACAGATTCGTAGTATCAAAAAAATATGGGTTAGTTTACTATCAACTTGCTTCAGGTGAGCAATTTTATCGTAAGTTTGAATGACGCACAAAAGACTTTACAGATATCCTGACTACGGAGAGCGCATGCGCTACTCATGGGATTACAACAACATGCTCAAAGGCGTGGATTACGAAATCGGCATTCAGGACTTCACCCGCACAGCCTCCGGACGCCTGCTCTGCCGGACTTACAGCCCCAATGCAAGGCGGGTTGAGGTCAGCCCCGAGCCATTTATACCTCCAGTCTTCCGCGCCGCGTCGTGGGGCGGTGTGATTGGCGGCGGCAGGCCAACTCCATCCTTACCGATTATCTACCACTACCACAAATACGGCCACAACGAATACACCGATGAGCAACTGACGCGCATAAACACATCAACCGGCTACCGCGACAGCGAGGGCACACATGTCTACGTGCGCGACTGGCAAGGCAACGTCCGCGACGTGGTGAGCCGCGACGGAGGCACGACAGTCTTCGACCAGACAACCTACTACTACCCCTACGGCCTCCCCATGGCCGAATCGACCGAGCCCCAAGCCAACCCCTACAAATACACCGCCAAAGAACTCCTAACCGACCAATCCCTCAACCTCGCCGACCACGGCGCCCGAATGTACGACCCCGCAATGGCAAGGTGGATATCACAAGACGCGATGGCACCATTACGCTCTCAAATGTCTCCTTACATATTTTCGAGCGCAGATCCAATCAACCGTATAGACATGGATGGTAATTGGGATGTAAAAATATCAGCGTCTCCTGACAGAGGGAACAATCCTTATGCAATATACACTGTCACTGATATGAGAGGAAACACTGTATATCAAACAGTTGTTAAGGTTAGAGGAGAACATAGGGATAGAACTAAAACCAACGGAGATACCCCTACGGGAAAATATAAATTGCTTGAGTGGCGAAAAACTGGCAATAGTAGATATCCTGCTATAAAATTCGGCCCTGATTTTCTTTTGGCAACACAATATTTAGAAGGAGAAGGACTAGGGCGCGATTACATGCATACACATGGCGGACGTAGGCAACAACCGGAGTTAGCAGATACTCAGGGATGTCAACGTATGGCCAATGAAGATATAGTTGAAATGAAAGAAATTACAGACGCACTCGAAGAATATAATCCGGAAGAACACATGGGGTATCTCATTGTAGAAAATGATTTGGAAAAACCGGTAAATTATAGTGACCGAGAGATGGTCAAAGACAGTTGGACATTGAATGGAGGAGAACTACCCGAATTAATTGTCACATTGGAGAATGGCTCACAAACAGAATTAGATATATGAAGAAGATTTTATTACTATTGATTTTGGTTGTAACGGCGTTGCAATCAGTAGCTGCTGAAGAAAGAGAGGTTTTTCTCAATGCTCTAGAGAAAGACCTTTCGCAGAATTCCGATTCATTGAGAACGGAAATTATGATATTTAGTCCGATATATGACCAAGCCTCAAGCGAGATGTCGGACTATATACCTATGTTCAATTATCTGCTTGACCATCGCACCGAAGAATGTTCGGAAGGCATTGGGGGACATTTCTATGAAATGTTCACAAACTATCCTGACAAGCATATCGAATTTGAAAAATTTTTGGGATATCTGCCGAATGATGAACAACAAAAGATATTGGTAAATCTTACCATGTTTATCACATTTGAATTTCTTTTTGAATATGAAAATTACCCAATTGCAGATTTAGAAGGTCTCTTTCGCTCCTCTTATCCATTCTTATACAAGCACCCATGCTGTATCGCCGAATTCCGAGAATCGTTAGAGAGCAGATTCGGAAAACGAATTACAACGTTCTGAAAGGTAACGATTCGTCTCAGACAACGGCAATATGCTGATTGACAGAATAGCTTTATTTGTATTATGCATGAAAACCGGGGCTTACTTTTTTAATAAATACTCCGATTTAATACATCCTGAGCTTGCTCCATATTAGACGATTAACATATAGGATTATGTATTATTATTCGTTCACAGCTATTCACCTTAAGCACACCTTAAACAATGTAAATTGAGCAATTTTTCACAGCTTGCTCAACATCATAAAAAGATGAGAACAACCAAGAAAACAGTAACAATTAAACCTTAAAATTATGCGAGTGAAAAATCTATTGAAAGGACTGTTGCTTGTGCCGTTTGCATGCATGGGTGTATGCCTTGACGGCTTCTGGCAGGCCAAAACGCAGGATGTATCAGCTGCCTATCTAAGTGGTTACAGCTTTAAAGGTAATCAATTCGCTTTTTGCGCAAGCGAATATGAGTCGTTCAATCCTATCTTCAGTTTGAGAGGCACTTATGAGATCTGCGGTGACAGCATAATATTTCAGCCGCAATACGTTGAGAGATATAGTATCAAAAGAGTGGATAGAGATCCCTTCATTCTTATCGACGCATGGTACTTTACAGATGGAGAGTATGTCGTTGACAGCCTTCAGAATCAAGAGCCTATCGCTGCAGATTTCAAATTGGTGAGTGACTCGCTTTTCATGGTGGATCTGGTTCCTTTCTACCGTATCGAAGGACAAAAGCCAATAATGACGCATGAGGATGATTAACATGTCCGGAAAGAAGTTGGGATGAATCTCACGAGGATAGACTTGCTTTTCTACAATTCCGCCTTGATGAGGGCCACCGAAAACCGGCTCTAACACCCATCTGGCAACCATACAGACCGCCACACATTTGTCTACGACAATGTCGGCACTCAGGACTTCTCCCGCACAGACTCCGGACGCCTGCTCTGCCGGACTTACAGCCCCAATGCAAGGCGGGTTGAGGTCAGCCCCGAGCCATTTATACCTCCAGTCTTCCGCGCCGCGTCGTGGGGCGGTGTGATTGGCGGCGGCAGGCCAACTCCATCCTTACCGATTATCTACCACTACCACAAATACGGTCACTACGAATACACCGATGAGCAACTGACGCGTATAAACACCTCCACCGGCTACCGCGACTCGCTTGGCACGCACGTCTACGTGCGCGACTGGCAGGGCAACGTCCGCGCCGTGGTGAGCCGCGACGGAGGCACGATAGTCTTCGACCAAACCACCTACTACTACCCCTACGGCCTCCCCATGGCCGAATCGACCTCGCCCCAAACCAACCCCTACAAATACACCGCCAAAGAACTCCTCTCCGACCAATCCCTCAACCTCGCCGACCACGGCGCCCGCTTCTACGACCCCGCCATGGCAAGGTGGCTATCAGCTGACCCATTGTCTCATGACTATCCCCAAGATTCCCACTATCTCTTCTGCGCAGGTGACCCGATAAACTTTATCGATCAAACAGGCTTGGCGTGGCGTCCTACGTATGATTATGAAGCAGAACGTTTTACAGGTTACGAATGGGTTGATTCGAACCAATCATACGATAAAGATGGAAATCTTCTACCCGGACTGTATGAGCAAGCAATCTTCTTTTCAAACGAAGGAATCAATGGGACATTTGACTCAAGCGATAATTTTAATATAGGCACTTCAACCGCGACCGTATATAAAGCTGATGGTACAACAGAAGAATTTAACGCATGCACAAATCCATCAGATGCTTCTAATTGTGCCACAATACCTGAAGGTATTTATGAGGCAGGGTTAGGAAAACATAGGGATAAATATATGGCTTTAAGAATGGGAGATGTTGGTACTTCTAATTTTTATAATAACTATATTGAATTAGGTAAGCCTAATCCATCCAATGAAAATACTACAAAAGCCGGAGGAGTAAACATACATAAAGCTGGAATAAATAATAAAACAGGAATGTTTTTTAATAAAGAGACAAATAAAATTGAACCAATATCCGCAGGATGTATGCTTATCGATGTCAACCAATGGAATTCATTTATATCAAATTTTGATAAAAAAGGAAGTTCTCCAGTAAGCATAATATTATCAAGAAGCTTAGCTAAACCTACTAATCGAAATAATTTTATTAAAAGACCCATTACAATAAATTTCAGAGGCCTTATCTGTAAATTCTAATTAAAATGTACCGGATTATTCTCACAATCTGCATGCTGATAACAATCTCCGTCAATGCTCTGAATTTTGCTATCGGAGACGATGTATTACCTCTCCACCCCCTATGCTTGAATGCTATGAAGTATAATGGATATAATTCTTCAGGGGAAAAAGATGGTATATGGATAGACCGATATGAGGGATCTCTGTCTCTTGTCACAATACTATATTATAAAAATGGATTGTTAGATGGCCCGTTCATTACTTACTCCGGAAATCAAGAATATTATATGTCATTGTTAGGCAACTACAAAAATGACAAACCTACCGGAGACTGGTTTATGTTCTATGAAAATGGTGTTGTCGCCGGCACTATAAATAATATTTCAATCAATAAAGATTTTTTGAAAGAACAGAGAAAATACTATCCTGATTCCTTGGAAATCTATCAATCATACGGTAAAGAATACCGGCAAGACGGAACGTTGGAATGTGAAGGATGGAGTATTTCAACAATAAATTTATTAGATGACAATAGCAATTGTGTGGGTGAATGGCTGTTCTACGATAATAACGGTAATGTGATAAGTAAAAAGCATTATGATTAAAAGCTCTTAAACAATGTAAATTGAGCAATTTTTCACAGCTTGCTCAACATCATAAAAAAATGAGAACAAACAAGAAAGCAGTAACGATTAAATCTTAAAATTATGCGAGTGAAAAATCTATTGAAAGGACTGTTGCTTGTGCCGTTTGCATGCATGGGTGTATGCCTTGACGGCTTCTGGCAGGCCAAAACGCAGGATGTATCAGCTGCCTATCTAAGTGGTTACAGCTTTAAAGGTAATCAATTCGCTTTTTGCGCAAGCGAATATGAGTCGTTCAATCCTATCTTCAGTTTGAGAGGCACTTATGAGATCTGCGGTGACAGCATAATATTTCAGCCGCAATACGTTGAGAGATATAGTATCAAAAGAGTGGATAGAGATCCCTTCATTCTTATAGACGCATGGTACTTTTCAGATGGAGAGTATGTCGTTGACAGCCTACAGAATCAAGAGCCTATCGGTGCAGATTTCAAGTTGGTGAGTGACTCGCTTTTCATGGTGGATCTGGATTCTTTCTACCGTATCGAAGGAAAGAAGCCAAAAATGACGCATGAGGATAGATGAATCAAAACGAGGACTTCACCGGCACCCCCACAGGACGCCTGCTTTGCCGAACTTACAGCCCCAATGCGATAAAGGCCGAAATCAGCCCTGAGCCATTCAAACCGACACCACTGCGCGCCTCAATATGGGGCGGTGGAATTTGGGACAGACCGACATTCACTCCCATTATCTACCACTACCACAAATACGGCCACTACGAATACACCGATGAGCAACTGACGCGCATAAGCACCTCCACCGGCTACCGCGACTCGCTTGGCACACACGTCTACGTGCGCGACTGGCAGGGCAACGTCCGCGCCGTGGTGAGCCGCGACGGAGGCACGATAGTCTTCGACCAAACCACCTACTACTACCCCTACGGCCTCCCCATGGCCGAATCGACCTCTCCCCAAACCAACCCCTACAAATACACCGCCAAAGAACTCCTCACCGACCAGTCCCTCAACATTTTTGACTACGGAGCAAGATTCTACGACCCGGCAGCAGCAAGATGGCTCTCTCCTGACCCTCTTAAAATTTTAGATTACTCCGTAAACTCTTACTCATTCTGCCACATGAATCCGATAAATCGCACAGATGGCAGTGGATTGACTGATTTATTGGACGAAACAACTCTTGAGCATGTGTATGTCAATGACGGTCGTAATCAAGTGCTTATGGTGTCAAATTCCACTTTTTCAATATTGAAAGCACAGGATTTCGATTCAAAAACTACAGAGTTTTCTAATGCTTTAGAAACAGGAGTAAACAGAACCGACTTGTATCCTACTGTAGAAAATGTTTTGGAAGGGCAAGATCTTATTCTGTATAAAAATGTAGGAAATTGTTTCACATGCGCAACCATGCAAAACAACAGAGAAACAACAGGGCCGTTTAACCGTATTGACACTTACAACGAAGCTGCCAACGTTTACAACACTCAAGAAGGCATAATATATCATGGGCGAATTACTCAAAGGTAATTCTGTGATAGCAGGAGTAGCTTACAAAGATAAATCCACAAATCATAATAAAAGTACAAACCATTTCATCAACATAGTAGGCATGGGATTTGAGTCGACCAATGGCGGTCTGAAAAATTATTTTTCGTATTATGACAATGCAAACGATAAAGGAAAAAATTTATTGGACAACAGATTCTATTTTGGCTCTACAATAATAAATGGTATTGTAAGAAAAATTATTTTCGATGAAACCAATCCGTGCGTAGGTAATCGCTTACGTTATTTATTATCTGAAATCAGAAGAAACAAATGAGAATAAAGTCAAATTTAAAGAGAATTTTAACTACAGTTACCCTCTTGATTATATCAATCACCGGAGCGAGGGGAGGCATTTTTGATATTGGAAATATCGATGTGGAATTTCCGGCAGGCAAGTATATTTATTTTGCGCTTCAAAAAGACTCATTGACGCAAGAATACGTCGAACAGAATTTATTGCAAATTACAAACGAGGTGGAGACTTCTCAATACCTGAAGACATCATACACCACCGCTGGAAGAATATTTTATGAAGATAAAACCTATCTGCTGTTCGAAGCGTCGGATTTTAGGTCTAAGCGGGTATATCTGGCCCTTTTGGAAGGAGACCTAAGGTATCCTAAAATGGTGATGATATATTATTTATTAGACGATGTAGAGCAATGGACCTTTAATATATTCGGTCAAAATCTTCATATATACAAACGAGTGACACTCGAGAACGGCGAGGTTAAAAAAATGACTGAGATATATGATTTGACAGATAATTTCAAACTATTAGAAAGAGACCCTGATTTAATCCAACGACCGAGTAAAGTTTTTGAAGAATTAGAAATTATTCCGGAAATTATAAAACCTTGAGAGTATGCATAAAATAATAAGATTTGTAATGGCAATCGTAAGTTGCTTGTGTGCAGAGGTTGTTTTTGCTCAGGCTTCTACGGTTTGGCCTAAAAATTGCTTTGAGTATCTTTCTTTGCCTGCAGAATATCTTGACCGGTCTTATGTGGAAAACAACTTACTTCAAGTGAGCAATTTAGTAGAAACTTGCCAAGACCAAGTAATAGTATATTCAAGCCCCGGCTATTTTTCCTACTTAGGCAATGAATATATGATATATGGAGCGGGGTGTTTTATTAACACTCGGAAGATATTCATTTGTCATTTTTCACCTGATTGCAGATATCCCAAGACATTATTGATTGAAGATATAATAGATGGGAAAACATATACAGCATTTCATATCCATGATGGAATAATCAATATAAAGACATTGGATGTTATAGAGGGTAAACCGGTCGTAATCGATAGTGACTACAAAATTGACCCGTCATTTACACTATTGAGACAAACAGTGCGCAAATAAAGGAGGTGACGTCAAGTAAATTGATTTTCTAAATCCATAGTCAAATTATGAAAAATAAAACTCACCTGATAGTATGCGCTATTATCTTTGGCTTGGGTCAGATATTGATGTTCACTTATTGCGTATTTGATCAACGCGCAACGAACAAAACAATAAGAGCTACACAAGAAACGTATTACTCACTTGAAGAATATATACTTGAAGGTCAGATAACAAATAAAGAATTGGTTTACGATCTTGGCTCAAAATATAGAGATATTTATCTTCTCTCTATCAATGTTGATACATTTATAATCAATCGATACGAGCGTAAATCTGAAAACCCATATATTGGTATATACAACGATTCTACAAAAACCGCCTATGTGGTCTCTTCTTTGTATACCTACGAAGATAATGGAATGTTGCCTTCTATTCAAATTTCGACAGAGAATAAACTGATAACTTTTTCAACAGGAGAGACTGCCGGATTGATGATGGGTGATTGGGATGAAGTGTTTCATGAAAAAGAAAGTACACATACTATTCGTTTCTAAGGTATTATATACACCAATCCGCTGGGAATTCAAGATTTTTCTTTGGTTTCAGAAATTTTATTGCCGGTAAGTGTTATAAATTATCCTAATTGCGATAACTTTGTGATTGAAACCTATTGAAAGTATTTCTATATACCATAAACCAAAGGGCTACAGAGAATAAAAAATCTTCCTTTATACTAATCCGATGAGATATTTATTAATTTTTGCAATAGCATTTATCGTCACTTGTGCAAGTTGCTCAAAGCCTGCAAAGCATATTGAGGCTGATTCTATGGAAACAGTTGAAGTGGCTTCTATTCCTCAAGATGAAGCTTTTGAGGATTTCATCGTGCGCTTTCATCACGACAGTGTTTTCCAAAGTTCTCGTTTAGCCAAAGTCATTACCGGCTATAATTCAGATGAAGATCCTATATATAACTCCGGAATAGCTCCCGGCATAAGCGAAAGCTTTGATGAAGAAACCGGACAGAAGACAATTGAATATAATGGGCAAGTAATTATCAGAATTGATTCAACGGATACCATCACTACTGAATTTATGGATAGTATTTATACATATTACGAGAATCTAAATGACATAGCAGAATATACATGGATAGACTCCGCATTAGTATCTGCCTTGGAATGGGTAGACTATATGGTTGATTCGTCAGAATACGAAACAACCATTTCGCACAAAAGCGAAACGGAAGTAACCGAAGATGTCTTCCTATCCGGAAGTGGGTTTTCGTTCTCACTCACTTTTATCAAGAACGATAACAAGTGGATACTTGAAAGGATTTTTTACACTAATTTTTGACGGCCTCTGCCGTGGCTACAAATATACGTGTGACCTTAACGCAACACCTTCATTTGAATGAAAATCAAGACTAGCACTTTAATCGTTATTTTGATTCTATTCAATATCATTGGTTTTTTGTTATGGGGCATTGCTTGTTCTCATCAAATTAAAGAAAACCAATCTTTGAAAAGCATTTTTGAGAATTATTATAGTCATGTATCTTACATGGTAAAAGGCAAAGTCGTTTCTGTAAGAATGGTCGAATCGTTCGGTAGTCCGGGTCGTTATATATATCTGACAGAAATTGACGTGGATACATTTATCATTAATAAAAATGATTTATCTCCTGAAATGCTGTTCTGTGGTATTTTAGACATCACCGAAAAAAAAGCTTATATTCTATCATCTATTTATAAATATCCAGACGACAGACCTTTTAATTCTTACGACGCGTTGCCTTTTGTAACAATAGATACAGAAAAGCGTCTGATTGAATTTTCTAATGGCTATAAGCAGAGTCCATATATTGGCGAGAATATAATTCTAACAGACAAAGAAAATTCACATACAATCCGTTTCTGACAAAGGGCATTGCGATTAAAGCATAGAATCATCATGTTACATAAAAACAGACGTTTATATCTGGCACTGGCGATTTGCAATATCGCATTGCTTGTAGACCTTGTATTGATAATCTGCACAGATGTGTTTAGTGCCGGTTCGTTATCGACTTTCCATCGGCTCTCGCAATTCGTGATGATGGGAGCAGCTATGGTTTTACTCGTCTATAATATCAAGTATTGCGGCAGCCGGAATCTAAGCAAGGAGCTCGTAGCTATCTGCTGCGGCATGATTTTCACAAATCCGTTTGTGTCGTTTTATCTCTACTACAAGACATCGCCGCGCCGTGCCAAATCCGCGACAAAATCTGCTGACAATACCACACAAAAGAAGTGCTTAAAGCGTAGGATGTATAAAATAGCGGTGTGGCTGAACATTCTCTTTTGGGTATACATCGCCGCAGGTTGCGTGGCAGATGTCTGCGGAATATGTAATGCCGGAACTATCATCAACATCCGGATAATAGCGCCTCTTCTTGTCGTGGCCTTTATCTTATCATATATCAACATTGCAATCAGTATCATCCATAAAGAATTTAAATATACTCTCCTACTGTGCTTATTTTCGATTGTATATAATCCCTTCTATGCACGGAGGGTATTGTCAAATGACCGGATTTAGGCTCTCTACAATTCAGTTACCGGCCCGCCGGCACTACATTTGCAAATTATTCTTGTGGAAATTTGGTATTATGGATAAAAATGCCTAAATTTGCACTCCGAAACTACGCAAACAATAGAAAAATCACAATAAGGCAATGAAAAGAACATTCCAACCCTCTAACCGTAAGCGCGTTAACAAACACGGCTTCCGTGAAAGAATGGCAACCGCCAATGGCCGCAAGGTGCTGGCTCGCCGTCGCGCTAAAGGTCGCTACTCTCTTACTGTTTCCGATCACATCGCAAGCAAGTAAGGTTATCGCCACCTTATACAGCCGCTCCTCCGTGAGCGGCTTTTTTATTAAATGGGTTTATCATGATACGAAAAGGTACTTTTGACGACGCGGCGCAGATGGCCGATATCTTCAATTATTACATTGCCAACAGCACTGCCATTTTCTCCAACCGCCTGCGCTCGGCCGATGATATGCGCGGGCTCTTGGCTCCTGTGGTGGGGAATTATCCGTTCTTTGTCAGTGAGGACGACGGCTTGCTTACGGGATATTGCTTTGCTCATGCCTATATGCCCGACCCTGTATACAGCGCCACATGGGAAATCACCATCTATCTGCGCCACGGACACACCGGCCGCGGCACCGGCTCGGCTCTGCTCCACTCCATCATCGATGAGGCGCGCCGGCAGGGAGCGCACACGCTGATATCATGTGTGACCGGCGGCAACGAGGCTTGCAGCCGCATGCACCTCAAAGCGGGTTTCCGCCTGGCGGGTACTTTGAAGCAGGCAGGATATAAATTCGGTCAATTCCTTGATGATGAACTTTATCAGCTCATTTTGAACAAGGCAGCCGGTGCAGACGTTTAATATTCATATCAACGCTGTCTACATCGCAGCAGACTGAAAAATATGATTATTATGAAACGTTTCAACCTTATTCTTCTCACGCTGTTCGCCATGCTGCCTGCAGCTGTATCTGCTCAATATTACCAGATCGCCAACCAGATTCCGCAACTGCTTTCTCCGGCTCTTTCAGGCTCTCTCAACTACAAGGGCTTTGTGGAGCTTACGGGCATGCCTGGTCTTGGCCATAACCGCGCCAACATCATCGACATATCCACAACTCAGGGATTCCAATATTCATCGTGGTTCTTCATGGGTGTAGGTGCCGGCGTGGACGCAGTGATGGCCCAGCAGCCGGGGAATTGGCACCCGACACCCGACTATGATTATATGTACCGCGGCAATACCAAGACCAAGGTGATGATACCCCTGTTCTCCGACTTCCGCTTTACTTTCGGCCCGGCGACATCATCGTTCTTCATCGACTTGAAAGTCGGCGCTGCATGGCTCATCGGCAGCGACTATCTGCGCATGGCCGATGGTTTCATGAGCAACAGTACACAATTCTATTTCCGCCCCACGATAGGCATGAGGATACCGGTGTCGGCGCAGAAGCCTAACCAAGCCTTCAATGTCGGCGTGACATATCAGTTGCTGACATCCAACAACAATTACTATTATTATTCCAACTCACTCACCCTCAATAATATCGGCATATCGGTCAGCTACGAGTGGTAGGCTCAGCTATCGGCAGAAAATAGATATAAGAATCGGCACACTCACCTCAAGTATTATGCCATGGAAGAGTGCGGCCGAGACAAGCCTCACATTCGATGACTTCTCCGAGCCTACAATCATCGGCAGGCATACGTCCATCGAGTTGATACCGGCTACTGAGATTGCC
This sequence comes from uncultured Muribaculaceae bacterium, assembly GCA_910579995.1. Taxonomy (GTDB): domain Bacteria; phylum Bacteroidota; class Bacteroidia; order Bacteroidales; family Muribaculaceae; genus CAG-873. The sequence continues at coordinate 11,704 of CAJTWH010000007.1, read as the reverse complement.
GCCTCTCCATGCCCGCGTGCCGAGAGGAAACGGCATGATACCAGTGCAAAGAGTTCTCTTACCACATTCGCCATCAAGGCTATAGCTGCGATAGACGCGGCAGCGTCGGCTCCGACAGAAGCCTCTTTGAACTGCCCGATAAGCACCGACGACAATGTATAGTAGCCGAAGCCGCTGCCTATCGCCATCAGATCCGAAGATGAATCCTCGCGGAATATGAGCGTGGCTATATATGTAAACGCCAGAGTGCCGATGATGGTAAACAGAGGCAGCATGAAAAGACGCGGGTTGAAACTCTTTATTATCGACTTCAGATCAGGGCGCATGCCAAGGCCGAGCCCTACCTGTATGATAAGGATATAGAGCAGATACTGAGGGATTGAATATTCGGCTACAAAATCCGGCATGAGCCCGCACCATCCGGCCAATACCCCTACAAGCACCATCAATGGATAGATGATATGGCTCATCGCGCACCTCCTTTCTTATTGATAAGTCTGAAGCACAACGAAGCGACGACACTGCCGACGACGCCAAGGACAGCTATCGTAGCCGCCTTGACCCCATCTTTATGGAGGTTAGACAGTATCGACTCATTTGAGCCTATGCTCATGCCGAAAATCAGCAGGAGAATAAATATGGTTATCGGAGTTGTGCGCGATAATATTCTGCGCATATCGCCGCTGCGGCGAAATAAATAGCCTGCTCCAATAGAGGCCAAAAGAAGTATAAGAACCGTAAACATGTTACATTCGTAAAGAATCCGACCGCTCTTCACAGTCAGATAAAATTGATAAATAAAATACAGAATCACAAGGCGACGGCATGGCAGCCGCCGGGCTCTATCGAATGTAACTTAAATGTAGCCGCTGAACCAATGCACATGCGCCACCCTGCACAGACATTCCTCTGCCCGCACATTCTGACGATTTATGTATTTGGTTGCTACAAACATGGTTTTTCGTGATTTTTTACAAAGATAGCGAAAAATTTCGAGATATACAAAAAACAGGCGGGTGCCCAACATTTTTTAATATTTGCCGGACACCCGCTCTGCGGATAAACCCATGAATCAGTTTTTATTTGCCTGCCGGTAGATTGCTATCATATCATCGGCATTGAGTGGCCGGAAATTACCGACTGTCGAAGTGCACCCGAGGCTGCATTTACGCGCCATCTCGATAATCTCGGCTTCGGTGGCCGGACGGCCGATAAGTTCAGGTATGCTTACAGGCATATTGATTGAGCGGTAGAAGTCTTCCATCGCACAAATGCCGTCGAGGGCGGTGCGCTCGGGGTCGCCGGGAGTTGGGGTCACGCCCATTACATTTACTGCAAAGCGGGCAAACCGCTCAACATCGGTCGTGTAGACATATCTTGCCCACGAGCCCCAGACAGCAGCCAGGCCTGCCCCATGGGCGACATCGTAGAGACCGCTCAATTCGTGCTCAAGCATGTGAGTTGCCCAGTCGCCTACATTTCCGCAGCCGGTAAGGCCGTTGTGCGCGAGGCTGCTTGCCCACATTATCTGAGAGCGAAGCACATAATTGTCGGGCTTGGCAAGAAGCGCCGGAGCTGTCTGCCTTACAACGCGTAGAAGTGCCTCGGCAATCTCATCGGTGAGTGCCATATCGGTCTCGGTAGAGAAATACCTCTCCATCGTGTGCATCATTATATCCACCATGCCGCAAGAAGTCTGATAAGGCGACAGGCCGAAAGTGCGCTCGGGGTTCATGACGGCGAAGCGCGGACGGCACAGGTCATCGTCGTAGGCACGCTTTATATCGCCGTCTTCATTTGTTATCACACTGCCATCGCTCATCTCACTGCCGGCTGCAGGAAGGGTGAGCACTACACCAATCGGGAAACAAGCCTCGGCCCGAGCTTTGCCGGTATAGAAATCCCACACATCACCGGCGTATGCCATACCCATGGCAATTGCCTTGGCGGAATCGATAACACTACCACCGCCCACAGCAAGAATGAAATCAACGTTCTCACGCTTGGCCAAGTCAATGCCCTCGCGTACCTTCGAAAGGCGCGGATTAGGCACTACCCCACCCAATTCTACAAATTCAATGCCATTATCGGCAAGCATTGTGCGTATCGATGGCAGCAGCCCCGACTTTTCTGCACTCTTACCACCATAGTGGAGCAGCACACGACTCCCTCCATGACGCTTTACGAGCGCCGGAATGTCTTGCTCGCTCTTCGAACCGAATACAACTTCGGTAGGGGTGTAATAATGAAAATCTCTCATAATGCAATTTGTTTTTACGCCGCAAAATTAGGCATTTTCTCAAAAACCGATATTTTCTCTACGTTCCAATCTTTGTTGCATACAATTCCTGATTTTGCATATTTATGCCATTTGATATTGAATTGGAGATAAACGTAAGCACAATAAAAAAAGTCAGACGCCAAGCTGCAAGGCTTGGTGGCTGACTTTCTCTTCGGGTCATGAGAGCTTACTGCCCCTTAATCCATCTTTCAACCTGTTCTTTGCTCGCCGGAAGTCGGAGACCTGTGTGCCATTTCAGCGACGGGTAACCTTTCTGCAGTGTTGCGTCGGCTTCAGACATCGGACTCTCGTATGATGTGCAGAAGGGATAAAGCTCCTTCCCGGTCAAATCGGCTGTGTCAAGGAATGTGCGGATTACAGCCGGTTCTTCATGCCACCAGATGGGAAAGCCGATAAACACAGTGTCGTATTGGCTCAAATCAACATCCAGCGGTTTGATAGCAGGGCGGAGTGTCTGATTCAAATGTTCCTGAGTACAGCGCGACTGTTCGTTTACCCAATCCACATCCGCCGCCGTATAAGGCTCCACAGGCAGTAACCTGACAAGCGGAGCCCCGGTCACCTCCGCCAATTTCTTGGCGGCAAGTTCGGTGTTGCCGGAGTGGGTGAAATACACTATTATGGATTTCATTTCTTTTTCTGTTTTTGGTTCGGTCGCTGAAAGGTTGAAGCAAAGCGCCATTGCAGCTATCGCCACGACCGATTTTATAATGTTCTTTATCTTCATACTTCTCTCTTCGCCGATTATCTCCAACCCATAAACATCTTTACAACCTCGGGAGCATGGTGGTCAAAGAAAAGACTCTCCTTTGTGTCGAGAGCGGCGATTGCGTCCATATCGTCCTGCGACAGTTCAAAGTCAAATATATCCATATTCTGCTGCATACGCTCGATGTGGACAGACTTCGGTATGATAATCACATCGCGCTGAATGAGCCAACGAAGGGCTACCTGAGCGACAGATTTGCCATATTTCTTGCCTATCTCCTCAAGCACCGGGTTGGTGAAGAAGTTATTGCGGCCTTCGGCAAGAGGTGCCCAAGCCATCATGTATGTGCCGAACTCTTTCATATAGCCCTGAGCCTCAATCTGCTGATCGAAGACATGAGTCTCAACCTGATTGACAGCGGGAACAATCTCCACGTTGCTCGCAAGGTCAATGAAATGGTCAGGATAGAAGTTGCTAACACCGATTGCTCTTACCTTGCCCTCTTTATATGCAGCTTCCAATGCACGGTATGCACCGTAGCGGTCACAGAATGGCTGGTGGAGGAGCATAAGGTCGATGTAGTCTGTGCCGAGTTTGCGCAGGCTCTCGTCAATGGAGGCTTTTGCCTTGTCGAATCCGTAGTTGGAGATCCATACCTTTGACACAAGGAACAGCTCATCACGGGCAATGCCGCTTTTCTTCACCGCAGCGCCTACGCCTTCCTCGTTATGATAAGCCTGAGCGGTATCTATCATACGGTAACCGACACTCAAAGCGTCGGCTACGGAACGCTCACACTCGGCGGGAGACACCTGATAGACTCCGTAGCCGATTTGGGGCATTACAACCCCGTTATTTAATGTCACTGTTTTCATACATCTGTTTTTATTCGTTCTGCAAATTAAACAAAAAACAGCAACGTTTGATCAATACAAACGTCGGTAAGTCTTGTCATTTTTTCTGCTTATAGCTTATGAAATTTATAACGCAGCCACACAATGCCATGAGATCTCTGCTCCACTGAAATAAGCTCCAGAGCCTGCCCATTGGCAGGGCGTTCGTCCGCTTGTCCGAGGTATTCAAAGATTGAAGGAGCTGACGAAAGTCCGTCTATCCCGGGATAAATCACAAGGCTCAATTCATCGATGAGCCCCTGAGCAAGCATGGCTCCGTCGATTATGCCTCCGCCTTGGAGTGAGATTGAGCTTACCCCGAATTGAGAGACAACGATTTCCAATGCACCCCGGAGATCGATAAGATTGTCGCAGACAATATAGGATATTCCCTTTTCTTCAAGAGCCGCAAGATAGTCTGATGAGGCATTATTACCTAATATTGTCAGTATATTGTCACCGCGCAGACGGTCGGAGGTGAAGAATATATCTGCTTCGGGGTCTATGGTGATAAACAGCCTTGATGATGTTCGGTTGCCTATAAAGACCTTGCCGCCTTTTCCTATAGATTCGCCTTTGGGCATAAATTTGTAAGGGAAAGCCTCGCGGGTTGTCGCTTTGCCAAACATCCATGCGTCTGTACCGAGACTTTGCCCTATCGCAGCGTATTCCTTGAACAATTCCGACGGGTTTGTGCCGTCGAATGGTGCGGTCCAGCGTCCGGGCAACAGACGCCCGTCAACCGAACTCATTATGTGGCATATTATTTTAGGAGTCATAACTTTATGCTTTTTGAATTTGTATTACTTTTGAGCCGCCGAATACCTCGCTCATCGGTATGCTGTCGAGTTGGCGGTCGATTGCCTCGACTTCATCTGTTGTCAGATTTATATCAGCTGCTCCGATGTTTTCTTTCAGTCGGCAAAGGTGGCGTGTGCCGGGGATAGGCACGATATATGGCTTCTTACACAACATCCACGCAAGGGAAATCTGCGATGGAGTGGCGTGCTTTTCATCGGCAAGCCGACGTATAAACTCAAACAACATCTCGTTTTCCTCAAAACTCTCCCGGCTGAACTGGGGCATGGCAGCACGATAATCATTCACAGGATTGAATTTTGAGTCGGCTGTATAGTAGTCCGAGAGCAGTCCGTTGGCAAGCGGAGAGAAAGCGATAAAGCCTACATTCAATTCTTCAAGTGTAGGGAAAATATCCTCATGCCACCGTGCCATCATCGAATAGCGGTTCTGTATAGCCGTTACGGGGCATATCGCATGGGCGCGACGGAGATATTCCTCGGTAGTTTCAGATATACCCCAATGGAGTATCTTTCCCTCCTGTATCAGTTGCGCCATTGTCTCTGCCACAAGCTCAGGCTCTACATCCGGGTCAATGCGGTGTTGCAGATACAGGTCGATATAATCGGTCTGTAATCTGCTCAGAGAGCCCTCCAGCGCTTTCCGTATACTCTCCGGCTTTGAGTCCGGAATCAGGGGATATGGCCCCGGCTCGTGGGATTTATCGAATGTCAGGCCGAATTTTGTTGTAATTACCACCCTGTCGCGGTAGGGCTTCAATGCTTCGCCGAGCAGCTCCTCATTGTCGTGGGGATTTGTATCCGTACCGTATATTTCAGCGGTATCAAACAATGTATACCCCATCTCTACAGCGTCTGCAAGCAGGGTCCTCATTGACTTTTTATCTGCGGGTGCGCCGTAAGCGTGGCTCATGCCCATACATCCGAGGCCGACAGGTGATACAGCCAAGTCGCGAAGTTTTCGATCTGTCATTATCTGATTATCTTGCTTGTTTTGTCACCTGCTTTCACTATATATACTCCCCTGCCGACAGTGTCAGGTGATACAACGCGACCGTTTAAATCATAGTATGTCTCATCAGAAGCCATTTCTGCAGCTACAGTAGTTATAGCCGCAGAGTTGCCCCATTGCTCGTTGAGGAAGTCAATCCATGTCTGTATGCGGCTTTCGCTGATAGAGCCGCTTGTAAGTCCGAGACCTTCAAGATGTACGGCAGCGGGAGTCATATCCACGATAGCCTGCAAGGTTTCATCGCGAAAAGTCGACGCGTATGTTGTAAAGGGCACAACAGTCTTACCTTCAAAATTGTAGCTTTCCGCAAATGTATGGAGAATCATCGGAGCGGTATGCCACCACACCGGACCGCCGAGAAAAACGATGTCATATTCATCCCAATTCTCCACCCTGTTTTTAATGGCCGGACGGGCGTCAGTGTCGCGTTCCTCCAACGCCACTTCTGTGCATGGTGTATATGATGTCGGATATGGATTGACCGGCTCAATTTCAAACAGGTCACCACCGGTGATTGCCTGTATCTGCAGAGCCATGCGTCGGGTAGTGCCACCCCATGAGAAATAGGCAATTAAAACTTTTTTGCCCGAGAAATACTCTGATTCACCGCCGACTCCCGCTTGGGGCTGGTCGGGCATGTCGGGTTCATTTGCATTGCACGACGCTAATGTCAAAAGCGCAAGAAGTAAAAAAAGAAAATGTCTCATACTCTCTGTTCTTTAATAATTTCATCGCAAAGTTACTCACAGACTCCGACAGCCTTGTTACTCTTTTTTCGGGTCATTTTTCCAAAATTTCCGAAAAAAGTTTTCCCCAAAGCAGGGCGATTCCATTTTCAGAAAAAATGGCAATTAAAGCCGAAAAATATACAACGCTCCATTACTGATACCTTTATAAATTTGCAAATTGAACAACGCCTTTGATTCGGCACAAATAACAAGATTACATGAAACTTAAAACGATTTTAATCATGGCAACAGCAGCTATCAACTTCGGCACGGTTCTCCATGCACAGGACAATCCGTGGGGACTTGTCTATGAGCAGGCAATCACCGAAAACATTCCCGGCAAAGTGAATATCCACCCGGTAAAATACAATCTCGACGGCATTGAAATCGCCGCAAACGTCTATACTCCGGCAGATTACAACCCCGATGAAAAGGAATATCCGGCTGTCATTGTGGCACACCCCAATGGAGGAACAAAGGAGCAGGTTGCCGGCCTTTTTGCCCAGCGGATGGCTGAAAAAGGCTATATAACCATTGCTGCCGACGCCTCATATCAGGGTGCAAGCGGTGGCGAGCCACGCCACACCGACAAGCCCTATTTCCGTATCAATGACATTCACGGTATGGCTGACTATATCTCCAAATATCCCGGCGTTGACCCGCAGCGGATAGGGGCATTCGGTATCTGCGGAGGCGGAGGATATACTCTCGGTGCGGCAAAAAGCGACAAGCGTTTCAAGGCTGTGGCAACCCTGAGCATGTTCAACTCCGGTCGTGTGCGCCGCAATGGCTTCATGGACTCTGCCATGCCTACAATTCAGCAACGCCTCAAGCAAGCCTCCGACGCAAGGGAAAAGAGAGTCACCACAGGCGAAATCGTCTTTACAGGCGACATGAACCTCACTGATGAGGAGATTGAGAAATTACCTTTCGACCTCTATCGTGAAGGCGCGATATACTATAACCGCACCCATGTTCACCCCAATTCTACATTCCGCTACACAATGGAAAGCCTGATGGACCTCATGACATGGGACGCCACCGACCAAATCGACCTCATCAACGCCCCGCTGCTTATGATGGCCGGAGACAAGGCCGATACCTTCTACATGACCTCCGACGCCTTTGAGAAAGCAAGCGGCACAACCGACAAGGAGCTCTTCCTCATCCCCGGCGCAACTCATATACAGACTTATCACATACCGGAATATGTGGATCAGGAGGTCGCAAAACTTACAGAATTCTTTGCTCATTATTTATAATTGACGGAGCAAAGCGACTTCGTCGATAACTTCGGCAAGCACCTATAAATAAACTTTTTATGAAGCGATTGATTGTCGTATTTCTCGCTATTTTACCTATGATATGTATGGCAATTGACATAGATAAACCAACCCGATCTGCCGGCGATTCCGTGGAGGAAAATGCCCTCAACCCTCGCCAACAAGCCATCGTAGCGATAGCCTCTTACTCTGCCATCGGCGACACCGACGGCTTGGCAATCGCGCTCGTGCAAGGATTGGACGCCGGAATGACTGTCAACGAGATAAAAGAGCTGCTTATTCAGGTATATGCCTACTGCGGTTTTCCGCGTTCACTCACGGCTCTCGGGGTATTCAAAAATCTACTATCTGAGCGCAGGGCAAACGGCATAGCCGACCCTGAGGGCGAATCGGCAGCTGTAGTGAGCGACATTGATAAATACGGACAAGGGGCAGAAACTTTGAGTAAACTTTCAGGAACACCTGTCGACGCCCCGGCTCCATGGTACGAGGATTTCGCTCCCGGCATAAACTGCTTTCTCAAAGAACACCTTTTTGCCGACATCTTCGGCCGAGGTGTGCTGCCATATACCGACCGCGAAATAGCGACAGTCTCCATGCTCACCGCGCTCGGAGGAGTCGAACCTATGGCAAGCGGCCACATCGCTATATGTCGTCATCTCGGAGTCACTACACCGCAGTTAAACTCGCTCTTAGACATAATCGAGTATAATATCGGTACGTCTAAAACAGAACCCATCCGCAAGATCGTAAACAGATGAGAAAGTTATTAACTCTATTAATCTCGGCTATGACAATATCTTCCTCTTTTGCCGAAGGCATTGTCTTAAAAAAACAGGGGCAATTTCCTGTCGGGGGGACAACTGTCGAACGTCCCGGCACTTTCAACCCCGATACCTTTGTCGGCTGGGCTGAGCAAGACCAAGCAGGACAAAGCTACCGTTGCGACCATGCTTTCGCCCGCTATCAGATTCCTGCCAATGCCAAGACTATGCCCTTGGTGTTCGTGCATGGTTATGGTGGCGACGGAGTTTGCTGGGAAACTACGCCTGATGACCGTCCCGGCTTCGCAACCCTCCTGCTTGCCGAAGGTTATCCAACATACGTTCTCGACCTCCCCGGCCGCGGACATGCGTCGCGCACAAGCTCCACTGTTACAGTCGAGCCGGTAGCAGACGAAATGTTCTGGTTCGACATCTGGCGCATGGGGATATGGCCCGAATGGAATGAAGGCATACAGTTTCCGAAAGATTCACTGAGCGTCAGCAACTTTTTCCGCCAGATGGTGCCCGACCTGAGCAATCATCAGCTCGACGTGCCCGCCCTCGACGCCATGGCAAAGAAAATCGGAAATCAGGTGCTGGTGACACACTCCGCCGGAGGTTTCCCCGGATGGATGGCTGCAATGCGCAATCCCGAAGTAAAAGGTGTCGTAGCCCTCGAACCCGGAGGATATGTATTCCCCGAGAGTGAAATTCCCGATCCCCTACCCGGTCTGACAGGCGGATTGAAAGGTGTAGGCGTGCCAATGGAACAATTCATCGAGCTAACCAAAAAGCCGATTGTGATTTATTTTGGCGACTACATCCCCGAAAGCAACGCCACTACCCTTGGAGCAAGCAACTGGGAGGTGAGATTGAAGATGGGCCGTGAGTTTGTCGCGACAATCAACCGTCATGGTGGCGACGCCACGCTCGTACTCCTTCCTGAAATCGGAATAAAAGGCAACAGCCATTTCCTTATGCAGGAACTCAACAATGATGTGATAGCCAAACACGTAGCCGAATGGCTCGACATCAAATTTCAAAAATAATTCGTAACTTTGCCATCTAACATCAGCAGAATTATGGCAGACGATAAATCATTTGACAAAATCATAATTACCGACTCCCTGAGCGAGATAGCCACCGATAAAATGGAAGGCTACCTCGCTCATGCTTTGTGTCTTGACGGTAGCATGGAGTTTGACTTCAACGGAAAGCATTTCACTTTCGGACGACATGACCTGATGATCGTGCGAAAAGGTGGTCTTGTCGACAATATTCACACGTCAGATGATTTCCGGGTAATGGTTATCTATATCGACTCGGGATTTGTTGAGCATTGCACCCCGCAGTCAAACTACGGCATGAAAGGGCAACTCGCTCTGTTCATGAACCCCGTGATGAAACTCAATGAAGCCCAGTTCGCTCTATGCCTTCAGGATTTCCAAGGGGTGAAATACCGCTACGATACCACCGGTTTTGTATTTTACGAAGAAAGTATCCGCTGCGCGGTGCAGCTCATGATTCTCGATTTCTTCGACTTCCACGCCTATAACTATGGAGAGGACTCCATTACGCCACAATATGCTGCCGTGATGAACAAGTTTTTTGCTCTGCTCGATAGCGGCGTTTACCGTGAACACCGCGAGGTGACATATTACGCCTCCGAACTCTGCATAACGCCCAAATACCTCTCGGAGATATGCAAGAAAGTCAGCGGTCACTCTGCCAACTTCTGGATCAACCGCTACACATCGCTTGAAATATCCCGCCAGTTGCGCGACAAGAGCCTGACATTCGTGCAGATTTCCGACATGTTCCACTTCTCATCCCCCGGCTATTTCAGCCGCTACGTTCAGAATAACCTCGGCATGAGCCCCTCAGACTACCGAGAATAATGCGAGATATGAAAGACAAAATGAAGGCGCAACCATGAGCTCAACGGTTGCGCCTTTCTCTATGAAAAAAAGTGATTGGATATGTTTTATTTTTCTGTTGTCTTGGGATAACCCGGTTTCACAGGAATACGTCCGTCGTCCATTGCTGCACTGTATGCCAGCCATGCTACGATTGCCGCATTAACTTTCAAATCATCCAATGACAAGCGTTCGTATGTATCCATTGTTGTGTGGTAAGCCCTGAAATAATCCAGCGGGTCTTGAATGAATTGAAATGCAGGAAGTCCAAGGCGAGTAAAGCTCACATGGTCTGTACTGCCGACAGACATTGGAGAAAACGTGTCAAAACCTAACGAAACCAAGGGCTGTTTCCATGCTTCAAAATAAGGGTATGCCATATCGTTCTCTTCCATATATACGCCTTTGAACCGTCCTGAACCAAAGTCCATGTTCAAGTACAGCGCAAAGTCATCATATTCCGGTAACTTTTTCTTTTGCTCTTTATCATAGAGCTTATGGTCGGCATAGCCTCTCGAACCATATAAACCTTGCTCCTCTCCACCCCAGAGAGCCAGTCGGATAGTGCGGCGAGGTTTTATATCAAGGTCTTTGAGTATGCGCATTGCCTCTATCATTGTAATGCAGCCTGAGCCGTTGTCGGCACCACCTGTTCCGCCGTGCCAAGAATCAAGATGTGCGCCGATAAGCACAACTTCATTTTTGAGTTTTGGGTCTGTGCCCGGTATCTCGGCAATGATATTGTTGATTTTCTGATTGTCAGTAAAAGAGTTTCTTACCTCAAGCTCCATTTTCACCTCATCTCCCCCTTTAAGAAGGCGAACCATTCTGCCGTGGTCTTCGGTGGGCAAAACTATCTCCGGCACAGGCTCCGGTTCGCCTACTTTATAATTGACACCCCGTGATCCGGGTATATTGAATACCCCATCGCCGACAATTACAGCCAATGGTAGCTCTTCCTTTATCAAGGTATCTATGGCTTGTTTCAAAGCCTTGTATGAGCCATAGTTCCAGTTACTCCACTGATTATTCGACGGTCGATTATCCTTAGTCATTTCGCCGAGTTCTTCATCGGTATATCTTTTTGCCATAGGGGTGAACGAAAGTTCGTATTCTCTTGCGACCGGCATAACCACAATTTTCCCATGCAGTTTGCCTCGATAAGCCGATACTGCAGCAGTATCTGAGACCTCAAGCAGTATGCACTCTCCCGACACCAAGCCGTCGGTACTGCCTGACCATGCTTTGGGATTTGCAGCGAAACTGCAATAGTATGGAG
>CAJTWH010000006.1 GCA_910579995.1 uncultured Muribaculaceae bacterium | reverse complement strand
GCATAAGCCAACGGTCAACCGAGGTGCCGATAAAACTATTGGCACCCGTAATCAGAACTCGTTTCATGTGTTGAATAGTTTTTCTATCTCTTTCCAAATTATTTTGCTGTCAAAATTTTCCATTACCCATTTCCTGCCAGCAAAACCATCGATCAAGTGATCATTTCTTATCAGATCAATTTTTGCAGCGATATCTTCAGGTGTATTATTGCAAAAAAGACCGGTGGTGCCTTCCACAATTGAATCACAGCACCCAGTTACTCTAGTGGTTACAACAGGCTTTGCCATGGATTGTGCTTCGAGCACGCCTGTAGGGAAACCTTCTCTATATGAGGGTAGCACATACAAATCCATAATTGCGTAATAATACTCCATTCCACCGTTGACAAAGCCAGTGAATATAATCCGAGGATCATTGATGATACGTTCTTTTACGTCTACAGGTAGCGAATCACGCTCTTCAAACATACCGACCAAAAGTAACTTGCAATTATCCGCATCTTTCAAATTGTCAAATGCCCTCACAAGCTCAATGATACCCTTGTCCTTAACAAGACGTCCGGAATAGCCAATAACATAATCCTCCGGCTTTATGCCGTATTTGTCTCGCAACTCGGCAACTTTTTTGTGGTCAATAAGCGCAGGATTAAAAAGGCCTTGTGTATCGACACCATTGCAGGTTCCATGGTGAAGAATAATCTGTTTATAGGCCGGCGCGAGCCGGTCCTGAATGCTGCGATTCAATACAGATGGACTCACACAGACCACCTTTGTAGCACAGAAAGAAGCTATCCGGTCAACCGTTTTAAGCATGAATCTTTTTAATCCATGGCTTGTTTCATAAACAAGACCATGGCGGAAATAGATACGCTTTGGCACACGACACCAATATCCTGCCAACATAGCAAGGAGGCCGCCTTTGGGTGTGTGCCCTACAATGATATCTATTTTCTTCTGTTTGATGAACTCACGTATGCAGCGGATTGAACTCAGATCCTCTTTGATGGAAATACTGCGATTTACAGGTGTCTCAAGATAGTCGAAGCCCTGCTTCCGGGCATATTCATCCAGATATTCACTTGGGCTACACACCACATTCATCTTATGACCTTTGGCACTGAAGTACTTGAATTGGTCACCAATAAAATACGGTAGCACGAAGTAAATATTTACCACATGAAGAATATTCATTTTATCAGAATATTATATTGAGAAAATTATCCTCTGCTTCCCGATACAATCCTATAAGAAGATGGCAAAACCTTCTTCCATAGCTCAGCAATGCAGATTAAAAGGTACACTACTATAATTCCTGTTAAGATGTATTCAGCGCATGCAAACAGCGTTTGAAAAGCGTCAATTCGGGCATATATTTTTTCCATTACGCCTTGAATGCAATACACAGCCAGCATGTGGCTACAATAAATAAAGAAAGCTAATTTCATCCATTTTCTTGTAGTAACAACCGGAAGATTGTCTATAGCCATCCATAGAGCCGGAATCCACAGAAACCTGAACAGATGAAAAGATGCCATAGTGCCATTGTCTTTTAGATAAAGCCAATAGAGGCAGATCAACAATATGATAGAGATTGCTCCTAACCTTTTCTTTAATTCATCAACACTTTCCACCTTCGACCTAAAATTCAACGCAAAATATGCCCCTAATGCGTAATATGCATATTGATAGTTAAACATGGCGAGATTGTTGGCATTGACATTTATGTGTGTACCAAGAAGTCCTGACCTGAAATTGTAATAATTGAATAAAAGAATTGCAATTAGGGAAATAGCTCCAATCAAGCGGCTACGAAACAAGCAGTAAGTTAACGGAGCAATAATTACGAAAAGCAACAAATAACGGATGAACCATAACGGACTGCACTCCGCATTAACAATCGATATCAATATGTTTTTAAACGAAATATCAACGATGTTATCCGTCAAATTCAATGCCCCCATCACAATCATGAATGCAACATACACCACGTTCCATATCAAGTATGGAATCAGCAAAGAATTTAAGCGGCGATAAATTTTGTCTTTCAGCTGATATATTTTAAAATTTCTGAAAAACAGATAGCCCGAAATTGCAAAGAAAGTAGGTACACAAGTGTTGAGTATTGTAAGGAGAAAACGATGAATTTCGGACAATGTATGATTGCCGAGATAAAGAAATTTCAGGTGAAGATATACAATCATGACACACATGGCAAATGAAAGCACAGTAACTTTATTACTGAAGTCCCATTGCCGGTTTCGGTCAAAATCGTTTCGGCAATTACTGCCAAGGCGGCCCAAGCTTCCGTGTGTGGGGGGGGTAAATATCTACATATCAACATATTATACAAAAGTATTGATTAAGATACTCCTCAGACATGCGGGCTATACTATATTGTTGTGCTCTGGTGCGTCCTTTTTTTATAAGATCGGAACGGAGCGCTTTATCGGTAAGTAATCTGTTGACCTGATAGGCAAGGTCTTCAGCGTTTTTATGTTCAAACAATAATCCGCTACCTTCCACAACCTGTGCAAGCCCATTGACATTAGATGCGATTACAGGTATGCCAGCAGCCATAGCCTCCACTGCCGCCAATCCAAACCCCTCGATGTGGCTCGATTGAACTACAATGTCAGAGGCCTTCAGTAGGCTTGGAACATCTGTCCTCATCCCGAGCAGATGCACGCGATGACTTAGATCAAGCTCATGGATAAGAGACTCAAGTTTTTCCTGTGTTTCGCCATAACCAGCCAACCAAAGCTCTACATTTTCAGGAATCAGTTTCATCGCCTGTATAACAGTAGCTTGATCTTTTTGGTAGCTGAACCGCCCGACCATTAGAATAACTTTATGCCCGGCTACATGATTGACTGTGGATTTATCAACCGGCATGGCATTTTTGAAATTATCCATATTGATACCGTTCGGAATCACAGTCACCGGCGGTTTATTCACCCCCGTAACTTCTTGCATAGACCGTTTAGCTGCTTCCGAAATGCAAATCACACGTGCATATTGCCGGTACATCCATTTTTCAATCGGTTTATACCACCAAACACGGTGATGATTCGTGGTGGTATGTTCCGTTGTAATCCATTTGCCCTTGCAGAACAGACTTGCAATGGCACCGAACAATTGTGGAGCCGTGTTGTGAGTGTGGATTATATCAAAATCTTGCGCCACAGTTATCAATCGCTTGATGTGTCTGACGCTGTAATAATTATTTTTCTCACCGAATGAATGGATCTTTATTCCGGTACTCTCAATTTCTTTGTAAAAAGGGGTTACAGTACCGTTAAACAAGCATAGCTCCACCTCGTGGCCTTTTTTTCTTAGCTCAGGAAGGAGATCAACCATCAGCTTTTCGGCTCCACCTGTATTAAGATTTGTTATAACATGAAGTATCTTCATCCTCTGTAATCTTCTACCGGATAGACGATATATTTTTCAGTAGGCGAGGAATCCCTTGGAATAATTTTTCCGGGATTGCCTATAACGATTGAATTATCCGGCACATCAAAATTGCAGAACGCACCGGGAGCAATTAACACATTATTTCCAATATGAATACCTCCCGCTATTATTGAATTTGCATTCATTACTAAATTATTGCCGATTATAGGGAAGCCCTTTCTTTTCCCTTGAGAATTACCTATTACGCAACCGTGACTAATTGACAAGTTCTTCCCTATTTTGGCTCTTTCATTTATGACTATAGTACCCCAATGACCAAACTTTATGCCTTCACCTATTTCAGTTTGATATGGGATCTGTATTCCACTATGATACATCATTAATCTGAGCATTCCGGCCCAGAAGAAGCGCGTTAGCGGATTTCGGGCATGCTTTGCATGACGAAGACAATATGAATATTGAAATCCCGGAACAAACAGAATATATTTCAACTGTATTAAAATGGAATTGCATTTGCTTCCTTCATAGCGGAAAAGATCCTTTTTGTTATATTCTTTCATAGTCTGTCTATTTCATAAATATTTGATATTGTTCACAAACACGACTTAACGCTTGATAAATTCACGGATTTTAGATCTGATTCCGGCTTGATTAGCCCTTGATGGCAGATACTGTCCCAAACGGCCGAATTTAAGACGGGCCACTGAACCCCAACGGGGAATAGAAAGAGGGTTTACAGAAGTTGATATAATTCCCGGATCTACAGAAAAGGCCATGTCTATGCCTGATTCCCGCGCAAATTCCATATCATCTTTATTGAAATCAACATTTTCCATTCCATTGGGATAGGCAAATGTTTTTACCTCAGTATCAAGCAATTCGCTCAGTTCTATTATGGATTTTGATATTTCATTTTTTGATCTTTCCCTTGACTCAAAGCTAAGGATTGGGTGTATCAGTGTATGTGCGCCAATTTCAACGAGCCCGGAATCACGTAGTGTAAGCAGTTCTTTTTCGTTCATGAATCCACGTGGAATTTCGATTTCAGGGTGGTATGACAGATATTCATCAAGCACATCATACACTTCATCGATATAAATCTCCTTCATGATAAGATCTCCGGGAAATTTCTTTACTTCCGGGAAAAAGTATCCTCTGCGGATCATAATATCCTTAAGTTCATCCTCTTTGCAGAATTTATATGTGAAATACCAGAAATTTTTTTCACTACGGCATATTTCAGGTGATACAAATATTGTAAAGGGTACATTATGTTTCTTCATTATGGGGAAGATCACATCGTAGGTTGAGCGCCAGCCGTCATCCACACTCAGCATACACGCGTTTTTAAGCGTTTTACCCCCATAAATGTAGTCCCTTAGTTCATGAATGGAAACAAGGTTATAATGCTTCTTGAACCATAATAATTGAGCTTCAAAGGCTGCCGTATTGATCTCGTTGTGAAGATAAAAAGCAAAATTCATTGAGTTTTATCAGTGATAAATGAATTTATAAAGAAATGGTTTAGGATCTTTTAGTGAGGCTATGGAAAACACGTCAGTGGATAGCAGGTCTTTTAGATTGGATAGTATATTCTTGGGGCGGACAAAGTTTTTAATGTATTGAAATTCGCACATTCCATACACCTTGGTTGGAGCAGGCGAGAGTGTTATGTTGTTGCCATAAAAGCTGTCCATCCATAGAGCCGGAATATTGACACCAGCTTTGGTATAGAAAAAATATAGGCCGTCTGTCCGCAAATTCACTTCAATGAAATATATCTTATTGTCATGCCGGATGAATTCAAAACTGTAAGGTCCTGTATATCCGATTAGCGAGAGATATTTATTGATTTGTTCGGCTGAAACGGGTTCGGATGTTAAGTATCCGAAAGAATTCATGCCGAGATTGGAATCGTGCTTACCATGTTTGGACTTATTGATATGGCCATACGCATGATTTTTGCCATCTGCGGTAACACAACCTGCGACCAACAGAACTTCGTCATTTGGGATAAACTCTTGTATCAAAAATGACGCACTTGGATTCAACAGGCTGATTTCAGTTTTAAGTGATTCTAAGTCCGAACAGATCCTAAAGTCTTCTTTCGATCCATTTGCGCTCGTTTCCGGCTTAAGAATCACCGGAAATGTAAAATTATTTACAAAGTTGGGGTTAAATGTAGATTGTGTAATAGAGGTTGTTTGGGGAATATTCATTCCCGCAATTTTGGCAACATCATTCATTCTCGCCTTATCCATTTCCTTGACAATCCCCAAATTGCGTTCATTGCAATTTGGCAGCTTGTAATGTTGCGATAATGAAGAAAACTCTTCATCAAGCACGGATGCTACTTTATCGTATGTGGTAATGGCTGGCAGCCCCCACAGCTCAGATTTTGATAATAAAAATTCTTTGGCCTCTACTTCGTTGCTGACAATGTAGAACGTGTTTACGTATCGACTCTTAAGTATATAATTCTTATCGTCTGGACTCACGAGCAACACAACCGGGTCGTATCCGGCCTGACCTAACGCACGAATTACGTTCAGAGTGTTGTCATGATTGTTACCTATAACAATTGCTTTTCTCTTTGTCATTAAGCTGAATAGTAATTACTGGTTGATATACTTTGAGTCTCTGTAGATAAATATGGCAGCAAGAGGTTTGGATAAAATCCATAGGGGAGCTATCTTGGGAGCCTTGGTTGTGTAGTGAGCAAAACGCCAGTAGTTGATGGAGGCTCTTAATCTCGCTTTAAATGGTATGGGTGCCACGACCATGTCGGCGTAGGTCATGCAAGAGGCAATGGGGCTCTGTATTCTGATTTTTGTGATTCTTGAAGTCAATCCATCTTCAAGGTACTCGCACAGATATATGTTTTCGCTAAAATAATGGATTTTGTATTTTGTTGAGATTCGGTTCCATATCAAAATCTCGGGGCAAAACTTTTCACCCTCAATTTCGGGGAAGGGAAATTCTTTCATGGCTGAAGTATAGAAGACCTCAGCCATATCTCCCTTGAGTTTATATTTATAATCTATTTCAAAATTCGTACATTCAAGGATTCCGAAGTCAGGTTTATTTCCTACAGATTTTCCGTCATAGTATGCTTTCAGACCGCAAAGACCACCAAATTCACTTTTGCCTTCAATCATCTTATAATGAACAGCTACACGGTCAATAGAGTTATCCGGTAATATGTCATCGCTATCCACAATGAAAAAAAGAATTCCTCGGGCGTTTTTAACACCATTGTTTATGGCCCTGTGCTTTCCTCCGTTTTGTTGCTTTATATAACGAATATCTATTTTATTTTCATTAATCCAGCCATTTACAAGTTCTTCTGTATTATCTGATGAACCATCATCAACAATCAGCCATTCGAAATCTTTGCAGGTCTGGCTGCACAGACTTTCATAGAGAGCTGTAAGACGGTAAGCTCGATTGTAGGTAGGAGTGAATATGGTTACTAACATCTATGAATAATTTTATTGCGTAGTTTTTTTGTAAAGTGAAACAGGCGTCCGTAAAACACAAGTCCAAAGCGGTGCTTTACCATTATGCCTTCGATTTTTTTCTTCATAGGCAATCCATCAAATGCCCCGATATCTTTAAGCTTGCGAGAAAGTTCTTCAACAGCGTAGAGTTCATTGAGTTGAGAATTAATTTGCGGAGTTGAAAGTCCGCTACGGCTATCGGTAAGTCCTATTACGAAGTTTATTACCAAACCTATATATCGACCTTTGAAGTAATTGTCTACTTCTTTTTTGTCAATACCGGGGCATTCCTGCGCATATTGGAGGAAATCGGAAAGGATAGAAAGCCCTTTTTCTATTCCAAGCATCGATGGCATACGATAAGTCGTTGTCAACGACCCTGGCCTTATATTGTAATTATATGGGGTAACGGTAGATAGGGACACCTTTTCAATCAGAGTGAGGAATTTTGCATAAAATAATATGTCCTCTGATTTGCGTATATCTTCCCTGAAACGTAGTCGGAAATTGTTTATTATATTTATTGAGAAAGCACCGCGAAAGAGGCTTGCTGAGAGTATGACGCCATTTTTTTTAACACCTAAAAGTACCCACGGATACAGCTGCTGTCCAATCTCTTGCCCGGAATACCCCCCGATTTGCAACACACTGTGTATCAACGTATTATTTACCATATAGTTGTATAGAAGCAAATCGGGATGTGATTTCTCTATCTCGGTTTTTATGTCGGAGATTGCATGAGGGGAGGTGAGATAATCATCCGGGTCGAAAAAGATAACGTAATCATCCGGCTCCGAATTATTCGAAATAAAGTCAAGGGCGGTATTGCGAGCCCGCGAAACCCCTCCATTCGTCGTGTGGATAACTTTGAGTCTGGAATCTTTACCAGCGTATGAATCGCAAATTTCACCTGATCTGTCAGTTGATCCGTCATTCACAAGAATGTAATTTACGGCATCGGAGTCCTGACATATTATGGAGTCCAGAAATTTTGAGATGTAAGGCTCCACGTTGTATACGGGAACCACAGCATGTAGTTTCATTGGGATTTTTTATAGAGGGATTCTACTTTTTTTGTAACTGTGCGTATGTTGTAGTCCGAAGTGAATGCTTGTCGGGAGATTTCTTCACGAGCTGACTCCGAAGGTCTTTCTTCATCCATGAGACGGTGCCATAGGTCGGTATCGCTCAGGGCTACAGTGTTGAAGTTGCCCAATTGCATGTCGGCCTCCGGAGGAATTGTATCAGAAGCTATTACGTTTAGGCCCGAGGATTCAGCCTCGATTGCCACTATCCCGAGACCCTCGTAGATAGATGGAAACAAAAACACATCTGCCGCACATAACCAGTCGGCCACATCATGACGTTTTCCGGCCAACAACAGCTTGTCGAGCCCGAGTGCTTCTTTTTCACTTGCAAGATTGTCATATAGCGGCCCCTCGCCAATGATAACATAGAGTTCATCTTTGTCTTTTCTTTCACTCGCAAGGCGGAGTATAAATTTCTGATTTTTCTGATCAGTACATCTACCAATGTTTATGAACACCTTAGTACGAGGGGAAATATTGTGAGATTTCCTCATGCGTTCACGCGTCTGTGGATTAAACCGGAATTTATCAAGGTCTATACCGTTGTTAATCACATGACCGCGGCGGTATTTGCCCGGGAAGAGCCATTTCAAAGCAAGCGAAGAGCAACCAAAGAGTTGAGTAGCCCAACGCTCATATTTATGATGTATCGGATAAAGAGCCGGCCAGATGAACTGCGGGATATCTACACGGGCATTATGGGAATGGGCCACACGACACCTCACACCTGCTACACAAGCGGCTTTTAGCACTAAATGGAGTTCGGGATGCATGTGGGCATGCACCACATCATATTTCCCTTTCCGCAGGAATTCGGCCAATAATTTGACATATCTGTCGGGGCCGTCGTATGGCACGAGGTGTATAGGCACGTCGAGCTTGCGAAATGGTTCCTCATTATCCCCGTGGGTCTGCACAGCTATTTCATATTTGAAATGTTCACGGTCTCCAAACTTTATGAGATTGTAGAACACCATTTCTGTGCCGCCGCAATTGAGACAGGGATAAACATGAAGAACTTTCGTTGTCATTTTAAGAAGAATGAATACTGTGGATCAAATAGCCATGATTGGTATGACAGGAAGTGACCTCCATCAAAGAGAATCACGTAACGGTAATAGCCGAATGCGCAGAGCAATGTGACGCTTGCGTATATCAACTGGCGGTAATTGGGAAGTCGGTCGACAAGATAACCGATTATGACTGCATAATATATCAGAAAATAGTCTTTTTCACGAGTAAGTATCTCACTGCCTCGGAGCAGAGTGAACAGCGGCAAAAGGCATAGAAACATCCACATTACGATATGAATCTTGGAGTTTTTGAGATTCAGTTTATTTACATTTATAAACACGAAATACATAAGTATAAAATATTCCAGCGTGTGGAAGACTCCTATTGGTGACAGGTTTTCGTTACTGAAATATTTTGAGGATTTTATTGCCATATTTTCATTGGCGGCATTATCGACAAGGAACTGTCCGATGGGGCCGAGAATATTCACTCCGGCAAGACCAATGAATATAGTTGGTATGAAAATTATGTTAAGCCACCGCAGTCGCTTCTTGTTCAATGCAATGTAAACCAACGGGTAAAGAAGTAGAAGCAGGTAGGCACCATTATGGATAGTGGCCACCAAAAACGCGCAAATGTAATATTTAATATATTTTTTTTCCTCGATTAGCGGCACCATAAGCAGGAAACAAGCCACAGTAATGCTCTGTCGCATGCTTATCATGGTATTATAGAAAAATAGTTTGTAGAGAAAAACGAGGATTACTATACCAAAATGGTTGGTGTAACGTTTCACTCCTTTGTAGAGACAGAAGTAGAAAAAGGCGGCGTGAATCAGACAAAAACCATAAAATGACACTCCAATGGTTTTGAAAAAAGACGCAATATAAGTATATCCAATCTCGTAATTGTTGTTTCTGAGTGCAGGATTGAGTACATCTGGAAATGTAGGTAGATAATGGTAGTGCCCCTCATAAGTCAGGAAATCAAGTCCACCCACCAGTCTTGTTCCGCTTACGACCGTGAGTATCAATAGACAGATCACGGTAAGATTATTGCGCTGAGAGATGTTGGCAGTGGTCTCAATGCTGTACGCAAAGAGCGCGCATATTATGAATAATGACAGGATGACAATCATCTTTCAGAGACCAGTCAGAGAACTGTATTAAAGATTTCTTTAGCCATATCGGTTTGGATGTCCAGTTTGTCGAATACGGCGGCATAATCGATGTGAGAAGTCAGGTGCCGCAGAGATCCGGAATAAATGCGGTCTGTCAACCCAAGCGGTTCGAGCAGGGTGAAAAGGCGGTCGTTCATACCTGCAGCGGCTCCAGTCACCGGATAAACCATGAATCTCTTGTGGAACTGCATGGCGAATACTGTGCCGTGAAAAGAATTGGTTATTACATATTCGGCATTTGCCATAAGCGAAAGCCATTCTGATATGGTCGGTTCTTCCTTTTTGAACTTGTCTTCAACGCCTTGGCTCCCGACATATCTTATTGTCAAACCGTTTTCTTTGGCGAAGGCATTAATCTTTCTCCAATCTATATCGGTACGAGTACCAAGGAAATAGATAAACAGATATGAATCCTTTTCTTTCCTTTCAGAGGCTATCCGAAGATAGTCGCTACTGCGCAAAAGGAGTGTCGGATCCGGCACTAATGCTGCATCGTCACGGCCTGCTTCGGCACAAAATGATAATCCGCTCCGTTCCCTGACCGTTATAAGGTCGAAACTTTCCAGCCAAGGGGTGATGAGCTGTGTGAATTCAGGACTCTTTTGTCGGGAACCGAAACTGGCGGCGATTGATATTTTCTTTACACCATCCGGTACCCAACTTAGAAAGTATATTCCGTCAGTAGTATTCCAGATCTGGTCGCTTCCCACCACAAAGGCATCAGCCTCCGGCGGATTGGTCCTGAGGCGGTCAAGAGTATATTCTTCTTGGGTGCAATTAAGATAATCCTTACGGAAATCCTCAAAACCGCGCTGGGTGACATGTCGGCGGAGTTTGCCGTGGGTAAGGGTGTAGAAGAATGATCCGATGGCACGCTTAAGAAAATACAATGGATATGGACTCAGACGATAGGCGGTGCGCACTTTGTCTAATAGCAGACCTTTCAGTGTTGGTACATACTCATGACCGTTCGTAGCCTTAACCAAGAAGGTGTCGTGTCCCAAAGACCGCAGATAGGTCTGTGTAGCATAGCATTGTAGCAACTGACCGTAATTGTCTTCGGTTTTCCAGAAAGTAAGAATGCCTATTCTCATCAGTAGCTTTGGTGTCTGATTTTTCGCACAAGGTCAAGTCCCCGGCGCATGAAATTATAGTATTTTTGATATATCCATGACTTTTCAGGAGCGTTTTTCAAAATAGCCTTATCAAACCATAATCATGATAAAACGCCCTGCTTGCTTGATCTGAAGGCAGGTGCTGAACCAAAACCTTATTTCCTGCAACTG
This sequence comes from uncultured Muribaculaceae bacterium, assembly GCA_910579995.1. GTDB lineage: Bacteria > Bacteroidota > Bacteroidia > Bacteroidales > Muribaculaceae > CAG-873. The sequence goes on along the minus strand of CAJTWH010000006.1, from coordinate 116,689 downwards.
CCATCTCTATATCAGATGTGAAGTGAGAAGTATCTTCAGCGCAAGTGTCCCACATTTCCGCTCCCTTTTCATTGTTGACAAGTACCAATGAAATTCCTTTATTGTCATCTACATCGGGACGCGTTTTTCCAATACCCCAGAAGTCGCCAAGTGATATGTCTCCCGGTCTGTGAAGATTATTGTAGGGGCAATGAAAACAGCTCGGCCGCTGGAGACGGTCACTCAGAAAGAGTTGCATATAGCTGTCATATCCTGAATACAGGAAGTGCCGGCGTCCGTTGGCGAACTCTATATTGATGTATAGTCGTTTCCAACTCTTTTCCTTGTGTCTGAAACTTACAGCAGTTGCCTTTGACCCATATCGTGCTTCCAGCCGGGCAAGATAGTCACCGAAAACTTTGGGAGAAGGCACACCATGGCATAGGACATCGACAGTGAACAGGTTGGGATGTGGCTTAATTAAGAAATTACGCAAAGCGGCAACTTGACACGGAACACCTGAAAACAACACTTTGCGTCCCTCTCGCAGATAGCGCCTCACCTCTTTGTAAATGCCATCGGTGTCACTCTGAACATATTTTGAGGAGAGCATTGCCTGAAGTTCGTTTAAGTCCGAGGCTACAGCATGCTCAGCTTCCATTCGCTCGTTAAGTCTGCACCCTACCACCACTCCACCATCAGCTATTGCGCAAGCTGCCAGTAGTTCAAACACACCGCCCGATGAACTCTTGAAGCGTATGTGTTCATTGTGATTCTTTGCTGCTATAACTTGGTTGACATCGTTGGACGTGGGGACATTGATTATCGGGCATACCCGTTCACACAATCCACATTCCACGCACTTGGATGCATTAATATCCGGATACACAAATCCTTCCTCATCAGGCTGCATGGCTATACAGCCATGGCCACAGATGTCGGCACAGGCTGCGCAGCCACTACACTCTGTCTTATCGCTTAACCGTATCATAGATCTTGAAAGAGCCGAGTGAATTAATATAATCTATACCACGATGCAAAACCCACGCTGACGTCAGAACCATGGCGAACCACACTAACTTTACTAACCATTCGTGAATACCACTTAGTAAATTCGCTTCCACCCAGTGTGAGAATTGACTGTTTATATGAAGGAGGTACATTTCTAAGCTTATTACTCCCATAAAAGCCATAGCTCTGTTGATGGGAGTATATTTGAATAATAAACTTATAATAAAAAGCATTGGCACCATTAACAAAGACACGAAAACACGAGCTATTGTCAATCCGAGAATAAAGTCGATTGACTTGACATAGAATCCTATCGCGAAAGCCAAAGCGCCAATAAGAGCCAAACCGGAGGCATTAGTGAAAGATATGCATGCTTTACTTTTCCATATCTTATACATGATGAAACCTGACAAATACACCGGCAGACGACTATATGACATATATACATGATTGAAACAGTTGACAATACCGGATGAGAGAGCGACCGCAATAATGGCTGCTACAACTGCGCATATTGAGAGTTGCCTTATGCTCATCGAAGATAACAGGGGCGCGAGAAGATAAAATACCAGAAGTGTGGGAATATACCATTCGAAATTACATCCTGCCAGCCACCATCCTGTACCAGAAAACCAATGGAAATAGTCTTCAGCTGTTATTGGAAATCCTTTAAGAGAGACAACTGAGCCAAAGAAAGCCATGCCTGCAAGCACAATCCACCAACATGGTATTATCCTTACAAACCTTTTGCGAAAAAAGCGCTTGAATGAAGAGTCCTTTGCAAGTGAAGCAGACAGACCGAATCCGGATAAGAAGAAAAAAATATCCACACCGAGCCAACCCAATGCAAAAAAATGTTTGAGCACCGGAATGTCAACTCCTGTATGATAGAAGAAAATCCAGAATATGGCAAAGCCCATAAATGATGAGCGAAACCGTGAAATGAAAGATAGGTCAAGAGTATTCATTTCAATAGTTTTTTTAGGGGAAACAAAAGTTTTGCCTTCAGGGCATCGCGGCGTGCCATAGCTAACATTTTTTTTACTTTTTTTTGTCGGGCAAGATTATAGATTTTACCAGTCAGCCGGTCATCACATTCAAGAGCCCTGCATATATATTCATCGTTAAGTACCATAGTCAAATGCTGTTCCTGTGTCTCTCTGCCGTATGGAGCTCGTGCCTCCATTGCGGTGAGAGCCGGAATCCTTCGTGCAAAGTGGTAGTCGATATCCTTGGATAATTCGTTTGAGAACACTCCTTTTGAATCTGCAAATTCTATTAAATCACGGAAAGACGCACGATAAACCTCATAAAGATTCTTATGGAATCTTGAAGTCGCGCTGGTTATTGTTTGACGGTAATAGTAGAGGGGAATATCAAGATATAATATGTGCTTCGCTGATAAAATGCATTTCCACGAAAAGAAGAGGTCTTCTCCGTAAGTTGCGTTCGTGTTGAATTGTATATCAAGAAGTAAAGACTTCTTTATTGCTTTAGTGCACGGGGATACCGCAACTCCTTTGTTCATTAAGTAGTTGAAAGTCTTGACAACGTCGTCGTTATAGATGTCTTTTAGTATTGTATCCGTATTGTTCTGAGTTTTAAAAAATTTTGGCCTTGAATAAAATGAAGAATAACTCCATGCCAGTATATCGCACTCATTGTTCTTTAGGTATCTAAGGTTGTATAAAAGATAATCTGGATGGATTAAATCGTCGGAATCCATGAATGTAATGTAAATTCCTTTGCTTAAGACTATAGCTTCATTCCTTGTCGCACTTACACCTTTATTCTCTCGGTTTAAAGAGATTATATTGCTGTAACGAGCTGAAAAATCCTTTATGATGGACCATGACTTGTCAGTTGATCCATCATTTATCAATACTATTTCGCATTCTTTGAACAGCCTCTGCGTAGTAATCGACAAAAGAGTATCCTTAAGGTATCTTTCTGAATTAAATACAGGTATTATAATCGAAAGTATTGGAGACATAGAAATATTAACGATTTAAAAATCTAAACACTTTTGAAATAATGGGTTTGGCAATATCTACGAATTGAATGTAGGCATATAGTTTCAATCTACTACAAATCAACAAATAAAGAGATATGCATATTGGGATGCTTAATACCAATGACAGGAGTGGAATCGTAACATAAGTGGATATGATTAAAGCAACTGTAGCAATTATAGCTGAAGCAATGAAGTACATCCAATAATCCTTGATCTGTTCCAAAAATCCGTATCCGAGGATTTTTTTTGTATAATATGTGTTTAGATATAATGCTATGTAGCTATACAATGCTTTTCCTATACATATTGCAAGGACGCTTTGATAAACAATAGATATTGCTAAAATTGAAAAGGCTATGACTTTTTTTACAATTTCAAGTTTAAGAACTAAATCGGACCGGCCTTTAACCTTAATCAGATTAAGATTAGATACAATTATTCCATCGCAAAGAAATCCTAAAGACAATATCTGTAGAAGAATAATTGATTCTGACCATTTGTCAGTCAGAAGAAATAGAATAAATGGCTTTGCAATTCCAAACAACATCAGTATCACCGGAAAACTGAGAAAGGCTGACATTTGAATATATCTTTGATAAATGGATTTTAGCTGAGCATCATCTGTTTGAATCTTACTGAGCAGGGGATATGAGACTCTGCCCAGAACTCCGGTTATACTATTGTTTACCAATGAATTAAAACCATAGGCTCTGGTGTAATATCCTAATGTAGTGGCATTAAATTGCTTACCAATGACCGCGCCGGTTATATTTTCATAGATGGAGGAGATTATGGATGCAGCAAAAAGTCTTGAACTAAATGAAAAAAGTTTTTTAAATGACTTTTTACTGAATCCATCTTTCGGTATCCATCTTACGTAATAATACGTTATGATAATTGAGATTACGCCACTTGAAATTGACTGAGTTACAAGCGCCCACACACCTAAACCATAATATGCACAGCAAATTCCTATAAAACCAGAAAGAATAGCAGATGTCAGAGAGATTTTTGTGGTAGTCTTAAAATCAAGCTCAACTACTAATTTTGTTTTACTTGTGGATACTAATGAAGATATGATAAGAGTTAGCCCATATACCCGAATAACATCGTTTAGAATTGGTTGTGAGTAGAATTCTGCAATAAGAGGCCCGCAAATAAAAAGGGTGGTATATATACATAACGCCATTCCTGTATTGATGTAAAACACCGTGGAATAATCAATCGGTGATTTATCTTTACATTGGATAAGTGCGCTTGAAAAGCCTCCGTCAATAAACACAGCTGACAGCCCCATAAAGATTGCCAGCATGCCAATTAATCCATACTCCGAAGGAGTAAGAATACGGGCAAGAATAATGTATATAATAAACTGAACAATTTCTCCTGCATACTTTTCAACCATTGTCCAAGCTACGCCTCTAATAGCTTGCTTTTTTAAATCTTGATAACTACACATCAGAAGAGACTCTTTACGAAATCTTGATAAACATTGTCCGCGAATGTATTATTTCCAGGAGTTTTAAGTATCTCATTGAATATTGTAATTCGGACTTCCTTTAATGGATCTTTTTCCGTGATCACACATTCATTAATGAATTTTTCTAAGTCTGTTTTATTCTGAATAATGTAGTATCCGTCAACACATCTTTGACCAAAAGTGTGCATACCATGCCTTAATGATTCCTCATCTTTAATGGTATATGCGGCAGGTTTATAAGTATACAGGTATTCAGCAGTAAAAGAACCACAGTTGTGAATTATTGCATCAGATGTTTTAAATAAATTTATATACTCACCTTCCTCAATTTGAGTATTGGGTTGCGAAGCCCAGAATTCATAAAAGTTATCGGTCTTTTCTTTACCCCAATCTGGATGTTCGTATAATTTGGATTTGAGTTTTGGATGAGGTTTAAAAGCAATTTGAATCTTTTCCTTAAGATTTTTTGCGAGTTCAACCATGCATAACGAGACCCATAAGAAATCCGGCCGGCTGAATGTTACACCTTCAGTTGCCAATTGGAAATGAGGAGCCCAGATTATTTTTTTTCGCTTATGTCCATCATTTATAGATTTCCATGGATTCTCAGTTATGTTATTATTAATAAAATCATCAGCTCGAGGGTCACCAACAACAACAATATTCTCGCCACCATTGATTGCAATTTTTCTTGCACAGTCTCTGTGAAAATCGGAAGGAAGATAATGCTTCCAAATCAAGTTGTGAAAAGGTAGATTATTTGACCACCATTGAGCAGTTAGCGCCAAAAAATAAGGCACATAGGCTATCAAGCAATCCCTATTGTGCTCCCAATCTATCTGATTTCTGTATAATCCATCATATGGCTGCTGATATATAAGAATATCCGGTTTAAACTCTTTTTTCCATTTGATGAAGTTTAATTCGTCTGTTACAATTATGCACTTATCTTTATTGTCAGAAAAGTGATTTGATAATTTTTGAATTTCAGCTATTCTTGACTCTTCAGCATAACTCTGAAACGGAGATATCAAGATGTTAATATCAAATCTAGCGTCTCTATTTAGTCTCTCCAGTAATCCTTGACATCTCCACATGCCCAAAGATGATACTATAAACGCGACTTTCGCTTTTCTTTTCTTTTTGATGCGCCGAATAATCCTATTAGCCCGTTGTTTTTGAATAGGCACTCGGAGGATAAAATAGTATTTCAATAGTGAAATAATTCTCCTTGAGATTGTACTATTCTTTATATTTTGTAGCTTTATCATATTTATTCTTTCAAAGAAATTCGTCCGCTTTTTAGTTTGTAATCATAGGATTGCCTTCCTTCCTCTCGAAAGTCTCGATGGTATCTTTTAAGCACATCCTTGAAGATATTTTCGTACTGAGGAATAAAGAGGTCGTCTTTTTTTTGGAGATGTGCGATTATTTCACATGCTAGGTCCTTGGTCTGTGACAGAACAGTCTGTCCATGATTAAAGGATGTTCCTTTGATTGAACCAGGACTGACATTAAGTATTCTATTAGAACAATTTGCTTTCTCTAATTCAATATTCACACTTTCAATGAAAATCTTTAGCGCTGCTTTGGTTGCGGCATATACACTGAAGAAAGGAGAAGATAAGAATCCTGCGATACTAACCATTATGCCACAATAGAAATCATCATGTGAAAGTATTTTATCATAAAATCGTTTAATAATACGAATCGGAGCTTCTGCATTTACCCTAAAACTTGACGAAATATAATCATCATTTAAGTCTTTGAATAAATCCAACTTACCAAATCCAGCTGTAATTATCAATGTATCTATATCGTTGAACTGATCGAAAAAATCCATATCATCAGTAGCAAGATCAAAGACATGACAAGTGAATTTATCACATATATAGACGTCTGAGACCTTTGCCCTATCTACAATATATATTTTTTCTACTTTAGGAAGCTTATTTAATTCCGTTGCAATTGAAAGGCCTATACCGTTTGCCCCTCCAACAATTAATGCTCTTTTCATATAGTATAGAAATTATAGCGTTTTTCAAACGACTCCATTACTTTTGCCATGGCTATTGATTCATGTCGACGTAGGCGTGAGGAAGAAAATCTTTTATTAATTATGCAAGATATGAACTCTTGAATCTCATACCTTAAACCTGATTCATCCCACTTATAGAAAAATTTCTTGTTTTCATTTTGATTTTCGTATCTTAGCTCAAAATAGTCAGTTTTCCACCATGGCGCCGGTATATATGCATACCCTTTTGTTCCTGAAATTATCAAGTTACCCTCAGTTTTTACTCCTAACCCAACCTTGAAAGAACATACAGCACTATCAAAACGGAACACTCCTTTTGTATACATATCTATATTATTAGTCATGCGGGAATAAAAGTTAAGATTCTTATAGTCCGTTCCGAGAAGTTTAAAAATAGGTAGTAGTGGATAACTGCCAAGTTCAAACATAGAGCCGCCAGCTTGTAATGGATCAAATTCCCGAAGGCTTAGATTTTCATCCCAAAGCTTAGAAATAGAAGCTTCGACATCAACAACCTCTCCGATTACCCCACTTTTAATCATTACCATTAAATGATTAAAAGCCGGGCTATGAGCAGTTTTATTAGCCTCCATTAGAATTAATCCTTTGGATTCAGCTATTGAAAATAATTCTGTTGCTTGAGATGCGTTCAGCACCATAGGTGTTTCACACAAAACATGTTTATTATTGTCCAATGCTTGTTTAATAATGCTATAATGTGAAAGATGTGGTGTAGCTATATAAACAGCATCTATAAGATTATAAAGTGTATCACAATCGTAACAGCTTGATATATGCTTGTGCTTAATCACGAATTCTTCGGTTTTTTGGGGATCCAAATCGTAAGCAGCACACACTTCTATACCATTTACCACTGTAGCCTCATCCGGAAAGCGATCGGCAACTCTTCCGCATCCAATTATTCCAACTTTTACATTAGTCGTTGATTCAGCTCTTAGTTGAGTCGAGCTAATACCCTTTGTCCGCGGAAGATATACAACTTTACAGAATTCATTTAAGTAATCGAATTGCCCCTCCCAATCACTACCGATTGCGAAAATATCAACATCATATTTTTGTATATCGTCAATTTTTTGGCCAATATAGTCCTCAATAATAACTTTATCGGCAAATCCAGTCGCTTTTACAGCATCTACTCTTTCTAGTACGTTGTTTCTTACATTTAGTTTACCTCGTTCCTTATCGTAACTATCACTTGTTACTCCAACAATCAGATAATCTCCAAGTTCCTTGGCTCGCCTTAACAGATTCAGATGACCTTCATGCAGCAAATCGTAAGTCCCGTATGTAATAACTTTCTTCATCTCTGATATACGATGGTAATTTATATTTTGTTGCTATCGCAAACACTATAGTATCTGATATTTCTATATTGGTTTAAAATTCTAAATTATAAGTTTAGATTCCGAACTGATACTTATGGATTTTATCGAACAATAGAAAAAAACGCCATAAAATTGTTTTGATATTTGAAGTTGTAGATCTCACTGCCAAGAGTTTCAACACTCATCTTCTCACAAGAAAATCTATGTATGCCTGCGTTTGTTGTTGTCAGCTCTTTCATTGGAGCAATGTCCGAATTCTCTCATCACTCCGCCGTCATGCTGTACGGTATTTTGCAAGATCTATGGCAAGGACTTCTTTTAAGAATGGGTTTATGTCTTCCCGTCCGGCGATTCTGGAAAATAGCGAAATGTAATGGGCCTCTTTTTCTTCAAGGCTTTTTCCGGCTATGAATTCTGAAGCCTGATTAAATCTGATATAGCGCAAAAATGTCTTGGTTTCCAATGAATCCAGAACTTCATCTGAAAGCGTGTACGACTTGATCCACCTTAGCTTAACATCACGCTTTATGCCAAAGGCAAACAAGTCTTGAATCAGTAGATAATTCAATATGTCGTATGAATCATTTTCAGAAACATGTGCAATCTTACCCGTTCGTTCCAGATCGTTGACCCAACATTCCATCTCTTTCACACTGAATGTCAGATAACGGTCCTCCATCGTCAGGATATTCCGTTCCATCCCTTTCAGCAACATGAGTGCTACCTGCGCTTGCGTTATGCTTTTATCGCCTTTGACATATCTATTGGCAGACTTCAAAACGATGTCTCTAATGAATTCGTTGCATGCGGCTCCATGGCAGATACGATAGAAAAAATCATAGGATTCCAAAATCCGTGGAATATCTTCAAGTCCGATACCGAAGTCCTCACTGGTTATTGGAGAAGCGAATAGTTCTGCGACCGATTTCTTTACCTCTCTGAGCCAAATCTTGCCTTCGCGCTTTATTGCTGCCGTCAATCTGTTTGTTGTGGGAGGATAATTCAAGCCTCCTTCCCTTTCAAATATCTTGCAGAGAAGCAATTGATAGCCGCACACCTCGTCAGCATCATGATAGTTGACCGCAGAGGCTGAGGGTATGTCCATCTTGTGCTGAATCATTATTATTTCGCAGAAAGCGGTCCGATCTGACGTTTCTTGGCCGAGGTTCGCCACTGAAAGCCGTTGTCACCGATCATGTTGAGCTGGAAGATAACATTGTCGGCGTCCGTTGCTTTTTCAACCTCAAATTCATAGTTGGCGAGAGGTCCGTTGATAATCACAACCGACTCTCCTTCCTTTGGCTCAAAGGTTCCGATAGGTGCGATATCATACTCGGGTGTGAAATGCCCGATGGTTTCCTGAAAGCGGTTGAAAGAACTTAGCGGAATAGGGGCATAATCTCCACCGGGTTTGCCGGTTGTGGTGTAGCACCACGCCAAATCCCCTATTTTACAGAATAGAGGAAAGATGTCTGTGACGCGAAGCTTAAAAAATACAATATCACGGATTACCGGCTGCTCATCCTTTATAATCTTCTTGCCAACGCGCTTACAAATCTCATCGAGAGGATAAAAAAACTCCGGGCGCAGCATACGGTCATCAAGATTCTTGGTGCGTTCTACCACATCCTCAAAACTCACGCGGCTGCGAAGTTTCATCGCATACCAGCGCAGTGGATTGTTTGAGAGCAGTGTGTTGACTGTTTCCGTGAGTGCGGCACGGCGTTCGCATGAAACATCAGCTTTAACACATAGCGACATTTCCGGGAGACCCTCTGTTGCAATGGCCGAACCCAGCAACGCGACAATCTCCGAGCCGGGAATCCCGCACTTCAAGGCGGCATACGCCCAGATAAGTCTTATAGTATTATCAGCCGAGCGCACAATTGGAATATTGTTTGCGATAAACAGACCTCTTATTTTGAGTTCTATATTTTCCGACAACTGCTTAGGCGTCAGCTTCGACTGCTCAAGAGGAAACAGATATTTTCGATTTGAATCCGCATTACGCCTGACTATTACAGAAACCGCGTCGCTATCTGCCGCGACTTCACTCACTTTCACTTTTGCAACCTCAGCAAGAGGCATGGCGGTGTTAAGGAGAGAATAAAGCAGCATGTCGGCTGCGCATTGCGAAAAAATTGAATCCGTTGATACTGATTTTGTAACCGTCAGAATTTTATCGAATGATTTGTTGTCAAAGCTTTTCGTCGGTCCCGAAATTTGTTTTGTCCGAGTTTTAAACTGTCTGAAAATCTTTGGGACCTCGGAATTAGAATCGGACGCAGTCTCCTTGTATAATGCTGAAATAATGTCAAGGTAATGAATGGCAGTCTTTCCTGAAATACCACGCACTCTCATATTTAGCAACCAATCACCCAGAGTCTGTTCGGATGGAAAATCGGAAGAATAAGTATAAGTGCCTAAAAAAGTTTCAAGACAATTGACGGCTTTGACGTAGTTCAGTCGTGACCTTTCGGACTTCATCAAAACCGCCGACCTAAACTTTTCAATCATACAATCCACAGCATTACCCTGTGCAACAGCCATTTATAAGATTCTAAAAATTTAACCTTTTAGAATATCTATACAATTCAGATAGTCCCCTTATCTATTGAATTTTAGTTGACAAGGGTAACACCAAAACGTATTTTATCGAAGTATACACCTTCAATTTGTTTAGCAAAAAAGCACAAGCTTAAGTATCTCTTCCCAAGAGATTTGGTTGAGCACTAACTTGCTGAATGAAAATAAATAAACATAAAATGATGTTTTCATTTGCTAAACAAATAGAGTCTGCGGCCTCTGGTTTTAGTTAATTATCATTCAGCATGCACAATCATCTATAGGTCAGTTTCGGAAAAATTTTGCTTGTGTAATCCAATTTAAATTAGTAACTTTGCAGCCGAAAAAGCCATGGATTTGTATTTTTTACCTAACAGAATATATAGTCCGGCTAATACTCTCTTGGGAAGAGATATGGATGCTTATAAAACAAAACAGCCTCGATGCTCACAAGCAACGAGGCGTTCGTGTTTTTAGAGGGACTTCAATATAATACTGTTGGCTCTGTCAACTACTGATGTATCGAGGGAGGCGAGGTAAATCTGAGTGGTGGCTTCCGAGTCATGCCCCATACCTTCGCTGATTACGCTCAGAGGAATACCCTTTGCTTTGGCTGCACTTGCCCACGAGTGACGGGCAACATACATCGTAAGAGGGATATTGATACCCACCATGCCGGCTATCTTTTTCAAGTTGTGATTGATATTATAGCCTATGTTTCGGTAGGCACAGCGCTCGTTTATACCACCGGTCCTGATGATTGGAAGCAGATAGTGAGTGGGATTACATGAATATTTATCAAGAATCGTTTGCATTTCCTTGGTCCACTCGATAATCAACTGTTGGCCTGTCTTTCTGCGACGATAGATGATATATCCGTTCTTCAAGTCCGTTTTCTTAAGAAAAGCCATGTCTATAAAACTCATCCCCCTGAGATAGAAGCTCATCAGAAACATATCACGGGCAAAGTCCAATGGAGGCGAGAGCGACAAGTCAAGTGCCTTTATCTTCTTTACATGCACCAACGGTATCGCACGTTTTACAGTCTTATCCACACCTGTATATACATGACGGAAAGGATTGCGGTCCTCGATGATATCCTCCTCTACTGCCCTATGATAGACCGCCCTAAGAATACGGGTGTAAAAAGAGATGGTGTTAGGCGAATTTCCACGGCGTCTATGCCATGCCTCGTATGCCTCCATCACCTCTGAAGTCAGACTGTCGAGCATGATATCCTCATCTTTGCGCAATCGCCCTTGTAGCGTTGCCTGGCAAAGGAACTTCTTGAAGCTGTTGAGTGCCGCCGCGTATGTTTCAGAGGTTCTTGTCTTTCCATTCTGCTTGAACTTGACAATCAGACCCTCCATGAAGTTAAACAGCGAGTATTCGCTTGCATATCTGCGGAACTCGTCAATCACATCATCGGCTGTGTACGACAATCCCTCTGCAGAGAGCCGCCTGTCGATTTTAGTCAAGCGCTCCACATCCCAGCGTATTCTCTCACGTATTGAGAGAATCAAGGACTTTCTTGCGCCTGATTGCTTGGTAGTCACCATAGAGCGGCTTTCGTCCCACTCATCAGGCATGACATGGTACTCTGTGTTAAGTTGACGGATTTTACGCTCATGGATAATCTGGTAATAGATTGCCCCTTCATGACAGGGAATCATTGATGGTCGTTATTTTACCTTTACTGAGGCCATAGTGTATAACCTTTTTTAAGCTAAAGATACGACAAAAGAATACACTAAGTATCAGAGCGCATTTATTATCTCAACCATGTATGCAGAAAAAAGAAAGAACTGAATCTTAACGACTCAGCTCTTTCTTAAAGTTGCCTTGGAAGGATTCGAACCCTCACAGGCGGAACCAGAATCCGACGTGCTACCATTACACCACAAGGCAGGGTGGCTCGGGGTTGTTTCCCTTTTGCGAGTGCAAAGTTACAACGTTTTTTTTATCCCACCAAATTTTTTTCAAACTTTTTTTCATCATATCTCATTTTTTTTGATTTTGGGGGTCAGCAACGTCGAGATTTCTCCATTTGGGAAGTTTTTCCCGACTTTAAAGACAATACATTTGCCAAAAAAGTACTAAATTTGCAAATTAGATTTACATCAATTTGAAATGAGTCGACTTTATATAATATTAAGATTGTGCCTCGCCACCTTTTTTATAATGTGTGGCAGCATTGCCGTCCATGCTTTCGACTCATCCAATCCTTTCGTTGTAGTCTTAGACGCCGGGCATGGAGGAAACGACCAAGGCTGCCGCGGCAAGACACAGAAAGAGAAGATAATTACTCTTGATGTGGCCACACGAGCCGGCAAGCTGCTTCAAAAAGAGCTCGGCGACAGTATCAAGGTGGTATATACCCGCGATGACGACACATTCATTCCCCTCACCAAACGTGCAGAAATCGCAAACAATGCCAATGCCGACCTCTTTATATCAGTACACGTAAATTCGATTGACAACCGCACCCGAGGACGTGAAAAGGTTCACGGAGCGTCGGTATATACGGTCGGGCTCCACAAAAGCGATGCAAACCTTGCAGTGGCCATGCGTGAGAATGCCGTTATTGAACTTGAAAATGATTTCACCGAAACCTACCAAGGTTTTGACCCCAATTCATCCGAATCCTATATAATCTTCGAACTCACACAAAACCGCCACATGGAGAAGAGCGTCGAATTTGCCACCCTTGTCCAGAATGGTTTGGTCAAAAATGCCGGCCGCGCCGACAAGGGCGTGCGTCAAGCCGGGTTTCTTGTCCTGTGGGCAACGCGTATGCCTTCGGTACTTATCGAGCTCGATTTTATATGCAATCCGGAAGCCGAGCGTTTTCTCGGGTCTGACGCAGGCCGGCAAAAATGCGCCAACGCCATAGCCCGTGCTGTGATTGACTACAGGGCAAAACATCCGGCAAACAGCATGAATAATAAAAAATAACATAACAGAAAGATGAAACAATTTTTCCGCAAAGAAGTAATGATAGGCCTGCTTGTGATATTGGCCCTTGTCATTCTTTACTTTGGTATCAATTTTCTCAAAGGAGTCAATATCTTCAAGGCTGCAAATTACTACTACGCTACATATAATAATGTAGAGGGACTCGCTGTATCGGCTCCCGTCAATCTGAATGGCTTCAAGGTCGGCCTCGTACGCGAGATACGCTACGACTACGCTCACCCGGGCAATGTCGTTGTAGAGATGAGTCTCGACAAATCACTCCGTCTTCCGACCGGTTCTACAGCCACTCTCACCAGCGACCTTCTCGGCACAGCCTCAATCTCAATCGGGCTGGCAGAAAATACCGGCTCCTATTATAATATAGGTGACACAATCCCCGCCAGGATAAACGCCGGCATGATGGCTGCATTGAGCGACAACCTCATGCCGGCCATCAACGCAATCGTTCCGAAAGTCGACACCCTTCTCACAAGCCTCAACACCTTGGTGGCTGACCCGGCTCTCGCCACAAGCCTGAGAAGACTTGACGATATCACATTGGAGCTCAACACTACCCTACGCTCTCTTCATCAGGCTACCGCCCAGTTGTCGCCTGTAGTGAAAGATGTGAAAAGCATAACTGCCAATGTTGACTCCATCACAGGTGATCTCGCTGTGGTTACATCACAACTCAGCAAAGCTCCCGTCGACAGCGTCATATCCGACCTCCAGTCAACAGTCGCTCATCTCAACGAACTTACCGCCAAGCTAAACGATTCAAACTCATCGGTAGGTAAAATGCTCAACGACCCTGAGCTCTACGACAACCTCAGCGCTTCTGCCGCCGCCCTCGACTCACTCTTGGTTGACGTGAAACGCAATCCCAAACGATATATTAGCATAAAAGTATTTTAAGGAACGACATTAGTGCAGGAAATGCTTATTTAAAATAATTTCAAATAAGCATTTCCTGCCTCTTTTATCTAAAATCTTATAAATACAAGCCCATACACGATATCAGTCTATACCGGAGACCTCTCAATCTGCACATCGATTCATCTCACATCACTATAAATCAACAATTTACACCGGCGAGGGCACTAAATCACAGCCAAAAAACGCTAACTCATTGTATTCAACGTACTTGCATTATTTTCGTAATTTGCAAATATTTCGATGTTTGTTTTTTCAAAAAAAAATTAAGAATTTTGCACTCGAAAAGTAAAGCACAAATCAACAATGAACCAGACACACCAAGACCTTTGGGCAGCTTGTCGCGATTTTATCAAAGACAATCTTTCGCCCCAGCAGTTCGACACTTGGTTCCGCGACATGACTTCTATAAGTTATGAAAACGGGGAACTCAAGCTGTTGGTGCCGTCTGTATTCTTCATTGAGCAAATCCAAGCCCGCTATCTGCCTCTGCTCCGCTCAGGCGTAAAGAAAGTATATGGCTCGGGAGTGCATATCGAATTCCTCTACCCTCTTAAGAAAGACGACCCCCAGTCGATAAGCTTTCAGAAGGGCAGCGAGCCATCGCCATCCATCATGGCTCAAAGCAATGCACCGGCCGCCAATCCATTTGCACCGGTAAGCAAGAGCGACTTCGACCCTCAGCTCAATCCCCGCTACACATTTGAGAACTACTGCGAGAGCGACAGCAATAAAATCGCACGTTCGATTGGCGAGGCTATAGCAAACAATCCTTCGCTCAAGACCTTCAACCCGCTTTTCGTTTTCGGTCCGTCGGGTGTCGGAAAGACTCACCTCATTCAGGCTATCGGCATACGAATTAAGGAGCGCAACCCCAAGGCACGCGTTCTTTATGTGACAGCTCGACTCTTCCAAAGCCAATATACCGCAGCAGCAGCCAAGAATATCAACGATTTCTTCCACTTCTACCAGAGTATCGACACTCTGATAATCGATGATATCCAAGACCTGCAGAATATGCCCGGAACTCAGAATACATTCTTCCACATATTCAATCATCTCCACCAGCACGACCGCCAGATTATCATGTCGAGCGACTGTGCCCCAAGTGAGATGGAAGGTTTCGAGGCTCGTCTGCTCAGCCGCTTCAAATGGGGCATGCAGGTAGAACTAGACCGCCCCGACATCGACTTGCGCCGCAACGTACTCAAGCTCAAAGCTGACAGCGACGGCCTCCTCCTGCCTACCGACGTTTCTGAATTTATAGCCTCTAACGTCACCCAAAGTGTACGCGAACTTGAGGGTATCGTGGTTTCGCTTCTTGCGCACGCCACTGTATTCAACCGCGACATATCTCTTGACCTTGCCAAACGTGTGGTATCGAATGCGGTCAAGATCAAGCGCCATCAGGTAAACTTCGAGATGGTGGCCGACGCAGTAGCCTCTCACTACGGCATTAATTCCGACTTGCTCTTCACCAAGAGCCGCCGTCGTGAAGTATCCGACGCCCGTCAGATTGTAATGTATCTGGCTAAGAAATTGGTAAAAATGCCATTGACGACAATTGGCCAGAAACTCGACCGAAGCCACGCAACCGTCATATACGGCTGCCAGACTATCGAAACACGCATTGGTACCGAGAAAAAACTCGCTGCCGACATCGACGCTATAGAAGCCGCCATAGCTTCAAGATAATTTTGTTGTTCTGTCTGCAACAAATTCCCCTCTTTTTGCGTTATAATATCAGCTTACCGCAATCACGTAAGCTAATAATTATTGCATAACATTCAAATTCAGCACATTATGGAAACCACACGCCCGCTCATCCTTATCACGAACGACGATAGCATAAACGCTCCCGGTATCCATCACCTCGCCGATTGTGTCCGTTCGATGGGCGACGTATTTGTGGTGGCTCCCGAGTACCCTCACTCCGGCCAATCCGCCGCCATGACGGTAGGAGCGCCCCTGCGCATTACCGAAAAACCATGCGATAAAGAGGGAATCCGTCTTTTCACAGTAAACGGCACCCCCGTCGATTGCGTAAAGCTCGCTCTTTTCGCAATAATGCCACGACGCCCCGACCTTGTTCTCGCAGGTATCAACCATGGCTCGAACTCAGGTGTAAACGTCACATATTCAGGCACTATGGGTGCCGTACTCGAAGGCTGTATCGAGGGTATCCCGTCTGTCGGCTTCTCACTAATGCACCATTCTATGAAAGCCGACTTTAAATACTGCACTGCATTCGTGGCTGCCATTGTCGGAAAAGTAATTGAAAACGGTCTGCCGGAAGGAGTCTGCCTCAACGTAAATATACCGGCGCGCGTAATGCCCGAAGGTATACGTGTCTGCCGTGCCGCCCATGGCAAATGGGTAGACAGTTTCAAACGTTATCTCGATCCGCAAGGCGTACCATTTTACTGGTTATCAGGTAAATTCGTAAACTTTGAGCCCGACGCAACCGATACCGACGAGTATTGGCTTCAGCGCCGCTACATAAGCGTTGTGCCCGTAACTTGTTATCCTACGGCAAATGCTGCGATAAAAACGCTCGCCGACCGGTTCGATACCGAATGATTCTCAAGCACTGCGGATTTCGATGTGGCTGCTACCCGAATTTCCGTGCTTTATAATACGTATCTGAGTTGATATCCGCTCGCTCATTGTATCTGTGTGGCTGATTACACCTACTTTCTTGCCGCGCGACGACTGCAATGAAGCGAGCGAATCTATTACAGTTGCAAGCGTATCGGGATCAAGGGTTCCGAAGCCTTCATCAATAAAAAGGTTATCGAACGATATATTGCGCGAAGATAGCGACGACAAACCCAAGGCAAGCCCAAGACTCACTATAAATGTCTCTCCGCCCGAAAGCGATGTCGTGTCTCTGATATCATCGGCGCGATCATGATCGATTACCCTTATACCCAGCGAATTCTTCACCTGCACAAGTTCATATCGTGAATTAAACCGTCGTATCTCATCATTCGCATGCGCGATGAGAAAACTGAGAGTGTAGCATTGGGCAATCTTTCGCAAAGTCTTGCCGTCACCGCCTATAGCCTGCGTTATCTGCTCCCATTCATCGAGGTACTCACGTGCCTGTTTCTGCTTTTCATAGAGAAGCCCCATTTTCTCGCGGGCACGGATATAAGCCTTTAAGCGGAGTGACTTATTCTCCAATTCTTCAGGACGCCAAGCCTCGAGAGCCAAACGTTGCCCCTGAAGCACCTCACGCTCTTCTTCCGGTTTAATTTCTTGGTGTTCAAGCCTTTGTTTGCGGGCATTTTCGAGAGTCGTTTTCGCTGTTGTATATGACATCGTGGCTGATTTCAACCTTTCGCGCAAGTGTTCCCAATTGCACTCAGACTCTTTCATTTGCTTCAGAAAAGCAATATCCACCTCTTCATCCGCAAAATCAGCAAGCCAACGGTCAAGAGCGGCTGCAATTTTCTCCCGGGAATCTTTCAGTGCTGCTATATTTTTCTTCGCTGCCTCTTCTTTACCTTTCAAGTTGTGCAGCTTTGTCTTGAGATTCAAAATTTGCTCTGACTGCGCATTGACCAAATTAGAGGCCGCTTCTACAGCTTTCGACAGACGTTCTTCAAATTTATCCGGAGTTTCCTCTCCAATTTCTGCTTTTACGGCATTCTGCTTGGCCAATAAATAATCACCGGCCTCCTGCAAAGAACTTACCGATCTATTATACGCTTCAATTTTTTCTTTCTCACTTTCAATAAGATTGGGTGTCGAAGATTGCAAGGACTTATATAGAGTTTCAGCCTCTGCCCTACTCTTCTCGGCAGCTTTTAGTTTTATGTCCGACTCTTGTCTGAAAGTCTCCCGCGCGTTGATTGCCTTATCCAAATCAACGCGCAATCTTGCAGCATCATCTGTGAGCGCAGTATATTTAGCGATGGAATCAGTCAGTTCTACAGATAAAGAAGTTAGTTCTTTTCTAAGCTTTTCAAGATTCTCAATATCCTCAGGCCACTCTTGATGAGCCTGCCTGATTGCATTAATCAGCTCTCCGCAATGATTTATCTCGCCTTCAAGCTCAAGCATTGCTTTCTCGAATTGCTTGATTTTGGCTTCATTGGCAGCAAGTTCTTTACTCAAAGCGACATATAATTCACTTTGCCTCTTATATTCCGCTTCCTTCTCCTGAATAAGTTTTGCAAGCCCGGATACCGCACCCTTCAAGAGTGTAAGGTCGGAATAAGGATGTACGGTAGCACCACAAAGCGGACACGGTTCTCCGTCGACAAGTTCATGCCGGGTAGTCTCATAATCATGGCTCGACAGCAGGATATACGATTTGCGCAGAGTTGTAAGTTCTTCATTAACAGCTTCAACCGATAATTTTGCCAATTCTGCATAAATATTACGATTACAGGTCTGCAAACGGGAGTTTTCCTGATGTAAAAGCTTTGATTTCGACTTCTTGTCAGCCAATTCTCCCGTTATTCTCAAGATGTCCGACAAATCCGAGATCGCTTTATCCGCCTTGGTTTTTCTCTCCTGCAGTTGCGTATGATTATACTGAGATATCTGCTGATTAAGCAACTCGCATTTTTCCCGCAATTCATTGACCGATTTATCATAGCGCGCCAAGTTTGCCGCCGTTTCATGATACAGCGCCTCAAACTCTTCCGATAATTTCCGATAACTTTCCCCGCTACTTTTTATAGCCTTTTCATTCTCTTTGAGAGCCAGAGAAGCCCTGTCAAGTGCAGCTTTTGAATTCCTTACAGCTTCCTTTTTTTCTTGCAGCGAGGCTTGTGCCACAATTATCTCTCCTGTGATCTCTCGTGCGCGGTTGATATGCGGCTTCGACTCTTCATATCGGCTAAGTTCTTCTTGGGCTTTAGATTTCAGCAAATCGATCTTCTTTTCAGCCGCCAATATTTCTTCAGATACAACAGCCGATTCATCACGTAAAGCTACAAGCTCTTTTTCCGACTTCTCAATATTTTCCTCTGCAGAAATAAGGTCACGATAGAGATTTACGCCCTCTATGGTGGTGTCGTGCAGCGTAAGCTGCCTCTGCTCTTCCGTCAGCGACGCCAACAATTCAGAAGATTTATCAAAACCGACGGCAAACGCCTCGATGTCAGCGACTAACTTATCATCGGCAATATACCAATCCAAGCACTTTCTCACACTTTCGAGCTTGGCGTCATTCGCTTTCTTTTCAGTCTCAAGCCTCTCTATATCTTCTTTGAGCGAGTTGAGTTCATCCTGCGTGAGGTCATCATTGATATAGGCATTTATTCCCGCCGTTATGCTGTCGTAATTCGCCGAAGCCTCTTTGCGCCTTGCACTTATCTCTTCGGCTATTCTTGCATAAAGATGTTCGCAACCTATCAGTTTCTCAAGCAATTCATATCTCTCATCTTCTTTTGCTGTAAGGAAACTTGCAAATGCACCTTGCGCAATCAGCACTGTCCGCAGAAATTGCTCATAGTCAAGGCCTATAATCACAGGCAGTTTAGACCAATCATCCTCAAGCTCAATTATATCGCCGGCTTTCTCACATATCCGGTAAAGCTTTGTCACGGCGCTGTCGTAATGAAGGCGTTTGAATATCACCGACCATTCTGCCCGATAGACATTACCGTTGTTGGCAAGAAATGTCAATTTGCTGTAACCGTATTTTTTGCCATGAGTAAGAATATTACGGCAATCCGACGGTGCAAGACGCCGGTTCTCTTCCTCATCTCTGCGCCCGTAGATTTCGATGTTGCGGTTGCGGTCGTTTTTCTTTTTCGGGTATCTCGGAGCACGGTTGAACAGAGCGAGACAGATAGCGTCGAGTATCGTCGATTTGCCACTCCCGGTAGGTCCTACAATACTGAATATATTGCTCTCTCCTAAAATTCCCTTATCAAAATCAATTACTTCACCTTCCGCACGGTCAAGTGAAGCAAGGTTAAGAAGTTCAAGCTTAAGAAATTTCATATCTCGCTTTTGATTCCGTCAATAATTTCCTGCAACATCTGTTTCTGATTATCCGACATTTCATGTTCATGCCGCACTAAAAAAGCCTCACGCAGAGTTTCAAGCGGGTCTCTATTGAGTATATCATCTACACTTCTCATTTTTCTATCACCGCTGATGGTACTGATATCTATATTCGGCAGCACGCGCTGAATCTTACACAACACAGCATTCTTACGCGATATCAGGTCTTCTATCGCCTTGAGTTCATCCTTATCAACCCTGTCGAGTATAACCTTCACCGCAAGATAATCATAATTGCCGTCGAGGGCGCCGGCTTCCCTGTCGCTTAATTCCTTATCAAGAAGCTTCATAAGTTTCTTGGGAGGCAAACCCTCATCATCATCCGGCATTACCAGCAAGCGGTGCGCGGGCGTATATACAAGTTGCTCAACTTCTATACCATCTTGCGAAATCTCAACCAGATCCACCCCATGACGGTAATCTTTTTCGGCAAACGACATCGGAAGTACGCTTCCGCTATACCTTGCATTGGGCAAGCCGGCGATTTTCTGCCGCTTATGTATGTGCCCGCAGGTAAGATAATCGGGATACTCTTCCAAGCCGCCCATATTCACCATCTCCTGACCGCCTACGATGATTCGTTCACTCGCGTCTTTACCTGCAATCTCGGCACCGGAGGCATAGAGATGTGCCATCATCACGAGTTTACGACCGGGATATAGCTCGCGTGCCCGACGCAAAAGCTCTGCTATAAAATCCTTGACGCCCTCCTGATAATCATTGCAGCGCAATATATCGTTGCGCAGGAAAGGAACAGCAAGGACAACAATCTCCCCACCCTTACCATCGCTGACCGGAATCATCAGGTCATCATAGTCGGTCACCCAATTATCATTTTCCCAATGCCGGTGTATCTGACCGCGAACTTCCACATTGTGGCTTCCAAGCAATGTGCGCGGCGCCTCGAGTCTTGCTGCCGAATCATGATTGCCGGCGGTAATGACAATCACCATCGACGGGCACGACCGGTGCAACTCCACAAGGAATTCATAGTAAAGAGCCTGCGCGGCCGCCGACGGGTTACTGTTGTCGAATACATCGCCGGCGACCAGCAAGGCGTCAGGCTGCAACTCCTGTGTCTGAGTCAGCAGCCATGAAAGAAATTGTCGTTGTTCGGGCAAGCGGTCATTTCCGTGGAAAAGGTTTCCCAAATGCCAGTCACCCGTACAGATCAGTCTCATCCGCAATAGAAATAACGGGCTACAAGTTCGGCCATCAATTCAGGATCGCCATGCGCGCGCGAAGCCTCATCGCTGTCGTAGCTGCGCAATTTTGCAGCCTGAGCCTCTATCATTGCAGCAGGGAATACTCCATGCGCCTCGAATACATCTGCCCGGGCGAGCAAAGCCTCGGCCGATTCGGCACACGATACCGGCAATGTGGGCAATACAGCCTGCCGTCCGGCATTCTCCGACTTATGGATATCGATATCCACATAGTGCTTGATGGCCGACTCAAGAGCGTCAGGCATTTCAAAACCATGGCGTATGGCAACAGCCAACGCTGCCATCAGTGAATATATTTCAGCCGAGCAGTCGGCACTTCTTATCTCGAAAGTCTGCTTCTGACGGGTATCCACATCCGCACCCATCGCATTTGCACTTCCGTTGGCTATGCCGCACATATCTTTGCCCGATGTCCAGCCGAGCGGCACGCGTACGAGAACCGACCGGTTGCGGTCGCCCCAGCAGATATTTGTCGGAGCCTCCTGATGAGGAACAAGTCGGAAATACGATGTCGGGTTGGTGTTGCCGAAAGCAGTGATTGCAGGCGCCAGATCCATGAGTCCGGCGATAGCGGTGCGGGCCTTGTCGCTCAGTTGACCGTCTTTATCAAGCATGGCGCTACTGCCGTCGGCATTTACGAGGCGCATGTGCACATGCAGTCCCGAGCCGGCTTTGCCTACGATTATCTTCGGAGCAAATGTCACATCAAGCCCCTCAAGCATAGCTTGGTTGCGGATAACCCACTTGGCTATCATGAGCTGGTCGGCGGCGTCGCGGGCGTCAACAGGCAGGAATTCAATCTCGTTCTGCTCATATATCTTACCGTCCAATGTGAAGTTGCCTACCTCGCTGTGGCCGTATTTTATCTTGCCTCCACATTGTGCTACCGCCCTCATGCAGCGCACACGGAAGTTATTGAACTTCGCAAAGGGCGACGATTCATGGTAGCCACGCTGATCCACGGCAGGATACATTCCCATATCCTCGCCTATCACATAGTATTCAAGCTCACCCATGGCGTGGAAATACATGCCCGTCGCCTTGGTAAACTCGGTGCATGCCTTGTCGAGCAAATGGTCGGGAGAGCTTTCAAGCGGCTTGCCGTCTTTATCGAAATAAGAGCACAGCATAGCCAAGGTAGGAATCGGAGAGAATGGATCTACAAAAGCCGTGCGGTAGCGCGGTATCACATAGAGGTCAGAGCTGCCGGCGCTGATGTACGGAAACAGCGATGAGCCGTCTACGCGCTCGCCGAGAGTGAGGATAGTCTCAAGATACGCAAGATCGTTGACTACAAAATTCAAGGTCTTGAGCCTTCCGTCGGCTGCAGGATACATAAAGTTGACCATCTCAATACCCTTGTCGCGGATATATCGCACAATATCCTGTCGGGTAAAAGCCACCGGGTCTTTGCCAAGATATGCCGCGATGGGATTTTTGGTGAGTTCAAGAGAGTTTTGCATGGTAAGGAATTTTAAGCTAATGGAACAATACCGATACCCGGACGTTCGGGCAAAGTCACTTTGCCGTCAACAATTTTCATTCCGTCGAATATATCATTTGCAATCAAAAGATTGCCGTCAAGATCTGCCCAATCCACAAGCGGTGCCAACTGAGCTGCCGCGCTGACGGCACAAGAAGTCTCGGTCATACAGCCAAGCATTACTTTCATGCCGAGAGCGCGTGCGAGAGTCGCCATCTGATATGCCTCGTGCATACCGGTGCTCTTCATCAGCTTGATATTGATACCGTCGTATGCTCCTGCAGCACGGCGTACGTCGGGCAGTCGCTGCAGAAATTCATCGGCGATGATGGGCAGCGGGGAGCGTTCGCGCAGCCATGCAGTATCATCTATGGCGGCCTTATCCATTGGCTGCTCTACAAAGAGACAGTTGCGCTCGGCAAGCCAATGGCACATTTCGAGGGCTTTCTCCTTATTGTTCCATCCTTGGTTGGCGTCGACGCAGATGGGAACATCGGTGTATTTTCTGAGAGCTTCCACGATTTCTTTGTCATGGTCAAGGCCCATCTTTACCTTGACAACCTTATAGGGCGAGGTTTCCTCTATCTTCTTGCGCATTTCCTCCGGGTTGGAGTCATAGCTGATGGTAAAAGATGTATTGGGGCATTTGTCCGGGTTAAGACCCCAGATCTTATACCACGGCTGTCCCATGATCTTACCCGTAAGGTCATGGAGAGCTATGTCTACCGACGCTTTGGCTGCGCGGTTGTTGGGTGCAACGCTCTCCATGTACTCATGGATATCTTCAATGCGGAAAGGATCTGTAAACTGGCTCAGGTCAAGTTTCGACAGAAATTCAGTCACAGACGCCACCGATTCGCCAAGATATGGAGGCATGGAAGCCTCGCCATAGCCTATCACGCCATCATATTCAATCTCTACCTGAACATCAGGTGTAGTGGTGCGCTGCGAACGCGCAAGATTGAACGCATGGCGCAATTGAAGTTCGTAGGGACGGAAGCGCAAATTGAGCCTTCCGCTGCGAGTACCTTCTTTTGTTGATTGGCCGAAAGCCGAAAAGGATATGGGAGATGCGGCGATCATAGCACCAAGCATTCCTGTTTTGAGAA
Source organism: uncultured Muribaculaceae bacterium (assembly GCA_910579995.1). Lineage (GTDB taxonomy): Bacteria > Bacteroidota > Bacteroidia > Bacteroidales > Muribaculaceae > CAG-873. The sequence continues at coordinate 92,523 of CAJTWH010000006.1, read as the reverse complement.
ATTTTCTGCGGTCCATTTTATAGTAGTTGTCATTTCATTAAAAATACCACGGATGATTACGCGCACGCGTGATTCCGGGTGTTTCCTCGCTGCCCGCTATACGCACGGCATGGAGGAAAGGTGTGGTGAGATAGCTCTCTGACTCCGGGTCTACGCTGTTGCGTTTTACGCGCCCGGAAGAATGCACATAATTGCCGTCATGGTCATAGATGGCGACATGCGTCACCTTGCCGGTGCGCGCATTACCGAAGAACAGCAGGTCTCCGGCTTTGCAGCTACGCCAGTTGGCAGCCTCAATGCGCTTGCCGGTAAGAGCCTGCTGCGAAGCGTCGCGCATAAGTATGAGGCCGTTGGCATAGTAGCTTACCTTGGCCAGGCCTGAGCAGTCGAGTGCCTTTGTCGATGTGCCACCCCAAAGATAAGGTGTACCTTCCATCGAATATGCAATGTCGAGTATTCGGTCAGCGTCGAAATTCTGCGACGCCCATGTTTCTATAGGCGTAAGGTCTGAGACATCAACAAATCCTGTGCGACCGTCGGGAAGTGCAACATTCACACGTCCGTCAGTGACATGAACCTCATTTCCGGGCACCTCTACGATACAGCCGTTTACAAGATCGGTAACCACATCGCGAAGACCTTTCGTTGTCGGCGTTGTATAAACACGTATCTGGTATGGAGCACTGACTATAAACCGCTTTGCCTCACGCCATTTTTTCATCTCTGCCGAAGTCTTTGCCACTACCGATGATGAGGGCACCCATGCGATATAGCCGTCGGGAGTCTGCACACGCCACCATTCGCCACCTTTTTCAAGCACACGCACAGGTGTGCCGAGAACAGCTTGCGTAGCCATTTCGGCACTGTGACGACCACCCGTGCGGAGACTCGCAGCCGAAATACGTATCTGTGCCCATTGGTCGTAAGGAAGAAGGTGCATGCTGTCGGCATATTCGACGCCGGCCTCGGCAAGTGCTTTGACGGTTTCTTTCATCGCTGTCGAGTCCGACACTTCTCCACCGACTACGAGGCTGCCGTCGTTGTTGTTATACGCTTTGATATCGTATATGGCCTGACGGCTGTCAGGAGCGACCTTGGCCTTAACCGCCTTTATGCACTCCTGAGCTTTAGCGAGGGCGTTGGCCGATGATTGCGCCGACACAGGCATAGCCAATAGAGCCATGGCCAATATAGTGATATATTTCATTATTATCTTTACTTTATCGGTTCTATTGATATGATTTCGAGATCTGAATCCCATGCAGGATAGAAGAGGTTTGCCTTGCCGGTTTCCACCTCACCTACTTGGAAATCCACCGTCTCGCTGCGGACATATTTCTTAGCAGGATACAGCTCTCCACATACTCCCGTATTCGAGGCGAAACGGTGCGCGTCGATACCATGACTGTAGAAGTTCACGATTTCCTCATCGTCAGCTCCGCGGTAGCGGCCGAACGATGTGTCTACCGGCACCCAGCCGATACCCTCGAAGTACACCTCAGCCCAGTCATGCAGATTGGTCTCGCCGGGATGTAACATCCAGCCGCTCTCCCAACGGGCCGGTACACCGAGTGAGCGCATAAGCGATATATAGAGAAGCGAAACCTGCCCGCAATCTCCGTGCTTTTCTCTGATTACATACGCCGGAATACAGTCGATTGTGCTGTATTCGCGGGCCCCGGCCCATGGATAGTTGGCGTCGATATAATCATATACGAGCTCGCTTTGACGGTAAGGATTGGTCTCATTCCCCACGATAGCCTTTGCCAATGAATCAAGGCGAATGATATGCGGAGCTTCCATTGCCGTATAGCGTTTGTAGACTTCGCTCTGCTTGTCGTACGGCTTGATTGAAGCCATTATATCCTTATCCGGGAAATAGCGGCCGGAAGTGACAAATTCACCCACATACTCAAAATGAGCGGTATCGCCCGGAGCAGGAGCAGGGGCAGCGAAGTAGATGGTATTATGCACAGATTTTCCGTCCGACAGCACGTAGTCTGAAGGTATAGCCGAAACAATCTCCACATCGCGCTGACGGCCACCGTCAGGATTGCCGAGCGGCACCGGCATCCACACACGCAGGCTGTCGCCGGCATAAAGCTCATGACCCGGAACGTCGACACTGAAGCGGTACTTCACTTTATGGCTTAAGCCGCGGTCGTTTTTGCCACGGTAATAATTGAGCACGGAGTCGACATAGGCATAGCGGTTCTGTGCCGCAGCGTCGCCTCTGTTCGATTTCGAAGCATACTCCGGATTTAGCAGATTGAGATTGCGCACCGACTTGCGATGAAACCGCTGCTCTCCTTCGATCTCCATCGCCTCAAGATAATGGCGTGCCACAAAGCTGTCGATATCAGCCGAGGTCACCTCGGGATGTTGACGTTGCACAGCCTCAAGGACTTCCTGACGCGACATCGAAAAGTCCGAAGCCGTACGCCGGGCAATCGCTTTAGCCGAATCGCTTTCAAACCATACAGGCAATGAAGCCTCTGCTGCCGCAGCTTCAGCGGCCTTATATTGTTCTGCCTCATGGTATACCATGTATGCGCCGAAAGCGCCCAGACACACCACTACGGCAAGGGTAGCTACTTTCTTTTTATTCATCGAACAAGTGTTTTCAATTTACTTGTAAAGATACGAATAATTCCACATTCCACAAAAACTTTATACTTTTTTCACTACAAATCGCTAACAAAGGTAAAATCTAAAAAATCGCCGGGCAAGCAGCATTTTCAAGCTGCCCGTCCGGCGATATTTTATTTGGTGTAAGATCAGATACCGAGCTGAGCTTTCACGCGTGCGATTTTAGCTGCGGCGTCGCGGTTGCAACGGTCATAGTCGGCTGCATCGGCCATCTTGTCGTGTACCTCAATGTAGAATTTGATCTTAGGCTCAGTTCCCGACGGACGGATTGAAATCTTGGTGCCGTCTTCGGTGAAGTACTGAAGTACGTTAGAGGTTGTCGGGAAGTCCATCTTGGTGACTGCGCCTGTGCGGGTGTCGGTGCAGTTGAGATCACCGTAGTCCTTGATGAGCACAACGGGGCTGCCGGCGATTTCTTTGGGAGGATTCTGACGGAAATCGACCATCATCTTCTGAATCTCCTCGGCACCGGTCTTGCCCGGACGTACTACGCTGACACCTTCTTCGTGGCTGTAGCCGTTTTTGAGGTAGATTTCCTGAAGCATTTGGTTGAAGTCAAGACCGCGGTCTTTGGCCCATGCGCAGATTTCGGCCATAAGGGAGATTGCCGACACAGAGTCTTTGTCGCGGCAGAAATCTTCGGCGAGGAAGCCGTAGCTCTCTTCACCGCCACCGAGATAGCGCTCCTGACCTTCGAGGTCGCGGATGACGGCTGCAATCCATTTGAAACCGGTATAGCAGTCAAACATCTTGATGTTCTGGTTCTCGGCGATAGCCTTGATAGTCTCGGTGGTAACGATGGTCTTAACCACAAATTCGTTGCCTTTGAGCTTACCCATCTCGCGGTTGCGCAGCATGATGTAGTTAAGAAGAATCATCACAATCTGGTTACCGTTGATGAGCTGGTATTCACCGTTGTTGTCGCGGATAACACAGCCGATACGGTCGGCGTCAGGGTCGGAAGCTACAACGAGGTCGGCGTCAACTTCCTTGGCTTTGGCGATAGCCATGGCCATGGCCGAAGGATTCTCGGGGTTGGGCGAATCTACTGTGGGGAAATCGCCGCTGGGGATATCCTGCTCCGGCACGTGGATGATGTTGGTGAAACCGTAGTTGCGCAGCGAGTCGGGAACGAGTTTTACACCGGTTCCGTGAATAGGAGTGTAGACAATCTTCAGGTCGGCATGACGCTTGATCACTTCCGGATCAAGCGACAGGCCCTTGATTGCTGCAAGGAACTTTTGGTCCATAGCGTCGCCGATAATCTCGATAAGGTCTTTGTTACCCTCGAATTTGATTTCGGTAACACTCTTGATACGGTTTACATTGTCGATGATATTCACATCGTGAGGAGCGATAATCTGTGCGCCGTCGCTCCAATATGCCTTGTAGCCGTTATACTCTTTGGGGTTGTGCGACGCTGTGATATTCACACCGCTCTGGCAACCGAGCTCGCGGATAGCGAAAGACAATTCGGGAGTAGGACGGAAGGTGTCGAAAAGATATACCTTGATACCGTTGGCCGAGAAAATATCGGCTACAATCTCAGCAAACTTACGTGAGTTGTTGCGCACGTCATGACCTACAACCACGCTGATCTGAGGCATATCGGGGAAAGCCTCTTTGAGGTAGTTGGCAAGGCCTTGGGTAGCGGCACCCACAGTGTAGATATTCATACGGTTGCTGCCGGCTCCCATGATACCGCGCAGACCACCTGTACCGAATTCAAGATCTTTATAGAACGACTCGATGAGTTCGGTTTTGTCGTCGGCGTCGAGCATACGGCGCACTTCGGCTTTTGTTTCCTCATCATAGCCTTCGCCAAGCCACATCTGTGCTTTCTCTGTAACTTGGGCAAGAAGTTCTTTATTTTCCATGTTTCTGAGTTAGTTATTTTGTGTGTTATTTATATTCGATAATGGCAAAGTTAATGTATTATCGTCAGATATACAAATTATTGCGCCCTTAAGTTTTCCGATTATAATTAAAAAAAGTTCCCGGAGGCAAGAAATCTTGCTTCCGGGAACCTTTATATGGTCGGAATATCAACCTTTGATAAGGTCTTTACCGGTCATTTCTGCGGGCTGCTTCACTCCCATGATATGGAGAAGCGAGGGTGCCACGTCGGCAAGAATACCGTTTTCGGTAGTGGCTTTCTTATCCTCGGTCACATATACGAAAGGTACGGGGTTGAGCGAGTGTGCTGTATTGGGGGTACCGTCGGTGTTGACTGCATTATCTGCATTGCCGTGGTCAGCGATGATTATCACCTCATAGCCGTGCTTCTTGGCAGCCTCTACTGTATCGTGCAGACAGGTGTCGAGGGTCTCGACTGCCTTTTGGATAGCAGGATAGATACCGGTGTGGCCCACCATGTCGCCATTGGCATAGTTGACAACGATAAAGTCATATTTCTCTTCGTCGATAGCCTCAACGAGTTTGTCCTTCACTTGGAAGGCGCTCATCTCGGGCTGAAGGTCGTATGTCGCAACCTTGGGCGACGGAACGAGAATACGGTCTTCGCCGGGGAAAGCTGCCTCGCGGCCGCCGTTGAAGAAGAAGGTTACGTGGGCATACTTCTCTGTCTCAGCGATATGAAGCTGTTTCTTGCCTTGGTTGCTGAGATACTCGGCCAGAGTGTTCTGCACGTCTTCCTTGTCGAAGATGATATGAACGCCCTTGAACGACGAGTCGTAGGGAGTCATGCAATAGTATTGCAGACCGGGCACGGTGTGCATACCTTCTTCGGGCATATCGTGCTGGGTGAGTACTTCGGTGAGCTCTTTGGCACGGTCGTTGCGGTAGTTGAAGAAAATCACGCAGTCATCAGCTTTGATGGTGCCGTCAACCGTAGAGTTATTGATAGGCTTGATGAACTCGTCGGTCACATCATTGTCATAGCTCTGCTGCATTGCTGCAACCATATCTGTAGCCTGCTCGCCTTTACCGTCGACAAGAAGGTCGTATGCTTCTTTCACACGGTTCCAGCGGTGGTCACGGTCCATGGCATAGAAACGTCCTACGATAGAGGCAATCACACCGGCCGACTGAGCGCAATGCTCTTCAACCATGCGGATATAGTCGATACCGCTGCGGGGGTCGGTATCGCGGCCGTCCATGAAGCAGTGAAGATATACTTTCTTGAGTTCATAGCGCTTTGCAATGTAGCAGAGAGCATAGAGATGTTCGAGCGATGAGTGTACGCCGCCCGTTGAGGTCAGACCCATGAAGTGCATTGCCTGACCGGTTTTTGCGCAATACTCAAAAGCGCTCTTGATCTCGGGATTGTCGAGAATGGCGCCGGTGGCGATTGCCTTGTTGATCTTCACAAGATCTTGATATACAATTCGGCCAGCGCCGATATTGAGATGACCTACCTCGCTGTTGCCCATCTGGCCGTCGGGAAGACCAACGTATTCGCCACTGGCCTGAAGCTCGCTGTGAGGGTAGGTTTTCAGAAGATAATCCCAATAAGGGGTCGGTGTGCTGTAGATGGCGTTGGCATGGTCGTGTTTACCAATGCCCCAGCCATCAAGAATAATAAGTAATACTTTGTGTGCCATTATATTATGCTATTTTAATTTATTCATATTATTTTCGCGTTCACGGCGCAGACGCTCCCGGCGCTTGAGATTGAAGTGCAACAGGATAATCACTACTGCCGTCACGGCTATCACTCCGAAATAATATAGGGCTGACATCCGGCCGGCAGCATATTCTCCGTAGCCTATGCTCGCCATAACGGCAAGATAGACAGCCAACATCAACGGAACTATGGTAGAACGCTTTAATTTCATTTTTTGTTTGCGGCAGACTGCGGCGGCTCGGCGATATGCCGGTAAGGCGAGGACACCGGATCGAAACTGCCTGATTCAAAATATTTGTATAAGTTCAGACATGCCCATGCGTCAAGCGAAGCGTAGGCCTGCTGTGCCGGGCTGAGAGTATCGGCCTCCCAATTGGTCAAGCGCTGAGATTTCGATATACGCTCGCCGAAAACTATCGCATATATTTTCTGGAGTGAGATATCGGTTATATCATATTTGCGCACCAAGTGCTGAAGGTCCACAAAGCCCTGCGGCTCAAGGGGTGTGGTACGGCGCAAGACATTGAAATCGTCATGCACCGAAAGCCCTATCTTAAGCACATCGGGATTCTCAAGGAATTCCTTCAATTCGGCACATATACCTATCTTATTGAGCCTGAACAAAAAGCAGCGGTTCTCAGTTGAAATCTGCATCAAAGCTGCATTATGCACCCGGCCTTTCTTGAAAGATGGACGCGTCTCGGTGTCGAAGCCTACCATACGTTCTTTTTTCAATACACGTATAGCCTGATGGGCTACTGCCGCACTATCGACAACAGTGATTGCTCCCGGATAGGTCATGGTGGGCATTTCCGAGATGGCTTCTTTGCTTATGCTGATTATGTAATTATTCTGATTCACATCACAAAATTACTCATTTCCTGCCGCTTTTTGTATCTTTTAACTTTATTTAAACGTCCCAATCCTCGTATGACGGCATACTGATCAACTCCGCATACGAGAAATGGCGCTGCAAGTAGCGCACTATAAACGAACGCGTATCGGCAGATATCTCTGGGTCGCTGTCGAAATATCTGTTATAAATCACGCCTCGGAGCTCGATACCTCTGCTTTTCAATGCCTCAAGAGAGAGTATTGTATGATTGATCGAGCCTAAACGTGAGTTGGTGGTCAAGATTACAGGCAATTTGTGTTCGGCCACATAATCAATGGCGAAATAATCGTCGGTGATGGGCACCATAAGGCCTCCGGCTCCCTCAATGAGTACACGGTCGTAGCGTCTGAGAAGCTCTTCCGTCGCATTGGCTATCAATGAGGTATCTATCTCGCAACCGTCGATACGCGCTGCAAGCTGTGCCGACGCAGGATAGCTGAAAATTATCGGGGCCGTAAGGTGAGACTCATCTTCCGGCAAGGGGCCGCTTCCGGTCAACCGACGGTGTGCCTCTATGTCCTCGCTTGTATCACGGCAACCTGTCTGTATGAATTTCTGGGTTACAACACTCACACCATGCCTCGCAAGCATGCGGGCATAATATGCTGTCGCGTATGTCTTTCCGGCATCGGTGTCGATACCGCTTATAAATATTGCTTCCTTCATCTGAATGTCTTTTTCAAAATCATTACGAACGGACGATATGTGATATGATAGCGACCGTCGAGGGCGGCTTGGTAGCGCTTGATTATCGAGTGCAGGCTGCTCTCCCCTTCCGACCCGCGCCCAAGTGCATTGACGCCGGTGGCTTTGAGATGACGGAACACATCGAGCGGCGTATCGAAATCGACCATAGCATCGCGGTTTGCCAGCTCTACGATTTCGAAACCTTCCGGGATAATCATCCTCCACTGACTCATGGTCATCAGCGGCAGACTGCGGCGCGTAACCGCGCTGACTTCGGCAAGATTGCCTGCAAGGAAACTGCTGACAACAAGATAACCGCCCGGCCGCAGACATCTCAGACATTGCCTGAGAAAACGCCCCGGAGAATTGAACCACTGTATGGTCGACGCAGTCGCTATAACATCAAATGACGAGGACGGGACGCCTGCAATCTCCACTTCAGCGTCGACTTGTCTGAAACAACGGTTCTCGCCTTCAATGCAGGCTTCTCCTGCGAGATCCCACATTTCGAGGTAACCGTCTGTTATATCACGGTCAAGGATACGGCTCAGACTACCTGTACCGCTGCCTATCTCGAGTACCCGGCAACCTCGGGTCGCCATGCAATCTTCTATTCCATGAGCCCCAAGCATTCGGTCGATATCCTCTACAACTGCGGCTTGCACTCCAGCCTCGGCGGCATAGCTCTTCAAGCCACAAGTAAAGCGCTCCCCCACGCGTTGCTTATCCACTATAAAATGGTCTATCACTTGCTGAAAGTCAAGCCAATGCGCCTCTTCGGTGTAGACTGTGGGTATCCGGCTCCATGCCCGGCTTTGATTCACAGCCGGTATAATGGCGTCTTCACGGCCGACAATGGCAAGATCATAAGTGCCACATGGCTGATGGAGCAATGTATTGTCGGGGAAGAAAGTCTCCAGTTCGTCGCGCAGACCGTCGATATCCCGCTGTGGAGCACGCTCACAAAATTGAGAGTAGGCAGCCCCGCTCCCGCACATCCGACGGTAAAACTTGGCCATATTGCGCTCGCTTAAGCCCGAGTGAGTGCCCTCGAATATTGCAGGTGGGATACCCAGCAGGCGGTCGCACGGATACAAAGTACCGTTCACGGCTATGCGACGCGTCACCTTTCCGTCGATTGCATGGGTGGATATGGCCGAGGCATATACCCCGAACGACCATGCCACTATACATATCTCAACATATCCGGCAGTAAACGACCAGTCTATAGCTGTGGTTCGGTAGTCCCAGACTACAGCCACATCGTATCCCGCGCGGTTGAGGCCCGCGAATGGCGCGCTGTCCATTCCCCATCCGGCGAAAAATAATATCAGTCGGTCGCTGCCTGTTGATGATACTACTTCATATTTCATCGCTATTGTGATATGCGCTTGATAAGATTATATGCCGGCACAATTCCGAGTTCGCCGGCTTTGCTCAAATCTGCGATACCTGCACTTCGGCGCCCGTCGCGGAGCGCGATATAGCCGCGGTTATAGTATGCCTCGCCAAAGTCGGGTTTAAGTGCAATCGCTTTGCCGTAGGCCTCGGTAGCACCGTCGTAATCCTCCATCTCAAAGCAGATGTTGCCGAGATTGAAATAGGCGATAGGCGTACGGGGAGACAATTCTATGACCTTTTTATAGTCTGCGGCGATGTCGTCGAGCTCTTTTCTTGCGAGGGCCTGACGTGCCGGGCCTTCACCTTCGTAGTCGCCGATAAGATAGCGGCCATACATTGCCTGCGCACGCACAAGATATGCCAATGCCAGATCCGGAGCAATGTCAACGGCGCGGTTGGCGTCTTTAATCGCGTTGTCATAGTCGCGCACGGTGATAAAGTCAAGGGCGCGGCCGATATAGTCAACAGGGCGCGGTTTATGCGTCGACAGATAGGAATTGTAATACTCGATTGACTGGAAGTGACGTCCGGCAGTTGTCTCGTCGATTGTTGGCACGGCATTTGTCACCATCAGTGCAAAGCGAAGCGAGCGGGTGGCATTCAGATCATCTACCTCTTTGATATAGTATGTATTGCGGCGCAATTCTGTAGGCGATGTATAGAACGAGAGCAGCATGAGCGGCTCTATCTCTATGTTGAGGTTACGGTCCTGCACACGTCCGCGGATAGCCGTGTTGTTGTATTCTTCGCGAAGGTCGGCATTGTCGTCAACAGTCACGAGCGAGGCGAAGCGGCGCTTTGTCATCTCGTCGCTCATCTCTTCCGGAGTCTGCTCTTTTTCTTTGGCTACTTCGGGCTGAGGCCCACCGGCTGCTTCTACAGCCGCCTGCTCAGCGGCCGACGGGAGTGCCTTGGCAAGTTTCTCGCCTTGTTTATAATCTGCCTCCGCCTTCGCCAGCTGACCCAACTGTTTATACAGGTTGCCGCGCATATAATATGCGCTTGGCAATTCAGGATAAGCCTCAGCTACACGGGTGATATCGGCGATGGCTGCCTTGGCATTGCCTTTGTTGGAGTAGATCACCGCACGGTTATATAGAGCGCGCATATCATCGGGATCAAGCTCGAGCACACGGTTGAAGTCCTCAAGAGCAAGGTCGTTGGCATTGACCTCCATCAGCAGCAGACCACGGTTGAAAAGCGCAGCCATATTGTATGGTTCAAGGCTCAGGGCATAGTCATAGTCGGCCATGGCACCTTTATAATTGTCGGTCTTATAGCGCAGGAAAGCGCGGTTGATATAAAGACCTGCACCCTTAGGCTGGAGACGTATCGCCTGATCTATGTCAGCCAAGGCTTTATCATAGTCACCCTCCGAATTGATGGCGATATCTGCACGCATAATATAGGCATTGATGGCGTTCTTATTGATTTCAAGAGCCTTGTCAATATCGGCAAGCGCACTTACAGTATCCGCAAGCGCAAGTTTTGCCCGTGCACGTCCGAGAAAGGCATTGGCAAAGCGGGGATAATAACGAAGTATTTCATCAAAAGAAGCGGCCGCCTCCTCATATTCCTTCAGATCGCTTAGAGCAAGAGCTTTATTGAAGAGCAGCTGACGGTTGCGAGGCAGAAGTTTCAGAGCCTCGGTATAGTCTTCGATGGCAAGCCTGTGACGGCCGGTATTCTGACGCGCCACTCCGCGCACCTCCCATGCGTCGCTCAGAAAGGGATTGAGCTCAAGAGCTGTGGTCGCGTCGGCCTCGGCACCACGGTAATCCTCAAGATTGAGCTTGGCAATGGAGCGGTAAAAATAAGGCTGCGCAAGATATGGCTTCGCTTGGATAGCCTGATTGAAGTATTGTATCGACAGCATATAGTCCTCGAAATAGAGGGCGTTCTGCCCGATACGCAACACTTGGTCGGTGTTGATCTGCCCGATGGCTGTGCCATAAGTAAGCCACGCCAAAAGGCAGAATAGATATCTCATTACTTTGCTCATCTGATTTATTCGGATGTCTGTCGGAGACTCAATGGAAATTAGGAAAAAGGTGGCGTACCGCAAGCAACATGTCGCGTATAAACAATATTGTCGGGGTAATCACGGGGCGGAAACGTGTCGACTTGGTAGGAGCAAAGACACGCAACTTTCCGGCATGACATTTGATTTCTATAACCGGCGGCATTTCAATGGCGTCGCCGTCGAGGTGAGCCGCTCCGGTATCGGTGCGCCTGATTACTGCGCTCTTGGTGCGGATGGTATCTACGAGGGCGTTCTTGCCAATCAGCCCGGTGAGCATATCTACGCCCACAAATGCCTGCGTGATCACATTGCCTGCATGCACTATGGTGATATCGAGTTCGCCGTCTGTCACCGACGCCTCCGGTGCCACAAAGGCATTGTTGCCATATTGCGACGCGTTGCAGGCAACAACGAGGAATGCCCGGTCGGTGATCACCTGCCCGTTAGCTTCTATCACATATTCCTCCGGGGAGAAATTTATATACTCATTCACTGTATTTTTCAGATACATGAGTATACCGCGGCGTTTCTGTCGGGCACATCGCTCGCTTACAGCGGCGTCGAATCCGACACCGAAAGTACAGAAAAACGGGCGGTCATTGGCTGTGCCGTAATCGGCCGTTATCACGTTTTTCTTGGCGAGCACACGGATAGAACTGTCTACGTCCACCGGTATGCCAAGATGACGGGCAAGACCGTTGCCCGAGCCTGTAGGCACGATGGCGAGAGCGGTTGTGCTGCCGACAAGCCCGGTAGCAACTTCATTGACCGTACCGTCGCCGCCTACTGCTATCACTACATCATAGCCGTCGGCGGCCGCTTTCCGGGCAAGCTCTACAGCATGCCCGGGATAGCGTGTCGCCGATACATCGTATCTTACGCCGAGTTTGTCGAGACGTTTGCATACATGAGGTACTATCCGGTGCTTCGACACTGTACCCGAAGCCGGATTCACTATCATCATGCAACGCCCGACGCCCGACATCACTCCTCGCCTTTTTCTGAAAACTCCATCAGATATGCCTTGATAAACTCGTCGATATCACCGTCCATCACGCCGCCGACATCGGAGGTCTGGTAATTGGTGCGGTGGTCTTTCACACGACGGTCATCAAACACATAGCTGCGGATCTGACTGCCCCACTCTATCTTCTTCTTGCCGGCCTCTACCTTGGCCTGTTCAGCCATGCGGTGTTCGAGTTCTTTGGCATAAAGTATGGAGCGCAGCTGACGCAGGGCGTTCTCCTTATTCTTGGGCTGGTCGCGGGTCTCGGTATTCTCGATGAGGATTTCCTCTTTCTCTCCGGTATAGGGGTCGGTGAACTGGTAGCGCAGACGCACGCCCGACTCTACCTTGTTGACGTTCTGACCACCGGCGCCGCCCGAACGGAATGTATCCCACGACAGGAGTGCCGGTTCTACCTTGATTTCGATAGTATCATCGACAAGGGGCGTGACGAATACCGAGGCAAATGAGGTCATACGTTTGCCTTGGGCATTGTAGGGCGACACTCGCACGAGACGGTGCACGCCGTTCTCACTCTTGAGGAATCCGTAGGCGAAGTCGCCTTCGATATTGAGCGTGCACGACTTGATACCGGCCTCATCGCCTTCAAGCAAGTTGGCAACAGACAGCTTATAGCCGTGAGCCTCGGCCCAGCGCATATACATACGCATGAGCATCGACGCCCAGTCTTGACTCTCGGTACCACCCGCTCCGGAGTTGATCTTAAGCACGGCGCTCATGATGTCGCCTTCGCCGCGGAGCATGTTGCGCAGTTCGAGCTCCTCAAGAAGTTTCGAGGCACGGGCGTAAGCCGTGTCTACTTCATCTTCAGTGACAAGCTCCTCCTTAAAGAAATCAAGCGACAGCTTCACCTCGTCTACCGCGCCTTCAAGCTCGGCATAGTCGGAAATCCATTTCTGAAGATCTTTGATTTTCTTCATCTGTTTCTGGGCAGCTTCTGCATTTTCCCAAAAGCCGTCGGCCATGGTGCGGAGCTGCTCTTCTTCAACGGCTATTTTCTTCCCGTCGATGTCAAAGATACCTCCTCAGCGCAAGCATACGCTCAAAAGTCTCTTTTAATTGTTCTTGTGTTATCATCGTTATATTTATTCTTATATTCTTAAAAAAAGCCGCCAAAGAGCGGTTGTTTACACCTGCTGTTTAGCGGTTGACAGTAAGAGCGACAGACGGGGCTCGAACCCGCGACCCTCGGCTTGGGAAGCCAATGCTCTACCAACTGAGCCACTGTCGCATATTTCGCTTGCAAAAATACTAATTCTTTATCAACCGACAATCACCACGATTGTTTTTTAGCATTTTTTCACCTAAAATCTGCCAAAAACAGAAAACAAAGGAGACTCCCCTTGTGAGGGAATCTCCAATGGCTATGAATAAACTTCTATTTTATTCTCCTTTGATTGCGGCTACGCCGGGGAGCACCTTGCCCTCGATGGCCTCAAGAAGAGCACCACCGCCGGTAGATACGTAAGATACCTCATCGGCAAGACCGAACTTGTTGACACAAGCCACTGAGTCGCCACCGCCTACGAGTGAGAATGCACCGTCTTTGGTTGCCTCTACTACGGCATCGGCGATAGCACGGCTGCCTGCGGTGAAGTTGTCAAACTCGAACACACCTGCAGGACCGTTCCAGAGGATAGTCTTGCTGCCGCGGATAGCGTCGGCGAAACGTTTGCGGGTCTCGGGACCTGCGTCAAGACCTTCCCAGCCTTCGGGAATATCCATTACTGAGCAGATCTGGGTGTTGGCGTCGTTTGAGTAAGCGTCAGCTGCAACGCAGTCTGTGCCGAGAACGAGGTTTACACCTTTTTCTTTAGCCTTCTTCATGATGTCGAGGGCGAGGTCGAGTTTATCGGTCTCGCAGATCGACAGACCTACATTGCCGCCCTGAGCCTTGGCGAAGGTATAAGTCATACCGCCGCAGAGAATCAGGTTGTCAACCTTGTCCATGAGGTTTTCGATGATACCGATTTTGGTCGACACCTTCGAGCCACCCATGATAGCGGTGAACGGACGTTTGATATCTTTGAGGATATTGTCTACAGCTTTCACCTCTTTCTCCATAAGGTAGCCGAGCATTTTGTGGTCGGCGTCGAAGTAGTCGGCGATAACTGCGGTAGACGCATGACGGCGGTGTGCAGTACCAAAGGCGTCGTTAACATATACGTCTGCGTATGAAGCGAGTGTCTTTGCAAAATCTTTCTGACGCTCTTTCATTTCCTTCTTGGCTGCGTCGTAGTTGGGATCAGCCTTGTCGATGGTGGGCTTGCCCTCTTCTTCGGGATAGAAGCGGAGGTTTTCAAGCAGCAGTGCCTGACCGGGCTTGAGGGCTGCGGCCATATCGCCGGCAGCGGCGCAGTCGGGAGCAAAAGCAACGTCTGTGCCAAGAGCCTTGGCTACAGCGTCTTTGATCTGCGAGAGCGACATTTTGGGGTTAACCTTGCCTTTAGGTTTGCCCATGTGCGACATGATGATGAGTGAGCCGCCGTCGTTGAGGATTTTTTTAAGGGTGGGGAGAGCGCCACGGATACGGGTATCGTCGGTAATGTTACCGTTTTCGTCAAGGGGCACATTGAAGTCTACGCGTACGATAGCCTTCTTGCCTTTGAAATCAAAGTTATCGATTGTCATTGTTATGTTTATGTTAAGTATATGCTTTTAGAATAACGGAAGGGTAGATGTGGAAAGCACGTATTTCTGACGGAACTGCTGGTTTGTCATGCAGAACATCAGAATACCCTGAACGAGCATGACTACATTCCACAGACCGCAAGTCACAATCGAGAGAACTATCGATATAATACCGGCTGTAGTCTTACCCATGTAGAAATATTGAATACCCAAGCCGCCGAGAAGTATGGCGAGAAGCGCGGCCACACCGCGGCTTTTACCTTCCGGACCGCACGGGTCAAATGCGTTGTCGCTCATCTGCTGATAGGGTTGCTGGTTTGCCTGCTGGTAAGAGGAGGCATAGCCGTAGCCGCATCCTGAGCAAACCTGAGCTGAATCGTCGGCCTGACGGCCGCATCTGGGACATGTTTTCATTCCTGTAAAAGTTTTTCGTTTATGAGCGCAAAAATAATACTTTTTTCACTCCCATACAAATATTTTTCGCTTTAGCATGATTCATCAGACAATGCAGGCGGTAATAACACATTGAATATCCCCCGATTGGTCAATCTGCAGTTGATCGCCTGAAGAATTATTTTGAAAACTGCAAGGGATTGAGTATTTTTGCACAAAATTAATACTCATACCAACAATGAAACATATCGAATTAGAAACCAACGATGTGCTCGGTACTGTGAGCCGCGCACAAATCGACGCTTTTGAGACCGCAGGCAAAGAGAGCCTTGCCAAACTCACCGACGGCACCGGCCTTGGCAACGACTTCCTCGGATGGGTGACCCTTCCGCAGGACACCGACGCAGCTCTGCTTGATGATATCAACGCTACTGCAGCTGCTCTCCGCGAGAATTGCGATGTGGTAGTGGCTATCGGTATCGGCGGCAGCTACCTCGGCGCCAAAGCTGTGATTGAAGCCCTCCAGAGCAATTTCGCAGCTCTCGAGCCCGCCAAAGGTTGCCGCGTGCTCTTCGCAGGACAGAACATCGGCGAAGATTACATGGCTGAGCTTCAGGCTTATCTGAGCGACAAGAAATTCGGTATTATCGTAATATCCAAATCAGGCACTACTACAGAGCCTGCCATCGCATTCCGTCTTCTCCGCGAGCAGCTCGAGAAGCAGCTCGGCCATGAAGAGGCTTGCAAACGTATCGTTGCAGTTACCGACGCCGCACGCGGCGCTCTCCGCACACTTGCCACCACAGAAGGCTACAAGACATACGTCATCGCCGACAATGTAGGCGGCCGCTTCTCTGTCCTCACCCCGGTTGGACTTCTGCCAATCGCCGTTGCCGGATATGACATCCACGCACTCGTTGAAGGCGCCGCCCACATGGCAAAGGCTACCCTCGACGGCAGCAACACCCTCGCGCTCCAATATGCCGAGACTCGCAACGCCCTCTATCAGGCCGGCAAAAAAATCGAGATTCTCGTAAACTACAACCCCAAGCTCCACTTCTTCGCAGAATGGTGGAAACAGCTCTACGGCGAGAGCGAAGGCAAAGACCACAAAGGTATCTTCCCCGCTGCTGTTGACTTCACCACCGACCTCCACTCAATGGGTCAATGGATTCAGGATGGCGAACGCACCATCTTCGAGACTGTGCTCTCTGTTGAGAAGAGCGACAACGAACTCCGCATTCCTTTTGACGAGGCCAATCTCGACGGTCTCAACTACATCGCCGGCAAGCGTATCGACGAGGTAAACAAGATGGCAGAGCTCGGCACACGTATCGCCCACGTTGACGGCGGTGTACCCAATATGCGAATTGTCCTCCCCGAAATCAGCGAGAACGTCCTCGGCCAGCTCATCTACTTCTTCGAGGCTGCATGCGGTATCAGCGGCTACATCCTCGGTGTAAATCCTTTCAACCAGCCCGGCGTTGAGGCTTACAAGAAAAATATGTTTGCCCTCCTCGAAAAACCCGGCTACGAGGAAGCCACAGCAGCTATCCGCGCAAAAATCGGATGAAAGACATTTCACAAGCCATAAAATCGACAATCGGACACCCCGGACCTATCGGGGTGTTCGATTCCGGTTATGGCGGTCTCACAATACTTAAAGAGCTGCGCAAAGCTCTTCCCGACGCCGACTTCATCTACCTCGGCGACAACGCCCGCGCGCCCTACGGCACACGTTCGTTCGATCTCGTATACCATTTCACCCTTGAGGCTGTGCGCTACCTCTTCGCGCGTGGCTGTCAATTGGTGATCATAGCCTGCAACACCGCCTCAGCCAAGGCCCTGCGGACAATTCAGCAAAACGACCTGCCCGACATCGACCCTACGCGCCGCGTGCTCGGAGTGATACGCCCGACAGCCGAAATCATAGGAGAATATACCTCCACCCGCCATGTCGGATTATTCGGCACCCCCGGCACAGTGGCTTCGCAGTCCTACGACATGGAGCTTGCCAAACTCCACCCCGACATCATATTCACCCCTCACGCCTGCCCCATGTGGGTACCACTGGTTGAAAACCTCGAAGGCGACGGCCCCGGAGCCGACTATTTCATAAAGAAAGAAATAGACTCACTGCTCGACGCCGATCCCGAGATCGACACCATAATATTGGGTTGCACACATTACCCCCTGCTTTACAATAAAATACGTCAGTTCGTACCCTCTGACATCAAAGTATTGATTCAAGGCGACATCGTAGCCAATTCGCTGCTTGACTATCTGCGCCGCCACCCCGAGATGGACAAGCGGATAACGCGCAAGGGCTCGCTCGAACTGCTCACCACAGAAGAAGCAGACAAATTCAGCGGACTCGCCACCATATTCATGGGCGAGCCGTCCTCCGCCAAACGTATCAACGACCTCTCCGCCCCCGTTTAAGATGTTAAAATTTATTCGCATATCGGCCGCCGGGGCGTTAAAAACATATAAATGCACCAATTTTGAGCACTTTTAAGACAAAGTGTTTGCCTCGTTGAAGCGAAAAAGTTAATTTTGCAGCTTGAAATATCATTCATTATCAAATGAGGAAAATCACAGCAATGAGCTTGGCGGCCTTTTTATCCGCTACTTTATTCGTGGGATGTAACTCTGATTCAGAGTATGTCTCGGAAGACGCGTCATCCAATGTCGCTGCTTCCGCATTTGCATTTCAGGCAGATAAAAAGGTTATGGTAGGCCTTGATTCTGTTTTCTTCTCAATAGATCTTGAGAACGCGCGTATTTTCAACGCCACCCCCCTGCCCTACGGAACTTCTACCAAAAAGCTCGTGGCCGACATCCAGTTTGTCGATATCGTGCAATCTGTAAAGTTGACAGTAACACGCGACAATCTCCCCGATACCGTTTATAATTACGGAGAAAACCCGACCGACTCCATTGATTATACTTATCCGGTAAAAATGGAAGTGGTATCTTACAGCGGCTTGACCACCCGCACATATACCATTACAGTAAATGTGAGCAAAGAAAAGAGTGACTCTCTCTCTTGGGACCGCACCGCCCGTCGCGAACTGCCCACCACTCTCTCGACGCCTACAGCACAGAAGACTGTCGCCACTTCCGACGGCTACTATTGCCTTGCCGGAAACAACAGCGCCATGACTCTCTCCGTCGCAGCCAACCCGGCAGGCGCATGGAGTACATCGCAAGTGAATTACGGGAATGCCGACCTTGAATCTTTCACAGCCGCCGGCGACAAGTTCTACATTCTTCGTGACAAGACCCTACATACCTCTGCCGACGCCAAGAGCTGGACAACTACCGGCCTCTCTGCCGAATCTATCCTCGGCGCTTACGGTGACAAAGTACTCTACGTAGCCAAGAACAACAATAAATATGTAGTGAAAGAGTATCCCGGCGATAATGAATATGAAGTACCGACCGGTATGCCGATCTTCAACACATCACAACTGCTGCCTCTTGACTTCGCAATGGCCGACAGCAAGCAGGTGATAATGATGGGTGGAACTACCGCCGACCGCTTGACCACTTCCGACGTCTGGGGATTCGACGGCAAGCAATGGGCTTGCATAACTGTCAACGGCATCGGCAAGAATCTGCGCAACATCACACTCGTGCCCTACTATACTTTCCGCACACCCAACATCAACACTACTTATCAATATGTGTGTCTGCTCGCCTTGGGTGGCACCGATGGAAGAAATATAAACCGCACTGTCTACACCTCTGTCAACTACGGCATGACATGGACCGAAGGTGGTGATCTGGTGCAGCTACCGCTTTATATACCGTCGTTCTATGGTGCACAGGCTTTTGTTGTTGACCAGACCATCACAGAATCGCGCAGCAACATCTGGCTTGAATATATGGCCTCTCGCGCCACAGAGCCAATCACCGACTGGCAGTGCCCCTATATCTACCTCTTCGGCGGCTATACTGCCGATGGCTCATTATCGCCTTATATATGGAGAGGTGTAATCAACCGATTCACAGTCAAGCCCGTACAATAAGCAATGTCATCCCGTCAGATTATATCGCACCCTAAGCGCATGTGCCTCGCGGCCGCATGCCTCTGCGTGCTGTGTGGTATGACGGCAAAAGCTCAGACAGCCCCCTACAAGTTTGATATCGGCGCACAGATAGGCATGAGCGGATATATAGGCGACGCCAACCGCTCAAATATCTTCAAAAAGCCCGGGTTCGACGGCGAACTCTCAATGCGCTATATCGGCGACGCCCGATGGGCTCTGCGTGGCGTGCTTTCGACTTTCGGACTCAGCGGCGACACATCAGGTATGTCCGACATTTTACCCGGCGAGGCAAGCTACAGCTTTACTTCTCATGTATACGAACTTAGTGTGCGGGGCGAATTCAACTTCTTCGCTTACGGCATAGGCGAGACCTACAAACGTCTTCGCCGCTGGTCGCCCTACATCACAGTGGGCATAGGCGGCGCTATAGCCTCGTCAGGCGGTAACACTGCCGCGGCATTCACCATCCCCATGGGACTCGGTGTGAAATTCAAACTGCGCGAACGACTCAACCTCGGCGTGGAATTTACCATGACCAAGGCTTTCAGCGATAAATTCGACGGCCCCGATCTGGCCGATTTAAATCAAATCAAAACAGCATTTTACAAAAACACGGATTGGTACTCACGGTTTACCGTGGGCATATCTTACGAATTTGGAAAACGCTGCGAAACCTGCCACTATGTCGACTAACACAGAAGCAACACTCGATCGCAAACGTATGCCGGCGCATGTCGCCATCATCATGGACGGCAACGGCCGCTGGGCTCAGGCGCGGGGATACGAACGCTCCGCCGGACACGTTGAAGGAGTTTCTACAGTACGTCGTATCACTGAGGAGGCCTCTGAGCTTGGTATAAAATACCTAACTTTATATACCTTCTCTACCGAAAACTGGCAACGCCCCAAGACCGAGGTCGACGCCTTGATGACGCTTATCGTCACCGCCATTGAGCGCGAGACTCCCGACCTGATCAAAAACAATGTCCGTCTCACAACCATAGGCGATCTCAACCGCATGCCCGCGTTCGCAGCCGAACGTATGCGCAAATGTATAGCCGACACCTCACACTGCACCGGCCTCACTCTTGTGCTGGCGCTGAGCTACTCGGCACGATGGGAGATTGTGATGGCTGCCCGCGAGCTCGCACGCCTCGCCGCCGACGGAAAAATCAAACCTGAAGAAATCAATGAAGAGATATTTGCCGGCCACCTTGCCACTGCCGACATGCCCGACCCGGACCTGCTCATCCGGACAGGAGGCGACATGCGCGTAAGCAACTATCTCCTATATCAAATAGCTTATACAGAACTTATTGTCAACCCAACCTATTGGCCCGACTACTCGCGCGAGAATTTCCGCGACGATATCGCCATATTCCAGCAGCGTCAACGTCGCTTCGGTAAGACAGGCGAACAGGTGACTGACAATGAGAATAATAAATAATATACCGGTATATCATCATCACATCATGCGATTAAAGATATTTCTGCTTACACTCCTGAGCCTTCTGCTTGTCGGCACTGTGCTGCCGATGCACGCTCAGACCTCTAACGACACTATCTACAACCCCCGTGTGCTCTACTCGGCTATGCCGCGCACTTACGAGATTGCAGGAATCAGCGTGGAAGGCGCTCCCAACTACGACGATTACCTTATTCTCGGATATGCAGGCCTGAAAGTGGGCGACCGCGTGGCAATTCCCGGCGACGACATAACAAATGCCGTGAAGAGACTTATGCGCCAGACATTGTTCGCACAAGCAAGTATCGTGCTTGAGAAGACCGTCGGCGACAAGGCTTGGATCAAGATAGTGCTCCGCACCCAGCCCCGTATCGCCGAAGTGAAATATATCGGTGCCAAGAAAGGCGAAATAAAAGACCTGCAGGACCGTCTACAGCTCGTCAAAGGCAACCAGATCACACAGAATATCGTAAACCGCATTGAAAGTATCGTAGAGCAATTCTACAAAGACAAAGGCTTCGGCAACGCCACTTGCAAGGTGCGTCTGCGCGAAGACCTCTCCAACAAGAATGAGATGTTTGTCGACATCGTAATCGACAAGCACTCAAAGGTTAAAGTGCACAAAATTTATATCAACGGCAACGAGGTGCTCAGCGACCGCACAATCAAGCGCACCATGAAGAAAACCAATGAGAAAAACGATATTCTCAAGCTCTTCAGCCAGAAAAAATTCGTTGAATCAGACTATCAGGACGACCTCAACCGAATCCTCGACAAATATAACGAAAAAGGCTACCGCGACGCGAGCATCGTTGCCGACAGCGTAGTGCCCTACGACGACAGCAAAGTCGATGTATATATCGATGTAAACGAAGGCAAGCAATACTATATCAAGGATATAAATTGGGTTGGCAACACTATCTACCCCAACGAATACCTCGACTATTTCCTTGATATGAAGCCCGGTGATGTATATAACCAGAAACTTATGCGCAAACGCCTCAACGAAGACGACGACGCCGTTGCCAACCTCTATATGGACCATGGCTACCTCTTCTATCAGCTGGTGCCTATCGAAAAAGAAATCTCAGGAGACTCTGTATCTCTCGAAATGCGAATGATTGAAGGCCCGCAGGCACGTATCAACAATGTGGTGATCAACGGTAACGACCGCCTCTATGAGAAGGTTATCCGCCGTGAATTGCGTGTACGCCCCGGCGCCCTCTTCAGCAAGTCCGACCTCATGCGCTCTGCCCGCGAGATTGCCCAGACTGGTCACTTCAACCCCGAGACTATGGATATACAGCCCGAACCTAACGAAGAAAACGGTACTGTAGACATCATATTCAACCTTGAGTCGAAAGCCAATGACCAGATCGAGTTCTCTCTCGGTTGGGGTCAGACCGGTATCATCGGCAAGCTGCAGCTCAAATTCACCAACTTCTCGATAAAGAACCTCCTCTACCCCAGCACCTACCGCGGTATCATACCTCAGGGCGAGGGTCAGACCTTCTCTATCAGCGCGCAGACCAATGCACGCTACTATCAGTCGTACGCCATCTCATTCCTCGACCCGTGGTTTGGCGGCAAACGACCCAACTCGCTCTCTGTATCGGCTTACTATAGCCGCCAGACAGGCGTGAACAGCTCATTCTACAACCGTCAGTGGGCTTCGTCATCAATGTACGGCTATGGCTACGGCATATACCCGAGCAGCTACTATGGCGGCTACGGCAACTACGGCTACAACGACTACTACCAGAACAGCTACGAGCAGTCGCTCGACCCCAACAAGGTGCTCCAGATGATCGGCGTAAACGTAGGCTTCGGCAAGCGCCTCAAATGGCCTGATGACTGGTTTACCTTCACCGCCGAGCTCGGCTACAACTGGTATTACCTCAAGAACTGGGATTATCTTTACTACATGAACACCGGTACGTCAAACGCCATCGTGCTCGGCCTTACCCTCGCCCGCAACTCTATCGACAACCCCATCTACACACGTTCGGGCTCACAGTTCTCGCTCAACCTCCAGATTACTCCCCCGGCACAGCTTTTCACCGGAAAACGCAACTGGAAGGCGCTCTCAGAGGCCAATACCGTTGAGTCTAAAAAACAGCTCTACCAATGGATTGAATATTGGAAAATCCGCTTCAAATCACGTACCTACACCCCGCTGTCGACAAACCAGCAGTGGACACCGGTGCTCATGACCCGCTTCGACTTCGGCTTGCTCGGCAGCTACAACAAATACCTCAAGACACCGTTCGAGACCTTCTATGTCGGCGGCGACGGCATGTCGGGTTCTTATACCTACGCTACCGAGACTATCGCCCTCCGCGGTTATGACAACGGTATCCTCACTCCGTGGCGTCGCGAAGGCTATGCATATACCCGCATGGGCTTGGAAATCCACTTCCCGCTTATGCTCCAGCAGTCTACCACCATCTACACCCTCGCATTCGTGGAAGGCGGTAACGCTTGGACCTCGGTTAAAGAGTTCAATCCCTTCTCGCTCAAGCGCAGTGCCGGCGCCGGTGTGCGTATCCAGCTCCCGATGGTCGGCCTGATGGGTATCGACTGGGCATACGGCTTCGACAAAGTCGACGGTGTGCGCGGCGGCTCGCACTTCCACTTCATTCTCGGTCAGGAATTCTAAGGACTTTAAACCTTTTGGTCTTGAAAATGTCTTAATACTATACGAACCTCAAAAACCACAGCAAGATGAAAAAAATTGTCCTTACACTCCTCATTGTCATTGCAGGTTTCGCAGCAGCCTCGGCTCAGAAATTCGCTATGGTAGACATGGAGTATATATTCAAGAACGTACCGGCTTACGAGATGGCCAACGAACAGCTCAACCAGCTCTCGCAGCGCTGGCAGAAAGAGGTGGAGGCTGTAGGCAAAGAAGCCGAGACTATGTACCAGAATTATCTCGCCGACAAGGTTTTCCTTACCGACGAACAAATCAAGAAACGTGAAGAAGAGATCGTAGCCAAGGAAAAAGCAGCCACAGAGCTCCGCTATAAATATTTCGGTCCGGAAGGCGAACTCTACCAGAAACGCCAGACCTTGCTCAAACCGCTGCAGGACGACGTCTATAACGCCGTCAAGAAAGTAGCCGAAGAGCGTGGCTTCCAGGCTATCTTCGACAGAGCCTCCGCCTCGGATATCGTATATGCCTCACCACGTATCGATATTTCCAACGATGTTCTTGCCAAATTAGGTTATTCCAATTAATTTAGTTAATTTTGCAAATAGAAATATAAAACTTAAAAACAGATATGTTCAAAAAACTCCTTCTTGCCCTCGTGGTAGCACTGCCCTTTGGCGCCATGGCACAAAAATTCGGCGTTGTAGATATCAACACTGTCTTCGCCGGCATGCCCGAAGCTGCTGCAATGCAGAAAGAATTGCAGGATCTCTCCAAGCAGTATGAAGACGAACTCCAGAAACTTCAGGAGCAAGTCAACAAACTCTACACCGAATATCAGACAATTCAGGAAGACCCCAATACTGCCCAGTCGATAAAAGACCGCCGTATGCAGGAAATCCAAGAAGCAATGCAGAAAGCTGACCAGTTCCGCAACACCGCCTCACAGGACATCGCCCGCGCGCAGGAAGCAAAGATTGCTCCCATCCAGTCTATGATCAACGATGCAATCAAAGCCGTAGGCGTAGAAGGTGGCTACACCATCATCTTCCCCCTCGCACAGGAACTTCTGCTCTACACCGGCTCTGACGTAACCGACCTCACAAAACAGGTGCAGAGCAAGATTGCAAGCTCAACTCCCGCAAAATAAACAACACAAGATACCTTATCGTGCGCTCTCCGTCAAACATGCTTTGCCGAAGAGCGCTTCTTTTATAATTACATTTACTGCCATGATAGAACCACTTTACCGTGCCGACGACAACCGCTATGAAAATGGCATGCAATATACACGCGCAGGACGCAGCGGCATACTGCTCCCCCGCGTTTCGTTAGGCATGTGGCATAACTTCGGAGAAGTCGATCCGCTGCAGCGCAGCAAAGAAATAATTCACTACGCTTTCGACCACGGCGTGACCTCTTTCGACCTCGCCAACAATTACGGGCCGGGCTACGGAACGGCCGAAGAGACATTCGGCTATGTGTTCAACAAATCACTCCGCCCCTACCGCGATGAGCTTTTCATAGCCAGCAAAGCGGGATATGACATGTGGCCCGGACCTTACGGCAACTGGGGCTCGCGCAAATATCTCTTCGCATCGCTCGACCAGAGTCTGCGCCGCATGGGTCTTGAATATGTCGACGTCTTCTACAGCCACCGCTACGACCCGGAGACTCCGCTTGAGGAGACCTTGCAGGCGCTTGTAGACATCGTCCGCCGCGGGAAAGCGCTCTATGCAGGCATATCGCGCTGGCCTCTCGAAGCAACCCGCTTTGCCCTGCAATATCTCAGCGAACGCGATGTGCCCTGTCTGCTCTTCCAAGACCGCTACAATATACTCGACCGTCATGTGATAGAATCGGGCGTACTTGAAACCATCGCCGAGGGTGGCTGTGGCTTTGTGTCGTTCTCTCCTTTGGCACAGGGATTGCTCACAAACAAGTATCTCAACGGCATACCTGAAAACTCCCGCGCAGCCCGTGGCGGACATCTAAAGGCTGAACAAATCACACCTGAGCTCATCGCCACCATACGCTCGCTCAACACTCTTGCCCTCGAACGGGGCGAGACCTTGGCTCAGATGGCACTCTCATGGGTGCTTGCCGACAAACGGGTGACATCGGTGATTGTAGGAGCCAGCTCTGTGGCCCAACTTGCCGACAGTCTCAAATCAGTCGAAGCCCCCGGTTTCAGCGACGATGAGCTTGAGCTCATCGAGAAATATTGCAATCTGTAATATAATTCAACTTTCGCAAGCTTAAGTTGAACAGGCAAATAAGGTTTAAAAGGCAATTGCATGTGGCAGGCAAGAAAATACCTTTCAAATAATTATTCAATTACAAGACTATTATCTTGCCTTTTTACCTTTATTACCTTTTTTTGCCTGACTGAAGTGTAGCTTGCGAAACTTCAGCAATATACGATTTACTTAACCTTGACACTTGCCCTCTGAAAATTCGAGGGCAAGTGTTTTCTTTTGCTCTTTTTATTGGTTTAAAAGGTTGCAAAAATGGTTAAAATATATTATCTTTGCAGTCTCATTAGCCAATAACAAATCATTATACATATAATAATTATTTCTTATGAAAAAAGCTATGATGCGACAGGCTTTACGAGCTTTGTCAGTAAGCCTTATCGCCTCAGGTGCTGCGGGATGCGTAGACCATGACTACGACCTCACCGAAGACATCGACATGACAATCCAACTCGGTGGAGAATCGCTTACTGTTCCTGCAAGCAGCACTGATGTAATCACTCTTTTCCAGATTCTTGATCTCGATAAAGACAGTTCGATCAAGGCCGTGGAAAACAACGGCGACTATGGTCTGTCGAAAGGCGACTATGTACTTGTTCAGGATGGCAATTCCGAGCCTTCAAAATTTGAAGTACCCGAGGTAACCATCGGCGATATCAACGGCAACACCAGCACCACCGTGCTTCCGGAGTTCTATAACCCCGGTGGTCTCGACGTGGTATCGCAAGACGCACACCCTGATTTCAACGTTATCCATCTTCAGGATGACAATGTGACCGAAGAGCTCGTCTCGGTAGAGTCTGCCGACCTCGACGTAGACATGAACCTCGAAGTCAGCTATACCTAAAACGACTTCAGCGGCACAGCATACATTGAAAAAGGCTACATCGCCACATTTGATGAGGCATGGACTGTAGTGGTGGCCGACGCAGCTACCGCACAATTCCTTGAAAGCGTAGACAACCACACACTCCGCTTCAAGGAGAGCTATGGCGTGACACCCTCGCACAAACTTGTTGCGAAGCTCAAACTCACCCACATCGACTTCACAAAAGTTCCTGCCGGTCAAGGCCTCTATGCTCCCGGCCACTTCCTGATCGACAGCAAGCTCGAAACACAAGGTCAAGTAAGCCTTACCATCGGCGATCTCCCGGCCGGAGCACGTGCCAACCTTACACTTGTCACCACCACAACAGTATCTGCCGCCAAGATCCTGAAAGTAAAAGGTATCGTTGACCCGAACATCAACATCGAAGGAGCAAGCTTCGACATCAACGATATCCCCGACTTCCTCAATGACCCGGCCAACCACCTCGACATTGAGAATCCGCAGATCTACATCACAATCACCAACGCATCGCCCCTGTCGATCGAGCTCAACGGTATGCTGTCGTCGTACAATAAAGGATCTGAGACAGCAAGCATAGGTATCGGCCGCAACTACGGCACCGCTCCTATCATAGTCCGCGGCAACAGCACAACTGAGTTCGTTGTGTGTCGCAAAGCCGTCGGAGGCAGCGCCAACGATATCGTAGTGCCCGACCTTAACAAGCTCATCGAGACTATCCCCGACCGCTTCTCATTCCACAGCGCCACATCAGAGGCTATCCGCGAGGTCAACGAATATACACTCGGCGCTGAGTATACCTACAACTGCGACTACAGCGCTGTTATCCCCTTGGCATTCGGCGACGCCATGGTGCTCCACTACACCCATGAAGAGACCGATTGGGACAGCGACCTCGACAAATACAACTTCGACACAGTAGAAGTGAGCGCCGATGTAATCAACTGCGTGCCCCTTGACATGACTCCCACTGCTGTCGCACTTGACCACAACAGCAACGAACTCACCACAGTGACCGTCGATGTAGACGGAACAGTTACAGCCGGATCACTCACGAAGCCCTCGACATCAAAACTTGTGATCACTATCCGCTCTACCGGCAAGAACATCAGCGGCCTCGACGGAGTTCGTCTGCTTTTCGACGCTACATCAAACAGCGCCTTTGTAGGAGAAAACCTCAATGATCAGCAGACTCTCAAATTTGAAAACATTCGTATAACCGTGAAAGGCGGCGTTATTGTCGACCTCAATGATTAAACATCATGACAACAGCTAAAAAACTAATACTCAGCATAGCAGCCTGCTCAGTGCTCACAGCTGCCGCACAAGAAGCTCCCCGCACGGCATACTTCCTCGACGGATATTCATACCGCCACGAGCTCAACCCCGCTTTCGCCGGCGAGCGCAACTATATTTCGATTCCTGTTCTTGCCAACATGGACATGAGTCTGTTCTCAAATGTGGGCGTAAACACCTTCCTCTACAAGACTCAACCCGGAAGCCAATACAAGCTCACTACATTCATGAGCCCTACTGTCGACGCCAACACATTCCTCAACAAGCTCGGCAACAGCAACCACATCAACGGCAACTTTGACTTCACTATCCTTTCTACAGGATTCCGTGCGTTCAAGGGCTACAACACCATCTCTGTCGGAGTACATGCAGGTATGGGAGTTGACATTCCCAAAGACTTCTTCGCCTTCATGAAATTAGGCCAGACAGGCCCCGACACACACTACCACTTCGACGACCTCAAGCTGCAGGCCTCAGCTATGGCTGAAATCGCTCTCGGCCACAGCCACCGTATCAACGACAAGCTCAACATCGGTGCGAAAGTGAAAGTGCTTCTCGGTGTAGGAAATGTATCGGCACACCTCAAGAATATGGATGTGATGTTCGGTCATGACAAATGGCAGATACAGGCCGACGGCGAACTTATGATGGCAGCCGGCTCGGGTCTCTACGTACCCACAAAAGCAGAGGCCGGCAAAGATTTCGACAAGCCTGCCGACGCAGACCTGATAGATTGGGGCGACATCGACTATGACAAATTCGGCCTCGCCGGTTTCGGCCTCGGCTTCGACCTCGGTGCCACCTATCAGCTCCTGCCCGACCTCGAACTTTCGGCAGCTATCAACGACCTTGGCTTCATGAACTGGAACAATGCCGTTACCGGCCGCACCGGCACCGGCACATGGACATTCGACGGCTTCAACAACATCGCCATAGACAGCAGCCAAGACGGTTATGAGGAAAATAAACTCGACAAGCAGCTCGACCGCATGTGGGATGACATCCAAGATGTTATCAACATCCACCGCGAGAAAGACGGCACAGGCGCCTACACTCAGGCATTGCATGCCACCTTACGTATAGGCGCAGAATACAAAATGCCCTTCTACAAGAAGCTCACCGGCGGTTTCCTCTTCTCATCGCACTTCGCCGGCTGCTCATCTTGGACTGAAGGCCGCTTCTACGCCACCGTGAAACCGGTGAAATGGTTTGACGCCACCGTCAACTACGGTGCTTCGACCTACGGTTCGTCGTTCGGCTGGATGATCAACTTCCACCCCAAAGGATTCAACTTCTTCATCGGCAGCGACCACCAGTTCTTCAGCGTAACACCTCAGTTCGTACCGGTAGGCCATGCCACAGCAAGCCTCAACCTCGGTTTCAACGTAACTTTCGGATCTGCCAAAAAGCTCTGATCCGCACAAACGATACAAAATGCCGTCTTTCTTTTGGGAGGACGGCATTTTTTTGTAATTTTGTTTTACAAACACATTAGACATGAACACACACGACACCAATGCCGAATATGCCGCAGCGATAGCACGCTGCCGTGAGATTTTCGCCGCCAAACTAGGCGACTATGGAGCTTCGTGGCGAATAATGCGTCCGGAAGCAATCACCGACCAGATTTTCATCAAGGCAAAACGTATCCGCACATTGCAGACAACCGGAGAAGCCCGGGTCAACGAGGGTATATTGCCGGAGTTCATAGGTATCGTCAACTATGGCATCGTGGGCGTTATACAGCTTCGCAAAGGCTATGCCGACACCAAAGACATAGACATCGATGAAGCACTTGCCCTTTACGACAGGACTGCCGCCGAGGCGCAAGCTCTGATGATGGCAAAGAATCACGACTACGGAGAGGCATGGCGCGACATGCGGGTGCTCTCGTTCGACGACCTTATTCTGACAAAGATACAGCGCACAAAAGAAATCGAAGACCACAAGGGCATGACAAAAGTCTCTGAAGGTATCGACGCCAACTACTTCGATATGGTAAACTACGCAGTATTCGCGATAATAAAACTCGAAGATGAAGCTTAGCACACGCATGAAGCTTCGCGGTATCCTTGTGTGGGTGGCCCGGCTCGCAGTCGGTGCCACCTTCATAATATCGGGATGGGCAAAGGCAATCGACCCGTGGGGCTTCATCATCAAGGTAAACGAATATCTTGCCGTATGGGGCATGAATGTGCCTGAAGAGGCTGTATTGGCCGGCTGCGTGGCCTTGGCGGCCATTGAGTTTCTCACCGGCATACTTATCGCTGTCGGCGCCATGAAGCGGACGGCTGTAGCCGTAGCGGCGGCTATGATGTTGGTAATGCTGCCGCTCACACTATACATTCTGATAGCCGACCCGGTGGCCGACTGCGGCTGTTTCGGCGAGTTCTTGATAATATCCAACACGGCTACATTTTTGAAGAATGTAGTGCTGTCGGCACTGATAATATATCTCCTCATGCGCAACACAAGTGTGCGAGGCTTATATCCCGCTGCAATACAGTGGCTCGTGGTGATAGTGTCGCTCGCTTTCCCGCTGTTCCTGTCATTTGCCGGATATCAGGTGCAGCCGCTTGTGGATTTCAGGCCATACAAGACAGGAACCGGCATTTTTACAGGCAACTCTCAAGCCACTGAAGAGCAATATTATATCTACGAAAAAGATGGAGTGCAGAGCAAATTCTCCCTTGACGAGCTTCCCGACAGTACTTGGACCTTTGTTGAGGCTCCCGAGGCTGAGACTGACAACTCCTTTGGCGGAGGAATAGCAGTGTTCGACTCCGACGGCTTTGATGTGGCAGAAGATATCATTGAAGACGGCCAGCAGCTCTTCCTGATCGTCCCCGAGCCCGACATGCATTATCTTATTCATGCCCATTATGTAGAGCGTCTCTACAACTATGCGCAACGCACCGGCGTTGGATTTACCGCAATATTGGGCGCGCAAGGCGTAGACATGCAGCAATGGGCGGATTGGACGCGACCCAACTTCGAAGTATTTACCGCCGACGCCACGGCTTTGAAGCAGCTCGTGCGCGGCACCGAAGCCCTTGTCTATACCGATGGAGGCATGATTAAATGGAAACGTACCCTGCGCTCGCTGCCCGCCGACCTGCCCGATTCGGTTTCTGCCACCACTCTTGACACTCTGCCGGTCGCCGACAATGGCGTTGCCCATACATACGCCGTGCTCATCTACATAGCCTCGCTATTTATTATCTACGTGCTCGGGCTTTCACCCAAGGTGATAAAAATCTTCACCCGCATAGCGCGCCATACTACAGCACAATAAATAACCCCCATATAAAAAGCGCTGCGGTTCAAAATGAACCGCAGCGCTTTTTATATGAGGATAGACGATCAGATACCGTAAGCGGCGAGCTGGTCGATATTGAAGTTGTTGATAAACTCGATGTGACGGGCTACCTCAGCCTGAACGAATTTGGTGTAGACGGTAGCAGTCTTCTCGAAGCTCTCGCTTACCTTTGCACTCTGGAGCAGGAGGTAAGCCATGATGATACCGCCGGCCATCTCTACGAGGCGACGGGCCATGAAGTCGAGATAAGCCTGATTGTTGGCTTCGGTAACCTTAGCCACGGCAGCTGTATACTGCTTGGTGAGGTCAGCGAGGATGTCGGCAAGGGGAGCAAGGTTGCCCGAGTAGCCGAGAGCAGCATAGCTGTCGATGAGTCCGGTGTATGTGCCGGTGGTGACGTGGCGGATAGCAGCCACAACCTGCAGCTGGGTTGTGCCTTCGTAGATTGATGTGATACGTGCGTCGCGATAGAGACGTTCGCATGCATAATCTTTCATGAAGCCTGAGCCGCCGTGGATCTGGATACAATCGTAGGCGTTCTGGTTACAATATTCGCTGCCAAGACCTTTTGCAAGGGGTGTGAGGGCGTCGGCAAGACGGCTGTAGTGCTTCATCTCTGCACGCTCGTCGGGAGTGAGGCTACGCTCGCGGGCGATGTCCTCATAGATCTTATACATATCTACAAAGCGAGAGCATTCGTAGAGAAGCGCACGGCTTGCGTCGAGTTTGGCTTTCATGATAGCGAGCATTTCGCTTACTGCCGGGAACTCGATGATAGCTTTGCCGAACTGGCGACGCTCGAGTGCATACTGGTAAGCCTCGCGGTATGCGAGCTCGCTCACACCTACACTCTGTGCGGCGATACCGAGGCGGGCACCGTTCATAAGAGCCATCACATATTTGATGAGGCCCATGCGGCGTGAACCGCAAAGCTCGGCGGGAGCATTCTTGTATACAAGCTCGCAAGTGGGCGAACCTTTGATACCCATCTTGTTTTCGATACGGCGTACGGTCACACCGCCGTTGCGCTTGTCGTAGATAAACATCGAGAGGCCACGGCCGTCTTTGGTGCCTTCCTCGCTACGTGCGAGCACGAGGTGGATGTCGCTGTCGCCGTTGGTGATGAAGCGCTTTACACCGTTGAGCACCCATGTGCCGTCTTCTTTCTGGGTTGCCTTGAGCATTACACTCTGGAGGTCGGAGCCGGCGTCGGGCTCGGTGAGGTCCATCGACATGGTCTCACCTTCGCATACACGGGGAATGTATTTGGCACGCTGCTCTTCGCTGCCGAACTCATAGAGAGTCTCGGCGCAATCCTGCAGACCCCACAGGTTCTCGAAGCCTGTGTCGGCACGGCTGACGATTTCAGCAGCCATGATGTAGGGAGTGATGGGGAAGTTGAGACCACCGAAACGACGGGGCATAGCCATGCCCATGAGGCCGGCTTTGCGGCATACGTCGAGGTTCTCGACTGTGGCGTCGGCATAGTGTGCGCGGCCGTCGGAGCATGAAGCACCTTGATGGTCTACAGCCTCGGCATTGTCGGCAATGGTGGTGCCGCAGATTTCGCCTACGATATCAAGGACACGCTCATAGTTGTCCATCGCGTCATTGAAGTCGGTGGGAGCGTAGTCGAATTTCTCGGCGTCGGTGTAATTTCTCTCGCGTAACGCTACAATCTTCTCCATCAACGGATGGTGGAGATGGTGTTTGAGATCGGCGTTGTCTGTATAGAAGTTAGCCATAGTTGCTTACTTGGAGTTTTTCTTGTAGTACTTGATGAGTTTGGGCACAATCTCTTCCATGTCGCCGGTGATAACATAGTCGGCGATGGCGTTGATGGGAGCGTTGGGGTCGTTGTTGATCGAGATGATGATCGAGCTCTCCTGCATACCTGCAATGTGCTGGATCTGACCCGAGATACCGCATGCGATGTAAAGCTTGGGACGTACGGTGACACCGGTCTGACCGATCTGACGGGCGTGCTCTACGAAACCGGCGTCGACAGCTGCACGAGAAGCGCCTACTTCACCGCCGAGAGTCTTGGCGAGGTCGAAGAGAAGGTCGAAGTTTTCTTTGCTGCCTACACCGTAGCCGCCGGCAACGATGATGGGGGCATTTTTGATGTTGACTTTAGATTTCTCGATCTGAC
Organism: uncultured Muribaculaceae bacterium; assembly: GCA_910579995.1. Classification (GTDB taxonomy): domain Bacteria; phylum Bacteroidota; class Bacteroidia; order Bacteroidales; family Muribaculaceae; genus CAG-873. The sequence continues at coordinate 59,189 of CAJTWH010000006.1, read as the reverse complement.
GGTCGATGATCTCGACAACGAAATCGGTGTCGCTCACATATTTGGCCGGGTCAAGGTTGATGACCTCACCTTTGTGGTTGGCGTCGTAGATTTCTTTTTTCATCACACCCTCGCGCACGGTTGCCATCTGCGGACGGCACTCGGGGTTGACGATGGTGGCTACGATATTGCCGCCGAAAGCCGGACGGATCTGATAGAGCAGGTTGGTGTATTCCTTGCCTGTCTTGGCGTCTTTGTGGTCGCCGATCTCGAGGGCGGTGCAGTCTGCGGTAAGGCCGCTGTGGAGGCATGAGCTCACGCGGGGGCCGAGGTCACGGCCGATACATGTGGCGCCCATGAGGCATACCTGAGGTTTGATCTCGCGGAAGAGGTTGATCAGGACTGCTGCATGGGGATTTGATGTATAGGGATAGAGACGTTTGTCTTCAACTTTATATACAACGTCGGCTCCGTAGGGGAAAATCTGCTCTTCGATACCGTTGAGATTGTCACCGACAACGACGGCTTCGAGTTTTACACCGAGTTTGTCGGCGAGGACGCGACCTTTGGTAAGGAGCTCAAGGCTCACATCGGCTACGCGGCCTTCATCGTATTCGCAGTATACTATAAGATTGTTATTGTCTGCCATAGCTTAAAATGATTGGTCGGGCTTTATCAGCCGATGGTGTGGTTGGCGATGAGTTCTTTCACGAGGTCTTCGATCTCGGCGTCGTTGTTTTCGAGACGACGGCTTTCCTTTGCGGTGAAGACTACGTTTTCGATAGATTTAACCTTTGTGGGCGAACCGGGCAGACCGATCTGCTCGGGATCAGCCTCAACGTATGCTGCACCCCACTCGGCGATGTTGAGCTCGGGATAAGCGGCGAGGAAAGCTTTTGCGCTTTCGCTCAGTGCGTTGGCCTCGCTTGTCGAAGCGGCACGTTTGTATTTCATCACACGCTTGGCGTTGCGGGGACGGCACTCAGCAGCACTGCCGTTGACAGTGACCACGCAGGGCATGGGAGCCTTGACGGTCTCAACGCCATGCTCAAGACGACGTTTAACGATGATCTTGCCGTCTTCCACGCCTACGATTTCCTCGGCGTAAGTAACCTGAGGAAGACCGAGTTTCTCGGCGATCTGCGGACCTACCTGAGCGGTGTCGCCGTCGATAGCCTGACGACCGCCAAGGATGAGGTCGTAATTACCGAACTTGCGCACGGCCTGGGCCAGCGAGTAAGAAGTGGCAAGGGTATCTGCGCCACCGAAGGGGCGGTCGGTAAGAACGATGCCGCTGTCGGCACCGCGGTACATTGCCTCACGAACAATCTCGGCAGCGCGGGGAAGACCCATTGTGAGGAGGGTCACCGTGCTGCCGGGATGAGTTTCTTTCAGTCGGAGAGCCTGCTCAAGGGCATTGAGGTCTTCCGGATTGAAGATTGCAGGCAGAGCGGCACGGTTGATTGTGCCGTCTTCCTTCATGGCATCTTTGCCTACGTTGCGGGTGTCGGGAACCTGCTTGGCAAGCACTATGATGTTCAAACTCATAATCTCTTTTTTATATGTGATTTGTTAAATTTCTGTATTTATCGCACAAAATTAGTGAAAATCCGCCTATTTATCAAATGTTTAACTTTCACCCTGCGTTAAAATTTCTTATTTGGGCTTACTCTACATAGAGTACCAAGCCCTTGAGATACTCTCCTTCGGGATGGTAGATATTGACCGGATGATCGGCAGGTTGGGTAAGCTGATGGAGTATTCTCACCTTGCGGCGGCTCTGGGCGGCAGCGCTGAAAACGGCCAGTCGGAACTGCTCTTTATTGACTGCCTGCGAGCATGAGAATGTGAAGAGTATGCCTCCGGGAGCTATCTTCTCGAATGCGCGGGCATTGAGCCTGCGGTAGCCTTGAAGGGCATTGTGGAGGGCGCTGCGGTGCTTGGCGAAGGCCGGAGGGTCGAGGATAATGAGGTCGTAGGCGCCGTCGGGCATACTGTCGAGGTATTTGAAAGCGTCGGTTGCCACGGCTTCATGACGGCCGCATGCGGGGAAGTTGAGCTCTACATTCGCCTCTGTCAGAGATATGGCCTTGGCAGACGAGTCGACAGATGTAACATGCTCTGCCCCACCCTGCAAGGCGTAGACAGAGAATCCGCCCGTATAGCAGAACATGTTGAGTACGCGGCGTCCTTGGCTGTAGCGGGCAAGCAGCGAGCGGTTGTCGCGCTGGTCCACGAAGAAGCCGGTCTTTTGTCCTTTGAGCCAGTCGATACGGAATGTAAGGCCGTTCTCGAGCGCGGTGTCATGGTTGTATGCACCGATCAGATAGTCGTTCTGCGGGTCGAGGTGGGCTTTATAGGGAAGTGTGGTGTCTGATTTGTAATAGACGTTTTTCACGCCGAGGCTCTCGATATCGACAAGCTGGCGTGCAATGATGTCGCGGGCGAAGTGCATGCCGGGCGAGTGTGCCTGCATGACAGCTGTGTCGCCATAGATATCCACCACCAGACCGGGCAGGAAGTCGCCTTCGCCGTGGATGAGACGGAAAGCGTCAGTTTCGGGGCTCGGGAGTGCGAGAGCCTTGCGCAGCGCTGCGGCCTGCTCTATACGGCGGCGGTAGAAAGCCGCGTCGATCAGCTCGTCGGCGTCGAACGACAGCATGCGCACCGCTATACTGCCTATCTGATAGTGGCCGGTGCCTATCACGCGGCCATCGCTTGCCACAATCTTTACAAGGTCGCCTTCTTCAATCTCTGTGCTGTCGCGCTCGGGAAGATGTGCAAGCGCACCTGAAAACACCCACGGATGAAAGCGGTCGAGGGAGTCTTCTTTGCCTCGCTTGAGGCGGAGGGTCTTTAGTTCGCTCATTTGAGTAACATTCGGTAGATGTCGTTGCCGTTGGCGTAGACAAGGAGTAATATCAGGAAGAAGAAGCCGCAGGTGTTGGCTACTTCGAGGAAGCGGTCGCTGGGCTTGCGGCCGGTCACCATCTCTACGAGAAGGAAGAGCGTATGGCCGCCGTCGAGGCCGGGTATTGGGATGATGTTCATGAAGGCGAGGATGATCGACAGGAATGCCGTAATCTGCCAGAACGAATACCAGTTCCATTGGTTGGGGAAGAGGTCGCCGAGTGTGCCGAATCCGCCAAGGCTCTGCGCGCCCTCTTTGGTGAATACGAGTTTGAGCGACGACACGTAGCTTGTGAGGCGGTCGGTACCTATCTCCCAACCGCGCGGGATGGATTGGAAGAAATTGTAATGCACGGTCTGGCGGTCGAAAATCTCGTAGGGGCTTAGCATTTGTATGCCTATCTTACCGGCGTCAGACACCGCGAGGTTAACCGTAGTGTCGGGACGGTTTTTGCGCTCTATGGTGGCGGTGATTGTGCGGCCCTTGTATTCCTGCAGCATGGGCAGGAACTCGGTAATCGATGGCACGGTGCGGCCGTCGAGCGCCGCGATATGGTCGCCGGGGAGAATACCGGCATGGGCGGCGGGCTCGCCGGGCACGGTCTTGGCCACATAGACGGGCACGCGTATACTCATCGGCACATAGTCTTTGCCCTTGGTGGCGATCTGACGGATAAGGTCGTCGCTGACTACAATCACAGTATCTCGGCCATCGCGCACTACGCCGACCTCAGCTCCGGGCTGAAGCATATCCCACTGCATGGAATAGTCGGTGGCGTCGAGGGGGCGTCCGTTGAGGCTGACGAGTCGGTCGCCGCTGCGGAAACCGGCTTCTTCGAGCTCGGTGCTGAAGTCCATACCTTCGGTCATGGCTTGGAAGGGGATGACATCGTCGCCCCAATGGAAAGCAATGCCTACATAGATGGCAATGGCGAGCACAAAGTTGAGCACCACGCCGGCCACCATCACGCACAACCGCTGCCATGCCGGCTTGGAGCGCAGCTCCCACGACTGAGGCTCCGAGGCGAGTGTGCTCGAGTCTTTGGTCTCGTCGATCATGCCGGCGATATCGCAGTATCCGCCAAGTGGTACCCATCCGAGTCCATAGACGGTGTCGCGCCATGTCGGCTTGCCGTCGGGGCGCGGTGAGTGTTCTTTGCCTACCTTGAGAGTTGCCACCGCGCGGGGAGTACCGTCGGCCTTGTTGCTCGCAAGCACTTCGAGTGTGCCCTTCATGGGGTTGTAGCGCAGGAGCGAGAACCATGGGTTGAAAAAGAGATAGAAGCGGTTGACCTTCACACCGAAAATACGGGCGAAGATATAGTGGCCGAACTCGTGGATGGTGACAAGTATCACCAATGCGAGCACGAGTTGGGCGGCTTTGATAAGGATTTCTTCCATTTATTGCTGTTTAAAGTTTAAGGTTTGTGGTTTGTTGGCAGTGGGCGGCAAGTAAGTTTTCGCTGATTCACCACCCGCAGCCTGCCACCTGCAAACCCTATATTATTTTGCGGCTAACTCGGCGGCTACGGCACGCGCATGGTCGTTGGTGGCAACGTAGTCGTCAAAAGCCGGATTTTCTATATACGGCATGCGCGCGAGGGTGCCGGTGATTATATCGTAGATATCGTTGAAGCGGATATCGTCGCGCAGGAACGAGGCCACGGCGATTTCATTGGCCGCATTTATAATGCAGGCCGAGTTGCCTTTTTTCTCAAGGGCATAGTTCGCGAGAGTGAGGCACGGGAATTTTGCCATATCGGGGCGTTCGAATGTCAGAGTGGCGTAGTCTTCGATTTTGAGATGTCCGGCGGCTTCGTCCATGCGGCAGTTCTGACCCAAGGCGTAGGCTATGGGCAGGTGCATGTCGGGCAGGCCGAGCTGGGCCTTGATGGCGCCGTCGGTATATTCCACCATCGAGTGTACTATCGACTGCGGATGTACTACAGCTTCTATTCTCTCGGGCTCGATGTGGAAGAGGTGGTGAGCCTCGATGATTTCGAAAGCCTTGTTGAGCATAGTGGCCGAGTCGATGGTAATCTTGGCGCCCATGTGCCAGTTAGGGTGCTTGAGGGCGTCGGCGGCACGTGCCTGCGCAATGCGTTCGGGCTCCCATGTGCGGAAAGGGCCGCCGGAGGCTGTAATGAGCAGACGACGCACCTTGGCGGGGTCTTCGCCGGCGAGGCATTGGGCAATGGCCGAATGCTCGGAATCGATGGGATAGAGCTTCGATTTCGACTCTGCGAGGAGCGCATTCACCATATCGCCGGCCACAACGAGGGTTTCCTTGTTGGCAAGTGCTATGTCTTTGCCGGCGCGGATGGCGTTGATGGTGGGTACGAGGCCGCTGTAGCCTACTGTGGCTGTGACTACGGTGTCGATGTCGTCGGCTACCGTACATTCAGCCAAGGCCTTGTCGCCGGCGGCTGTGGCAATGCCTAAAGGCTCGAGAGCAGCGCGCACTGCCGGCAGCATTTCTTCGCGCCCGATTATGGCAAGGCGCGGGCGGAACTGGCGCGCGAGAGCGATAAGGTCGTCGGCGCGTGAGCCGGCCGTAAGCACCGTCACGCGGTAATCGTCGGGGTGACTTTGTATGATATCAAGAGTCTGGCGACCGATACTTCCGGTTGCGCCCAAGACTGCTATTCGTTGCATTGTATTTCGGTTTGCTGTTTCAATCTGCAAAAATACAAAAAATACCCCGATTCTCAAAATTGAAAAAGCCGGCGGGCATTTTACCCGTCGGCCTTTCAACATTTCAGAACAGTAATACTGATTGAACTTTCGCAAGTGGCAAAGAAGGTTAAAAAGGCGATTGCCTGTGGCAGGCAAGAGAATACCTTTCAGATATTACTCAATAGACTAACATCTTGCCTATTTGCCTTTTTCCTTTTTTGCCTGACTGAAGTGTAGCTTGCGAAACTTCAGTTATGCTTATTATTTCACTACAAGCTTCTCGCTTACTTCAAAGTCGCTTGTAGAATAGGTGACTACGTAGGTGCCGGCGCCGAGTTCTTTGCAGATGTTGCGGACGTTGGCGGCGGTGGTGGTGACGTCGCGGAGAACGATACCGCTCACGCTTACAATCACGCAGTGAACCTCGGTGTCGGCGGCGATATTGTCAAGACCGGTGTGGTCGCTGACTACAACCTTGCCGCTCTGTGCGGTTACCTGCGACATATCCCAGCCGAAGCCTTCGGGGAGGGCGGGCATTTGGATAGAGGGCTTGACGCTTGAGTTTTCTGCGGTCCAGAATACGAACTCGTCGCCCATGGTGGGTTTGTAGTTGCTCAATACAACGCTTGCCTTGGGAGTAAGGGTTGCATTGCCGTCGACAACTATGCTGCTGTACTTGGTGTTGGCAACAATCTGGAATACCATCTCGGCTGCCGGATCCATCACAACATCACCCGAGAAGTAGAGTGTACGCATATCGGTGGTATAGCGAACAGCGGTGTTGCTCGGAGATATCACAGCATTGGGGCCAAATGTAACCTTTGAGTTGCCGAGACGGCCGGTACCCGAAAGTTTACCGTTGATAGTGATAGCGCTTGTGCCGGTCATAGAACCGTCAGTCATTACTGAGGTTGAATTCAGCATAAGCTCACCGTCGGTAACATTGAGTGACTTGAGGTTGGGCTGTGCCTTCGACAACGACAGACGGCCTGTGCCTTCCTTGGTAACATCAACAGCTCCGAATGTGCCGGTGTAAGAAGTGTTGGCATTGTCAGCACCTACATAGTATGTGCCGGGGCCGCCAAGGACACCTGCGCCTGAGAGATTTCCGAGGTGGAAGTTATTGCGGGCAGATGAGGCGCCTGCGTCAGAAGCCACTGCGAAAGTAGTACCTGTGAGGATGTTAAGAGTTGCCTTGGGCATATCTTTTGCACTTGCGAATGTGAATTCAGCGCCATATTTGTTGACTGTAGAGTTTACATCTACAATCTGGTTTGCTTTCAGAGTGCCTTCAAACTCGCTCCAGTCACCACGCAAGATATTGCGGATCCATGTAGCATATACTTCAAGAGTGCCCTTACCGGTGAGTTTGCCGGTATAGTCGCAGCGGCCGTCAAGCGAAAGTTTACCCTCGCTGCCTTCGGTCACTTCGAAGTTCTGCGAGTTGCTGCTGTAAGAGTAAGCGCTGTTGTTGAGGATAAACTCAACACCTTTGCCATTGAATACCACATTTGAGGCCAACTTGTGGGTATCGCCGAGGTCATATACAACGCCACCGTCGATACGGAGAGTGGTGAGGTCGTTTGCCTCGTTGAACTCAAGGCGTCCGGCACCGCTCTTGATGAGAGTGCCTTTGCCGGTTACGGCAGCACCTGTCATAGTCACGGTGAGACCCGAGGGAATCTCGATACCGCCTTCGGTAGCGATGGTGATGGGGTGGCTCATCTTACCGGTCGAGTTCACTGCGAGCACACCGCCGTCGATTGTAATCGGGTTGGTGTATTTGCCAAGTGCGCCGGTCTCGGTGCCTTCGTTGGCTTCAAGTGTATTTGCCTGAAGTGTACCGTTATAGATAGCGATGTTGCCGGTGAAGTCGCCGGTGTTGGCAAGTACAACTCGGCCGGTACCACGTTTTTCAATATTCACATTACCCTCGAAAGAAGCACCTTTGATAGTGAGGTCCTTGTCGGTGTTAAATACCACTTCAGAGGGATACATGTTCTCGGCAAGTTCGATTTCGCTTGTCGCAGCTGTGCCGTCGAAGATTACTTTGTCGCCGGCAACGAATACAGTAGGCTGACCGTTATCGCGGAAGGTGAAGTTCTCAGTAGTATTGACATCCCATACAGAGCCGTTGGCACCGGTCCATACGATTTCGGCGGCTGCGCGCTGGTCGGTAACTGTAAGCATGAGCTTGCCGTTGGCGTGGCTGAGAGTCACTTTCTGACCGCCGAGGCCTTCAAATTTGATGTCTGCGAGATTGCCCGTGATTGTGCCTACAGTGCCGAGTTCATACTCGCCTGCGGGCAAGGTTGTCGCACCGTTGGCATAGTGGGGTGTAAATACGAATACCGGAGTGCTGTATTGCGGACCGTTCTCCCAGTCTTTCTTTTCGATTACAAGCGTGGTGGCGTTGAATTTGTCGACCTGTGTGCCTTCGGCAAAGATGTCGAGGCATACGCGCGAGCCAAAGCCGAGATTAAGCTCGCCTGTAGTGAGTGAGCCGGCTTTGCTGTCGGTGCCGATATGGAGTTCTGATCCATAGTGCATTTCTATGCCTTTGGCGAAGTTGCCGCCGTCTGACTCAAGTTTACCGAAGCGGTTGATCCAAACGTGGCTGTTGGGCATAGAACCGTCGAATTTCACCTTACCGTCCCAAATCTCAGTAGCGCCGCTGTGGTTCTGGGCTGCCGAGGGAAGCACGAGTGTACCTGCGCCGAGCTTAACCACTTTGGTGTCGCCGGTGAAGTTGCCGCCGGTGAGAGTGTGGGTATAATAGGTATAGGTGATATTGTCGTTGTTATCGTTGCCCTGCACCCACGAGGGAGCATTATCAACGAAGAGAGCCGGAGCTACATTGCTGCCCAAAGTGGCGGTAGCGTCGCCGGTGTGGGCGAAGACTACATCCTTGCCGTTGTCAGCGGTGCTGAGCGAGCCGCCGGCTACAAGCTCGGTGCGGCCTGTCATGGTCGGAGCGGGAGGTGCCATGGTGATACCTTCGAGCTCGCCGAGGAAGTAGCTCACGTGGGGAGTCTGGTTGTAACCGTTCATCTGCCATACCATGGCGTTGCGGTATTGCGGGTCATGGAGCAGGGTGTAGATACGGTGCTCGGTAGGAATGGCGGTCGAGTAGATACGGATAGTCTTGTTGTCGCTCGAGCGCATGATAATCTCCTCGCGCCAGTCACCGAGGAAGTCGCCTTGGAAGCAAGGTGTGCCTTTGGTGTCGTTGTTGGTGGCTGTGCCGGTGAATGTGGCGATAGCGCCCTTGCCATATTTGTAGATGGTGCCGGCGGTGTTCTTGCCGTTTGCGTAGTTGAATGTCTCGTCAAGAAGGTCACCGTCCCAATATGTGCGGAAGTTCTGAGCTACATCGCCTGTTCCGGTAGCGCCGGGTATATGGGCGTTGGTAACGGTTGAGATAAGCGTCTGGCTGTCTTTCGAAGTAATAAATTGTGAACCGGGGTAATTATTTGAGAAATTACCTGCGATTGCGCGGCCGTCGTCAGCACCGCCGGTTGTACGGTAGTAAATCTTGCTGGTGGTGGCGTCGCGATAGTTATTGTTGGGGTTATCCTCGTTGCAGGCTGCCACTTCAGAACCATAGATATACGGGTTGAGGTCGCCTACATGGTGGCTGTCGCCATGGCCGAGACCGGTGGTCGAAAGACCGCGGCCATTATCATCGATAACCATCGAGCCGAAGACGATCTCATCGCGGCCGTCCCAGTCAACGTCGGCTACGGTATAGTTGTGATAACCTTGGCCATACCATGGGCCGAAACTGTTGTTAAACCAACGCCAGCGCTCTGTGAGCTGATGTGTTGCGGGATCAACATCGTATGCAATCATCTTGTGGCGGGTGTAGATACCGCGGGCGATGAAGATACTCGGTTTACGGCCGTCGAAGTAGGGAGCGCCGAAGAAGTGCTTAGAGCTGCGGTGTCCGTAGCCGTCGCCCCATGCTGCGTCGAGGCTCTTCTCGCCATCTTCGAGTCGCTTGAGAGGATACTCACCTACATAGTAAGGTTTGCCGGTCTCGCCGTTGAGGTAAAGCAGGAACTCGGGGCCGGTGTGGGTGAACTTCTCTGTCATACCGTTGTTACGGGCGTCAGCGAGGTAGTCGGCATTGGGGTCGCCGATAACCTGTGTTGTGCCGTCGGCCATGTGGATGGTAGTGCCGTCGGCTGCGCGGAGTATACACTCTGCCTTGCCGTCGAGGTCCCAGTCGTATGCGGCGATGTTGATTTCGTTGCTCTGGAAGTCAACCATGTTGCGGCCGCAGTCAATCCACCACATCAGTGTACCGTCGAGCTTGTAGACCTGAATGATATCGTAGTCGGTCGACGAGTCGGGGTAGCCGGCGTTGTGGAATGTGTTGTTGCGCATTTTTATGAGAATCTCCATCTGGCCGTCGCCGTCGAGGTCGGCGATGGTAGCGTCGTTGGGCTCATATTGCGATGATATATCTTTGCCGTCGGCATTGGAGGGCACGGGGGCGACCTTGATTTCGAGGTATTCCTTGCCGAAGTTTATACCCGTTTTCGAAGTCTCTTTCTCCACACCGTTGACAACGGTTTTTACCACATATTTGCTTGTGGTAGAGCCTGAGGCGTCGAGGTAGTTCGACACCGTGAGAGGCTCGCTGTTGAGCTTGCTGCCGTCGCGGTAAAGATTGAACTTCACATTGTCGGCATCCTCGCCGAACACTCGCCAGCTCACCAAATTACCGTTGTCGCCCTTTACGGCGATAAGGCCTCGGTCGAGCTTGTCCATCACGCGCTGGCCGCTCATTGAGCCTGCCGTGAGAAGCAATGCGGGGAGGAGATAAAATAATTTGTTCATTATGATATTATGATTTGGTTTGAATTCATGGTTTGGTGGCGCCTTATTACAGGCACAGGGGGGAGACTGAAAAGTCTATTTAAGATTCATAAACCTGAATTTACGGTTATGAGGCTTAGATAATCTTACTTTTATTAAAAAATCATCAATATTACCCGCCGTTGCGACGGGAATATTGATGATCTTTTAAGGTTTAGATTCCTGCAAGAGGAGTCTTTAGATTTTTATCGTTAATTATTTAACGATGAATTTTTTACCGTTGTGGATATAGAGACCGGCTGTAGTGGGTTTAGCGATTTCGATACCCTGGAGGTTGTAGTATTTGTTGTCCTGAGCGGCGGGAGCAACGATGTTGCTGATACCAGATTCGCCGGCAGCTGTATCAACGGAATAACCGGTGTTGCTTACGAAACCTGAGAGAACAGTATCAACGGGACCGCTGTAGTTCTCAATGCCCATAGGAGTAGCTTGGTCGATAGAGTATTTACCTGCTTTGATGTCTTCGATTTCAGCGTTTACGAAGTCTTTAACAGCGTCGGTATCGGTGGTGTCGAAGTAGCGGAGTGTGAAGTTGTCACAGCAGATACGAGCTTTAGAAACTGCGGGGCAGTCAGCGGGATAGCCGAAACCTACAGTAAGACTGGTCTCACCGAAGTCTTCGAGGTCAGCAGATGTAGTGTGAACTACGTAGAAACGATAGAGAAGGAACCATGTGTCACCGTTACTCATGTTAGTACCGTAAACTGCGGTGATACCGTCAGCGGGTTCGTCAGCTGTGCCGGGATTCTCAGGATCGCCCATGTCGTCGCATACAAATACGAAGCCGTGTGCACCTTCGATAGCACCGATATTGCCTTTCCAACCGTTGCGTGCGAACTGACCGTCAACAGTGAATACGTAAGTACCGAGAGACTGGCTGGTAAGAGTCTGATACATGTAGTTGGCACCTTCGATATCGATATCGGCAGCAGAGCGGATACCATAGTTACCATTGGTCCAAGATTTGTTACGGTTCTGCATAGCGTACCAGTTTACGTCGTTCCATGCAGCACCTTGTGTTGACCATCCGTCAAGGGTGTTTTCTTCGAATGAAGGGTTAGCGAGGGTCACTTCCAGAGGGGTGAGTTCATCTGCACTTGCAGAGAAAGCCATTGCGGCAGCAGCGAGGAGTAGGGTAGAAATTTTTTTCATGCTACTTTGTTTAAAGGTTAATGTTTTTGTTTATAGTCTGTGTTTGGGTCAAGGCTCAGCGGCCTCGATTGTCCGCTGCAAAATTAGAATGTTTGCAAATCTCTCACCTAACTTTTTAATTAAAAAAAGGTCGATTTTTCGCTTATTTGCACGCTTTGACTCATTTTTATCCCTATTTTTATCAAAATTGCACCTCTGCAAGCTGAACAAATTTGATAAAAGTAGAATACACTCAACCGGATTCAAATTTTTTGCACCAAAATAACATTTTTTTAATCATAAAAAATAGCTACCTTTGGGGCATAATTCATAAAATCTCTGTTTTTAACAACCTTAAGCATGAAAAAGCTTTTTGCAGCAGCGATAGTGCTCTGCTCTATCATCGACGCATCAGCTTTGGTAACGTTCCCCAAAGCTGCCAACAACTTTCAACTCTACCCCGACACTGCTTTGGCAGAAGTAAAAGACCCCAAGGGATATGAAATATTCCACGTAGAGCACTACGGCCGCCACGGCTCGCGCTGGCACATCGGCCTGCAGCGCTACGACAGTATCATGGCTATCATGAATGAGGCCGAAGCTATCGACAACCTCACCCCTCTCGGACGCGAGATACTTAAAGAAGTGACTGCCGAGCGCGAGCCCATGGTATTGCGCGACGGCGAACTCTCGGAAGCCGGCGCTCGCCAGCACCGCGGCATTGCGGCCCGCATGGCAAAGAACTATCCGAACGTTTTCCGCAAGGGCGCTTATATCGACGCGCGCTCTACATTCGTGCGCCGCTGCATTCTTTCGATGTCAAATGCCGTGACACAGCTTGTCAACGATGTACCGGGAATGAACGTTCATATCGACGCCACAATGGCCGACGATTTCTATCTCAAGAAAGACGATAACCCCGAGACAGCGCAAGCTATGGCCGAAGCTTGGCCTAAATGCCTCGAATTCCGCGCCACTCGCTCGATAGGAAACGATTTCCTTGGCCGCCTGTTCAAAGACCCGTCAAAAATAGCCCCGAGCCGCAATATAGATTATCTCTCCGACGCGCTCTATGAAGTGGCTGCCAATGCGGTGAGCACACGTGAATCTTCGGTGATACGCCAACTTTTCACTGACGAAGAGATCGACAAGTTGTGGCAACGTCAGAACTGCGACTGGTTTATGCGCGCAGGCAACACTCCCCTCACCCGCAATCTCATGCCCATGAAGCAGGCCGATCTGCTTGCAAATATCATCAACAGCGCCGACACTGCCATCGTTTCACCTAATATATCTGCCAACCTGCGCTATGGCCATGAGTCAATCGTGCTGCCCTTGGTGGTGCTGATGGATATCAACGGTTTCGGCAAGGAATATTCCGACCTCGATGAAGTGGCCCGCGAATGGCGCAGCTGCGATGTTTTCCCCATGGCATGCAACGTGCAGATAGTCTTCGCCCGCCCCAAAGGCAAGAAAACAACCCGCCCCGAAGACGTGCTCGTAAAAGTAATGCTCAACGAGCAGGAGACAAGCCTACCCATCCCCGCCGACAAAAACAATTTCAGCCGCTGGACCGATTTCCGCAACCACTATCTCGCAAAGATAAAGAAGTAAAAGAATCTCAGGGCCTCCGTAGGTGGCCGATTTATAGTAGCCGCTTATACCGGAGCGCAGCGGAGGTATATGCGGTCAATAGAGCCCCCTAATAAATGGCGTTCGTAGAACGCTGATTTACTTCCTATTGAAGGTAAATCGGCCTCCTACGGACGCCTTTCTTTTATTATGCCTGCACATACCCCACACACCTCAGCTGCGCTGCGGTGTATGCGGCTACTGATAAATTCGCGTTCTGCGAACGCGCGGCGCGGTGACATTTTTTATCACCGATTTGATAAATGATTACCTTTTGAGGGGCGGACGCGCCACAGCGCGTCCCTACTGATTATCAACACATTAACACGCACATAATTTTAAATCAGCTACAATAAACAGCGCTGCGGTACAGACCTCTGTGCCGCAGCGCTGTTTCTATTATAAGTTATTTACCCTTTCAATACTTCACGTCTTTGCAATCGTAGGTCCGGATGAGCTCGACGCCGGGTTCGATCTTGGCGTCGAGATGACGGATTGTAGCTCCATCGACATCGTCGAGCACTACTGCCGGGCGAGCCTCGGGCTTGGCATAATCTACAGTTAGACCGTTGATATGCAGTCCCTTGACATGGCGGGCATAGAGTCCGTAGGCCGGAGTGGGGCCGGCGAAGCGGGGCTCGGGATAGTTTGTGCCCTGCTCGCGGTAGGCTCGTGGATCTTCTGCAGCCATGCCTCCTCCGCGATAATGCAAGCGTATATTATTTAGCCAGATATTACGCACAGGCTCATCGGCCATACCGGTGACAATGATAGAGCAAAGCGAGTCGCAATCCTGAGCCACGACATTGGAAATCTGAATGTCGCATGCGCTCGACTTGCGCGTCACCTCTTTCGGCCCGCGGTTGCGGCAACCTGTCGTGATATAAATAGGATAATGGTGGACATGATTCATGGTGATATTGCTCACCGAGATGTTTTCCATCATGCCTTGATCAACCTCCTCGAAAGCCAAGCCGCTCGAATAGTTGAAAGTGCAGTTTGATAGAGTGATGTCGCGGTAGCCGCCGTTCGACTCCGTGCCGAGTTTGAAGCGTCCGCACACCCACCCTACGCGTTCAGGCACGTATGTACCGTCAAGGAAAGTGCCGAGTTTATAGCCGGTTATATGGCAGTTGGTGACAGATATATGCTCACACATCACGGCCTTTTTAAGCGCGTATGAACTTTTGAGCACCACGGCGTCGTCAGACGGCGTATTTACACGGCAATTGCTCACCGACAGATACTTGCAGCAGTCAATGTCGATACCGTCGCGGTTGGTGTCGATAGTGACATTATCTATAGTGCCGCGCTCGCAACCGGTGACGATGATAGCGAAATGACCGCCACGGAAGATGGTTATGTCGCGGATCGTGATATTGCGGCACAGTTTGAGTGCTATCGCCTTGTCGCCGGTGCCGATCGAGCCGCCCTGCACATTGCCGGCGCGCTCTGTATCTTTCTTGGTGAGACCTTCGCCATCAATCATGCCGTGGCCTGTGATACTCACATTCTCCTGCCCCTCAGCCCAGATAAGCGAATTATGGAAATAAGTATGGCCACCGTCCTGATACTCGGGAAAACCGCCGAACGACTCACTCTCGTCGTATGCCTTCATCTCTGCCGGAGCTGCAAGAATCACACATCCTGCTTCCAGATTGAGGTTGATATTCGATTTCAGACGGATACTGCCGCTGAGGTATATGCCGGCAGGGAGATAAATCTCTCCGCCACCGTCGGCTACAGCCGCTTCAATCGCTTTGTTGATTGCCGGAGAGTCGAGTGTCTTGCCGTCGCCCTTGGCGCCATAGTCACGTACATTATATACCGCCGCATCTACGCCGGCAATGGCTGTCAACATCAAAAATATAGATAGTAAAAATCTCATGTCGGTCTATATAAAGGTTTAGTGTTATCCGAATGTCATGCAAAAATAAGCCTTTGGAGAATAATGTCCGGTATAAAAACACGCATTTTCATATTTTTTAATATTTGTTTAGTTTAATATTTTTTCCACATTTTATAATTTTGCAATAGCCTTTGACCATTCGGAACTTCGAACACTCCTTCATTTCGTCGAAAGGCAGTGCAACAACAACTACTCACAGACATGCCAGACAACTGCGGCTTTCTCTCCTTACCAGCTGAGACGGCCAAAGTATGCAGACATACGAGCGGGGAGATTGGGGTTGCTCATTCCGGCGAAATGGGCAGTTCGAAGGCCTCGAAGTGGGATGAGCATCTCCGGCTCCCCGCTCTTTTTTAACATGATTCAAGTTTCGCAAGATGCCTTGCAACTTGAAAACTTGAGGTTTAGAGCGCTTTCAGCGCAGTTTATAAAGTTTAAATGGTTTACCGAAGTATATCTAAACTCCTTAAACTTTTTAAACTCAAAATAAACGAGTTTCGCTTGCGAAACTTAAATAACATGATAAATCTGTACTACAATTGAAAAACACATCATCACTGTTCGTTCGCCTGATTATCATAATCTTTCTCATGGCATACAGCCATGGAGCCGCCGCCCCACCCTATTTCAAAAGCCTCACCAATACCGAAGGTCTCAGTGACCTGCTTGTCAACGCAATATACAAAGACGCACGCGGCTATCTGTGGTTCGGCACGAGTTCGTCGCTCGACCGCTTCGACGGCAACGCTGTGAAAAGCTATAAGTTTCCCGGTGACAACCTGCTGCTCAAGCGAGTGACGAGTATAGACGGCACCCCCGACGGCGATATCTTTGTTGCAAACCGCCAAGGTATCTTCAAGATGTACCCCGGCAGCGAAGAACTTGTCAGAATTCTCGACAATGATATCAATTTCGCCGTGAACATGGTGAAAGCCGACGCCGACGGCCGACTATTCCTTGCCACCGAACACGGCCTCTATATCTACAATACAGCCACCGAAGAACTAAACCGGATACTTCTGCAGTCAGACATACTGTCGAAAGAAAACGAAATCTCCGCAATCTACATCGACAACGGCAACAAACTGTGGGCCACTACCGCCACCACACTCTATGAAGTGGATATCACCGACGGCAACACTCGCTCATACCGCTTTCCATTCCCATCGTCGCACTGCACCGCCATAGCCCGCCAAGGGAGTACGCTCTACATATCGACCCTCGGCACAGGATTGATAAACTTCGACATAACGACATCGACTTTCGGCGACATCATACATGTGGGCAACGACCTTGTAAGCGGCATTTCTCTACATAACAACACCTTATATATAGCCACCGACGGCGAAGGCCTCTTCACCTTCAAAGACGGCACATGCCGGCGCTACAACATGCCTCTGCGCTCAAAATCGGTATATTCACTTCTTGTAGACGACTACGGGCTCCTCTGGGTAGGCTACTATCAGGCAGGCGTAGACTATACGCCTTACGTAGGCGATATCTTTGAGAAATATGTGATACCGGGAGTGAATCCGGCCGAGCCTATGACGGTAAGGTCGCTCTATATCAGTGATGAAGAGAAGCTCATCGGCACCCGCGAGGGGCTCTACCATATCAGCCGCGACGGGACCGCCACCCACTTCCACAGCCCCGAGATAACATCGAACATCATTTTCTGCATAGCACGCTGGCACGGCAGATTCTATATCGGCACCTACGGAGGCGGCCTTTATGAACTCGACCCCAAGACATTAAAGCTATCCCGCAGCAGCCTCGCCCCCGACGAACTGACCAACCAGACTATCTTTGTCATGAAAATCGACAAGGACGACAAGCTGTGGGCCGGCACATCTGCCGGGCTCTACTGCTTCAGCGACGGCAAGGTAGAGAAAAAATATACCTCAGTGTCGTCGCAGCTGCCGGCCGGGAATGTCTACGAGCTCTTCTTCGACAGCCTCAACCGCGGATGGATTTGCACCGAGACAGGAATGGCGGTGATGAGCGACAATATCATACGCAGCGACAACTTCCCGCAAGGCTTCATCAACAACGACAAGATAAGATATGTCTACGAAGACTCGCAGCATGTGCTCTACTTCCTGCCCGACCGTGGCGAGGTGTTCACATCCAACATCGACCTGACCAAATTCAACCGGCTTCAGTTTGCCGGCAGCCCGTCGACGATGTCGACCTTCGCCATCGAAGACCGCGACGGCTATGTGTGGTTCGGCACCGACCGCGGCCTCGTGCGCCTCGACCGCGAGGCCAACGTACACCTGTTCAACCGTGCCGACGGCCTTCCCGGCCCGATATTCACACTATGCCCTCCTGCCATAGATTCGCATGGCGACCTGTGGTTCGGCAACACCGACGGCCTCGTACGCCTCAACTACCGCAACCTCGACGACGACCGCCTCAACCCGCAGTTCGCCATCACCGACATCGAAGTCAACGGCAACAATGCCTACGGACGCGTGACCGCCGACGGCCTTACCCCGACAATCGAACTGAAAAAGCACGAGAACGACATATCTTTCATTTTCTCAAACTTCCGCTACACAGAGACTTCTGATATGGTTGTGGAATACCGCCTGCAAGGCTACGACGACGAGTGGAAAATAATGCAGGGCAACTCTCGGCTCACCTACTATACCCTCCCCTCAGGCAGCTACAACCTCTCGATCCGAACACCCGGCGAGACCCATGAGCAAATTTTGATGAGCGTGCATATCGACAACGAGGTAAACTGGCTTATCATCGCACTGTCGCTGATAGTCATTGCCGTGACAGCATGGGCACTGACACTCTACCTGCGCCACCGCAACAAAAGCGAAGAACTCCAGCGCCATCAGATAGAAGCACAGGCCGCCATTGAGAAAAAGAAACAGAATCTATACAAGACCACCCGCCTGAGCAATGAAGAGTGCCGCCGCATTTGCAACAGCCTCGACAAACTCATGCGCGAAACAAAACCCTACACCAACCCCGACCTTAAGATTCAGAATCTCGCCGACCTTATCGGCGTGAGCGCTCACAACCTTTCATACGTATTCAACCAACACCTTCAGAAAAGCTACTATGACTATGTTAACGAATACCGCGTCAACGAATTCAAGCGTCTGAGCTCGGAAATCGACATGAGCAAGTATACCCTCACCGCCCTTGCGGCCAAATGCGGCTTCTCATCGCGAGCCTCTTTCTTCCGCCACTTCAAGGCCAATACGGGTATCACTCCGGCCGAGTTCCTCAAGAGAGATTAGTCTCAAATTATTTTGAAACTAAGAGTCTCAAATTCTTAAATCTTTGATTCTCAACATATTTAAAACCTACAAGTCTAATATAATTATAGGAAATGTAATCGGATAATTTTTACTTTGCAATGTTTTTGAAGCTCGGTAATTTTGCACCGTGACCCGAAACAAACCGGTCACGAAGTCAAATCAACACCTAATCCAAAAACTTCGACACCATGAACACAAGGCAAGGCACCGACAATCTTGTCGCCACAGCTTACAAAGCCCACCATCCGCGTCTGCTCCGCTACATACAGAGCCGTATCGCCGATGTATGGGACGCTGAAAACCTCGCGCAGGATGTGTGGGTAAAAGTAATGACAGCCGGAAAAGAGCTACAGCCCGAGACGGCACTGTCGTATCTTTACACTATTGCCAGAAATCTTATCAACGACTATCTTCGCCGTCTTTACACCATGACGATGTCGCATGACGACTATGTGATGGAAATCAACGGCGACTATACCGACAATAGTCTCGAGACCCAACTCGCCGCAAGCGAGCTTGCCGGCCTTGAAGAAGAACGTGTTGAGTGTCTGCCGCCAATGCGACGTACTATCTATATAATGAGCAGATTCGACGACATGGCGGTGGATGATATCAGTTCGTCGCTCAACCTGTCGAAGCGTACCGTTGAAAACCACCTGAGACTCGGTCGCAAGGACGTGCGGACTTACCTTGCAAACATTGCATGATAATCAAACCAATCATTATACCTAATAATATGAGAAAACCATATCTTAGACTGATACCATGGCGCGGCACAATTGTGGCCGGCATGCTATTGGCATGCATGGCATACACCCCATGCCCGGTATTCGCCGCCCCGGCTCCGGCCGATGTTTCTGCGGCAGCAGCCTCAGTCTCCGGCACCGTCACCGACTCAACAGGCGAACCTCTCATCGGTGCCAGCGTTGTTGTCAAAGGAGCCAAGCAAGGCGTCACCACCGACATCGACGGTAACTTCAACATCAAAGTAGCTCAGGGAGCAACACTGGTAATAAGCTACGTAGGCTTCAACACCAAAGAAGTGAAAGTGGCCGGCACAAACCTCAACATCGTACTCGAAGAAGGCTCTAATGTGCTCAACGAAGTCGTTGTAGTTGGTTATGGTACACAGAAAAAGGCCACAATGACCGGTTCGGTAGCCGTAGTCGACGCCAAGGCTCTTGAAAATAAAGGTACTCTCTCAAGCCCCGTGCAGGCTCTCCAAGGCCAAGTGCCGGGCGTTATCATCACCCGCAATACATCGGCTCCCGGCGACGAGGGTTGGAGCATGAGCCTCCGCGGCGCCGTATCGAAAAACGCCGCCGACCCGCTCGTGATCATCGATGGCGTTGAATACGAAAGCGTCAACGACCTTCGCCTCATCAACCCCTCGGATATCGAGAGCATGAACTTCCTCAAAGACGCCGCAGCATCAATCTACGGTAGCAAGGCTGCCGGCGGTGTCGTGCTCGTCACCACCAAACAGGCAAAGAGCGGTAAGGCTAAGGTAGACTACAACGGCTCATATACTTTCAAAAACATCGGTCTGCGGGCCAAGACCATGACTCTTGACCAATGGGCAAACGGCGTTCTTGAAGTCATCAACAACGACATCGACAACCCGCTCGACAATACATGGTATAAATACGCACAGCTCGCACTCAAATATAAAGGCAGCTGGATCGACGGCAACCCCCTCGGCATGAGCAAGGTTGACGACATGGTATTTTTCGACACCGACTGGAACGATGTGATGTGGGGCAACTCATGGAGTACCAACCATGAGCTCTCTGTAGCGGGCGGTACCGACAAGAACACTTACCGCTTCTCGCTCGGCTACATGTATGACGACTCCAACCTCAAATGGGGCAACAACCACAACCAGCGTATCAACCTTCGCCTCAACAACACAATGCAGCTGGCCAAGAACTTCTCGCTGCAGAGCGTCATAGCCTACAACCGTCAGGATCAGGTAGCACCTACGCAGATAGGCGCCGCCCTCAAGGCCGGCCAGGCGCAGCCCGGCTTCCCGACATCTACCATCAGCGGCAAGCCCTACGCTTGGGGTGAGCACTGGTGCTCGCCCAACTGGCTCGCAGAGCTCGGCGGCGACAACAACCTCACAGTCAATGCTGTGAACATCAGCGAGACACTCCGCTACGAAATCTTCCCCGGCTTCACCGCCAATGCCGTGCTTGGCTACAACCACTCCGGCGCCATCCGCGACACCAAGAGCCTGCAGGTTGATTTCTACAACTACAACGATACTTTCGAGGTAACCAACCCCACCAAGAAAGACGATACTTACTACGAGAAAGGCAACTCAGCCACCGACTTCTACTCAGTGCAGGGCTACCTCAACTGGAACAAGACCTTCAAGGAAATGCACAACCTCAGCGTGATGGCCGGTGTGCAGTACAACATGAAGCAATACGAATGGACCCGCGTGAGAATCCAGAATAACGAACCCACACTCGAAGTTCCCAAAGGCTCAGGCACAGTGACCATCAACAAGGCTGAGAAATGGGAAGAAGCCATCATGTCGTACTACGGACGTGCCAACTACGACTTCAAGAGCAAATATATGGTAGAAGGCCAGTTCCGCTACGACGGCAGCTCCAAATTCCAGGCAGCCAACCGCTGGGCATTCTTCTGGGGCGCCTCGCTCGGCTGGCGTATCACCGAAGAAAGCTTCATGGAGGCAAGCCGCTCATGGCTCAACGAGCTCAAGCTCCGCGCCTCTTACGGCAACGTCGGCAACCAAGGCGGTATCGACCGCTACTCAGGTGTAGCCCTCTGGAACCTCAACAGCCAAGGCGGCAACCTCATCGGAGGCTCGCTGGTGAGCAACATCGACACCAAAGGCAAGCTCGTCAGCACCGACCGCACATGGGAGCGCGTGCACAACTACAACATCGCTCTTGACTTCGGCCTCTTCAGCAACCGCCTCTCCGGTACTGTGGAAGCATTCTGGAAACACACCGGCAACATGCTCATCGACGTTATCTACCCCGGTATCCTCGGCGATAAAGCTCCTACAGCAAACAAAGGTAAATTCAAGGCATGGGGCTATGAAGGCCAGATCAACTGGCGCGACCGTATCGGCAACGTCAACTACCACGTTGGTGGCACCTTCACCTACGCCGATAACGAACTCACCGACAACGGCGGCAGCGGCGTGAAAGCCGGCGGTATCAAATCTGACCGCGAGGGCTATCCCCTCCGCTCTGTATGGGGCTTGCGCTACTGCGGCAAAATCCAGACAGAAGAGCAGCTTGCCAAATACATCGACCGCTATGCCGAGACTTCTACAATCGGCAACATCAACCGTCTTCGTCTGGGCGACAACATGTTCGAGGATGTCAACGGCGACGGACAGCTCACAGCCGATGACCTCGTATACCTCGGCACCGACGACCCCAAGATTCAATTCTCGTTCAACTTCGGCGCTGAATGGAAAGGCTTCGACATCAACTTCGTATTCCAAGGCGCGGCCAAACGCACCATCTTCCGCTGCGAGAACAACAACAACAGCCTCGACACATGGCAGATACCTATGCGCGCCCTCTACATGAACGGCGGCACACAGTGGATCGGCGATGTATGGAGCCCCGAGAATCCCAACGGCCGCTATCCGCAGCTCACCTCGGCTACAACCGGCGGCGGCGACATCAACAGCTACAACTACCAGTGCTCATCGTGGACTGTAAACGACGGCAGCTACCTGCGTCTGAAAAACATCACCGTCGGCTACACCATGCCTCAGGAACTTCTTAAGAAATCCAAGGTGATATCAAACGTACGCTTCTACGTTACCGGTACCGACCTGTGGGAAATCAGCCACATCAACGACGGCTGGGACCCCGAAGGCTCAAGTAACATGAGCGGCCTCAACCGCTATCCCTTCCTCCGCACATGGACCCTCGGAGCCAACATCACTTTCTAATCCGATAATATCAATGCGATGAAAAATATAATCAAATATATCACGATCGGCACTATCGCACTGGCCTCGGCTTCATGCCTCGACCTTGACCCGAAAGACCAGCTCGCCGACCCCGACCTATGGGCTGTATCGTCAGACTTCCAGAATTTTTCCAACAAATTCTATGACTACCTCCCCAACTTCTCTCAGGTATATGACGGCAATATCCACTCAGATATGCGCAGCGACCTGATGCGCCACAAAGACGGCAACAACACCATATCGCGCGGCGAGTACAACATGGGCTCAGGCGACGGCGACTATACCGGTGCCTACAGCGCCATCCGCCGCACCTGTCTCCTGCTTGAGAAAGCTGCCGGCTTCAGCAATCAGGAAGAAATCCGTCAGGCTGTAGGCGAGGCTTACTTCTTCCGCGCATGGCAATATTTCTTCCTCGTGCAGAAATTCGGCGATGTGATCATAGTTGACCATGCCGTAGATACCGATGATCCCCTGATGTTCGCCAAGCGCAACGACCGCGGCGAAGTGGTAGACTTCATCATCAAAGACCTCCGCGAAGCCATCGCACACCTCAAGAGCGTGAGCGAGATTGAAGAAGGCCGCGTAAGCACCGAGGGCGCTTCGGCATTCCTCAGCCGCGTGGCACTCTACGAAGGCACATGGCAGAAATTCCGCAGCAACACGGCCCGCGCCAACGAGCTTCTCGATATCGCCGCCAATGCAGCAAAAGACGTCATCGACAGCAAAAAATATGAACTTTTCGAGCCCTCTACACTCGGCGACGACGCTTACCGCTACATGTTTATCCTCGAAAGCGGTGTGAAATGCAACCCCGCCGGTCTCGACAAGAGCGCAAACAAAGAGTATATCATCAAGCGCTGCTATGACATCACTCTCAAGACCACAGGCCAGAACCTTACAACAACCGCTCTCGCCAACGCATGGTTCGCCACAACCAAGCTCGCCGACCTCTATCTTTGCACCGACGGCCTGCCTACCGACGTTTCGGCCAAGTTCAACGGCTACGAGCGCATGCGCAGCGAATGGGAAAACCGCGACAACCGCATGAACAACACCCTCATGCGTCCCGGCGATACATTCTGGAACAACGCCAAGAACAACTGCCGCCTCGACTGGTCGGGCAGCGACGAGGAGCTCAAACGCGCCAAATACACCAACTTCACTCCTTGGGGCTCAGGCTACATGATCTATAAATGGGCTACAGAGCGTGAATGTGCCGACCGCGACGAAGCATACGACTTCCCCGTGCTCCGCTATGCAGAAGTTCTTCTCAACTATGCAGAGGCAGTATATGAGCGCGACGGCAAAATCTCCGACGAAGACCTCAACATCTCAATCAACAAGACCCGTCTGCGCGTGAACAAATCGAATGGCATGCCCCGACTCACCAACGAGCTCGTAAGCAAATATGGCCTCGACATGCGCACCGAAATCCGCCGCGAGCGCACAGTGGAGCTTTTCCAAGAAGGTTTCCGTGTCGACGACCTCAAGCGTTGGAAAACCGCAGAGAGCGAAATGCCCATGAATATGACAGGCATTCGCTGGCAGGGCGAATGGGTCAACAAGATGGCCAACCACGGCGGTTATGCACTTGACTCACAAAACCGCATTATCCTTGAGTCGGGCCGCACATTCGAGCAGAAACACTATCTCTACCCTCTTCCTGTAGACCAGCAGCAGCTCAACCCCAACCTCGGTCAGAACGAAGGTTGGCCAAAGGTAACAGGCAGCTATGTAAAAGATCCCACAGAAGAAGTCAACCCTGAAGACGAAGATTAATCATGAAAAAATATAATATCATATCATCGGCGTTCGTAGCTGCCGCAGCACTTGCGTTCTCAGCGTGCGACGACGGCAAAGAGCTCACCCTCAACGCCCCCGACTCAAAACTTCTCGAGGAAATCACTTTTGACGTAAGTGAGATACTTCCTCTGGGAGTAGGCATGGACTCTCTTCTTGTATGGTCGGCAGGCCCCGAAGAGGTCGATGACCCCTCGGTAATATTCACCTCATCGAATCCGGAAGTGGCCTCGGTTGACAACAACGGCCTTATCCGCGCGCTCAGTGTAGGCGAGGCTCAGATCACAGCCACAACATCACTCGGATTCAAGGTCAATGAGGCTATGGCTTCGGTAACCGTGCAGGTTATACCCGAAATCATCAAAGCCACCTCAATCGAACTTGAAAATACCACCTCGCTCGGCGAAGACGGCGTGATTTATGTCACCGACGAACTTCAGTTCTCGGCGACCATCCTTCCCGAAAACCACACCTACAGCAATCTGTCGTGGCACTCGGCCGACGAGTCTATTGCCACTGTAGATCAGACCGGCCTTGTGAAATGCGTCGGAGCCGGCCGTGCAACAATCTACGTATTGGCTCATGACTACGGTACAGCCCGCGCTGAATACAGCTTCGACGTCAAGCCTTACATCGAGGCTGAGTCAATCGAGATTACACCTCTCGACGGCCCGATCTGCCTCTCGCGCGGCCCTGTCGCCCTCACTGTGAAGTATAATCCTTCGGGCGCAACGCTCGGTTCGGTAGAATGGTCTTCTTCCGACGAGTCTATAGCAACCGTTCACCGCGGTGTAGTGACCCCCAAAGGCTTCGGCACTGTCACCATCACCGGTACATGTATCGGCAACGGCGCTCAGGCCTCTACCGAAGTCACCGTTGATCCCGGCTTCCTCATCTGGGACGCCCAGAACCAATGGAACGGCTGGGTTGTATCAAGCGCCGACGCCCCCGACACCCGCACAGAAAACTTCTGGCATGTAGAATTCAAAGATCCCGCCGGCGGCAAGTGGCGTCGCGATATCAAGGTTGACTGCAGCGAGAAGAATCCTCTGCAGCTCTCGTTGAAGAACTATCCTGTCTTCGCCGTGCGCATGACAAAGATCAACGGCGGCAACTCAACCCTCGACGCCGTTACTCTCGAGGCCGGAAATGCAGGTAACCCCAACCCGAAGAACGGTATCGACCTCGGCGACGGCACTCAGCTTCTTATCTACAACCTTGGCACACGCCCCAACTTCGTAGGGCAGGATATACTCAACTTCCGCGTGTTCCAGATCAAGCTCGCCGATATTCCTTACGAGAACATGACCGCTGCCACAGCATTCTACAATGTATACTGGCTGCGAATGTTCAAGAGCGAAGACGAAGCCAAAGAGTTCGCAAACCAAGAAGTGGCTCAAGGCAAATAAACCATGAAAGTTTGTAGCTTGTGGAAAGTGGGTAGTTGAATAACCCGCCGCCCGCTTTCCCCAAGCCACAAATAATAAACCCAATAAACAACAAGCCTTAAAATGAACAAGATATTTTCAATCATATTGTCGGGTGTGGCTCTTCTTTCTGCCTCTGCATGCAGCGAGATCAAAGACGGTACCACCGATATCGATTCATGGCCTATGCCCGGCTCTGAAACCGTATACGATCCTCAGGTCTATGATCTCACCAAGCACCCTTGCATGCTCCACACACGTGCTGACATCGACTATGTGAAAGCCCACCTCGGCCAGCAGCCTTGGGCCGACGCATACCAGAAACTCCTCACAAGCGGCTACAGCAACAACGGCCGCACAGCCACAACATGGGAGTATCTCGCGCGCCTCGACGCCACAAACTGGGCCGAGGGCGGAGGCCGCTGGAAAGACGCCGGCCTTGAAGACCTCTACAAACCCGGTATCCAGAACAGCTACATGGACCTCGCCCGCGACGCCGCGGCAGCATATCAGCTCAGCCTCAAATGGCAGCTCTCGGGCGACGAAGGCGCAGCTGCCACAGCCGTAAAATTGCTTGAAGACTGGGCCGCACACAACAAAGGCATACTTCTTGGCAAAATCAAATGGAAAGACGATGTGATCGACTCCAACGAATACCTCATGATGTTCCAGATACATCAGGTAGCCAATGCTGCCGAGCTTCTGCGCGACTACAACAAGTGGGGTGAGAGCGAAAACTTCGCCAATGTGGTGAATTGGCTCGTAACCTACTGGTATCCTTTCTGCCACCGCTTCCTCGAACTCAACGTAGGCGATCACTGGTGGATGAACTGGGACCTCGCGTCAATGACCGCCATCCTCTCCATCGGTATTCTTGCCGAAGACAATGATATGGTCAACGAGGCTATCCTCCGCTTCAAATGCGGCGAAGGTCCCGGCAGCTTCACCGGCAAAGGTATCATCGACATCTTCGACGACCCCGACGGCTCAGGCGAAAAACTTGCACAGGGCAACGAGGCCGGCCGCGACCAAGGCCACAATACACTCTGCGCCGTTCTGGTAGGGTATTTCTGCCAAATGGCTCTCAACATCGGTGAAGACCTCTTCGCTTTCAACGACGGTGTGGCTATCGCATTCGCACAGTATGCAGCCAAATACAATCTCCCTAAAGACGGCGACAGCGAACCCGGTAATGCCGAAGACTCTTGGTTTAAATATTCGTCGAAAAACGTTCCATTCACTGCCTACAGCTACAACGGCGGAAGCATGACAGAACTTGGCTCGGGAGGCCGCGGCACAAACCGTCCCGGATGGGATATATGGGCTTCTTACTGCAAGACCCACGGTATTCAGGGCAAATATGTGACCGAATATGCCGAGCGCTATCGTCCCGACGGCGGTGGCGGCCACTACGGAGGCAATTCAGGCGGTTTCGACCAACTCGGATTCTCAACTCTGATGTATCACAGAGAGTAATAATATTATCAAGTTTTCAAGTTGCAAGGGCAACTTGAAAACTTGAAGTTTAAAAGCGCATTCTGCGCAGTTTATGATGTTTAGAAAAGTTTATTTTTACCGACTTTAAACTCATTAAACCTTTTAAACCAATTAACCAAGTTCCGCTCGCGGAACTTAAATAAACCAAACAATCCATGCGCATTTTATCAACCCTTCTCCTTCTCACAGCTTTCTGCAGCAATGCTGCCATCGTCACATACCCTGCCGGCAAAGGCGTAGAGACTTTAGATGACTTCACCGTAGAAGTGCGTCAGAACGGCAGTCCTTGGCAACATGTAGACGTCTATCCTGTGAAAGTGGATGAGGTACGCGACACCCGTCATTGCGTTGAGACAGCCTCTATGGCCTAT
This sequence comes from uncultured Muribaculaceae bacterium, assembly GCA_910579995.1. GTDB lineage: Bacteria > Bacteroidota > Bacteroidia > Bacteroidales > Muribaculaceae > CAG-873. The sequence goes on along the minus strand of CAJTWH010000006.1, from coordinate 31,725 downwards.
TTCGATTTCGACGGATCGGTTGATGTGCGCGTGATCTACAACCGCGGTGCTGTGGCCTCCGGCCGCGTCCGCCCTCTCTCTTACAATATCACGCCGGCGGTGAGCGGCGACACTCTCACCTTTTCGCTTGACCATCCCCGCAATCTCTCGGTGGAGGTCAACGGCGACATCTTCCATAATCTCCATCTCTTCGCCAACCCGCTCGACACCCATCGTCCCACTGCCAAGGAAATCAAGCGCGCAGGCCGCAAAGGCTCGCGTCTGATATATTTCGCTCCGGGCGTGCATGAAATCGAAGGCGAGGTTATGAGCATACCCTCGGGCTCAACGGTCTATATCGACGGCGGCGCGAGAGTATATGGCCAACTCGTGGCCGACAGTGCCTCCGACATCCGCTTCTATGGCCGCGGCGAAGTACATCCGCGTGGCCGTGGCGAGGGCATATATATCAAGCGCTCCAAGAATATCGAAGCCGAGGGGATAATCGTAACACAGATACCCGTAGGCGGCAGCGACTCGGTTGCCATCACAAATGTAAAAAGCATAAGCTACTATGGCTGGGGCGACGGCATGAATGTATTTGCAAGCAACAATGTGCACTATGACGGCGTATTCTGCCGCAACAGCGACGACTGCTCAACCATCTATGCCACCCGCAAGGGCTTCGTAGGCGGTTGCCGCAATATCACGATGGAAAACTCGACTCTTTGGGCCGATGTGGCCCATCCTATCATGATCGGTCTTCATGGCTCGGCAACAGAAATCGGGCCGGACGCCCCCTCTGATACAATAACAAATATCGTATACCGCAACATCGACATCCTCGACCAACAGGAAAAGCAGCTCGACTATCAAGGTTGCTTCGGTATAAGCTGCGGCGACAACAATATAGTGCGCGACATCACTTTCGACAACATACGCGTTGAAGACTTCCGTCAGGGGCAACTGATCAACATCCGCATTTTCTTCAACAAGAAATATTGTGCGGCCCCGGGCAAGTCGGTATCCGGCATTCTCTTCAAAGACATCACATATAACGGCGGCAACAGCGAGCTCTCTATAATCGCGGGCTACGACGACAGTCGCAAAGTATCCGACATAACATTCGAAAATCTTGTGATCAACGGTCAGAAAATCAGCGATGACATGCCCGGCAAACCCAAATGGTACAAGACCGGCGATATGGCTCGTATCTTTATCGGCGAACACGTAGAAAACATCACTTTCAAATGAAAAAGACAGGCACCATACTCTTTACCCTCGCACTCTCTATGGCAGCGTCGGCCGGCATAAAACACCCGTCGCTGCTCTTCACTCCGCAGCGTGTGGAATGCGCGCGCAAGGCTCTCGACAACGACACGGCAATGGCTTCGGCTTGGCAGAAAATTCTTGCCGAGGCCGACCTGCAGCTTGCAAAAGGCGATGTGCGCAAACTCGAATATCCTGCGCTCGTCTATCAGATGACAGGCGACAGCCGCTATGCCGACAAAATCCGCGAGGTTCTGCTCAAGACGGCCAAGGTGGAGTCGTGGGCCGACAAGGAGATGATGGCCCGTCGGCCGGCTTGGCGCTCGGAGCTGCAGATGGCCCACCGTGCCTTTCAGCTCGCTCTTGCCTACGACGCCGTATACGACCGACTCTCCGCCGCCGACCGCCGCGAGATAGCCTCAGGGCTCTATCGCCTCGCCGTAGAGCCCCTCTTGGGCGACTGGATAGCCGAGCCTACACGCATACACTCGCTCAACTCTATGGGCCACAACTGGTGGACATCGTGCGTAGGTATGGGTGCTATCCTCGGCCTCGCCATCAGCAACGAGATTCCGCAGGCCGGCAAGCTCGCCGAGCAGGCGGTAGAGGCATTGCCTGAATGGTTTGACTTCGCCGGCGATGTGATTCAGCACAAGCCAAAGACTTTTGACCGTGATGGCGGCATGTATGAGAGTATCAACTATGCAAGCTTCGGAAGCACCGAGGCGCTGCTCCTGCGCATGGCATGGCTCAACTCCCACCCCGGCAGCAAACTCGAAAAACTGCCGCAGATGGAGAAACTCGCCTCATTCTTCTGCCATGTAGCCTATCCGCGCACAGGTATGCTCTACAGCATAAACTTCGGCGACAGCCATAAGAATGTCACCGGCGAAAGCTCCATGCTTCTTGCCTACGCCATGGGCGAGGAAGACCCCGCCGTGCTGTGGTATCTCGACCAACTCACACCCGGACAACACCGCGAGGGATTTCCGCTCCATTTTCCTATGGGATTCCTTTATACCCCGCGCGGAAAGAAATCTCCTGCACGCCCTGAACTTCCTACATCGCATATCTGGAACGATTTTGGTTGGGCAACAATGCGTGACTCGTGGGATAAAGACGCCACCATGCTCGCCGTGAAATCGGGGCAGACATGGAATCACTCACATGCCGACGCCAACTCGCTCATTCTATTCCATAAAGGAGTAGACATTGTGAAAGACGCCGGCAACTGCAGCTACGGCAAGCCCGAATACCGCAACTATTTCTTCCAGTCTGACGCCCATAATATTGTGAAATTCAACGGCGAAGGGCAACTTCCCTATCAGCAATATCATGGCGCCATGCTGCCGGGCTCGGTGAGCAATCTTATCGACGCCGGAAACATAAAGTATGTGCTTGCCGACGGCACAGGCCCGATGTCGCATGTATTCGACCGCAACTTCCGTCATTATCTCTGGATTGACGATGTGATATATGTAGTCGACGATATCCACAGCCACAAACCGGGCTCATTCGAATGGCTATGGCACCCGGGAGGCGAGGCGAAGAAGAAAGGCTATGACCTTGAGATAGTCAACGGAGAGTCTGCCGCCATCATCCGCCCGCTCTACCCCGCTCCGCTCGCCCCGAGCAATTTCGTGCACGACTATCCTGAAAACATGTATTGGGAAGTTCTCCAAGGCCCCACTGAAGACCTCAGCGGCATGGAAGACTACTATTCATTCAAACTTCCCGGCACCACAGACCGCGTGAAAGGTGTTACTGCCATCATACTCAAAGATTCGCCTGAGGATAAGAACCTGCCCGAAATCGAGCGTCGTCAGGGTCAGGACTGGATTGGCCTGCGCATAAAGAAAGACGGCAAGGTGACCGGCATCTACATCAATCAGCTCGCCGACGGCCGCCTCATGCACCTCAACTCATGGATTGAGGCCGACGGCTGGACAACCGACGCCTACATGCTTGCCGTGAGCTATCGCGAGGGCGCAAATCCGGCAAAACCCGATGAAATCTTCATCGGCCATGGCAGTTCGCTGCGCCGCGCCGATGATGTGCGTTTCTCGTCATTCTCCAAACTCAATGTAGTAAGCAACGCCAAGGGTGTGACAGCAGGCGGCCAGCCTCGCATGAATTTCACCCTCAACGGCAAAAAATATAAAATGACCGAATGACACTCCGAATATTTCTGTCTGCGATAGTTTTGGGCTCGTGCGCCACAGTGGCTGCTCAGTCGCTCTACCCCGGTATCTCGCCGGAGCAGAGGGCAGTAGCCGACGCAGTCGAGGTCAAAGCCAAGGCTTTCGATCTTGGAGACGTACGTCTGCTGCCGGGACGTCTGCGCGAAAATCTGGAGCGCGATTCGGCATGGATGGCAAATATCGACACTCGCCGTCTTCTCCATAGTTTCCGCAACAACGCCGGTGTATTCGCCGGCCTTGAAGGAGGCTATGAGTCGGTGAAGAAACTTGGCGGCTGGGAGTCGCTCGACTGCGACGTGCGCGGCCATACCACCGGCCATCTTCTCTCAGCCTACGGGCTGATGTATAAAGCCACCGGAGCGGATGTTTTCAAACTCAAGGGCGACAGCATTGTAGCAGGGCTTGCAGAAGTGCAGGAGGCTCTCGGTGGCGGATATCTGAGTGCTTTTCCTGAAGAACTCATCAACCGCAACATTCGCGGCAAATCGGTATGGGCACCGTGGTATACACTACATAAAATCCTGAGCGGACTGATTGACCAGTTTGTGCTTAGCGGAAACGCACAGGCACTCGATATAGCCAAAGGCATGGCCGACTGGGCCTACGCCAAGGTCGGAAATCTCGACGAAGACACACGCAGGCTGATGTTGCGCAATGAGTTCGGAGGCGTCAACGAGGCTTTTTATAACCTGTATTCACTCACCGGCGACGACCGTCATCTTGCCTTGGCGCGCTTCTTCTATCACAACGACGCCATCGACCCGCTCAAAGAAGCTTCGACAGACTTCGGCACCAAGCACACAAATACATTCATTCCCAAAGTGATAGGCGAAGCCCGCAACTACGAATTGACCGCAGACGAATCATCGAGGGCGCTCACCGAGCATTTCTGGCACGAGATGACCGACCACCACTGCTTCGCCACCGGCTCGCTGAGCCAGAAAGAGCATTACTTCGACACCGATAACATGGCCCGATTTATCAACGGCTATACCGGCGAGACGTGCTGCACCTACAATATGCTCAAACTCGCCCGCCATGTGTTTTGCTGGAACGCCGATCCTGCGGTGGCCGACTGGTATGAGCGCGCACTCTTCAACCATATTCTCGGGCAACAGGACACCGAGAGCGGCATGGTTTGCTATTTCATGCCCCTGCTCAGCGGCGCCTACAAGGTTTACAGCACACCTGAGAAATCTTTCTGGTGCTGTGTGGGCAGCGGCTTCGAAAGCCATGCCAAATATGCCGAGGCAATATATTATCATGCCGACGACAGACTCTTTGTAAATCTTCTTGCTCCATCGGCACTGAATTGGAAAGACCGCAGAGTGAAACTCACCCAAACGACTTCTTTCCCCGACAACGGGGCAATGTCAATCACTATCGATAAAGCTGACGGTACGCCTTTCACACTATCGCTGCGCTACCCTTCATGGAGCGGTAAACCGGTAGTGAAAGTCAACGGTAAGGCTGTCAAGGTAAAGACCGGGCCGTCGTCATATATCGACATCCGCCGTGCATGGAAAGCGGGCGACCGCGTGGAGGCTTCATTCCCCATGCAGCTTGCATTGGAGGGTGTCAGCGGAGATGAATCGCGTGCTGCGGTGCTATATGGCCCGATAGTCTTGGCCGGAGACCTCGGCACGGAAGGTATGACAGGCTGCGCGCCGTTCTCCAACCCCGACGTGCGAAACGACTACTATACATACAATTACAACATACCGGCGAACCTCAACACGACACTTACCATCGACCCGGCCAAGCCGGAGAAAGCGCTGAGCCGCAGCAATGGCCGTCTTGAGTTCGTGACTGAAGACGGCAGCGTACTCCGCCCTCTTTTCGACACCCATCATCGCCGATATGTAGTTTACTGGAATATAAAGAAACCATGAAATATTTAGCCCTTACAGCATTGATTCTCAGCGAGGCAGCCTTAGCGGCCACTCCGACCTTGCAGCTGTCGTCACCCGACGGGCGCAATACCGTCACATTCGCCAAACCCGGCAAGGAGCTTACATACAGCGTCGCCATCGACGGCAAAGATGTAATACTGCCCTCGCGCGCCGGCCTGCAGGTAGACAACCGCGTGTGGGAGATGGCTCTTGGCAAGCGTGATCTTGAGCAGCCCGACTGCTGGATGGATCTGCTGACCGTAGACAGTGTGAGCTACGGCCCGGCGGTAGATACCCTGTGGACTCCTCTCTATGGCGAACGGTCTACAGTACGCGACCGCTACAATCAGGCTACACTCCATACAAGCCGCAAAGACAAGAGCGACTACCGGCTCGATGTAGAGGTGCGGGCCTACGACGAGGGCATTGCTTTCCGCTACTTCTTCCCAGAGCACCCGGCGGCAATTTTCCATAAGGTTGTCGACGATCTTACCGACTATACTCTGCCTGCCGGCACAAAAGCATTCTCGGAGCAATGGGCGCAGGCACACTTCGATGTCGGCGCTATCGATTCGATAAGCTATCCCGTAGAGCGTGCCCTCACCCTTGAGCTCCCCGACGGCAAGTGGCTTGCCCTGCTCGACGCCGACACAGACGACTGGTGCCTGACAAAATTCAAGGCGCGTGCCGACAAGCCGTCGACTCTCGAATCTGTAATGTATTCTCCTGTAGATATCGTGACTTATTACGCCACCCCGTGGAAAATTATCATGACAGCCGACTCGCCCGGCGAACTGCTTGAAAACAACGATATTGTCAACAATCTCAACCCGGCGTCGCAAGGCGATTTCAGTTGGGTAGTTCCCGGCAAGATAATGCGCTGTACGAAAATCGACACCGAGGCCGGCCTGCGCAATATCGACTTCTGCGCCGAGCACAACATTCCCTATATGCTCTTCGACTGGCTATGGTATCTGCCCTGCACGAGCCACGACGGCGACGCCACAAAGGTTGTCGATAAACTCGACCTGCAGCGCGTGGTAGAATATGGCCGTGAAAAGGGTGTGGGAGTGTGGCTCTATGTCAACCAGCACGCCCTGATGAAGCAGATGGACGAGCTCTTCCCGCTCCTGCGCCAATGGGGTATCGTTGGCGTGAAGTCTGGATTCGTGCAATATGCCTCGCACCGATGGGCCACATGGCTCCATGATATGGTGCGCAAGGCAGCCGACAATCACTTGCTCATGAACATCCACGACGAATACCGCCCCTCGGGATTCTCGCGCACCTATCCCAACCTGCTCACACAGGAGGGTATATGCGGCAACGAAGAATGGCCCGACGCAACGCACAACACCATGCTACCATTCACACGCATGCTCAACGGTGCTGCCGACTACACGATCTGCTACTTCGACAAGCGCCTGCGCAACACTCATGCCCACCAGTTGGCGGCGTCGCTTATTTTCTACAGCCCATTGCAGACCATCCTGTGGTATGACACTCCCGATAGATATCATGGCGAGCCCGAAATAAAATGGTTTGAAGACCTCGCCACCACATTCGACGACAGCCGCGTCCTCTCAGGTTATCCCGGGCGCAATATCACCATGGCGCGCCGCAAAGGCGACAATTGGTGGGTGGCTGCGATGACAAACAACGTCGGCCACCGTGAGACAATAAATCTCGACTTCCTCGAGCCCGGCAAAAAATATGTAGCCGAAATCTACACCGATGGCGGCGATAAAGTAAAGACCGCCACCCACGTGGCAATAACAAACAAAAAAGTAAAATCCGGCGACAAACTCACCTTCGACCTCGCCCCCCGCGGCGGCGTGGCAATCAGGATAACACCGGCATGAATGAAAGAGCGGTTGTGGCCGCTCTTTTTGTTATGGGCATTAGGTGTTTTCGGGCGGTGCGCCGTATTATATAATGAATTTCAAGGTATATTTCTCTGGTAAAAAAGATTTTTCCTTTAACCGAAAGTTTTTTCTATGAATAGATTGATGATTTTCTCGTTACTGTATGGCGCGTCGCTTACCTGCATGGCAAGCGACGGCCACACGGTGTCGAACCCTGCCAACCTCATAGGCAAGGAATTCACCAATCCGGTAATACATGCCGACTACTCCGACCCCGACGCTGTGGCAAGCCCCGACGGCAAGACATTCTATATGACCTCATCGAGCTTTTCGGATGTGCCCGGATTGCCGATATTGAAGTCAGACGACCTTGTAAACTGGACTCTTGTCAACTACGCCCTCGAAGCCGTTCCGCCGGTAGATTTCTACAATGGCGGCGTGCGCCACGGCAAAGGTGTGTGGGCCCCCTGCATACGCTATCACGACGGACTCTACTACATCTATTGGGGAGACCCCGACTATGGTATCTTTATGATAAATACCGCCGATCCCGAAGGCAAATGGAGCGAGCCGGTGCTGGTAAAAGAAGGCAAAGGCCTCATCGACCCGTCGCCGCTGTGGGACAGCGACGGCAAGGCATATCTCTCCAATGGCTGGGCTGCCTCGCGCGCCGGATTCAACAGTGTGCTCACACTGAGTGAAATGACTCCTGACGGCAATAAAGTCATTTCGCAGCCCCGACAGATTTTCGACGGCAACGACGGCGTAAACCATACCGTAGAAGGCACAAAGATGTATCGCCGCGGCGATTACTACTATCTCTTCGCCCCGGCCGGAGGCGTGGCTACGGGATGGCAACTCGTAATGCGCTCCAAGAATATCTACGGCCCTTACGAGTCGAAAATCGTGATGGCACAGGGCAACAGCGACATCAACGGTCCTCATCAGGGAGCGTGGGTATCGGCAGCCGACGGCTCTGACTGGTTCCTTCATTTTCAAGACAAAGGGGCATACGGCCGAGTAGTGCACCTCAACCCCATGACGTGGGTAAACGACTGGCCCGTGATAGGCAGCGACCCCGACGGTGACGGCTGTGGTGAGCCTGTGAGAAAATATGCCAAACCGATACTCACTAAGCAAAGCAAACACACCGACACTCCCCTGCTCTATCAATGGCACGGCAACTATAATGACCTTTTCGGCTTCCCTACCGCCGAGTCAATGATGAGAATCTACGGCCACAAGGTGAGCAAGGAATTCGTGAATATGTGGGAAGTGCCAAACCTTTGGCTTGAGAAGTTCCCGGCAGAGGAGTTCACGCAGACATTAAAGGTGCGTATATCTGCCAAATCATCGTCAGAGGGCGTGTCGTCGGGCTTAATCGTAATGGGCTGGAACTATGCCCGCCTCGGACTCAAGAAAACCGGCGATGAATTTACATTGCAGTTCATCACCTGCACCGACGCCGAGCAAGGAGGCAAAGAAGTAATAAAAGATATCGCCACGATAAAACCGACACGCACTTACGCTGCCGGCAACTACCCGAACCTCGAATGTGATATCATGCTCAGGGTGAAGGTAGACAAAGGCGGCAAATGCACCTTCGCCTACAGCCTCGATGGCAAGAAATACCTTGCATGCGGCAATTTCACAGCGCGAGAAGGCAAATGGATAGGCGCAAAAATCGGGTTCTACAGCATTACACCGGCCGATATTTCCGACCGCGGATGGATCGACATTTTCTCATCTGATACAACCTTAAAATAGCATTATGCAGTTTCTCAAGATAATCACAGGTACACTCGCAATGATGTGTACCCCCCTTCTCTCAGCCGTAACTGTAGATGTCGACGGCGACTTAAATTATTGTAACTTGCAGATACATCGGGCATTGACTCAATTAGGCCCTGATAAAGACTATACCATGATGCCTCGCAACATCAGCCCATGCGACAGCGTATGGCACTGCCGCAAGGTCACTCCCGACGAGTGGTGTGCTGGATTCTGGCCCGGTGTGCTGTGGTATGACTATGAAATCACCGGTGACAAACAACTCAAAGAAGAAGCGGAAAAATACACCTGCTCGCTCGAATATCTGTCGCAACGCCCGGCTTTCGACCACGACCTCGGATTCCTGATGTTCTGCAGCTATGGCAATGCCTACCGCCTCACCGGCGACGAACGATACAAACAGGTGGTGCTTGCCACTGCCGACACCCTTGCCACGCTCTACAGCCCCGTAGTCGGTACTATTCTGTCGTGGCCGCGGAATGTAGAAATGCTCGGCGGACACAACACCATCATGGACAACATGATAAACCTCGAAATGCTCTTTTGGGCAGCAAAGAACGGCGGCGACAAGAAGCTGTATGATATCGCCGTGCGTCATGCCGAGGTGACAATGAAACATCACTTCCGCCGCGACGGAACCTGCTATCATGTGGCAATCTATAACCCCGACAACGGTAAATTCATAAAAGGTATCACACATCAGGGCTACGCCGACAATTCAACATGGTCGAGAGGCCAGGCTTGGGCTATTTACGGATATACTATGGTATATCGTGAGACAAATGACAAAAAATTTCTTAACTTTGCAAAAAAAGTTACGGAAGCCTATCTTTGCCGTCTGCCCGACGACTATGTGCCCTATTGGGATTTCGACGACCCGTCGATACCACATACAAGCCGCGACGCCTCCGCTGCCGCTGTTGTAGCCTCGGCTTTGCTTGAGCTGCAGCAGTATGTCGACGCCAAGACAGCCGCCCGCTATCGTGAGGCTGCGACAAAAATGCTCGCGTCGCTTGCAAGCGACAGATACCGCTCAGGCAGCAAGCGCCCCTCGTTCCTCGACCATTCCACCGGTCATCGCCCGGCAGGCAGCGAGATAGACTATTCGATAATATACGCCGATTATTATTATCTTGAAGCATTACTTCGCCTCAAAAGAATCAATGAAAACAAAAATGTCTTCGCTACACTCTAAGTTCGCCGCCGCTCTGGCTGTGGCTTCAATCATGTCGTCGTGCTCGCAGCCCGACGACATGATTGTTAATGTAAGCAATCCTTCGGGCTCTTCCCGCTGTGAGATTGTGGAAATTCCTTTAAAAGATGTTGCCGAGAGGTTGGGCGACGGTTTCTACGCTGTCTACTGCAACGACTCGCTTGTGCCGTCGCAGATCACGAGCGACTCGCTGCTGATATTTCAGGTCAACATAGAGCCAAATGCGCGAATCACAGCCCGGATAGCATTGAGCGACACTGCGGTAAGCTTCAGCAACGTAGCTGTCGGACGCGTCTATCCCGAACGCGCCGATGACCTTGCATGGGAAAACGACCTCGTCGGCTTCCGTGCATACGGCCCCGCGACACAGGCCAAGGGAGAGCGTGCCTACGGGTATGACATTTTCTTCAAACATCCCACTCCCCGCCCGATACTTGAAGACCTCTACGCTCCCGAGACAAGCCCGCGCACTTGGCAGATTGTCGACTCGCTGAAGGCTATTTCCAAAGAAGCGGCGCAGGAATATATCAACACTATCTCTTATCACATCGACCATGGGCTCGGCATGGACTGCTACGCCGTGGGGCCGACATTGGGCGACGGTGTGGCCGCTCGTGTAGTCAACGACACCATCGTATTCCCTTGGTGCTACGAGACCGCCGAAGTACTTGACAATGGCCCGCTGCGCTTCACTGCCCGCCTTACTTTCGCTCCCGTAGACAGCATAGTTGAGACACGACTCATCACCCTCGATGCCGGCAAGCACCTCAACGCCTGCACTGTGAGCTATGCCGGACTTCGCGACTCGGCCGACATCGTTGCCGGTGTGCCGCTGCGCGACGAGAGCCCCGTTGTCAACAGCTCGAACTTCATAGCCTACGCAGACCCCACTCAAGGCCCGGATAACGGCAAAGCCATGCTCGGCGTCATCATCCCCGACCGCAATGTCACTTTTGCCGAGCGCGACGGCCATGCCGTGCTTGCCACCCGCATAGCACCGCGCGAGAATTTCAGATATTACTTCGGCTTTGCATGGGACCGCGCCGACATCACCGACATGGAGGCATGGACCGAATATCTCGAAAATTATAAAAAAACTCCACTGATAATCTCATACTGAAATGTATAAAAACGACCAGCGAATAGTAATCACCCTCGATGCCGGAGGCACAAACTTCGTATTTTCGGCCATGAGAGGCTACGATTATATAATCGACCCCATAACCTATCCCTCGCACTCCGACAATCTCGACCAATGCCTCGACACTATGGTGAAAGGCTTTGAAGAAGTGATTTCAAAGATAGATGAATCACCCGTGGCAATAAGCTTCGCTTTCCCCGGCCCGGCAGATTACCGTGCCGGCATTATCGGCGGTTATCTTCCCAATTTCCCTTCGTTCAGAGATGGCGTGGCTCTCGGCCCCTTCCTTCAGGCTAAATTCAAACTGCCTGTCTACATCAACAACGACGGCGACCTCTTTGCCCTCGGAGAAGCCACGGGTGGCGCCCTGAAAGACATCAACGAGCGCATACGGGAGCTCGGCGGCAAACGCAAATACTCAAATCTCTTGGGCTATACTTTCGGCACCGGCCTCGGAATCGGCTCTGTGATCAACGGAGAGCTCAATCTCGGCAACAATGCCTGCGTAGAGACATTCTGCCTGCGCCACAAGCACGAAAATGGTGTGATCGTAGAAGAAGGCGCGTCGATCCGCGGCGTCAAGCGCAACTATGCCACACTCACCGGCGACGACACCGACCGCACACCCTACGAGATATTCAAAATTGCCGAAGGAGAAGCCGAGGGCGACGCCGAGATGGCACGCAAGGCTTTCGAACTTTGCGGTGAAGTGGCCGGCGACGCTTTCGCCTCTGCCGTAACGCTCACCGATTCGCTCATCGTTATCGGCGGCGGCCTTACCGGTGCTGCAAAATACATAAAACCTGCTGTGATAAAAGAATTGCGCTCTACACTCGCCACGAAGAGCGGCGAGGCTGTGCAGCGCGTGCAGATGAGAGTGTTCGACCTCGACGACGAACTCGAATTTGCAAAATTCGTTGTCGGCGACGCCCGTCCGCTCAAGGTGTATGGCACTAACGACAGCGTGATGTACGACCCCATGAAGCGCACCGGCGTGATAATATCGAAGCTCGGAGCCTCCAAAGCCATATCAATCGGCGCATACGTCTACGCACTGAAGAATCTCGACGCAGCCGAAGATTAAATATTTCAATCCACTCCATATAGCAGCCCCGCGACCAACGGGGCTGCTATTTTTTTGACGCAAATGTTAAATTTCAGATTTGATAAAATATTTTCGACAGCCGCGTGTCATATAATTGTGAGCTCACAAAAAACTTAAATAAAAAACAGAATGAAACGTATAATCAAGACCTTCATCATGCTCCTTATATGGGGCGCCGGCGTGCCTTCTTTGGCTGCATACGCCATCATGACACTCTGGAACGCTTTCGTTCCGGCAATAAGCGGCTTTGCCTCGGTGAGCTTCACTCAGTCGCTCGGTATATTCTTTCTGAGCCAACTGCTTTCGGGTGGCTTCATAATCGGTCTCTTCCTGCTCGGAGCGTGCCTCCACCACCTGCGCCCCGGTCATGACCACTGGCACAATCTCAGCCCCGACGAACGACGCGAATTTTGGGAACGCCGCCGCCAATGGCACAATATGACAGCCAATCCTCAAGATGAGCGCTAAGTCTGCATTGCTGACCGACATAGTCAACAATCATCGGCAGGCTCTACGCTCATATATCATCCGACGCGTGGGTAATACCGATGACGCCGACGATATCCTTCAGGATGTCTTCTACCGCCTCGCGCGCTGTGATGACTCAGAAATCACGGGCATAGAACGTATGTCGTCATGGCTCTACAAGGTTGCACACAATGCCATCATCAACCTCTGGCGCAAGCGCCGCGAAGAGCCGTGGAGCAGCGCTGCCGACAGCGACGACGTATATGATTATTTCGCCGGCATGCTCTCCGCTCCACCGGCCGACGACCCCGAGAACGCTTGCCTGCGCAAAGTGATATGGCAAGAGCTTGAGGTAGCCCTCGCCGCGCTGCCTCCGGAGCAGAGCGAAGTGTTCTGCCTGACTGTTTTCGAGGGTATTCCGGTCAAGGAAATAGCAGCCAATACCGGTGTGCCACAGGCTACTGTCCTTTCCCGCAAACATTATGCTGTAAAATATATCCGCACCCGGCTTCAGGGTCTGTATCAGGATATTTTGGATTACTAAACCATCATCCCACCAACTTATGAACTCCCTATATATGCGGGCATTCCTGTGCCTCGCAGCACTCCCGTCGTGCCTCATCGCAAGCCATGCCGAAGAGCTTAAAGAAATAACAGTCACGGCAAAACAAATCGTAAACAAAGCAGACGGCCAGACATATCTGCCATCGTCAACAATCAAAAAGCTCGCCCATGACGGCCTTGAGCTGCTCCGGCTTATCCAACTGCCGGGTATATCGGTCAATCCTCTCACAGGAGCTGTAAATCTACCCGCCGGCGGCTCGGTCGCTCTCCGAATCAACGGCGTAGCGGCTACGAGCGCCGAACTTGCAGCCCTTGTGCCTGACGATATATTGCGCATTGAATATCACGACAATCCCGGCATGCGCTATGATGAGGGAGATGTTGTACTTGATATAATAACACGGCGCAACGACAGCGGCGGCTTGATTGCCCTCGAATCGATGAATGCCGTAGGCGATGGAAAATGGGCCTCTATGGATAATCTGTCTGCCCGATACAGCCACGGAGAATCAACATTCTCTGCAAGCGCAAACTACTTCGGCATGGAGCGTAACTCATGGATCCGCGACTATGAAGAATTATGGCGCTATCCCGATGGCGATGTAAACCGGCGGGAAGAAGGGTTGCCTGTCAAGGCGTCTTTGGGTGGCCTCTTCTCCAATATAGGATACTCCTTGGCAAAAGGGCGCAGCGTCACCGACATTACACTGCACTACGCCTACAATTATGTGCCGGCAAAAGAAGAGGGCGACCGCAGGGCTATTCTTACCACAAGCGCCTCCGACAAGGCTTATCTTATCAATGAGCATACTTCCGAACGTAGTTCTTCGCCCTCGGCGGATATCAATTATCGCTTGCGTATATCAGACTCGCAAAAACTTTCAGCCTCTCTTAGCGGCATTTTTCTGCGCTCCCACTCCACCCATTATTATAGCGAGACCGATATCGCCGACGCGGCATTGCCTGTTGAAATATGCACGGATGTGAAGGGCAGGAAGTGGGCGATGAAAGCAGAGGCTGTATATGATATTGACTTGTGGAAATCCCATGTAACCGCAGGTCTGCGTCACAGGCAGAGCTACATCTCCAACAATTATGTGCCTGACGGCACTACAAGTCTTCGCCAAAACGAGAGCTCTGTTTTCGGAGAATACAGGGTGAATGTCGGAATGATGAACTTCATGGGTGCGGTGAGCGGCAAACGTCTCTACCGCCGCCAGACAGGCAGCAGTCCTTATACATCCTACAGCCTCAATCCGCAAGCAGGGATAGGCATAAATCTGCCTGCCGGAATCAACCTGCGCTACAACTTCCGGATGGAACAACTCGACCCCTCGCCGTCTCTACTTGCCGACATCGAGCAGCAAGTACAGCCCGGCATGGTAACACGTGGCAATCCTGAAGCCAAGGCTTATTACGAGACTGATCAGAACTTCACCGCCACTTACGCCCACAAAATTTTCAACATTTATCTGTCGGCAGGCTACAGAAATGAAAAAAATCCGGTCATGAGCACAACATTCTTCGACGGCAGCCAATTTGTAAAGACATATATGAACCAACGCTCTTTCAGCGAATTGAGCGGCATGATGTCGGTGAGCGTCAGGCCTTGGGGCAATCATCTGTCGCTGTCTGTCACACCATCGCTGCACCGGTATTTCAGCCGTGGACTAACATATAGCCACACCCGCAACATCGCCCGCGTAGCGTTTGCAGTAGACTTCAACTACGGTCACTTCACGTTCAGCGCAAGCAGCTTCTCCGGACCGGCCAATACTATGTATGGCGAGGAGATAATCACAGAGAAAGATATGAACATGATTCTGGCCGGATACAAAGGCAGCTTTTGGTCGGTAGAAGCCGGTGTATTCAATGCCTTCATGAAACGCTACGAAATGAAGACCCGAAATCTTTCAGCTCTCACACCATACACCTCTGTTGGCCACTGCTCCCGCAACTGCTATGCTACCGTTCGTCTAAGCCTGACATTAAATTTCGGACGCAAGAAAATCGACATTGATTTTGAAGAAACTCCATATCAAGCAGACAGCGACAGCGGAATACTTGACAATCTTAAATAAACCAAGGGTGGAAAAGCCGAAACTTTTCCACCCTTTTGTACGCCCGTAGGGAATCGAACCCTAATCTAAGGAACCGGAATCCTTTATTCTATCCATTGAAATACGGGCGCATTTGCGTTTTGTGAGTGCAAAAGTAATATTTTTTTTGTAGTTTTGCAAAAGATTTTACAATATATGAATGTCAAGATAGATTCTTCGTGGCTTACGGCTCTCGCTCCGGAGTGGGACAAGGCCTATTTCAAGGCTCTCACCGACTTTGTGCGGCAGCGCTATCACGAGGTTGCGGTCTACCCCGCTCCCTCGCGCATTTTTGCAGCTTTCGACGCCACACCTTTCGATAAAGTCAAGGTCGTAATCCTTGGGCAAGACCCATATCACGGCCCCGGACAAGCCCACGGGCTATGCTTTTCCGTTCCCGACGGCATTGCCCTGCCCCCGTCGTTGGTAAACATATTCAAAGAAATGTCAACTGACCTCGGTGTGCCCTACCCTGCGGGCCGCAGCGGTGACCTCTCATATCTTGCCTCGCAAGGTGTGCTTTTGCTCAACTCAACCCTCACCGTAGAGGCCCATCAGGCCGGCTCACACCAAGGGAAAGGCTGGGAGGAGCTCACCGACGCGGCAATACGCGCCCTCAACGAACAGCGCGAGAATATCGTATTCCTCCTTTGGGGCTCGTATGCAATCAGAAAAGGTGCATTCATTGACCGCAACCGTCATCTTGTGCTTGAGTCACCCCATCCGTCGCCGCTGTCGGCCCACAGGGGGTTCTTCGGCAATCATCATTTCAGCCGTGCCAACGCATATCTGCAGGAGCATGGAATCAGCCCTGTCGCATGGCTATGAGGTTTCTGACAATTATATTATTTTTCCTCCCGCTGCTGCTCGCAGGTCAACGCCGGCCCGACACAATGACCGGTGTCTTCGACGAGCGCATAAAGTCGCTGCAGGTAAGGCTCGACGGCGATGATTTCGCCTCACCAATAGCCATACTCAACACCGACGACCGCATACGTATCGACTTCGACCACCTCGCCGAAGACCGCGAGTATTTCAGATATTCGCTCACGCATTGCAATGCCTCGTGGGTGCCGTCGGGGTTGATAGAAAGCGAATTTCTCGACGGCTTCAACGAAGGAACAATCGACAATTACGACTTCTCGCGCGCGACAACCGTACACTATGTGCACTATTCGCTCACGATACCGAATGAGCAGGTAGCTCCAAAATTATCGGGCAATTATCTATTGAAAATCTACCGAGAGGACGACCCCGACGAGACCCTGCTGCAGTGCCGCTTCATGATAAGCGAGCAGACAACGCCGATACGCGTCGGAGCTTCATCGCAGACAGATATCGACTACAACAAAGCTCATCAGCAGCTTTCGATATATGTAGACACCGAGCAAAGCGCAATCGACGATCCATTTAACGACATGATAGTGATAATCAACCAGAACGGCCGTCTTGACAATGAAATCGCAATCCGCCAGCCGCTCAAAATGCAGGGGAGCACAGTAGTTTTCGAGCACCAACAACCCCTGATTTTCGATGCCGGAAACGAATACCGCCGATTCGAGACAGTCAGCGACACATATCCCGGCATGGGAGTGGCTGAAATCGAGTATTTCAATCCATATTACCACTATCGGCTGCATACCGCCGAGCGGCGCGATGACGAACCATACACTTACGACCAGACCCAGCACGGACGTTATTTCATACGCGAATATAACTCTTCTAACAGCGACACAGAAGCCGACTATGGCGTGGTGCATTTCACCCTCGACTACCCCGATACTCCGGGAGCCATGATATTTCTTGACGGCGATTTCACCCAGCGCCGCTTCGACGACAATTCGCGCATGCTCTTCAACCCGTCAACAGGGCTCTACGAGCGCTCCATGCTGCTGAAACAGGGCGCATACAACTATCAATACCTGATAGTACCGCCGGGTGCGCGACGCGGCTTTACAAATGCCATTGAAGGCGACAAATATCAGACAATCAACGAATACAGCGTACGTGTATATCACCGCCGCAAAGGTGAGCAATACGACAGGCTCATAGGCTTCGGCGGCTGCCAAACATCTATCTGACATGCTTGAAATACAAGATACTTTAGTTAGTTTCGACCTTGCCGAGCGCTATTTCTGCTGCGACCTCGAGGCATGCAAAGGACAATGCTGTCTCGACGGCGACGCAGGAGCGCCTCTCGACGAGGGCGAAAGCGAGAAAATACGGCAGATTCTGCCTGAGATATGGGATGACCTGCTGCCGGCAGCCCGCCGCGAGATTGAAGAAAACGGTGTGAGCTATATTGATGTAGAGGGAGATGAAGTGACAGCTTTGGTAGAAGGTGGGCTCTGTGCCTTCGCCACAGTTGCGGAGGACGGCTCATGGCGTTGCGCCATCGAAAATGCCTTCCGAGAGGGACGTATCGACTTCATGAAGCCGGTATCATGCCATCTTTATCCGGTAAGACTGAAAAAATATGATGGTTTTACAGCTGTGAATCTTCATCGCTGGCGGATATGCAAGGCTGCCGAGGTACTCGGCCGCTCTCTCGGAGTGCGGGCATATCAATTCCTCGAAGGCCCGCTGCGCAGACGCTTCGGCGATGAGTGGTATGAAGAGTTGAAACTTACCTGCGAGGAGTACAACAAGGCCTATCCCGACGGATTGCCGCGATAAGCTGCGGCAGAAGCGGAGTCTCGCCGTCGTTGATTATCTTGACGACGGGGACAGGCTCCACGGCCGGATTCTCATCGGCCTGCTGGGCTGCCATGCGCTCGCGTACCTGTGACGCCGTGACTCCGTTTCGCGTCATTACACGAGAAATTCTAACATCCTCCGGCGCTGTCACGCGCCATTCCTCGTCGACATCGGCTATCATGCCGCTGGTGTGCAGTATTGCCGCCTCCACGAATACGATATCAGATGATTGAGCCTCTACCCATGCAGCGAATCTATAGCGCACGGCCTGATGTACTATGGCATTGAGGATAGCCCGCTTTCCGCTGTCGGCAAAGACTATATTGGCCAACAGTGCGCGCTTGATTTCGCCGTCGGCCACCACTTCGCTGCTTATTTCTTCAGAGAGTCTGCGCTTGATTTCGCCGTCATTGTCCATAAGCGCCTTGGCTTCGCTGTCGCAATCAAAAACCGGATAATTCCATGTGCGCAATATGCGGCTGACTACAGATTTACCGGCTCCGATACCACCGCCGATACCAATCACATATTTCATCAATGACGTTCGATTATATATTCGGCGCTGTCGGCCGAGAGTTGGACATTCTGCAGGTGTGACGGCACATCGATAAGACGCAGTTTAACCATCTTGGAGCCGTTGAGCATATTTATTTTGCGGTAGTCGGCAACCACCCGGAAATGCACGTCTCCTTTGGAATAGGAGCTCATAGGTACCATGAAGAATACATCTATCTGTGCAGGGAAAGTGATAAGTTTCGTATCCTGCGGCACATTTATCGGCTCGATCACAACCTTGCGGCTCTTGAATATCATAGGCTCTACCTCAAAGGTAATATCTACGCTGTCGGGGATGACGCGGGCATGAGGAGGCCCAACGAGCCGAACCCTTTGTGTAGTGGTCTTGTCAAGCCCGAGGAGCCGTATTGGCTCTGTTGAGACAGAAGTGTAGTTGTCAGGAATCTTTGTGCCGGGTACCATAAAGACACTTACAGTATCTACCGAAAGCACGGGCCTTCCGGCCAAGGCCGACTGAGGTCCGGGAGTCACTTTATAGTCTACCTTCACAGGAAGACGATAGCCCCGGTTTGTAGTGTATGGCAGGGAGAGTGTATCAGGATATACCACGCTCACCTGCGAGCCGCCCGAGGCATTGCGCACCAAAGCCTTGAGGTCGGCATTGTTGAGCTGAAGCAATCCCTTGCGGGCGTATGCCCTGAAATCAACATTTACTGTCGGAGCTCCGCCGAAGCTCATTTTCATAAGCTGTGTGCCCTTGGCACGCAGACTCACACTCAAGGCGTCCGGGCCGAGAGATATCATTGTCACGCTGTCGGGCACGTGCGTAATCTTAAGGGGCATGCGGATGTCGCTCTGCTCTTCCTCATTGAGCGAAAGCACCGTCCACAATATACCCGACACCGCAAGAAAAACCATAAACATAAGCACATCGCGTCCTCTCGGCGAACGGAATGCCGAGACGACGCGATGGAAATATTTATGGACGGGCGACACGGTTTATTTCTGGTCGCCGCCGTTCTGGGCTGCTTGGTTGGCGTCGCCTGCCGAGGGATATACCGAACCCTTGTCTACGCGGACGGTAACACCTTTGGCAATCTCTACGATGAAGTATGTCTCAGATACCTCTTTGATTTTGCCGTAGATACCGCCGGCTGTTACGATTTCGCTGCCTGAAGTGAGGCTGTCGCGGAAATTCTTGATTTCTTTCTGACGTTTCTGCTGCGGACGGATCATGAAGAAGTAGAAGATCACGAAGAGAGCCACAATCATGAGAATGCCGCTCCAACTTCCGCCGGCAGCTGCCTGCTGCAAAGGAATAAATGTAGTAGTCATATTGTTTTAAGTTTATTATTTCGTTATATTACTTATTAATAACGCCTTCCTCATTGAGAAGTTTGATTACATTGAAAAGAACGCCGTTGATAAACTGGCCGCTGCGGGCGGTGCTGTAGTCGTTGGCAATCTCGATAAACTCGTTGAGGGTAACAGGCACGGGGATCGAGGGATAGTTTATAATCTCTGCTATGGCAGTCATGAGTATCACAATATCCATGAAGGCGAGGCGCTCCGAATCCCACTGATCCTTGTTGATGAAGCGGTCGATGTACTCGCGGTATGCCTCGCGGTTGTTCACCACATATTCGAAGAGTTCGGCACCGAAGCTTTCATCGTCGTCGTTCATGAACTTGGGAAGAAGTACAACCTTACCGAATTGACCGGGCTCGGCAGTCTGCTCAGAATCATCGGCCGACGGATACGTGCGGCGGATTGTCTTGAGCACGAAAGTACCCATAATCTGCAAGTCGTCGTTCCAATACACCGACTTTGTCTCAAGAGTCTCGGTAAGGTCGTCGGACGGGAGAACGATTGTGCGCATAGCCTCGCGCCAGAATGTGGCGTCGGTGGTAAAATCGCCGGCAGGGGTCTGCATGTATTTTTTATAGAGCTCCGACGCAGTAATGCTCTTGAGGAGATTCTCAAGCATTGTGTCGCTGTCGCGCCAACTTGAAGCGTCGGCGTCGGTATTCTCGCCAAGATAATCCTCAAGCGCAGTGCACTCGCGCAGTGCCTTTACAAAGAGGTTGTCGACAAAGCGCATGTTGGGTGAGAGGTCCTCCGGCTTGGGCAGATACTTGTTCTTGGCCTCCTCGAGCTGCTGTGCGCGCAGGTCGGTGAGCAGCACCGGCAGGTGTAGAAGTGCGTGATAGAGGGTATATGCCTGCGAAAGAGAGGTTGTAAGCTCGTTTTTGGCACGCAGGTAGCTTGCCTTGGTATCATCGAAAGAATTGAGGGTCTTGACAAACATGTTGAGACCGGCATCAAGTCCGACGTGGCTGAACTGGGCGTCGCGGCGCAGAACGCGCTCAACGCTTTTGCTCTTGCGTATGATAGTGGCGTAGATAGTAGTCCAGAAATTCACATCGTCGGCGAGCTCAAGTTTGCGCTTACGCTTGAATGATTCGTAAAGCTTTGTCTCGGCAATGGCAGCTGTGAGTTCGGGCAATATCGTGTCGAATTTTGCAAGATGGTTGCGGTAATTCTCGAGAGCGAGCTGCACTGCAGGGTCGGTGCGCAAAGCTTTGCCTACACGGTTCTTTTTCAGCACAGGGTCGGCGTCGACGGTAACTCCGGAATTTGCTCCGAGGTGGAGGCCCGAAAGTTTGAGCAACAGGAAGATGAAATCGAGATAAACCGAATAAGCGAATTGTTGGTCGGGAGTGGCTTTAACAGGGTCGGGAACGGGTTCCAGACGGAAATCGCTTCGGGTGAGTAGGTATGAATAGAGGATTTGAACTGTCTTAATCCTTATTAAACTACGGTTTATCATATATGAATGTTCTACGTTATCTTTTTACAGTGCAAAGTTACGCACTTTTTTCGTAATAGCGTTGAAAAAAGTAAGAAAATTTTTATCAGACAATCTCGAGATTATCAGCAAGACGCTGGCGCACAACTTCATACATCATCACTCCGGCAGCGACACCGACGTTGAGCGACCCTATATTGCCAAACATCGGAATTGCAGCCCTCGTATCGGCGATACGCAGCACCTCGGCAGATATGCCCGTGCCCTCGGCGCCCATGACGAGTGCCAAAGGTGTAGTATAATCACCGGTGGTATAGTTCTGACTCGACTTTTCTGTAGAGGCAACAATCTGACATCCACTCTCCTGCAGATATTTCACGGCCTTGGTTATAGACTCTTCGCGGCAAACGGGGATATGATTGAGGGCACCGGCCGAAGTCTTGACAGCGTCAGCGCCCACCGACACACTGCCATGGGCGGGGATGACAATCGCATTTACAGCGCAGCACTCGGCCGTACGGGCTATTGCGCCGAAATTACGCACATCGGTAATGCCGTCGAGCACAAGGATAAAGGGAAGCACACCGTCGTCGAAGAGCGAGGGGAGCAAGGTGTCGAGGCGCGCGTATTCGATTGCCGACATCATGGCAATGACGCCCTGATGATTCTTGCGTGTGATACGGTTGAGGCGCTCGTCAGGCACTACCTGCATTGGTATACCGGCGGCGCGGGCTTTCTGCGCCACCTCGCTGCGGGCGTTCTTTACATATATTTTGTCGATGGTGCGACCGGCCTCAATGGCCTCAAGCACAGAGTGTATGCCGTAGATAAAGTCCATAATTGAATCAGATAGATGTTTGTAGTTTTCGGGCATGCTCGATAAGAGCTTCGGCGTTGGCCAGAGCAGCCTCGTCGGCAGAATTGCCGCTTATCATCAAGGCAATCTCTCCGCGGCGCTCTTCTTCGGCGAGCAGGCGTATGCGTGTGTTGGTAGTAGTGTCGTCATCTTCCTTGAACACCTTGAAATGGCGCTCGCCCATAGCCGCGACTCCGGGCAGGTGTGTGATGGTGATAACCTGTATATAGCGGCTTATGAGTGCCATGGTAAGCCCCATGCGCCCGGCGATGTCGCCTGAGACACCCGTATCGACCTCGTCGAATATTATCGACGGGAGCTTGGTTCGCTCGGCAACAATACTTTTGAGAGTGAGCATGAGACGTGATATCTCGCCGCCCGAGGCTGCGCCATTGATAGGTATGGGCTGTTGGTTTTTATTGAAAGCGAAGAGGAAGCGCACAAGGTCGTAGCCATCAGGGCCGAGCTTGCCTTTGTTTATCTCGATATCACACCTTAGATTCGGCATACCGAGCGGCGCGGCACGGCGGCAAAGCTCTGCCGAAAATTCTGCTGCGGTGGCGGCGCGGCGTTCAGAGAGCTGACGGGCGAGGTCGATGGCGTCTTTTTTAGCCCGTTTGGCGGCAAGTTCGAGGCCACGCAGTATATTCTCGCCGTCGTCAAGAGTATCGATCTGCGCCTTCAGACGGTCGCGCAGGGCTATCAGTCCGTCCGTATTGTCGACATGATGTTTCAACTCAAGCGAATAGAGTTGGCCGAGGCGTGCCTCGATTTCTTCAAGACGCTCGGGGTCGGCGGCAACGTTGTCGTTGCTTTCCGATAGAGTGTCGGCAATGTCTTGAATCTCGATTCTTGCAGAGTCAAGCCGCTCGGCAAGAAGGCGATAGTCTACCACACGGTCGCCTTCGCCGAGAGTGTCGGCAAGTGTTTCGAGGGCGTCTACAGCGTCGCTGAGCAGGTCGAGGGAGTTGGGTGTGCCTTCGCTGAGAGGTATCAGAGCCGAAGCGAGTTTGTCTTTTATCTCCCCGACGTTGGCCAGAATCTCGCGCTCTTTCTCGAGTTCCTCATGTTCGCCGGGCATTAGGTTCATGGCGTCGAGCTGCTCATACTGATATGTGAGGAAGTCGGCGTCGTCGCGGTTGCGGCGAAGCATATCGCGGGTGTCGGTATATCGGCGCAGAGCCTCGCGGAATGAGGCGTATGCTTGGTGATAATTGTCGAGCAGAGCTTTGTTGCCACCGAGAATATCAAGCACATCGAGCTGATAAGATTCAGTGGCAAGCTGCATATTCTGGTGCTGGGAATGAATGTCGATCAGATGTTCGGCAAGCTCGCGCAGCAGAGGCAGCGTGACGGGCGTGTCGTTGACAAAAGCACGGCTGCGGCCACCGGGAAGCAACTCGCGGCGCAGCAGACATTCACCCTCCACAGGATTGTCGAGATTGTTGTTTTTGATAATTCTCTCCACATCAGGGGCGTCGCCCAAGAGGAAAATAGCCTCGATCACTGATTTGCGTTCGCCCCGGCGCACAGCCTTGGCGTCGGCACGTCCGCCCAACAGGAGCGACAAGGCCCCGAGGATAATCGACTTGCCGGCACCGGTCTCGCCGGTAATGATGTTGAAGCCCCGGGAGAAATCGATATCAATTTCGTCGATAAGGGCATAATTGCTGATATGCAGAGATTTAATCATCGCTACTTGTTTTCTTGTCCTTTCTTTATCTTTTCGAGCCGGTCGGATTCGGTAGGGTAAATAGGTTCGAGAAGATTGTATACTTTCGTACGCTCATCGGCAGGCGCTTTGGAGTAGATATTCACCAGTTCGTCGAATTTGGCGTCTTTAAACATCGAGAGCGCCACCGACATGGGCGATACTCCATATACTTTCTTTATAGTCTCAAGACTCTCGGTGACGGCAGCACGGCCTTTGTCTACCGACACCGACATCTGGTCGAGGCCTTGGCGATAGTATTTGTAGGTCATGTCGCGCAGTTCGGTTGTGGCAGGGTCGGTATACGACGACAGCACGGCACTTCGGTTTTTATTATCCTCGAAGGCTTTCCAACCGGTCTCGCCCGACGATTGGGCCTGCTGCACAATCATGGCAAGACGCTCGAAATAGGGATCGCCGCCTCGAGGTGCAAAGGAATCGAAGTCGACAGCAAGGATAAGATAGGCATAGAAATTGAGAATCTGCGTGAGCTGGCTCTCCATGTTGTTGACAGAGAACACCAACGGCTCATTCTCACGATATGTGAATTCTACCTTCGTATCCTTGAAATTGAGGAGTGTTGTCGTATAGCTGCTGTTGTATACCGGACGGAGCGACTGCACCTGCAGATCGCCCTTGAAAGTATCGTCGGCATACTCCTTGACCGTGAGAAACAGGCGGCACTCGATTTTCTCATTGGCGGAGAATTGCGCGCTTGTGAAAGTTGTAGTGTTGAGATAGTCGCGCATGGCCTCCTGAAGTGTCTCAAACACCTGTTTGCTGCCTGAAATCTGGTCGGCGTTTACAGTCACCTCGCAGTTGAGTTCCTGAGCTTGCACCGCCATATTGGCAAGCAAGCCCAGAAACAGCACTGCGGTGCTGCGAAGAAGAAGAGAGAGTCTGTAAATCATAGATTATCGATGCAATCAAATATATCGGCCGCCACCTCGGCTTTGCTTTTCAGCCCGAAAATCTGAGCTTCCTTGGCCGGCTCGGCATAGAATACCGATATCTTGTTAGTGTCTGTGCCAAAGCCTGCTCCGGGGTCGGCGAGGCTGTTGAGCACTATCATGTCGAGATTCTTGCGGCGAAGTTTCTCGGCGGCATTGGCCGGGCCGTTATCAGTCTCAAGCGCAAAGCCTACGAGGCATTGACCCGTTTTTTTCACCTTGCCGAGAGCTGCGGCTATGTCGGGATTTTTTACCAGCTCTATGCTTTCCACATCCTCGTGCTCGCGTTTGATCTTTGAGTCGCGGAAGTGTGCCGGGGCATAGTCGGCCACGGCAGCCGCCATAATCGCTATATCCGCGTCGGCAAACTCGCGCATAGCAGCCTCATACATTTCACGGGCGCTCTCTACATCGAGCTGAGTAACCCCCGGTGTATTGCTCTTGCGACCGCACGGACCACACACAAGAGTAACCGAGGCTCCGCGGCGGGCAGCCTCATCGGCGAGTGCGAATCCCATCTTGCCGGTAGAGAAGTTGCTGATATACCTCACCGGGTCGATACGCTCTACAGTCGGGCCGGCGGTAATGATAACCTTCTTACCCTTGAGCGGGAGCTCTGCAGGTGCAAAAAAGTCGTTTATCACCTCGGCTATACGCTCGGGTTCTTCCATGCGTCCGCGCCCTACCAGATGGCTTGCCAACTCGCCGACTTCCGGCTCAATGATGTGGACGCCATCGCCACGGAGAGTTGCGAGATTGCGGGTGGTAGTCGGATGAGCCATCATGTCGAAGTCCATCGCCGGAGCGACAAAGACCGGACAACGAGCCGAGAGATATGTCGTCACCAACATATTGTCGGCCACACCGTTGGCCATTTTTGCGAGGGTAGAAGCCGTAGCCGGAGCAATGACCATAGCGTCAGCCCAAAGGCCGAGGTCGACATGCGAGTGCCATTCGCCGGTATTGGCGGTGAAGAACTCGCTTACGACAGGTTTTCCCGATAGCGACGACAATGTCACAGGCGTGATAAACTGCTTGCCGTTAGGCGTGATCACCACCTGCACCTCAGCACCGGCCTTGACAAAGGCACGCAGAAGCACCACGCTCTTGTAAGCCGCGATACCTCCGCTGATACCTAATATAATATGCTTGCCCTTAAGATTTTGCATTGGCTTTCTTTATGCGCAGGAACACTCGGGTGAACGCCTTCTTTGTGTTGCGGGGGAAGTCGCCGCCCAAAATCCAGCTGTAGTAGCCATTGTCGGTGGCAAGCACTTCCTCGGCAAGACGCCCCTTATATTTTCCGAAGTTGATGACCTCGCGACCTTTTTCATCGTAGATCATCCTACCCATTATATCGACATTGCGGTTGGCCGAGGCATACTCGGAGAGAGCTCCCACTTCGGTAGGGACGTCGTCGTATTTTTCGAGTTGTGCGAGAAGCACTTCCATCGTGGCACGGGTATCCGCGAGGGCGCTGTGGGCGTCTTCGAGGTTCTTGCCGCAGTAGTATTTGTAGGCAGCCACAAGGGTGCGCGGCTCCTTCTTATGATAGATTGTCTGCACATCAATCATGCGGGCACGCGAGATATCGAAATCTATGCCCACGCGGTCGAATTCCTGATCGAGCAGAGGCACATCGAAGCGGTTGCTGTTGAAACCGGCGATATCGCAGTTGCTCAGCTGCTGAGCGAGCGAGCTTGCTATCTGCCGGAAAGTGGGTTCGTTGGCAACATCCTCATCTGTGATATGATGTATGGCTGTCGACTCCTCGGGGATGTGCATTTCCGGGTTGATACGACGGGTTTTCTCAATCACACGCCCGTCGGGCATGAGTTTGACAAAAGAAATCTCGACGATTCGGTCGGTATTGATGTTTGTACCCGTAGTCTCGAGGTCGAAAAATACGAGAGGGCGTGTAAGTTGAAGTTTCATTTCTTATCAGAATTCACCTACAGTCATGGGCATGAGGAGCATTACGAGCTCGGTGTTGTCGGGCTCTTCAGCGGGGCGGAATACACCGGGACGGCCTGCGTCGCCAAGGTTGACCACCACTTCCTGACTCTTCACAGTGTTGAGAATTTCGGTGAGGTATGCGGCGTTGAAACCGATTGTGAGGTCGGTGCCGGTATATGCGCAGGGCACCTGCTCGCGGGCGCTGGTGCAAAGGCTCGGGTCGTTGCTCTTGATAAGGATTGACTCTGAGCCGATACGGAATTTCTCAAGACCGCCGTCAACCTCCACGAAGATAGCCACACGACGCACAGCGTCGAGGAGCGCGGTGCGGTCAACGGTGAGCACGTTGGTGTTGTTGCGCGGAATCACACGGTTGTAGTCGGGATAGTTGCCGTTGAGGAAAGTACACTGGAAAGTGAAATTGCCGCTCTCGATTGTAGCGCTGCGGGTATTCATGGTGATGTTGAGAGTCTCGTCCTTGGCAAAGACATTCTTGATGATGTTTGCCGGTTTTGACGGGATTACGCAGCTGCCTGTCACGCCGGGAGCGGTGCGTTTGTCGATATAGCGTACGAGCTTGCGGGTGTCTGTGGCCACGAAAGTAATGCTTTCGGGAGCGACATCGAAGAGAACGCCCTGCATGATGATACGGTATTCGTCGTTGCTGACAGCAAACATGGTGTTGTCGAGACCGGTGATCATCTGCTCGGTAGCGATACTGAACGAAATCGGTTCACCGGCCGACTCGGGGGCGAACTCGGGATACTGGTTTGCGGGCAGTCCTACAAACGAGTAGTGTCCGCTCTGGTATGTGAGCTGCATCTCGAGGGTATCTTCATTGAGCTCTACGGTGACACCTTGGTCGGGAATAGCTTTGAGAAGCTCTACGAGACGGCGGGCTCCGAGGCATACACTACCCTCACCCTTGGCCTTTTCCACCTCCACACGTGCTGTGAGGGCATTTTCCTGATCGCTGCCGGTGATAGTGAGCACATTGCCGGTGAGATTGATCAAAAAGTTATCAAGAATGGCAAGGGTATTCTTGGTGTTGATAACCTTGCTCACGGCCGAAGTGGCGCTGTAGAGAACTTTGCTCGATACGTTGAATTTCATTTATATACTGCAGTTTATGAATTATCACAAAAGTATGCGCGAGCGCATTTTGATTTCAATCTACAAATTTAAGCAATATTCCTCAAAGGTGCAAATTTTGTTTCCGGCACAGCATAAAACAGAAAACGCCATGGCGGAGGCCACGGCGTTAAGAGTTGATGTAGTAGTTGTTATTTAGCTGCTTCGAGAGATGCTTTGCGGAACTCTTTCATAAGTTTCTCGAGCTGAAGAGAAGCTTTGCGGGCACGTGTGCCGGCTGCCTTGTTTCCTTTTTCGAGCTGAAGAGCTGCGTCGGCACTGAAAGTCTCAAATGCCTCTTTAACCTGCTGAAGTAATTCTTCCATGGATTGATTTTTTAGAGATTGGATATTATGTTGATATTCACGTTTATTCGTCTTCGTATTCGGTGGTATCCACAATGCCGGCGTCGGCAAGAGCCTGACGTCTTTCGCGGCATGTGCCACATCGGCCGCAATGCTTCTCGAGGCCACGATAGCAAGAGTATGTGGTTGAGTAGTCGATTCCGAGCCGCTTGCCACGCAGGGCAATATCTGTCTTGGAGAGCAAGGTATATGGTGCCTTGACGGTTATACCCTCGTATGTGCCGGCCTTGATTGCCTCCGACATAGCTTTGACAAACGAATCGCGGCAGTCGGGATATAGTGCATGGTCACCGGCATGGTTGGCTATCATCAGCACTTCCAGACCACGGCTTTCAGCGAGGCCGGCTGCTGCGGCAAGCATGATACCGTTGCGGAACGGAACGACGGTTGACTTCATATTGTCAAAGTCGTAGTCGCCTTCAGGTATGGCGTCGGGGCCTTCAAGGAGCGAACTGTGAAAATTGCTTCCGATAAAGGACAAGTCAATCTCCACAAGCTCTATACCTAATTTTTCGCAATGGTAACGGGCCCATTCGAGCTCTCGGGCATTATGGTTTGAGCCGTAAGAAAAGTTTACGGCGAGGTCAATCTCGGAAGCATACTCGTAGAGCATTGTCACTGAGTCCATGCCTCCGGAGAGAACCATAAGGGCGTTTTTTACGGGTCGTGCCATGATAATCAGAATTTATCGGGAAAAACAGCCACCAAGCGCTGACGCACCATATCCTGATGATTTTCATCGCCATAGTTGGCAAACGGTATGATTGAAATACCACCTCGCGGAGTAAAAATACCGCGCACCTCGATATAGCGGGGGTGCATGAGCTTGACGAGGTCTTTCATGATGATGTTTACGCAATCTTCATGAAAGTCGCCGTGATTTCGGAAGCTGAAGAGATAGAGCTTAAGGCTCTTGCTCTCCACCATATCTTCGTCGGGAATATAATTGATGATGATATGCCCGAAATCAGGCTGACCGGTCTTGGGGCACAGCGAGGTAAATTCGGGACAGTTGAGGGTGACAAGATAGTCGTGCTCGGGATGTTTATTTTTAAACGTCTCGAGCATCTCGGGAGCATAATCGGTAGGATATACAGTACCGTTAGACCCCAGAAGAGTACATGTCGACAATTCTTCTTGTTTACGAGACATAGTGATTAACAAACCATTGTTTTACACTCTCCTGACGTGTTTAGGCGCACGAAGAGTAGATTTAATGCGGCAAACATACAAATTTTTCTGCAACCAGCAAAAAAAATCGCATAAAAAGCCACAAAAAATCGTCAATAATGTAAATTATATCCGTTTTCTATTAAAAATGCGGTAGAAAAAGGGTTCAAATGATAGCTCGAAGATCCATCAGACGTTCTACGCCATGGCGCTCGCAGTATTCCCGCAGACCGTCGATAATCTCTACTGTGACGCGCGGGTTTACAAAGTTGGCAGTACCTACCTGAATTGCGCTTGCACCTGCCATAATAAACTCAAGAGCGTCCTCGGCAGAAGATATGCCGCCGAGACCCACAACCGGGACAGAAACTGCATGTGCCACCTGCCATACCATACGCACAGCCACAGGCTTGACGGCAGGGCCCGAAAGGCCACCGGTAACGGTAGACAACACAGGTCGGCGACGCTCCACGTCGACAGCCATGCCAAGAAGTGTATTGATGAGCGACACCGAGTCGGCACCGGCACCCTCGACAGCCTTGGCGATATCAACGATAGATGTCACATTGGGCGAAAGTTTGACCATCAGATGACGCGGCCACACCTCGCGCACAGCCGACACAACAGAGGCAGCTCCATCACAGGTTGTACCGAAGGCCATGCCGCCCTGCTTCACATTAGGGCATGAGATATTGAGCTCTATAGCCTTGAGGCCATCCAGTGCAGCAAGTTTTTCGGCGCAGGCTACGTAATCTTCAATGCGGGCACCCGACACATTTACAATAGGCACCGAGTCAAGCTTGCTCAGATAAGGCCATTTATCTTCAATAAAATGATCTACGCCGGCATTCTGCAGACCAACACAATTGAGCATGCCCATGGGAGTCTCAGCCATGCGGGGATAGTCGTTTCCTTGCCGGGGCTCGAGGGTTGTACCTTTGACCACAAATCCGCCCAGGGCGTTCAGATCGATGAAATCGGCATATTCTTCTCCGAAACCGAATGTACCCGAAGCCGTCAGGACGGGATTTTTAAGCTCAAGATCTTTGAGCGATGTTGACAAATCTACCATGCGAGCATATCAAAGTTAAATACGGGGCCTTCCTTGCAGACACACAGATTGCCCTTGACAGTTTTTTCAACACAACAGAGGCATGCGCCGAGGCCGCAGGCCATCATATTCTCAAGCGACACCTCTCCCTTGTAGCCAAGCGACATGGCGAGTTGACGCGCCGCCATCATCATAGGCTTCGGACCGCAGACCTGCACATAATCCCACGCGGCAGAGAAATCAGGGTGCCGGGTGACAAGTCCGTGGAAGCCGGCAGTGCCGTCGTCAGTGCACACTTTGATGTCGGCCACCGACGCAAAACGGTCTACAATAGCCGAGTCGGGAGCTGTGCGCATACCGAAAATCACCTCTACAGTGCAGCCGGCCTCTGCAAGCAGGCGCGCCTGATAATAAAGAGGAGCGATACCGACACCACCACCGACGAGAAGCACCCGGGCACCTTTTTCAAAATCACCCGCAAAGCCCTTGCCGAGAGGGGCAACCACACGCAGGCTATCACCGGGCACATATCCGGCGAGCACTTTGGTAGCCCGGCCCACCGGAGCCACAAGCAGCTCAAGGGTGCTTTCAGTGCGGTTGAAAATTGAAATAGGACGATTGAGCAACACTCTTGACCGGTCAACGCCGATCTCAACAAACTGGCCCGGCATCATCGGAGGCATCGGGCTACCGTCGGGCTGCTCGAGGGTAAGCCACACCCACCCGGAAGGCAGATGAGAAATAGCCGACAGCCGCAGAGACATCTCGAATTTCTTCATGACAAATACAAAAAAGCCGATGGCAAATCACTGCTATCGGCTCTATGATGAGATTGGTTTATTAAGAAGTGGCGGGAACGAGAATTGAACTCGTGACCTCCGGGTTATGAATCCGACGCTCTAACCAACTGAGCTATCCCGCCGTTT
>CAJTWH010000005.1 GCA_910579995.1 uncultured Muribaculaceae bacterium | reverse complement strand
TATATGGTTAATGATTTGGCTAAGGCCTCGGAGTGATCCGGGGCCTTGGTGATTTTTCAAAAAATCCTGCACTTTGAAAAAACGCTTGCAAATTTGAAAGGCATTGCGTAAATTTGCAGTGCAGATACAAACTACTCTAAAACTAAATATATGAAGAAACACAACTTTTATGCCGGGCCTTCTATTCTGAGCGAGTATACAATCCAGAATACGGCCGACGCTATCCTCAACTTTGCCGGAACAGGCCTGTCGGTTCTCGAGGTTTCGCACCGCAGCAAAGAATTCCAGGCAGTTATCGACGAGGCTACAGCCTTGGTGAAAGAGCTTCTCGACATTCCCGCGGGATTTGAAGTCCTTTGGCTCGGCGGTGGTGCTTCCATGCAGTTCTGCATGATTCCCTATAACCTCCTCGCCCGCAAGGCCGCCTATCTCGACACCGGCACATGGGCAAGCAATGCAATCAAAGAAGCACGCCTCTTCGGCGAGGTCGATGTTGTGGCTTCTTCCAAAGACGCAGGCTATACTTTCATTCCCAAAGGTTTTGAAATTCCGGCCGACGTCGACTATTTCCACTACACCAGCAACAACACCATCTACGGCACCGAGACCCGTGTAGACCCCGATGTACCTTGCCGCGTGGTAGCCGACATGAGCTCGGATATCTTCTCGCGCCCCATCGACTTCTCCAAATACGACGCCATCTATGCCGGCGCACAGAAAAACCTCGCACCCGCCGGTGTGACACTCGTAATCGTGCGTGAGGACGCCCTCGGCCATGTTGACCGCCCCATCCCCACCATGCTCGACTACCGCACACACATCAAGAAAGGCTCGATGTTCAACACTCCCCCGGTGCTTCCCATCTTCTCAGCCCTTCAGACCCTGCGCTACTACAAGCAGCTCGGCGGTATCAAGGAGCTCGAGCGCCGCGACCTCGAGAAAGCAGCCATGCTCTACGGCGCCATCGACGACAGCAAGATGTTTACCGGCACAGTCACCGACCCCGCCGACCGCTCTATCATGAATGTATGCTTCGTGATGACACCTGAATATAAAGAACTTGAGAAAGAATTCATCGACTTCTGCGGCGATCGCGGTATCGTAGGTATCAAAGGCCACCGCAGCGTTGGCGGATTCCGCGCCTCGCTCTACAACGCCCTCCCCATCGAGAGCGTCAAGGTGCTCGTTGAGGCCATGCACGATTTCGAAGCTACCCACTGATAAGAGCCACGACTATGAAAGTACTCATCGCCACAGAGAAACCTTTCTCTGCCGCCGCAGTAGCACAAATGCGCGGCGTACTCGAAGAGGCCGGCCACACAGTAGTCCTTCTTGAGAAATATAAGAGCGCCGACGAGCTTCACGCAGCCGTTGCCGACGTCAACGCATTGATAGTGCGCTCCGACATCGTCGACGCAGCCGTCATCGCAGCCGCCCACGAGCTCAAAATCATAGTACGCGCCGGTGCCGGATACGACAACATCGACCTCAAAGCAGCCGCCGACGCCGGTATCGTGGTGGAGAACACTCCCGGACAGAACGCCAACGCCGTGGCCGAGCTCGTGATGGGCATGGCTATCATGGCCGCACGCAACAAATATGCCGGCACCACCGGCTTCGAGCTTGGCGGCAAACGCCTTGGCCTGCACGCTTTCGGTGCCGTGAGCCGCAATGTAGTGCCCAAGGCCAAAGGCTTCGGCATGACAGTGACAGCTTTCGACCCCTACTGCCCGGCAGAAGCAATGGCCGCAGCAGGAGTTGAGGCCGCAGCCGACCTCAAGGCTCTCTACAGCGGCAACGACTTCGTGTCGATCCATATCCCCGCCACAGCAGAGACCAAAGGCAGCATTGGCCGCGAACTCATTGCGGCAATGCCCAAAGGAGCCGTGCTCATCAACACCGCCCGCAAGGAAGTCATCAACGAGGCCGAGCTTGAAGAAGTGCTCGCCGAGCGCCCCGACCTCAAATATTTCGCCGATGTGCGCCCCGGCAATGCCGATGTGCTCATTGAGCGCTTCGCCGACCGCGTGTTCTTCACACCCAAGAAGAGCGGCGCGCAGACAGCCGAGGCTAATCTCAACGCCGGCGTGGCAGCAGCCCGCCAGATAGCTGATTTCTTCGCCACCGGCTGCACCAAATTCAAGGTGAATTAACCCCTACCACGACTTATAAACAGGGAGATTCCGCACAGGAGTCTCCCTGATTTTTTACACATATCGCTATACCAAAGCGAAAATATGCGTAAATTTGCAGCATGAATTGGTTTGAAAGTCTGTTTTTCGAGCAATCTCCGCTACAGGCGGTATGCGTGATATCCGTGATAATAGCTTGCGGCCTCGGGCTTGGCAAGCTGCGTGTATGCGGCATATCATTAGGCGTGACATTCGTGTTTTTCACCGGTATCCTTGCCGGTCACCTCGGCCTGTCTATCGACCCGGGCATGCTTAAATATGCCGAGGATTTCGGCCTCATGCTGTTTATCTATGAGCTCGGCCTCAAAGTCGGGCCGGGCTTCTTCGGCTCGTTCCGCAAAGGCGGTGTGAAGCTCAACATGCTCGGCCTCGGGCTCGTGCTCGCCGGCACAGTCACGGCCATAGCCCTGAGCTTCCTGCTGAGCATACCCATGAGCGACATGGTGGGCATACTTAGCGGCGCCACCACAAATACGCCTGCCCTCGGCGCAGCACAGCAGGCTCTCAACCAGCTCGGACTTCCGGCCGACGGGGCGGCATTGAGTTGTGCTGTAACATATCCTCTCGGTGTGATAGGTGTGATTCTCGCTTTCGTAATCATAAAAAAATTCTTTGCCCGCCCGGCAGATTTCGAGCCTCATTCACCTGCGGAGTCCGACCATACCTACGTGGCCGAATTTGTAATCTCCAACCCCGGAATCAACGGCAAGACACTCAAGCAGGTGAAGCGGCTCATAGAGTCGCGCTATGTGGTGTCGCGTATATGGCACGATGATGAGGTGTCAATCCCCGGGCCGGAGCAAAAACTCTATACCGGCGACCGCATACTGCTCATCACGCATAAAGACGAGCTTCAGCGCCTGTCGGTGCTCTTCGGTCCGATGACCGACAACGACTGGAACCGCCCCAACATCGACTGGGACAAGGTAGACAAAAACCTCATATCGCGCACCATCACCATCAGCAAGCCACATCTCAACGGACGGCGCCTCGGCTCGCTGAAGCTGCGCAATCACTATGCCGTGAACATCTCGCGCGTGACGCGTGCCGGCATACGTCTGCTCGCCACTCCCGACTTGATATTGCAGCTCGGCGACCGGCTCACCATTGTAGGCGAAAGCAGCGCCATCGACCGCGTGGAGAAACTTGTCGGCAACTCCGTCACCGACCTCAAAGACCCCAACCTCGCAGCCATCTTCATCGGCATGGTGCTCTCGCTCATCGTGGGCTCGATACCAATCTCCATCCCCGGCATTTCGGTGCCTATCAAGCTCGGCCTTGCCGGCGGTCCTATCGTTGTAGGCATACTCGTAGGGCGCTTCGGACCGCAGTTCCATATCGTCACCTACACCACGCGCAGCGCCAACCTCATGCTCCGCGGCATAGGTCTGAGCCTCTTCCTCGCATGTCTTGGTCTTGAGGCCGGCGACAAGTTCATCGCCACCATCATGCGCCCAGAAGGCCTCGTGTGGATAGCCGCCGGCTTTATAATCACGCTGCTGCCGTCGCTGATAATGACGCTGCTCTCCATGCGCCTGTGGAAACTTGACTTCGGCACAGCCTCGGGCATGGTGAGCGGAGCGATGGCCAACCCCATGTCGCTCTCCTACGCCAACGACATCACCCGCGGCGACGACGCCTCAGTAGCCTACGCCACCACCTACCCCCTCTCGATGTTCGCCCGCGTCCTCATAGCCCAACTCCTCGTAATCTGCTTTGTGTGAGGGATCGGCTGAGCAAAATCAGCATATTTGTTTATAAATAAAAATCTCACTATCTTTGCAGTGTTGATTCCCGGTAGCCCCTGATACGTCAAGCTATCGGGTTTAGTTTTTTAGATGTTAAAGAATATGTAACTCCTTGCTAAAAGCAATGTTTGGATTGATTTTCTGCAAAGTTCTTAAAAATCCCTGTTCATCTGCGGGAGAGATATACACATATTGATTTTTGTTATACAAAATGTGTATGTTTGGATAGGAAGCAGCAAAATTAGAGCTTCCCCGATCCATCAAAAAGTCTCCTCTTCTAATTTTTTTAATCGAGCATATATCAATAGCCAATGTCCGCATAGGGTGTGAGAGTATCAGGAAGTTGTTCTCGAC
Organism: uncultured Muribaculaceae bacterium; assembly: GCA_910579995.1. Taxonomy (GTDB): domain Bacteria; phylum Bacteroidota; class Bacteroidia; order Bacteroidales; family Muribaculaceae; genus CAG-873. The sequence continues at coordinate 126,526 of CAJTWH010000005.1, read as the reverse complement.
AGAGTATTCTATATTCTCAGACATCGTTTTGGACAACAAGAAAAAAGCTCCGAAAAAGCCTATAGATGATATTGCGATAAATATACCAAAAATTAAAGGAGGTCGCACTATCCCTATTAAAATAAGACTTAGAATGCTTACAACAATGAATGGCACCCATGCCCTCTTTTCGCCTACATAACATTTGAAAGTAATCCTGTCACATCTACGAAATGCCGGAGGCAAAGGCGGTGGTATTGACAATTTCTTATCCATGTGGCAAAAATATCGAAGTCTTTTCGGGGTGCAATTTACACTTAATATTTTGTTTTTCAAAGCATTTTTTGCATACGTTAATAAAGCTTAATTTACAATAATCCGCAACATAGCTTTTATTTGCACCTACTTTTATAATTATTAAGAAGTTAAGCCTGAAGCATTAAATGGCACACAGCCGCAGCTGTATCCATACTGGCGACCAATATTTAATAAATATCGGTGATTCTCTCAAATTTATTCAATCAATAGATTATCAGATTCAAATATTTTTATTAACTTTGCGATTGGATAGGAATTAATCTATCCACAACATTTTGAACTTAGAGACGTTATGTCTTCTGCTTGTATGTGAAAAGCGTCGGAAACTTATCACTATGCGCAAGAGATGGCAGAACTGTCTCCACGCTATATGGCGTGGAGCTGTTTATTCCACAACTTCGCATAAGGTAATCCGACCACCTTCACATAAAGGCGTGGCATAACAGTCCACGCCTTTTTTTTCGTATGTTCTAATATAAAATGAAAAGAATCGTTAATCCTTAATAATAAAAACAATCAATTAATAATATGTGGTGGATTATAATTTTAGGCCTAATTGTATTTGTCATGATAAAGTTTGCAAGTGACAATCACGAACAGTCAAACGCAGTCGCCAAACAAGGTGGTATGCGCAAAAAGTACAAACGACTTGTTGATTTTGTACTTGCAGGGAACGAAAAAGCTCAAATCATGCGAGAAGACGGAACAAGCCTCACTGTGGGGTGCGTTTCACCGGGTGTAAGTACATATTTCGACATTATTCAGGGCTTTGGCGATGTTGAAATAATATGGCATACCAAAAGTGTAATTATGGGTAACCATAAACTCAAATGGAATTTCAACGAATTCTATGACCAAGATAAAATGATTGAAAAAATCAATCACGACATTGAAGCATATTTCTCAAATTGCATACAAAACTTTTCATAAATATGGGATTCTTATCTTCAATTTTCGGAGGGGCAAAGGAGCTCAACAAGATTGGTAATGGAGTTGCAAACATTACAGACCTACTTGATCAATATGAGCAGGACGATGACCTTACATTTATATATATGTCAGCTTGGATATGTAGAATTGCAGTTTTAGATATCGTTGAGGAGAATAAGTACCCCATGACGTATAAGCTATACGCTCAACTGCGAGGCCACATGCAACATCTGTCGATTGCTGAAGTCTATATGTTAACATTGACTCGTATAATGAACAAAGCCATAGAAAGAGGAACGCGTTTAGAAAGATTCGTTCAAGGAATTCTTGACAAAGATGAACCGTTCTACGAAATCGACCGTCAGATTCCTTATGAACAAAAACAGATCTTCAAATAATAATAGAAGGAATACTTTTTGTGCGAAAACTCAAAATTGACCAAAAAGTAAACCTACCCTCCTTTTTTAGAGGTAGCTAAAATTCGGCAGACTGTGACTGACAATTTGTCAACTTATGCATTCCGTTTGCGAAACAATAATCTGCGTAGGTAAACACGATTCATTTCTTAATTCAGTCAATATCGCACACAATTCCTTTTCAGTCAATATCGTATCATGAGGATTGGTATTGCCGATGGTGTGATACAATCTTTTGTTTCCGGTTGCCATAAGTGCCTCCCTGAATTTAGGGCATTGCTTCAGCATAGCTCGATACGCTCGTCTGACAAGGAACTGAAACCGGTATCCATGTCGGTTATAAACTTTGCCGTTCCAATAGACGTCCTGTTCTTTCTTCCATGTATCTGTTGACCGTAGCTTTGCCTCTTTCTTAGAAAGGGCACACACTAAAATTTGACGTTCCCTGCCGTTGGACTTCAACGATTGTAGAAAGCCCTCCATACTGCCACATCTAACACCATCAAACTCAAATGAATGAGGATAAAAATTCGACAATGCGTATGACGGCCAGCTTGCTTTGGAATGAATATCTAAAGCCAAACCCATCATGGAGAATATACTTACTTTGATTTTGTGTATAATTCTCTTCATTTTGCGTCCATCGATTAAGTAAATTTAGCCTTACCGCTTCAGTATTTTTGTGGTTTTGAGGGTGGCGGCGGGATTGGTTGTTGCCTTAAGGTATATGCCGGCGGCGAAGTCGGAGTTGATGAAATCTTGTTCCATACCCTCAAATACTTTTACTCCATAAAGATTATATATCTTCACCGGATTTTCTCTGCCATCGAGTGGTGAATCTATATCTGCATACCCGGTGTCACTTGGCTCGAATTCAATGGTTTCAAAGGCCTCACCGTATTGGTTTTTCACAGAAACCGTCACCCAACTGTAATAGAGCGAGCTGATATTACCAGTTCGAGCCTGCGCGTAGTCGGGCTCATCAAAGCGCTCAAACCTCACCACGGCATCGAATTCTTCCTCTACTTCCACCATGATATAGTCAGCACCAATATATCTGACATCGAACATAAGGTAGAAACAGGAATCTCCTGATTCGACTTTCTTCAGATTGTCAATTGATATAATTGACGGCTTCAGATCCAACACCAAGTTGAACGGCTGAGCTTTATACTTCTTACCATCAATAGCATAATCACATTCAATAAGCCCCTCAAGAGTACCGTCAAGTCTTACATAGCAATCCTGAGGCGATGAAATCCTGTCGATTGTAAAAATTGGTTTTTCGCTATCTGCAACGCTTGTCCAATCTCCACTCTCTTCTTTCAATGAAAAAGACCAATTATAAGAAGAGATAGCCTCTCCATTGGTATCCAATTCAAAAGAATGTGATATATACGAAGAAGCAACGCCTCCATCATGTATATCTGCGGATTTTATCTTTACTCCGGCTGTCGTGACATCATAATCCTTAACATCAACAACATTTACGTCGCCAAAGTCACGCCCTACAGCAATTAAGGATGTAATACAGATAAATATAAACAAGAATTGTCTCATAGCTTTATTATTGAGGTTTATTCAACGGTCAGTATCCTAATACGGAATATCGAAGTCTTTTCGGGGTGCAATTTACACTTATTATTTTGTTTTTCAAAGCATTTTTTATTTTTGCATACGTTAATAAAGCTTAATTTATTCTATTCATTCAGAGCAGCAGTAACAATGGTTCTCAATGATTTTCACAGTCAAAACGCAAAGAGATAGACTTGCTTTTGGCTGATTGGGCGATTTTTGTTAACTTTGCGCATTAAAGCGCTTGCAGCGCAGTTTATCAAGTTTAAACAGTTTATTTTTACCACGGTATTTTTAAACTCATTAAGCATATTAAACTCAATATAAACGAGTTTCGCATGCGAAACTTATAGAAAGATATGGCAAAGAACAGTTTCTCGATACGCGATTTTTACCGCCGCCATCCTTTCCTGTCGAATCTGCTGATGGTGGTTGCGACGGGATTTGTGATATTGTGGCTCGTGCTGCTTTTCCTCGACTATTGGACTATGCACGGCGCCACGGCAGTAGTGCCGCAGGTAAAGCATAAATCGTATGCCGAGGCCAAAAGCATATTGATGACCAACAAATTGGGCATCGAAATCTCAGATTCAATCTACGACCGCACTCTCGCGCCGGGCACCATAGTTGAGTCGTGGCCCAAAGCAGGAGCCATAGTGAAAGAAGGCCGTCAGGTTTACGTGACCATCACCGCATTCTCGCCCAAACAAGTGACCATTTCCATGCCGCTGACGGGCAATGTGTCGTCGCGTCAGGCAATGTCGTATCTGCGCGGCATAGGCATAACCGACATCCGCACGCTGGAGGTACCGAGCGAATATGCCGATCTGGTGCTCGACGCAAAATACGGCGACACGCCTTTGAGCGTGGGTTCGGTGATTCCAATCACATCTACCGTTACCCTCACGATAGGCTGCGCTACGTCGCAGGACACCGACTCGATGTCGGAATATGTGGAAGATGAGTTTATCGAACCCGACTTTTCTGACAGCGACGAGCTATGACCGACGACGAAGAACTTGAGCGCGAGGGCGGCGAACTCGATTCGTCGGTGATCGAGATAAACGGCACCGAGCTCTACGAGCATTTCCGCTTCGTGGCCGACAAGGGGCAGGAGCTTCTGCGCGTGGATAAATTCCTTGTGCTGAGGCTTCAGAAATCATCGCGCAACCGCATACAGCAGGCAGCCGAAGCCGGTTGCATACTCGTCAACGGCAAGCCTGTGAAGAGCAACTACCGCGTCAAGCCACTCGATGTGGTGCAGGTGGTGATGGACCGTCCGCGCTATGAATTCGAGATTGTGGCTCAGGACATCCCCCTCGATATTGTCTATGAAGACCGCTATGTGCTTGTGGTGAACAAGCCGGCCGGCATGGTGGTGCACCCCGGCCACGGCAACTACGACGGCACTCTTGTCAATGCCCTTGCATGGCACTTCCGCAACACTCCCGACTACGACGTCAACGACCCGCGTCTCGGCCTCGTGCACCGTATAGACAAAGATACTTCGGGACTGCTCGTAGTGGCCAAGACACCCGACGCCAAGACCGACCTCGGACGCCAGTTTTTCAACAAGACAACCAAGCGCGAATATGTGGCCTTGGTATGGGGCACACCCGAGCCGCCCGAAGGCACAGTTGCCACAAACATAGGCCGCTCGCCCAAAGACCGCCTTCAGATGACCACCTTCCCGCTCGACGGCCCCGAAGGCAAGCGTGCCGTGACGCACTACAGCGTGATAGAGCCGATGGCGCATGTGTCGCTGGTGAAATGCGTGCTTGAGACCGGGCGCACCCACCAGATACGCGTACACATGAGATCGCTCGGCCATCCTCTCTTCGCCGACGCCCGCTATGGTGGCGACAAGGTGCTCCGAGGCATATCGTCGTCGACATATCTGGCCTTTGTCAACAATTGCTTCGACGCCTGTCCGCGTCAGGCACTTCATGCCCGCACCCTTGGCTTCCGCCACCCCGAGACCGGCGAGGAAATGTTTTTCACCGCCGACATACCCTCTGACATGCAAACACTTATCGAACGCTGGCGCACATATACAGCCGGCCTGCAACGATGAAACTCCCCGAACTCTCTACCACTGAATTCGGCCTCATAGGCCACCCGCTCGGTCACAGCCGGTCGAAAGAGCTCTTTGCCGCCCGCGGCCGGAGCTATGAGAATTTCGACCTCCCGGCGCTCACCCCTGCGGCTCTCTATCAACTCGTGCTCATAAATCCACGGCTTAAAGGCTTCAATGTCACAGCCCCTTACAAAGAGGCCATAATACCCTACCTTGACAAGCTCGACCCGACAGCGGCGGCAGTAGGCGCCGTGAACACCGTGAAGATACGCCGCGCCGCCGACGGACGCATACTCGGCCTCGACGGTTACAACACCGACTTCATCGGCTTTCGCGACTCGGCTCTTGAATTTCTCGGGGATGAGACCGCAGGCCTGAAAGCTCTTGTGCTCGGCACGGGTGGCGCCGCCAAGGCTGTAGCCGCAGTGCTTGACAGCATGGGCATTGAATATAAGTATGTGTCGCGCTCGCGCCGCGATGAGCGCACGATAAGCTACGACGATCTCAACGTGGACGTCATGGCGGAATATCTCTTTATCATCAACGCCACCCCCTTGGGCACTTATCCTGCCATCGACGAGTTCGCGCCCATACCCTACGACGCCATAACACCGCAACACAGGTGCTATGACCTTGTATACAACCCCGAAGAAACAGAATTTATGAAACGCTGCGCCGACCGTGGCGCCCGGGTATGCAATGGCTTCGCCATGCTCGAAGGGCAAGCCGACGCCGCTCTGAAGATATTTGAAAACAATCAATTATGACGCTCTCTAAATTAATCTACATTGCCCTGATTGTCATCATCCTGATACCGTTCGACATGATGGGATTGCCGCAAGTAAGCGCACCTATAGCACTTTTGGCCGGTTTGATTTTCGCTTTCACATTCAAGAATCCGTGCCCGAAGTTCAATAAAAAGACCTCGAAATACCTTCTTCAGGTGGCCGTTGTATGCCTCGGCTTCAACATGAATCTTCAGGAGTCGCTCAAATCAGGCTCCGAGGGCATGCTCTTTACGGTAGTTTCGGTTGTAGGCGTGATGTGCCTCGGCGTACTGCTCGGCTACTGGCTCCATATCAACCGCAAGACGAGCTACCTGATATCATCGGGAACGGCCATCTGCGGTGGCAGCGCCATCGCGGCTGTCGGCCCGGTAGTCAAGGCTGACGAAAACGAGATGGCAGTATCGCTCGGTGTGATATTCATTCTCAACTCCATCGCCCTTTTCATATTCCCTCCGTTGGGCCATCTCTTTGAAATGACTCAGGAGCAATTCGGCACATGGGCTGCAATTGCCATCCACGACACCTCGTCGGTAGTCGGCGCCGGTGAAATCTACGGCGAGACCGCCATGAAAACCGCCACACTCATCAAGCTTACCCGCGCACTCTGGATCATACCTCTTGCATTGGTGACTATGTTTATCTTCCGTGACAAGAAGTCGAAGATTTCCATACCTTGGTTTATCTTTATCTTCGTTCTTGCCATGATAGCCAACACTTACCTGCCTTTACCTCAGATATTTGTATACATCATGGTATGGATAGCACGCCGAGGCATGGTTGTGACCCTCTTCTGCATAGGCGCGTCGCTGTCGCTGGCCTCGATCAAGCAGGTCGGAGTAAAGCCGCTCCTTCAGGCCGTGGCTCTGTGGATTGTGATAAGCGTTTCGTCGCTGGTGGTAGTGCTCGAAACCATATAATATGTAATATGCCGAGGCTAAGCTCACAGCTACCGGCATTACCGCTTACGGCGGGGGCTCTTGCCTCCGCCTTTATCTTTACCGGCACAGGGCTTGCCGCGTGGTACATGGCTTTGGGCTGCCTCTGTATCGGGCTGATATTCTCGCTTTCGAAAATTGAGCGCGGCATTACTCTTATGGCAACAGGGATAGCCTGCGCGGCGTTTTCAGCCATGCAGCTACGGCCTGCACAATTGCCTTTTTATGACAATGATATGGTTATGACAGGCACCGTCGACCGTGTGGCTTCAGGCCGGGCAGGCCAACAGATAATTGCCGAAGTCGACGCCGTCAACGGCCAAAAGTGCGAACGCTTCCGTTGCCGCCTGATAAGTGATATCGGAGTGAAGCCGGAGCCCGGCGATATAGTGAGATTCAAAGCCACGCCCGAGGCCGCAGACAAATATGCCGATATTCCATATATGTCGGCAAGAAGTGTCAGCGACAAATCCTCGCGAATATCAGCCTCGGCATTGGTAAGCTCTGATGAAATAGAAATCATCGGCCACGACAAGAGCTTAGTCTATAGAATCGCCACCCTCCGCAACGACCTTGCCGACGCCATATATAAATCGCCGCTGTCGGCACAATCGTCGTCGCTTCTCGCCGGCGCCTGCCTCGGCACGGGCGAAGCTGCCAATGAAATCAAAGACACATTCCGCTCAACAGGGCTGTCGCATTTACTATGCGTGAGCGGTTTCCACATCGCCATTATCACGTGGCTTATAGCTTTGATACTATGGCCTGTAAAAGCATGGCGGCGAGGCCGGGAGATACGGCTTATATTGATTCTTGCCGCCGTATGGTCTTTCGCCATCTTTACCGGAGCACAGCCATCGGCAGTCAGGGCTGCGGTGATGATAACGTCGTACTATATATGCAAGATGAGGCAGCGCGGGTCATATATAGCCAACAGTCTCTGCCTTTCTGTCGGCGTCATGATGATTTACAATCCTTGGTGGATATATTCGATTGGTTTTCAGCTTTCTGTAGCTGCTGTGGGCGGCCTATTGTGCTTTTCAAAGAAACTCAATCCGGTTCCGCTGCACTATAAACGGCTATGGAGCTTCGCCAACCTTTTTACAATACCATTGGGAGCGATGATAGGCACAGCGCCTGTTGTGCTCTATTGGTTCCACCGCCTTCCGCTTATGTCGATACCTGTCAATGCCTTGGCGTCGTTGCTCTTCCCGCCTTTCCTCATCGCTGCTGCTGTAGCCTTTATACTGTCGAGTACTTTAGCGGCACATATAGCCGATTTCATCTGCGAGATGATAATGAGCGTCTGCCGCAGGGCCTTGGCTATCGACGGGAGCGTCATTGACAGCATATACCTGACGCCTGCAAGCATGACAGCTTTGGTTGTCATCGTCGTCGCAGCAGCCCTTATCCTCCATTACCGGAAAGTGCGGCTTGCGGCGGCCGGCGCAGCACTGGCAGCCTTGGGTGTGCTGGAGTTTCCGGCAGCGAGAGCCGAGGCAGAAATGTTAGCCATGGGCAACCGGCATGGCAATCAACTTATAGTGCGCCGCGGACAGGTATGCAACATGCTCTCAAGCCGCAACAAACCGATAATTGACATCTCCGATTATCTCGGTGGCCACCGCATAGCCGACATCGAGATAAACGCCGACAAATGCCTGCATATCAACGGAAAGACTATCGGCATAGCCTCAGCCAAGACATCAAGCCGCTACCGCGCCGACATATTGCTTATAGACGGTTCTTACCGCGGCTCTCTCGACGATTTATTAAATGCCCATTCGCCTGCACAGGTGCTTATCGGCGCCAACATGGCCGACGACCGCCGCCGGGAGCTCGACCTCTTATGCGCCAGCAAAAACATAAAGACATCAGATTTAGCCCGCAAGGCTATTGTTTTGCGTTAATTGGGGTTTGTGATTGGGATGTACGCGAGCTGCGCTCGCGACGGCAACGAAACTGCCTGCCGCCCACAAACCACAAACCTTACCCCCACCAACCATATTTTTAAACCCTGCGTGCGAGACTTTAAAGAAATTATGAGTAAATTTGTGACATGGAATTGATCAACGACATCATAAGCAACCACCTGCTGATAATCGTGCTGCTCTTGGCAGCCATATATTTCACCGTCACCACACGCGGAGTGCAATTCGGCATGTTCAGCGAGATGTGGCGGCTCCTGCTGCTGTCAGGGCGCCGCTACGACAGCCATCCCGACGCCGACCGACATCGCACAGTATCGTCGTTCCAAGCCTTTATGATATCCCTTGCCAGCCGCGTAGGCACAGGCAACCTTGCCGGCGTAGCCACGGCCATCGCCCTCGGCGGCCCCGGCGCTATATTCTGGATGTGGGTGATAGCCCTGTTGGGAGCGGCGACCGCCTTTGTGGAGTCTACTCTCGCGCAGCTATATAAAGTGCGCGGCGAGAAATCGTATATGGGAGGTCCGGCATATTACATTCTCAAAGGCATAGGCCGGCGATGGTGGGCCGTGCTTTTCGCCGTGTTGATAACGATTACTTTCGGACTTGCGTTCAACTCCGTGCAGGCCAACACCATAGCCGACGCTTTCGAGAATTCGTTCGGCCTCAACCGTATGGTCACGGCCGTGTCAATCGCCATTCTTACCGCAATAGTGATATGGGGCGGCATACAGAGCATAGCCCGCTTCAGTGCGATTGTAGTGCCGGTAATGGCCGTTGGCTATATCTTGCTTGCCATCACAGTGATATCACTGAATGCAGATAAGATACCGGCTGTGATGGCAATGATTTTCGACGGAGCATTCGGCCTCAGCCCGGCCGTTGGCGGTACCCTCGGTATGGCTGTGATAATGGGCGTGAAGCGGGGACTCTTCAGCAACGAGGCCGGCGAGGGCTCAACGCCCAATGCCGCCGCCACCGCCGATGTGACGCACCCTGTGAAGCAAGGCCTTATCCAAGCCCTCGGAGTATATACCGACACACTTATCCTCTGCACCTGCACCGCGTTTATCATTCTTTGCAGCGGCATACTCGGCACCGACAATACTCCCGACGGCATAGTGCTCACCCAACATGCCATCGACGCCGCCCTCGGGCTGCCGGGCTACGGGTCGCTATTTGTGTGTATCGCCATTTTCTTCTTCGCCTTCACATCGATAGTGGCCAATTACTACTACGGCGAGACAAACCTGCTCTTCATACGGCGCAGCAAGACAATGATAGCGATATACCGCCTCACGGTGTCGGCGATGGTGCTCATCGGGGCGCTTGCACCGCTTGGCTTCGTGTGGGGGCTGGCCGACATCACCATGGCACTTATGACATTCTGCAACATCGCCGCCATCGCCGTCCTCGGCAAATATGCCGTTGCGGCTCTGAAAGACTACCGCACCCAGCGCCGCCGCGGCCTCGACCCACACTACCGCCGCTCCTCAATACCCGAAATCTCAGCCAAAACCGAATGTTGGCCCGAATAATATCATACTGTCATGACCACACCTCCACCCCTGCCGCCACAGGCGAAAAAGAAGACAATTCTACCGAATGTCGCACTTGCTGTGTCGATAATTGTATTTATCCTCAGCATTGTGCAAGCTTTAGTAACATACTTATATTTCGACAACCTGACGCCGAGAATCTTTATTATCCGCGGCGTGCTGATGATATCATGCGGCTTTCTGTGGTTTGCTGGAATAGGCTTTGCTGTCGGAAGCCTGATTACTACAATATCACGCCATTGCCTACCTATGGTAAAAACAATATTGACCTTCGCCTTCTTGCTTCTTGGCCTTGCAGGTCTGGTTGCGTCCAATTATATGGTGTGGTATCAAATGCACCAAGGCATAGTCATTTCTACCCAATAAACTTTTGTCCATACGTTGGGCCGAATAATATCATACTATCATGACCACACCTCCACCCCTGCCGTCGCAGCCGAAAAAGAAGACAATTCTACCGGATTTCGCACTTGCTGCTTCGGTAGTTTTGATGATCTTGACTGTATTCATGGATATCCATATATTCAAGAACAGTGACGACCCTTCACTTAAGAACCACTTCATAACTTATTTATTCGCAATACTATCAAGCACACTGTGGACGGCAGCCTTAGGCTTGACAATCGGCAGTCTGATAACGACCGCAAAGAGCCGCACAATACCGCTATTCAAGACCGCGCTATCTTTCGTTTTTCTATTTTTCAGCATAATAGGACTTGTCATATACGGCATTATCTTCTGCTACTATTTGCGCATGAGCTTATAAACTTTTTCTCAAGACAGATGTTTTAGCTTATATACATAAAAAACTATTATTTATGAAAAAGTTAGTACTCATCGGATCTCTCGCAGCCGTGCTGGCTATAGGGAGTATGTCTTGTTCCAAGAAAGATACCGCAGCCGAAGGCGCGGCAATCACTTCGAAAATCGAAAACTGCACCAACACTGACAGTTTGAAAGTATACATCAGCCAGGCCAAGGCCTACGCGCAGCAGCTCGTGAAAGAAGGCAAGGTAGACCAAGCCAAGGAATACCTCGCCAAGATAGAGCCTGTAGTGAAGGAGAAAGCACCGGCTCTTGCAGGCACATTGGCCACAGTTGAGGGAGCCCTCGACAAGGTTGGTGATGTTGCAGGCGACAAGTTAGACGACGCCAAAGACGCCGTTTCGGCAGCCGCCGACAGTGTTGGCTCTGCTGCATGCAGCGCTAAAGACGCCGTGGCAGCGAAAGCCGGCGAAATAAAAGACGCCGCTGCAGCCAAAGCAGAGGATGTAAAAGACGCCGCTGCCGAAAAAGCTCAGCAGGCCAAAGACGCTGCTGCCGACGCCGCCCAGAAAGGTGCCGACAAAGTGAAAGACCTCCTCAAATAAAATATTTCAACACCCCATAGCGCGGGCAGCCCCAAAAGAGCTGCCCGTTTTCTAATTTCTTTTACTATTTTTTGCCTGTGCGGATAATAATTGCTAAATTTGCTCATCATTAACTTTGCAAGGTATATGAATGAGGAAGCTTTAAGCCGCATGTTCCTAAAGGACACTTCGTTTCAGGCACTTATGCAGCACCGTGTGTTCAACGTGCTGCTGGTGGCCTCGCCCTACGACGCCTTCATGATGGAGGAAGACGGGCGTGTGGAAGAGCAGCTATATAACGAATACGTAGCCCTCAACCTGAGTTCGCCACCCCGCGTGACCCGTGTTTCCACAATGGAGGAAGCACTTGAGGTGCTTTCGGCAAAACCTTTCGACCTCATCATAGCCATGCCCGGCAGCGACATCAGCGACACTTTCGACGGCGCCGCCGCTATCAAGGTAATGCACCCGACGGTGCCTATCGTTGTTCTCACGCCGTTCAGCCGCGAGGTGTCGAGGCGTCTTGCCATGCAGGATCTCTCTGCAGTAGACTATGTTTTCTCATGGTTAGGCAATATGGACCTGCTCCTTGCCATCATCAAGCTGCTCGAAGACAAGCTCAATGCCGACGACGTTACCAACGTAGGCGTGCAGATGATTATGCTTGTGGAAGACTCGGTGCGATTCTACTCGTCGGTGCTTCCGCACATATATAAATTCCTGCTCAAGCAGTCAATGCTCTTCTCCACGGAGGCTCTCAACCAACATGAGCAAATGCTGCGCATGCGCGGCCGCCCCAAAGTAATGCTTGCCCGCAACTACGAGGAGGCCGTTGAGCTCTACGAACGCTACGGCAGCAAAATGCTCGGTGTGATAAGCGATGTCTCTTTTGCCCGCGACGGCGAGAAAGACCGTCAGGCCGGCATACGCCTCGCCCATTGGCTGCGCGAGCAAGACCCCTATCTGCCCATCATCATCGAATCGTCGGAGGCTGCCAACGCTCCGGCAGTGGAATCATTCGGCGGCACGTTTATCGACAAGAACTCCAAGAAACTGCCCGTGGACCTCGGCGAGGCCATCATGGCAAATTTCGGCTTCGGCGACTTCATAATACGCAATCCGCAGGACCACAGCCCCATAATGGTGATACGCAATCTTAAAGATATGCAGCAGAATATCTTCAAGATTCCGGCCGAGTCATTGCTCTACCATGCCTCGCGCAACGATATATCGCGCTGGCTCTACTCCCGCGCCCTTTTCCCCATAGCCGATGTGGTGAAGCGACATCACTTCACATCTTTGGAAGAAGCTCCGGCTGTGAAGCAACTTTTCTTCGACCTGATAATCAAATACAGGAAGATGAAAAACCGCGGCGTGGTGGCGGTGTTCGAAAAAGACCGTTTCGACCACTACTCCAATTTCGCCCGCATAGGCCAAGGCAGTCTCGGCGGCAAAGGCCGCGGCCTGGCATTTATCGACTCAATCATCAAGAAGAATCCGGTGTGCGATAATTTCTACGGCATGTCGATTTCGATACCGCGCACCGTGGTGCTCTGTACGGATGTCTTCGACGAGTTCATGAGCAGCAACAAGCTCTATCCCTTGGCTCTGAGCGACGCCTCCGACGAAATCATCCTCGAGGCATTTCTCAACGCCAAGCTGCCCGAGCGCCTCACAGAAGACTTCCTCGCGCTTTTCGATGTAGTGGACACGCCTTTTGCCGTGCGCAGTTCGAGCCTTCTCGAAGACTCACACTACCAGCCTTTCGCCGGTATCTACGCCACCTACATGGTGCCATATACCACCGACGCTACCACCCGACTCGCATGGCTCGAAGCGGCCATAAAGGGTGTATACGCCTCGGTGTTCTATGCCGCCAGCAAGACCTACATGACAGCCACAAGCAATGTCATCGACCAAGAGAAGATGGCCGTGATCATACAGGAAGTAGTAGGCGAAGACCGCGGCGGCTATTACTTCCCCTCGTTCTCCGGTGTAGGGCGCTCGCTCAACTACTACCCGCTGGGTGACGAACAGCCCGAAGACGGTGTTGTAGAAATCGCCATAGGCTTGGGCAAATATATCGTTGACGGCGGCCGGGGGCTTCGCTTCTCGCCGCTCCATGCCGAGCATGCCCTGCAGACCTCGACCCTCGACCTTGCCCTGCGCGACACTCAGACCAAACTCTTCGCCATACGCCCGGCAGAGCCCGGCGACAGCACGGCTTTCTCCGTAAAACTCGACGAGGGCGACAACCTCGTGTGCAAAAACGTGCAGGATTTCGCCAATACCGGCGCGCTAAGGTACATGGTATCGACCTACGACTACCTCGACGGCATGCTCAAAGACTTCGAGGAAGGCCGAGGGCGCCGTGTGGTGACCTTCGCCAATATCCTGCGCGACAAGGCTCTGCCAGTAGCCGAAGCCCTCGACTTCATGCTCAAGCAAGGTCAGATTGCCATGCAACGCCCCGTAGAGATAGAGTTTGCCGCCAACATTGCCGCAAAGCCCTCATCAAGCGGCATAAAAGGCCATATCTACTGGCTGCAGATACGCCCTATCATCGACAAGAAAAACCTTATCAACGACACCGTTCTCGACCGTCCCGACAGCGAGCTGATACTCAGAAGCACCACTGCGATGGGCAACGGCATGATAGAAGGTGTCAGGAGCATAGTATATGTGCGGCCCGACAGTTTTGACTCGTTCAACAACAGCGCCACAGCCGACATCATACGCCGTATCAACGATGATTTCGCAGCCCGCGGCGAGGGATACATACTCATCGGACCCGGACGTTGGGGCTCCTCAGACCCGGCTCTCGGTATACCCGTGCGCTGGACCGACATCTCCGCCGCACGCCTCATCGCCGAGGCCTCGCTGCCCGGCTACAGGATCGAGCCCAGCCAAGGCACACACTTCTTCCAGAATCTCACCTCTTTCGGCGTGGCATACTTCACAGTCGACGCCAATGCAGGCAGTGGTTTCTACGACAGCGACTACCTCGACGCGCAAGAGGCCGAATACGACGACGGCACCGTGCGTATCGTCACTTTCGACCGTCCTCTTGCAATAGCAGTCAATGGCCGCTCCGGCCTCGGCACCGTCACCAAACCCGATGCCGACGACAATTCTTCAAACCTTGAAAATCTTATACAATGAGCTTTATATCCGCCCTCAAACATGCCTTCGGATTCGGCACCGACGATGACCTCTGCGACAGCGACGAAGCCATAGAGCAAGACGAAGACACCCAGATACATACCGGCAACGAAGCCGACACCGACACTGCCCCGCAGCCCGAGACGCCTGCCGTGTCAGCCGACATGAAAGCGAAAATATTCGAAGGAGCGGTGGCGATGTTCAATCAGGCACTCCCCGACTTCCTGAGCAAGAGCGTCGACCCGGAAGCCCAGCAGCGCCTCCTCGCCGAGTCAATCGACAAATCGGTAGACCAATATCTCGACAGCCTCATGCAGCAGGCCGAGCAATTTGCCGAGGCCAAGCTCCGCAATGCCGTAGAGGCAGCAAAGCGCGACGCTGAACAGCTACGCAACGACATGCAGCAGCTCGAGCAGCAACGCACATCGATACGCGAGCAACAGCTCAGCGCCGACCGCCGACGCCGCGCCATGGCCGACCGTGTGACCGACCTCGAGGCTCAGGTGGAGCGTCTTGAAGCCGAACGCGAGCAATATGAACTCGAGAACAAAAGCCTGCTCAACAAACTGAAGGTAGCCGATATACAGCCCGGAGTGGTGGATGAGATGTCGAAAGAAATCGAAGAGCTCAAACAGCGACTCGCCGGCGGCAACGCACCCGACACCGCCACTATCGCCGACTTCGAGCGCCGCATAGCCGAAGCGACACAGGCCGCCGAAAACTCAGCCAAAGAAAAAGAAGCGCTCCAACAAAGCGTTGACGACCTCAAGCAGCAGGCCGAACTGAGCCAAGGCATGTATAACGACCTGCAGCAGGAACTTGCCAACGAGCGCGAGGCTCACCGCGTCGACAGCGACGAGCTCGCAAAAGCACGCAAGCTTCTTGATGAGGTTAATGAAATGCAGGCACAGTTTGCCAAAATCGAGACCATGATACGCAAGCGCGACGAACGCATAGAGAAACTCAAGGCCTCGAACAAACGTCTGCGCGACGAAGTGAATGCCGTAAGAGAGCAATTGGCGTCAGTAGAAGGCCCCAACCTCTTCGCCTATACCGAATCGACCGAACAGGCCGAAGCCCTTGCCGAGAAAGAGCGGGAGAAAGTGGCAAGCGAGATAGCCGCCATTGAAGACGACTTCGAATGTCCCGACTGGTTTGTGGCCGAGCCGGATCCCAATGCCGCTCCCTTGCGGGTAGACGATCCCGAATTTGGCTATACAGAGCCGCCGAAAAAGCCTCACAAACCCGATTCAGACGCACAACTCTCTCTATTTTGACGTTTTTTTGATTTCGCAAAAAAACAATTGACAACGACTTGCGTTTTATTGATAAATGCGATACGTAAGTACAAACTCCCAGACAGACCCGGTCGGCCTCAGAGAGGCCGTCAACCGATGTGTAGCTGCCGACGGCGGTATGTTCATGCCCGCGGAGCTACCTATACTCCCGAAAGCCTATTTCAACAACATAGGTGAAATGACACTTCGAGAGATTGCTTTCGTAGTGGCAAATTCATTTTTCGGACAAGATATCGACAGCGCTACGCTCAAGGCCATCACCGATGACTCCTTTGCTTTCGACGCCCCGCTTGTAAGACTCACCGACAATACTTTCATCCTCGAACTCTTCCATGGGCCCACACTCACATTCAAAGACTACGGCGCACGCTTCATGGCGCGGCTTATGCGGGCTATAGACAGCCACGGCAACTGCCGCCGCAATGTCCTTGTAGCGACTACCGGCAACACCGGAGCGGCAGCCGCCAACGGCCTTTTCAAACTCGACGGCATAAGTGTTTCGGTGCTTTTCCCAAAAGGCCAGCTTACCCGCACGCAGATGGCGCAGCTGACTGCCTTGGGCGAGAATATCCACCCCATCGAGATTGCCGGAACCGTAGAAGACTGCAAACGGCTTGTGCAGACAGCCATCGCCGACCCCACACTGAGCGACTACAACCTCACCGGCGCCAACTCCATAAATATCGCCCGCCTCATACCGCAGATTACATTCTCGCTCTACGCCTACTCCCGCCTGAAGGCTCTTGAGGTGCATGGCGCCGAAAATGCCTTTATGGCAATGCCTGCAGGCAATATAAGCAATGTAGTGGCCGCAGCCATGGCCAAACGCATAGGTTGCCCCATGGGCAAGATTATCGCCGCGACAGCCGTCAACAACCAACTTGCACCGCTGATGGAAGGATCATCGAAAAACAGCGCACGTCCGTCGCGCTCATTCGCACCGTCAATCGACATGTGCTATCCATCCGGTTGGCCGCGCCTCAGCTATCTCTATAAAGGCGACCTCGAGGCCATGCGGCGTGATATAATCGCTCCACAAGGCTGCAGCGACGATACCATCGCAGATGTGATAACTACTCTGCGCTCTGAATACCGCTACACCATCGACCCCCACGGAGCGGTGGCATTCGCCGCCGCGCGAAGTATCGACTCGGCAGGTGCTCCAAAAGTCATATTCGCCACCGGCCACCCGGCAAAGCAACTCGACATAATGACCCGTATCACCGGCTCTTCGATAGAAATGCCCCACCAACTGACAAAATTCATGTCTATGCGCCGCAATCCGGCCATAATCCCCCCTACTCTCCCTGCCTTAAAGAAACATCTTCATTCAATAAACTAAACTTAACTTTTACTGACAATGTCAACCAAACGCGACCTTAAAAAAATCATCCGCAACACATGCGGCGGCCTTGCCCTCGACATGGTGAGCGCCGGAAACCTTTTCCCGCAGATAAGTCCCAAAGATGTAGAGGAAATAGTATATGACTGTGCCCTGCTTCAACTCGACACTATCAGCCGTATCAACATCGTCTTCGACCGTTCGCATGCCGATTTCGCAAGCACACGCGAATACAACATCGCCCGTCACGAATACTTCACAAAAGCCTACCGCGCCCTGATGATCGAATTCAACCGCGGCGTGGAAGAAATCGTGAAGCGCATGAACGCCGCCCTGCCCGACGATGTGCGCCAGATACTCAAAAAAGCCGCCAATGAGTAAGTTGGCAGCCGCCATACTGCGTGCCTTGGGATGGAAGGTCTCTGTCACAGTGCCAGACTATCCCAAGAGCATTGTATGTGTGGCGCCTCACACCAGCAACTGGGATTTCATTCTCGGCGAGCTTGCCTACTCCTCGGTTGGGCGCAAGGCCGGTTTCTTGATGAAAGACACATGGTTTGTTTGGCCTCTGGGCTGTTTTTTTCGCGCTATCGGCGGCATTGCCGTACCTCGCCGCAAGAAGGGTTCGCGGCCTGTAACTGAAGTGGTGACTGAAAAATTCAACACTTCCGACAAGCTCACCATCGCCATCACCCCCGAAGGCACCCGCAGCCGCACCGCCCAATGGCATACCGGCTTTCTCCGTATTGCCTATCAGGCGAAAGTGCCTATTGTGCTCGGAGTTATCGACGCGCCTACAAAGAGAATAATGATAGAGCACACTTTCGATGTAACAGGCGACATAGACACCGACATGAGGCGGATAAAGGAATTCTATAAGCCATATACCGGTATCAACCCCGACAACTTCACCACCGAATGAACACCTTCACCGACTATCTGCGCGTTGCCGTCCTGCCATTGGATATCGAATGGGGCGAGAAACAGCGCAATCTCGACGCCGTGCGCAAAGCTTTCGAAGAGCTTCCCGAGGGCTGCGATATAGTTGTGCTGCCTGAACTTTTCTCCACCGGATATGCCGATGACGTCGACGCCATGACCGAGCTTGCCGAGCGCAACACCGGCGCCACCATCGACTTCCTCAAAGAGCTTGCCGCACAATACTCGGTGGCTATCGCGGGCAGTTTTCTCGCTTTCACGCCGCCTCATCTCTACAACCGCGGCTTTTTCATTGAGCCCAACGGCGACGAGACATTCTACGACAAGCGACATCTTTTCTCAGTCAGCGCCGAGGCAAGGCTCTTCGGAGCAGGAACCGACCGCATGCCGGTAGTGCGGTTCAGAGGGTGGAATGTGTCGATGATAATCTGCTATGACCTTCGATTCCCCGTGTGGTGCCGCTGCCGCAAATCGGAATACGACATCCTCCTTGTGCCCGCCAACTGGCCGCAGGCACGCGGCTATGCCTTTACCCATCTTGCCATAGCGCGCGCTATCGAGAACCAATGTTGCCTCGTTGCCGCCAACCGCGGAGGAAGCGATGTATATGGCGTTTACGACGGTCTTTCAGAGATTTTCGATGGCCGAGGCATGCCTGTAGGAAAGCAACACGGCCCATTCGTCGTGGCCGACCTGAGCCGACGCAAGCAAGACGACTACCGAGCCGGATTCCCTGCCGCCAACGACGCCGACGACTTTACTTTTCTCAACTGACACATGAAAGACGTTAAAACCGAAATAATCCCGATCAATGAACCCGTCTGCATTTTAGGGCATACTTTTGAAAATCTGCAGGCCGTGCGCAAAGCGGTTGAAGTCTCATCTACCATAGGCCATGCCGACAAGCGCGGCAAACGCCTTGATATATGGGATAAACCTTACATATCATCGCGCACACCGGCGGCTCCGGTGCCGGGAGTGCATGTGCTCGAAATCTATGAGCGCTACCCTTGCTTCGACTCAAGCGACTATGCTTGCGAAGACCGCTACTTCACCAACTATTTCTTTTCCACAGAGCCGTTTACCAATCCGATGGTCACTCAGCTCGCATTGCTCCGCTACCACGGCGACAGCCACCCCGACGCAGCCGATATCCCCGACGGCCTCATCCACCTCTACTATAAAGGTGAGGGCGACGTGATGGAACTCAACCGCCCGGAGGAGAACTTCTGAGCTTGCGGCAAGTATTTTGCAAAGACGACAAAAAATAACAGAATTATTTCCGTAATTCAAAACTACTCGCTATCTTTGCAAGGAATTACAGAAGACTATCCATATTAAAACGAAATAAGATGGAACAACGCAAATTGAAACTCCGCGACCTGACGCTGCGCGACGGCCAGCAATCGCTCTTCGCCACACGTCTCAGCCAGGCAGAAATCGACAAGCTCCTGCCTTATTACGAAAACGCCGGCTTCTACATCATGGAGGTATGGGGTGGTGCCATCCCAGACTCTGTAATGCGCTATCTTGACCAGTCTCCATGGGAGCGTCTGCGCATTGCATCGAAAGCCATGAAGGGCAAATCGCTCCTGTCGGCACTTTCTCGCGGCCGCAACCTCTTCGGCTACGTTCCCTACCCCGACAGTGTGCTCGAGGGCTTCTATAAAGAAGCTATCACCAACGGCCTCAACGTAATGCGTATTTTCGACGCGCTCAACGATATCGACAATGTGCGCGAGTCAATCCGCATGATCAATAATCTCGGCGGCATACCCGACGGCGCCGTATGCTACACCGTTGACCCCAAACCCGAAGCTCCGGCTGAGAAGAAAGGTTTCTTTGCACGCCTCTTCGGCAGCAAGCCCGCAGAACCCGAAAAGATTTTCACCGACGAATATTTCGTAGAGAAAGCCCGCGAAATGGAACGCCTCGGTGCAAAAATCATCACCCTCAAGGATATGGCCGGCCTCGTGACTCCTTCGCGTGCCGCCTCTATCATCTCCAAACTCAAGGCCAACCTCTCCGTACCCGTTGACTTCCACACCCACTGTACGCCCGGCTATGGCTTGGCTTCGAGCGTGATGGCAATCATCAACGGCGTCGACATCCTCGACACCAATATCTGGTGGTTCGGCGGTGGCTCTGCCGCTCCTGCCATCGAGCTTATCTATGTGTTCTGCCAGAAACTCGGCGTAGAACTCGACGTAAACATGCAAGCCGTAGGCGAAATCCGCGACCGTCTGCTCGACGCCCGCAAGTCGCTCGCCGCATTCGACCTCAACAAAGACCGTATGCCGCGCAACTTCGACCCGCTGGCCGACAAACTTCCCGCCGACGTCGAGGCAGAATTCGACCGCGCCGTTGCAGCCGCAAAGGCCGGCGACGAGGATACCCTGCTCGACGCTTGCCACAAAATCGAGGCATACTTCGGTTTCCCCAAACCCAACGAGATTGTCAAGAACGCCGAGGTTCCCGGCGGTATGTACTCAAACATGGTGGCCCAGCTCAAGGCTCTCGGCGCAGAAGACCTGCTCGAAGACGCCATGCGCCTCATCCCGATGGTACGCCGCGACGCCGGCCTTGTACCTCTGGTGACACCTACCAGCCAGATTGTAGGCAGTCAGGCTGTGAGCGTGGCTCTCGACCGCAAGAAAGGCCAGCCCGACTACTCGAATCCGTCGAACCAGTTTATCTCGCTCGTAAAGGGTGAATACGGCCACACTCCCGTGCCCGTTGACCCCGCTTTCCGCGAGAAAATCACCGGCAGCCCCATCGAGAAACCCTACGATGTAAACAACTACAAGAAACCCGCCAACCCCACACTGCCCGAATACGGCAATGTGCCTCTGGCTTCAAACAAAGAGGAAGAGCTTCTTCTTGAGCTTCTGCCCACTGTAGCCAACACCTTCCTGCGCAAACGTCGCGCCGAAGAGCATGCAGCCACAGCAGCCGCAGCCGCAGCCGCTCCCGTGGTTGAGGAGACCAAGGTAGAGGTTAAGCAGGAGCCCATCACCGGCCCGACACTCAAAGCGCCTATGGGCGGACGTATCATCGAGGTGAACGTAGCTCCCGGCGACAAGGTTACCAAAGGCCAGACAGTACTCGTATACGAGGCCATGAAGATGGAAAACGACGTTCCCGCCGAGCGTGAGGGCGTTGTAAAACGTATCTTCGTGAAAACCGACGACGTAGTTGCCACCGATCAGGTACTCGTTGAATTCGAATAATTTATAACACTTTATATCAGGGGCATAGGGGCAGTAATGACACTCTATGCCCTTGTTTTATATACTTATGCGCGCAATTATTTCTCTTCTTTCTTTAGTCTTGGCAGTGGCTGCAAATGCGGCATTGCCGGGATTGACCGATACTCTCGCCAATATCATCGGCAAGCGCGAAGTGTCGGTTGCCGTGCTCACATCGCATGGCGACACCATCTGTGCCGGCCGTGACGGTATGTGCGATCTTGCAAGTGTGATGAAATTTCATCAGGCAGCGGCGTTGAGCCGGGTTGTTGACTTCGACACGCTTGTAAACAAACGGATTACGGTTTACGAAGCTGATCTGAAGCGAAATACTTGGAGCCCTATGCGGGCTGCTGCCACTGAAGTTCCATTTGAGATAAAACCGGTAGAACTACTCGACTATACTCTCAACATGAGCGACAATAATGCGGCTGATATTCTCTTCGACCGCTTCGCAGCGCCCGCAAAAGTTGACAGCATAGTGCGCCATGACTATGGAATCAGCGACTTTGCCATCGGGGTAACTGAAGACCAAATGCACGCCGACCCTGAGTTGAGCCGCCTCAACCGGTCAACAGCCCTCGACGCTGCCCGACTGATATATTGCTTCTTTACAGCCGATACCACCGCCTCGGCAACTCTCGTCAAAGCCGTTATGGCGCGCGACACACCATTCGGGCGCGAACGTATACCTGCCGGTATCGCAACATCATCGGCAAAAGTATTTCACAAGACAGGTACGGGCTTTACAGCCGCCGACTCGACAGTGACACCGGTCAACGACCTCGCCTTTATCTCCTATCCTACAGGCCGCGGCTACGCCTGCTATGCCTTGGCGGTATTTACCGGAGGCATGAAGCCGGCTGAGGCCGAAGCGATTATAGCCGAAATTTCAAGAGCTGTATATACCGCGATCATAGTCAACGAATCTTTGACAATGATCAACAATGCACCTCTACCCTACGCCGGTAAAAAATCAGGAAAAGCCCCATCACAAAGCGACAACGACACCCACGTTCTTGGCGAAATAATAACCGAAACAATCTTCACCATCGTTGACCATGCTCTGCAGTAGTCAGTCTTGGCAGGATTGGGGAGTGTAGTGGTGCTCGCGGGTGCACTCGGCGAGGGTGTGGTCTACGATGACGTGGCGGTTGGCGAGGGCGTCGATCTGCGATATCTGATGGCTGACGAGAAGCACTGTCGTGCCTTTCTTGAGGCTTGAGAGTATATTGTAGAGCTGCTGCTCGAAGCGGCGGTCGAGATAGCTCAGCGGTTCGTCGAGAATAAGGACATCCGGTCGCGCCACAATCGCACGCCCGAGGAGCGCACGCTGCAGCTGACCGCCTGACAGGCGTCCGATGGGGCGTCGGGCGAGGTCGGTGAGGCCGGTGAGGCCGAGAGCCTCTTCAATCCGCGCCTGTCTCTCGTCTTTGTCGATATTCTTATACGCCAGCAAGCCGGAGGCTATAACCTCGCCTACGGTAATGGGGAAATGCGAGTCGACACTGTTCTTCTGAGGCAGATAGCCGGGACGGAAATCGCCTGATGGCATTTGCCCGCCGGCTTCGTTATAGTATACGATTTTTCCACGCGAAGGTTTGAGCAGACCCAATATCATGCGCAGTATAGTGGTCTTGCCACCACCGTTGGGGCCGGTGATGGCAAGAAAATCTCCACGGTCAACGGTGAAATTGACATCGTTGAGGATAAGGCGGCTGTCGCGCACGAAAGAGATATCGCAAAGCGACAGAAGCGGATGTGCACCATCGTGATGGGCGCACGATCCGCACCGACAAGGATCGCTATGGCCTGGCAATCTCATCGGCAATACTTAAGAGCTGTCCCTGCCAGTTATAGTCGAGGGGATTTATTGAAACCAAGCGCGAGCCTATGCTCTCGTTGAGCACTTCGGCCTGACGTGAGTCAATGCCCGGTTGGAAGAAAAAGACAGTTACCTTGTCGGCTTTGGCATGGTCGATAGCCTCAGCCATATCTTTGGCCGACAGTTCCTTGCCTTCTTCACCAAGAGAGAGTTGCTCCAGCCCGTAGTCTCGTGCAAAATAGCTCAGCGACGGGTGCCAGACGGCAAATACCGGATTTTTTGCCTTCTCCAGCTTGTCGGCAATACGGCGGTTGAGCTCAGCCATTTCCATATAGAAATCGTCGAGACGCAGATTGATGTCGACAGCTCGTTCAGGATAGCGCTTCTTGAGCGCTTCGGCCATATTACGGGCAATAGCAGTGGCTCCGATTACCGAACTCCAATAGTGGGGGTCAGGAGCAGAGGCGGAGTCGACATGTGCATGTCCGTGAGTGCCATAGAGCAACGTCATGCCTTTGGAGGTATCTACAAATTCACTCTCCTTTGCTATCGACTCCTGAATCTTGGATTCGAAAGGAAGAACTCCGGTAGAAAAATATATATCGGCCTCATCAACTGCGAGACGTTGGGCAGTCGAGGGGTCGAAAGTCTCCGGATCTGCACCGCGGCCAAGCAGTGTTGTAACCTCGAAATCCGGGCCGGCAATTTTTTCAAGAATCTGGCGCTGAGGCTCAATGCTCACCGCAAGGATAGGTTTATCAGCAGCTTGCCTGCTGTCGCACGAAGCGACCACAAACAGGCAAGCCGCCATAAAAATATACTTAGCTATTGACATCTGCAAGTAATTTTTCGGCCATTGAGGCAGCGGCCTGGCGGCCATCGCCCATGGCAAGGATAACAGTGGCTCCACCGCGCACGATATCGCCACCGGCATATATGGTGGGTAAAGATGACTGATGATTGGCGTCGACAGCAATCGTGCCGCGGTCGGTGACATTCAATCCATCGATATTGTTGGGTATCAAAGGATTTGGCGAAACACCGACACTCACAATCGCCAGATCGATCTCAATCTCATCTATAGCACCGGGGACAGGCACCGGCTTGCGGCGGCCTGAAGCGTCGGG
The DNA here is from genome assembly GCA_910579995.1 of uncultured Muribaculaceae bacterium. Lineage (GTDB taxonomy): Bacteria > Bacteroidota > Bacteroidia > Bacteroidales > Muribaculaceae > CAG-873. The sequence goes on along the minus strand of CAJTWH010000005.1, from coordinate 101,731 downwards.
CTCACCAAGCTCCATGCGCTGCACGCGGACAGCACGCACGCGGCCACGCTCGTCGGCAAGATATTCAACGGGGTTGGCGAGGGTCATAAACTCTACGCCTTCTTGCTTTGCATGCTCAATTTCTTCGCGTCGGGCAGGCATTTCGGCCTCGCTGCGGCGATAGATTATCATGGCGCGCTCGGCACCCATACGTCGGGCTGTGCGGACGGAGTCCATGGCTGTGTTACCGCCGCCGATAACTGCCACCCGCTTTCCGAGAGGAGCAGGAGTGTCGCTTCCGGGACGTCCGGCACCCATCAGATTGATACGTGTGAGGTATTCGTTGCTCGAAAGCACACCGCAGTAATTCTCGCCGGGGATACCCATGAAACGGGGAAGTCCGGCACCTGAAGCCACGAAAATTCCTTTAAACCCTTGGTTGAGAAGATCGTCGTAGGAGAGGGTCTTGCCGATGACAGTGTCGGTGTGGAAACGGACTCCGGCGCGCGCGAGGTTGGCGAGCTCGGCATCGACAATACGGTTGGGAAGGCGGAACTCGGGAATACCGTATTTGAGCACACCGCCAATTTCATGGAGAGCCTCGAAAACATCCACCTCGAAGCCGCGGCGTGCCATCTCTCCGGCGAAAGAAAGACCGGCGGGGCCTGAGCCGGCGACGGCCACACGTATTCCGTTGCATTCAACAGCCTGAGTATCATTGGCTTCACCACGGGCAATCTCTGCGTCAGCGGCAAAGCGTTCGAGATAACCGATAGCCACCGGCTCTTTCTTCATCTTGTTATAGATACAGCGGCTCTCGCACTGCTTCTCCTGCGGGCACACACGGCCACACACTGCGGGCAAAGCGCTGGTAGACTTAAGGATGGCAGCAGCCATGGGCAGATCGCCACGCTGAATATTCTTGATAAAGTCGGGAATATGTATGCCTACAGGACAACCCTCGACACATGAAGGATTGGGGCAGTCGAGACATCGTGTGGCCTCAAGCTGAGCCTGCTCAAGACTGAGCCCCTCGTTGACTTCATTATTGCATGTGACGCGGAAAGAGCCGTCGAGCATAGGCATTACCACGCGGGGAATGTCGGCGCGTTGCTTTGCCGTCATAGCCTTGCGCATATCTTCGCGCCAAGCGGCGTCGCGGCCTTGAATATCTATCTTCTCCATAGCTGTTTACTGATAAGCTTTCATACGCATCATCATCTCGTCAAAATCGACCTGATGGGCATCGAACTCGGGGCCGTCGACGCAGACAAAGCGCGTCTTGCCGCCGACATTCACGCGGCAGGCACCGCACATACCGGTGCCGTCGACCATGATGGTATTGAGTGAAACGATAGTGGGAATATTGTATTTCTTGGTGAGAAGCGCCACAAATTTCATCATTATCGCAGGGCCGATGGCCACTACCTCAGCTACATTCTCACGATTGATAACCTCTTCTACACCGGCAGTGACGAGGCCTTTGCGACCTGCGCTGCCGTCGTCGGTCATGATCACGACTTCGTCTGACCATTGGCGCACCTCGTTTTCAAGGATAATCAGATCCTTGTTACGGGCAGCGAGTACGCTCACCACGCGGTTTCCGGCCTGCTTCATGGCCTTGATGATGGGAAGAAGCGGAGCCACACCGACACCGCCGCCGCAGCATACCACAGTACCGTCGCGCCGTGCTATATCGGTAGCACGACCAAGAGGGCCTACAAGATCGGTGAGCGATTCGCCGGCTTCGAGGGCGCAAATCTTACGAGTAGACTCGCCTACGGCCTGCACAACAAGAGTGACAGTGCCCTTGGCAATATCGGCGTCGGCAATTGTAAGAGGAATACGCTCCCCGCCCTCACCACAGCGGACAATGACGAAATGGCCCGGCTTGCGCGCCTTTGCGACATCGGGCGCAGCTACAACGAGCTTGACGACATTTTCCGAGAAATATTCTTTTTCGACTATCAGATTCATAGCACTAAGGTTTAATGCCACAAAGTTACAAAAAAATATGAGAAATAGAGTGCGTGACGACATGAATTTCCGCATGCCGACAGCAAGCTCATTTTCTCCGGCCGGAGATGTGCTGCTTGTTGACCCTGTAAGTGAGTATTCCAACCAAAACTACAAATATTATTGCCCCCAAACCCGCGCAACCGCGCATTATAAGCATAGCTTTAGGAGAGATATCATCAAACCATACCACCATTGACAGCAGGAGAATGATAACAACTCCAATCACAGCCATAGCGGCATATTTCAACCGTCGGTTTTCCGGCGCATTATAGAGTCGGTTAATATCCTCGCGGTCCTGTAAATATCTCAATTCATTTTTGCGTGGCATAATCTCAAAATTAATCGAAAATAAGTTTCGCACGCGAAAGGCGATGGGCGTTCGTAGAACGCAGATTAACCCATAACCCCGTATATCGTAGCTTGCGGAGGTATGCGGGGCGGAAGGCTGCTCTCCGTCAGCGGGCGTCTGTGAAGACGCCGATTACATGTTACTTCCGGCATAATCGGCGTTCTGCGAACGCCATATCTTAATCTTTTAAATAAGTACTCAATTATTAAACAAGCGGTTGTTCCTTTTTTGTTGTGCAAAGATAATGTTTTTCACCCACATAATCATCATATTATGATAAAATATTTCATCAAGATCACACTAACATAAAACTTGAACAGCTGTGGCTATCTTTGCATAACAAAAAATTTTAACTATTTTTGTGCTGTATTTTAGTCCGGTATTTTGATGGAGAAGATTCTCGAAGTTTGTTGTTCTGATTTAAAGAGTGTTATAGCGGCGGCGGAAGCAAGCGCCCGCCGCATAGAGCTTTGCGCCGTGTTGGCGTCGGGCGGCGTCACACCGTCGCGCGGAATGATTGCCACAGCCCGCGCGATATATGGCGGCACTATAAATGTGCTTATCCGTGTGCGTGAAGGCAATTTTGTATTTTCCTCTTACGAAAAAGCAGCAATGCTTGAAGATATCACGACCGTGGCAGCCGGGAAGTGCGACGGCGTGGTGACCGGCGCGTTGACTCCAGACGGTGACATCGACCTCGACTTTGCAAAGGCAGCCGCCGAACTTGCAAAAAAGAACGGATTGACAATCACTTTCCACCGCGCTTTTGACCACTGCCGCGACCGCCGCGAGGCACTTGAGCAATTGATAGCCCTCGGCTACGACAGGGTGCTCACATCTGCGGGAGCAGCCGATGTGGAAGCCGGAAAGGACGGACTGAAAGCTCTTTGCGAGCAAGCAGCCGGGCGTATTATAATCTTACCCGGCGGAGGGGTGAACCACAACAACGCCGCAGACATCATCAGCTATTGCGGAACGACAGAAATCCACGGGTCTTGCCGTGCCGGAGGTGAATCGTCGGCCCCCGAAGTAATCCGTCATATTATCAAAAGCATAAATCATCAATCATGAACAAGATATTAGCCGCAGCATTTGCCGGATTTATCAGTATCACCGCAAATGCCATCACCATAGAGCAAGCTACCGACACACTGTATGCACGCATGTCGCTGCCCGACTCTCTCGACTATTCTCGTGAATTTTTTGTAGAGAACGCGAGAATGTCACTTTTAGCCCGCGAGGAAATGCCTTGGGGCAAGGAGATAAGCGATACGCTGTTCTATGACTTCGTTTTGCCGGTGCGAACCAACAATGAGCGCCTTGACTCGTGCCGTACGGTTTTCTACAACGAGCTCGCTCCCCGCCTCCGAGGCATGGACATACATGAGGCGGCACTCGAGGTTAACCACTGGGCACACGAGAAAGTGACTTACCGCCCATCAGACGGGCGCACCTCGTCGCCATTGTCGACTGTGCGCACTTCATGGGGACGCTGCGGCGAGGAGAGCGCATTTGTTGTTGCGGCAATGCGTGCTGTAGGTATTCCTGCCCGACAGGTTTATACCCCCCGCTGGGCGCATACCGACGACAATCATGCTTGGGTGGAAGTTTTTGTAGATGGCAAATGGCAATTCTTGGGTGCATGCGAGCCCGAGCCAGAGCTCAACATGGCATGGTTCAACGCACCGGCCTCGCGCGGCATGCTGATGAGCACGCGCACCGACGGCCGCTACGGTGGCGAGGAAGAGATATTATACTCTTCGCCATACTTCTCTCTGGTAAATGTCACCCCCACCTACGCCCCCACTGTCAATGCCCGCGTGAAAGCAGTAAACGCCGACGGGTCGCCGGCCAAGGGCGCAAAGGTGATGTATTGCCTATATAATTACGCTGAATTTTATCCTGTGGCTACACGCATTGCCGACGCCGGAGGCATGGCGCAGGTGACCACCGGCGTCGGCGACATGGTGATTTGGGCTACCGACGGCGAGCGCTTCGGCATAGAGAAGATGTATACGGGCTGCGACAGCGTTTTCACAATTACCCTCAACCACGCAAGCGGCGATAATTTCGCAGTGGACTTCGACCTCATTCCTCCTGCGCAGTCGGCCAAACTACCGACAGCAAGCGCCGAAGCCACTGCTGCCAATGAAGTATGCAAGGCAAAGGAAGACTCGATACGCAACGCCTACATGGCCACCATGGCAAGTGAAGAAGTAGCGCGTAACTTCGCCTTGCGCTACGACTACGACGCCGACCTGCTCGCCGGAATCCTGCCGGCGACTTACGGCAACCATGCCACTATATGCCGCTTTCTTACCTACGCCGCCAAGCTTTCGCCCAAAAGAGCCACCGACCTGCTGTGCGCTCTATCTGAAAAAGACCTGCGCGACGTAAGCTATGATGTGCTTGAAGACAACTTCCTGCACTCGCGCATGACGGGGGACACTCTCATGTATGCCCGCTATGTGCTCAATCCGCGCGTGGCCAATGAAGAGCTTTATCCCTACAAGAAATTTTTCAACACAGCCCTGAGCCGTGCAATAAAAGATGAAATCAGAGAAAACCCGGAAGTGCTGGTGCAACTGATAAGAGACAGCGTCGCCGTGTCGGAAGAGCGCAATCCGCGACATCTGTGCATAAGCCCGGTGTCGGCATGGAAGCATAAACGCGATATCGACAGCCGCTCACGCGATATCCTTTTCGTTGCCATGGCACGCAGCTGCGGCATACCGGCGCGTATCGACCCAGTGACCGGAAATCTTGAATATTCAGCCGACAACCGCACTTGGACGGCCGTGGAATTCGACAAGACAAGCAAGCCGGGCAATGCCAAGAAGACCGACCTCCGCTTGAGATATCTGAGCAAGGGCTCGCGTATCGACGACCCAAAATATTACTCCAACTTCTCGCTCTCGCGCATTAGCGACGGCACGCCGGAGCAACTTGCCTACGACGATTTCACGCCTTGGAGCAAGACTTTCAAAAACGGCACCTACGTCGACCCGGGCTATTACATGCTCGTGAGCGGACAGCGGCTCGCCAATGGCGGTGTGCTTGCCCGCGCTGTATTCTTCGAGGCCGACAAGGCGAGTGTGCCGGTGCCTCTCACCGTGCGCAGCGACAATGGCCAAGTGCAAGTGATAGGCTCGTTCAACTCCGAAAACCTCTACCATGGCCTCGCCGACGACAATGCCCGCAGCCTGCTTTCGACCACCGGACGCGGCTATTACGTGCTCGGCTTCATAGCTCCGGGGCACGAGCCGACAGCCCATGCACTCAACGACCTCTCGGCAGTAGCCGAAGAGTTTGACAAACAGGGAGTAAAACTAATGCTTATTTTCGCCGACAAGGAGCGCGCCGGGCGCTTCAAACGCGACGCTTTCGGTAAACTGCCCGACTCGGCTGTCTTCGGCTATGATGCCGATGGCAATATCGCACGCGACCTCGCCGAGAATATGAAAGCCGATATCGCCGACGCTCCGGTATTTATCATCGCCGACACTTTCAACCGCGTGGTTTATCTCAGCCAAGGATATACCATCCATCAGGGAGAGAAGCTCATCGATGTACTCAGGAGGCTTTGAGGCAGGTTAGTGGTTGGTGGGTTGTGGGCAGCGAATTAGTGCTGATGGTCAGCTATAGCTATTTCGCTGCCCACTGCCAACAACCCACCAACCCAAAAACAGGTAATCTGCTGCCCACCAACCACACACTACCAACCACTAACCACCAACCACTAAAGGCGCTCCTTGATGGCTTCGAGCATTTGAGGGGCGTCTTTGCAGCCGAGGAGATATTTGCGGCCGCTTTTGAGAGTGACGAGCATGCCGTCGGAAGATTTGCCGTAATATGCGAAATACCGGCCTAAATCGGCTTCGGAAAACCAACCGTAGTAGCCGAACCAACCGTTGCTCGCAAATATTTTCCTTGCTGCCATCGTCGGCGCACATGGCCGGATATCGGCTATCTGCGACAGGGGTATGCTCTTGATTTTAAGCGGCCGGCGGATAAGGAGCTCGCGGTCGTTGACCTCAAGCGACAGAGGCATATAAACCAAGGCTGCAAAACACAGCGACACGGCCAGAGCTCCCCACATAACTATAGACCACCGCGGGCCGTGAAGATCGAGGGAATAAAAGAACACCCACACCATCAAGGCTATCATCACTGATGAGATTATGATAGTATACCAGCTCAATTCGACGCGTTTTTTCATTTTCTGCAAGATATTGGTTTGATTTGCAAAGATACCAAAGCAAATTTTATTTTGACATTGCCGAGGCTTAAAAATGCTTAATATTGGTGAGCGACACGAAATGTTGGCTAACTTTGCAGGCGCGAATGTGACATCGTTTCATCATGACAATACGAGAGTTCGAAAATCATTTCCGGAAATTGTACCTGCCGCTGGGCATGTACGCCTTGCGTATTGTCGGCGATACCGATGAGGCCGAAGACCTCGTGGAAGACGCGTTTATTAAGGCTTGGGAGGCAATCAAAGCAGGCAGCGAGCCCGATAATTTCAAAGCATATATCTATCGGACGGTGCGCAATGTGTGCATATCGTATCTGCGGCAGAAGCATGAGACAACCGGACTCGACACAATACCCGAACCTGACGACGAAGCCGTAGACACATCCGAGCGCGACGCCCGTCTGTGGCGCGCCATCGATAATCTGCCCGACCGCTGCCGCGAGATTTTCCTTATGAGCAAACGCGACGGCATGAGCAACGAGGAGATAGCCGAAGAATTAGGCTTGTCGGTAAAGACAGTCAAAAACCAGATGACCAAGGCTTTCGCCAAGCTGCGTGAAGCCCTCTCGCCGACCTACAAACCATTCTTCCTTCCGTTTCTATAAATATTTTCCTGCCGGAGTAGGACTTTTTGAGATTGATTGCGTCGTATAGGTGAATAAGACATAAAAACGACCAATCATGAAAAAGTGTATCATCATCATTATGCTCCTTATCACGGCAGTGGCAGGCTACTGCCGTCAGCCCGAGCGAGGCTACCGCGGTTTTATCGAATGGGACAATGCCCTGACAACCTATGACGTGTGGTATCCGGGAAACTCGGAGACATTCTATTACTGGGGTGTGAGCACATCGCACGGCTATCAATTCAACCCTAACTTCTATCTCGGTGCGGGTTTGGCGGTGAGATACTGCAACAAGGAGGATGGCTTGGAACTGCCGCTCTTCCTCCATGCCCGCACCGACCAGAAATTCGGCGGCTTCACTCCATTCGCCGAGTTGCGTGCCGGCTATACCATAGCGAATAACAACCGCCTATTCGCAGCCCCGACAATAGGCTACCGCTTCAACTGGGGACGCAAGGCGGGTCTCAACGTTGGCGTGGGGCTGTCGGTAGACACTTATAAAGTGGATCTTATCGAATCCGGGCCAGGCAACAATGGCTATTGGGAATATACTAAAGTCGGCAGCAAGCGCATAACCAAGGCTTACTTCACATTCCGAATCGGTTTCGATTTTTAAGCATGGAAGATAAGGATATAGAATTCGTTGCGCGGCATTACCGTCGCGGCAGCTTTGCCGCCGACAAGGCTTGGCGGCGAATCGGCATTGCAAGACTGTCGATCTGGCGGCGCTACCGTGCGGCTGCGGCTATAGCGGCATTTGTGGTATTGTCAGCCGCTGCCGTGGTGATATATCGCGCTTCCGATGTGACCACCAAGCCCGAAATCGAAACTCAGGCGCCTGACGCCCCGGCTCTGGTTGCGGAAGTAAAAGTGATAGACTTCGAGAATACAGCATTGCCCGAAGTGGTGGAGCGCATAAAAGAGGTATATGGCGTAGAAATCGAAAACATGCCGGCCGGTGCTGAGGCATACCGGCTCTCCCTGCACTACGAGGGCACAGCCGACGACCTCGTGGCCACCATCAACGATATTCTCGGCATAGAACTGACAGTAAAGCAATGAGAATAACAGCATTAGCCATCATCATTATATTCTGCACCATTGTAGTCCATGCACAGAAAGTGACTATCCATGCGGCAGACGAGCCGGCGGCGGAAGTATTCAGAAGCCTTATTGAGCAGACGGGCAAGAACTTTGTGTATCCTTCGGAGATACTCAATGACATGCGCGTGAGTGTCGAGGCCGAAAACCGTCCGCTCAAGGCTGTGCTCGATATGATGTTTCGCGGCACGGATATAGAATACCGTATCAAAGGGCGCAACGTTGTGCTCCGACGCCGCACAAAGGTAAGCCGCATTGTCAACTCCGCTCCGAAGATAAGCACATCAGCCTCGCCGAAGAGCACCGAGCTCGACGAGCTCCTCGTAGTGTCGCGCCTTGAGGCTCCGGCTGTGGAGACCACGGAAATCGGCGCCAAGAAAGTGACAGCCGAGGAAGTCCGCCATGCCCCTGCACTGCTCGGCGAAAGTGACGTGATAAAAGCTCTGCAGCTGCAGCCCGGCATTGCCGACGGCACAGAGGGCTTGGCCGGTATGTATGTCCACGGCGGAAATGCCGACCAGAACCTGTATATGCTCGACAATGTGCCTCTCTATCAGGTAAATCACTTCGCGGGACTCTTCTCAGCTTTCAACACCGACATAATCCGATATATCGACTTTTACAAATCGTCGGTACCGGCCAAATACGACGGACGCCTGTCGTCGTTTATGGACGTGCGGCTTCAGAACGGCAACAGCGAGGGACACCATGGCAGCGGACGCCTCGGACTTACCTCCGGCGCATTCAATATCTCCGGCCCCATAGGCGACAAGACAACTTATCTTGCCGGAATAAGGCGTTCATGGTATGATGTGCTGACAATCCCGGGGCTTGCGCTGCTTAACAAGAATTCGACTGAGAAAATTCGTTTCCACTATTACTTCATGGATCTCAACGCAAAGGTCACCCACCGGCTCAACGACAAGATGTCGATTTTCGCAAGCGTATATTTCGGTGATGATCTCCTGCGGACAGGATATCAGGATGAATGGTACGACAAAACTGAAGATAAGGAAACCTACGATTTCCATTGGGGTAACTTGGTGGCTCAGACAGGAATGAACTACCGCATAAAGCCAAGTCTCAAAGCCGAGTTCACGGCAGCATATACCCGCTTCTTCTCTTCTATGAAACATACAGCCGAAAGTGATTGGACAGGAATAGAGACTACCGAATCAATGAAGACCGAAAACAATATCAACGACTGGATATTCCGCGGCGACTTCACATGGGACGCAGGCGATAAAACTAAGCTGCGCTTCGGCGCCAACTACACCCGCCATACATTCAAGCCCTCCCAGACCTCGCGGAGCTACCGCACCGCCGGTATGGCCATCGACGCTCGCGACTCAGCAATGACTTACGGCGCCAATGAAGTCAACGCCTATATCGAAGGGAGCGTGCAGGCTGGTAGCAAATTGAGCCTCAACGCCGGTCTTCACGCGTCGATTTTCGATATCAGCGGCAAGGTGAAGCACGGATTGTCGCCGCGACTCTCGGCAAGCTGGCGAGCCGGCGAGAATGTGGCCGTAAAAGCAGCATATACCCGCACCACGCAATATGTGCACCAACTGTCGCAAACCTATCTTGCACTGCCTACTGACCAATGGATACCGATAACGGGGAATTTCAAGCCCGAGACCGCCGACAAAATCAGCGCCGGGGTATATTGGCAATCCGACGACCGCCAATTCGCGGCCTCTATCGAGGGCTATTACAAATGGATGAACAACCTCATTGAATATGCCGACGAATACTATCTGCGGCCACCGGCGGATATATGGAACGCCCGCCTTGCCTCGGGGCGCGGCACAGCACGCGGATTCGACTTCAAAATTGAGAAACATTTCGGCAAGTTTACAGGCCATATCGCCTACTCTCTCGCTTGGAGCGACCGCACTTTCGCCGATAAAAACGGCGGCCGCCCCTACCCTGCCCGCTTCGACAACCGCCACAGCATAAAGCTTGCCGTGAACTGGAAAGTGAGCCGGCGCGTGGAGCTCAATGCCGCATGGGTAGGACACTCGGGCAACCGCTTCACCTTCATGCCTCAGATGTGGGAGTGCCCGCCGGGGCTCGTTGGCTTCGGCAATCATGACGCCCCTCTGAAAGTGAGTGTCAACAACTATCAGCTGCCGTTCTACCACAGGCTCGACCTGTCGTGCATGGTGCGCAACAGCCGCGGATATTGGACCTTCGGGCTCTACAACGCCTATTGCCACATGAACACCATAGCGCTCCGCCGCAGCTACCGCGACGTGAAAATAGAGACGCCTACCGGCACAAGCTATAATTCATATCCCGTATTTCAAAAAGTTTCCTTATTACCAATCATCCCCTCAATATCATATACATGGGAATTCTAAAGAAGCTATCAATACTCTTGCTTGGCATATTGCCGGGCGGCTGCTACGACGACTTCACGCCCAAGATAGATGTCAAGCCCGTGCTCTGTCTCAATGCAAGAATCTGTGCAGGTGAGGCTATCGAGCCCTTGGTGACGCGCTCATGGCTGTATACGGACGTCGCCGGCGAGGAAGACCATTCGGTAAGCGATTCACAGACAAAATTATATGTAAACGGCGAAGTTGTCGACGCCGGCTATATACCAAAGGAGGGCGACCGCATACGTATCGTTGTCGACAGCCCTACCTACGGTAAAGCCGAGTCAGAGGTAAAAGTGCCGTCAAGGCCTGTAATCAAGGATGTGAAATGGAAGGCCGAGGCAACATCGGCAGCCGTCGGCTCTGACAATGATGAGGAAATGAACGGCCGGGTACTTTTCAATATACTTGTAGAGCTCACCGTTGACGACTCGGCGGCAGAAGACAATTATTACAATCTGTCGTATCACGGCTATAACTACAATCCCGAAGATTACTCCTATTTCGGGATCGGACAACTCCAATACGACGCCGAGCCGATATTCTCCGAGCATATAAGTGTATTCGAGTCTTTCTATGGTGCCGACGCTTACGGCTTCACCTTCTTTTCCGACCGTCAGTTCGCCGGCGGGTGTTATACTCTGACATTACAGTTCAGTAATCTACACTATAGTATCCACAGTCCGGTGCATGACGATAGATATTTCGACTTAGGCCTTGTGCTGTATTTGTCTTCAATCTCCGACAGCTTCTACAAGTATGCCAATTATCAATGGCAGGTAACCGACGGCATAGTAGGCGACCTCGGCGATGTAGGGCTCGGCGACCCGATATGGGGCTACAGCAACGTATCTACCGGCGCCGGAGTCGTAGTGGCTGAATCGTATTCCTCTTACACCATCGACCTCCACGACTTCATAAAGCAAACCCTCGAATCAGCCCCCAAAGAAGACTTGCCCGATTATACTCTTACAGAAAATCACAATACAATGTGATTTTTGAGTAATAACATACATTTAGTCTCGGTATAGAAGCCTAAAATCACAATATATTGTGATTTTAGGCTGTTTTTTCAAATTTAATTACTATCTTTGCGTCAAACTCACAATATAATGTGAGTTTATACATTATGGAATACAACACGATAGGAGAAATAATCAAGGAAAGAAGAAAGTCATTGAATATCACGCAGCCCGTACTTGCCTCGCTGGCCGGTGTGGGTTTAAACACTTTGGTGGCGATAGAACGCGGGAACGGCAACGCCAAGCTAAAGACTATAATGGCAATTCTTGACACCCTTGGTCTTAAAATAGATGTAATACTTAAAGATTGACAATATGAGAAAATGTATGGTCTATGTAAACGGCATTGCTGCCGGAATATTAGCTGAAAATGACAACCCCCGCGAATACATTTTTAAGTACGACAAGATATATCTTGAGAATAATTTGCCTGCTGTCTGTCTTTCTATGCCACTCCGGGAAGAAGAATATCGGTCACCTATATTGTTTCCGTATTTTTTCAATCTCCTTTCAGAGGGAGAGAACCGTGCCATACAATGCTCATTGTATCATATCGACAAAAATGATGACTTCGGCATACTTTCTGCTACTGCTCAATATGATACCGTCGGTGCTGTCACGGTAAAACCTATAAATGATTAAGCGTATGAATCAACAGGAAATCAAAGTATGCCCATCTCTTTTGCTTGACGGGCACTCAGGTTACTCTCCGGCAGCATTGAAAAACTTATTCGATGGCAGGAGGGTCAGTCATATATTGAATTTTGATTCTCCTACATCATCCAATACAGATGGCAGAGCTGCAGTCAATAATGTAGGAAGATTATCCCTATCAGGTGCACAACCTAAATTCGGTCTTGTACTTGACGAGTCGGGAGTTTTGCGCTACTCCGAAGAAGGTGAGCAAAGTTCATATATCCTTAAACCACGACCGACAGGCTACCAGATTATCAACCACGATTACTGTGCGGCAAATGAAAATCTGACAATGCAGATAGCCTCGCAGGTTTATGGCATAGAAACTGCGGCAAATGGGCTATGCTTCTTTAGAAACGGCCAAATGGCATATATCACTCGACGCTTTGACGTCTATCCCGGAGGTAAATATGCTCAAGAAGATTTCGCGTCGCTTATGGGATTAACAAAAGCAAATGGAGGCTCCGATTTCAAATATAATAATGGCAGCTATGAAGAGTGTGCGGAGATTATCCGCAAATACGTCAAGTCTGCCCCTGTCGATATTCTGAGATTTTTAAAGGTTATTCTTTTCAACTTCATTACATTGAATGATGACGCTCACCTTAAGAATTTCAGTCTTATCAGCGATGGACGGGAATATCACCTCTCGCCTGCGTACGATCTCGTAAATACATCGCTCCAACTATACGAATCTCGAATCTTCGCTCTTGACAAAGGACTCTTCAAAGAGGGTATGCGTCTTACTGATACGCGTCAGGTGACGGCTGACGATTTTCTTGAACTCGGCAAACGAATGGGTTTACCGGAAAAACTTGTGTTTCAGGAGCTAAATCGGTTTACAGCGCCAAACAAAAAAGCTGACGCCATGATTGAACGTTCTTTTCTTTCTGAGGATTTAAAGCATTCCTATATGGCAGGCTATCATTATCGCCAATCCATGATCAGGCCGCAATAGACCTGCCCGATTATACTCTTACAGAAAAAACGGATTGATTTACCGAGTTTTGGATAAGGTGAATCAGATGATATATAAATAACTTTGCGGATAGAAACGAGTGCTTTCGTAACAGACACAGTTAATTCGCATAGAGTTATTTCGCAAAAAGAGAGCTGTCCGCGAGGGACAGCTCTCTTTTCTTATAAGTTTGTAAGCGGCTATTACCAGATAACAACGCGCTCTGACTCGGGGAGGAACATTGCGTCGCCTTCCTTGATATCGAATGCGGTGAAGAACGGCTCGATGTTGCGGAGAGTTCCGTTCACGCGCCAGCGACCGAGTGAGTGGGGGTCGTTCTGAGTGCGTGAGAGAATCTCGGCCTCGCGGATGTTGCCAGCCCATACATTAGAGTATGCGAGGTAGAAGCGCTGGTCGGCAGTGAATCCGTCGATTACGGGAGCCTCTGCGCCATTGAGCGAGTTGAGATATGCTGTGCGGGCTACACGCAGACCACCTTGGTCGGCGATATTCTCACCAAGAGTGAGGTGACCGTTGGCGTGAGTGCCGGGAGCGACCTCAATGCTGTCGAACTGAGCGGCGAGACGCTCTGCGAGCTCATTGAATGCAGCGGCGTCGGCGTCGGTCCACCAGTTGGTGAAGTTACCGTCTTTATCGAACTGACGACCCTGATCGTCGAAGCCGTGAGTCATCTCGTGGCCGATAACCACACCGATGGCACCGTAGTTTACGGCGTCGTCAGCCTCGGGATCGAAGAAAGGAGCCTGCAGGATACCTGCGGGGAAGCAGATTTCGTTGGTGGTGGGGTTGTAGTAAGCGTTTACGGTCTGGGGCGACATGAGCCAGCGCTCGCGGTCGACGGGCTTGCCATAATCGTTGTTGTTGTAGTCAACGTTGAACTGGATGGCATTCTGGATATTCTTCCAGTAAGGCAGCGAGGGATCGATGGTGAGAGCCGAGTAGTCGCGCCAAGTGTCGGGATAACCGATTTTCACCTTGAAAGCGGCGAGTTTCTCCTTGGCTTTAGCCTTGGTGGTGTCGCTCATCCATGTGAGGTTGTCGATGTGCTGGCCAAGGGCGGTCTGGAGATTGCCTACGAGAGTAAGCATTTTCTCTTTCGACGAAGCGGGGAAGTATTTCTCTACATAGAGCTCGCCTACAGCCTCACCGAGAATACCGTTAGGCACAGAGAGGGCGCGTTTCCAGCGGGGACGCTGCTCCTCGACACCCGAGATAGCCTGCTCAAGAGCGAAGTTGGCATTGATGAAATCGTCGCTGAGGTATGAGGCAGCCGACGAAACGTAAGAAGCTGTGAGGTAGTCGCGGAGAGCCTGATCATCAGCTTCCTTGAGCACTTTCGATACTACTGCATAGTAAGCGGGCTGGCCTACGATTACAGTGTCAACATCGAGTTTCTGCAGGTCGAAATAGTGCTTGAGGTCGATGTTGGGATATTGCTCTACGAGCGAAGCCACGGTCATGGGGTTGTACTGAGAGGCGATATCGCACTGCTGTGTGCGGGTCATCTGGCTCTGTGCAAGCTCGGTCTCAATAGCCATTGTATTGTCGGTGAGACGCTGAGCCGCCGCATCATCATAGCCGATAAGTTTGGCGATGGTGGTGAGATATGTGCGGTAGGCAGCACGGATTTTCTCGGCATTTTCGGTCTGGTCAGTGTAATAGTCACGGTCGCCGAGGCCAAGTCCACCCTGCTCGAGATACATGGTGTTCTTGTCAGAATTGGCGAGGTCGGCCTGCACACCTGTGCCGAAGAACACGCCTACGCCGGGCATTGTAGCCATGAGGTCTACGATTTTCTCGCGGGGAGTAGAGGCAATCACCTCAAGGTCGGCGGCGAGAGGAGCTGCACCTTCCTGATTGAGGCGCACGCTGTCCATACCCATGCGGTAGAGATCGGCTACCTTCTGTGCGTTTGTACCGGCCTCATTCTCAACAGCGGCAAGACCTTCAACGAGGCCGCGAACCTGCTCGCGGTTGTTCTCGCCGAGCTGATCGAATGTACCGAAACGGGAATACTCGGGTTTGAGCGGATTGGCTTTCATCCAGCCGCCGCATGCATAGTCGTAAAAGTCAGCCTTGGCCGACACTGTAGTGTCGAGATTGGCGGCGTCGATACCCTTGGGAGCGGCTGTCTTGGGTCCGCAAGAAGTACCGGCTACTGCCAGTGCCGACAAAGCAAGAATCATATTTGCTTTTTTCATTGTGTGATAAATATGTTGATTTACTATATATAGTTGGTTGGTGGTGGTTGGTGGTGTGTGGGTTGTGGTCAGCGAGTTACCGACTGCTGTTCTTTAGTACTGATTTGCTGCCTACAGCCTCCACACCACCGGCCATACATCATAAAATATGACGCTGATTTGAGCTAAAAATTACATGCCGGAGCAAAATTTCTCTTTCAGCTCGTCGAGTTCCATCTGTGCCAATTCCCAAAGGCTCATAGCATTCTCAAGGTCTTTGCCGGCCTGCGCATGGGCAGTGAAGATTTCGGGAGCTACTTCACCGGCGGCAATCTTAGCCTCGATATCGGCAAGCTGCTGCTCGCGGACTGCAACCTCGTTTTCGGCCTCCTCTACTTTCTTGTTTGCCTTGCGGAGTGTTTTCTCGCGCTCTCGCTGCTCGGCATAGCTAAGCTTTGCCGCGGCCTTGGGAGTGGGTGCCGGGGCAGCTTTGGCAGGCGATTCTGTCTTGACCGCAGGAGTTTTAGCCTCGAGCTCGCGCAACGAGGCAAGTTTCTTTTTCTCAAGGAATTCGTATATACCACCGAGACATTCACGCACCTGTCCGCCACCGAATTCGTAGACTTTCTCCACGAGGCCGTCGAGAAACTCGCGGTCGTGGCTCACTACAATCACCGTGCCGTCGAAGTCTTTGATAGCCTGCTTGAGGATATCTTTCGTCTTCATGTCGAGGTGGTTGGTAGGTTCGTCAAGAATGAGAAGGTTGACGGGTTCGAGAAGGAGCTTTATCATAGCCAGTCGCGTCTTCTCGCCTCCTGAGAGCACCTTGACTTTCTTGTCGGAAGCCTCGCCGCCAAACATAAACGCGCCGAGTATATCGCGAATTTTCAAGCGTATGTCGCCAACTGCCACGCGGTCGATGGTGTCGAAAACAGTAATCTCTCCGTCAAGCAATTGCGCCTGATTCTGTGCGAAATATCCTATCTTCACATTATGGCCGAGGCGCAGACTGCCCGTGAAGGGAATCTCGCCCATGATACATTTTACAAGAGTAGACTTACCCTCGCCGTTCTTACCCACGAATGCCACTTTCTCGCCGCGGCGCAGCGTGAATGTGGCATGGTCGAAAACCTGATGTTCGCCGTATGCTTTGCCGAGGTCTTCGACGATAAGGGGAAAGTCGCCCGAACGCGGTGCCGGCGGGAAACGCAGACTCAGGTGCGAGGTATCGACCTCGTCGACTTCTATGCGGTCGATTTTGGCCAACTGCTTTATGCGGCTCTGCACCTGCACCGATTTTGTAGCCTTATAGCGGAAACGCTCTATAAATGCCTCGGTGTCTTCAATCTGTTTCTGCTGGTTGCGGTATGCCCTCATCTGCTGCTCTATACGCTCGGCGCGCAAAGCCACGAATTTGGAGTAGTTTACGGCATAATCGTAAATCTTGCCGAGGGTAATCTCGATGGTGCGGTTGGTGACATTGTCGATAAACGCACGGTCGTGGCTCACCAATACTACAGCCTTGGCCTTGGTGATGAGGAAATTCTCGAGCCATTGTATCGACTCGATGTCGAGGTGGTTGGTCGGCTCGTCGAGAAGCAGCACATCGGGCCGACGCAGAAGCAATTTGGCAAGCTCTATACGCATGCGCCAGCCGCCGCTGAACTCCGATGTAGGCCTGTCGAAGTCACTGCGCACGAAGCCGAGGCCGAGCAAGGTCTTCTCCATCTCAGCCTCGCAATTGTCACTTGAGGCTATGGCGAGCTCTTCTGTGAGATTGCTCACACGCTCTATCAGGTCGTGATACTCGGGCGAATCATAGTCGGTGCGCTCGGCAAGTTCCTGACTCATCTTGTCGAGCCGGCGCTGCATTTCGTCGATATGCGCGAAAACCTTTCTAACTTCTTCGGAAACGGTGAGGGTGTCTTCAAGCACCATCTGCTGCGGCAGATAGCCGATAGTGACGTCGGCAGGTATGGCCACACTGCCCGATGTCGGTTTCTGCAGACCGGCAATGATCTTAAGCATGGTAGACTTTCCGGCACCGTTCTTACCCACAAGGGCAATCTTGTCTTTAGGGTTTATGACATAATTGATGTTGTCGAAAAGTACCTGCGAAGTAAATTCTATCGTTAAATTGTTGACTGAAATCATATTATCTTGTTTCAACCTGCAAAGTTACGCAAAAATCCGTGGATTTTGCTTATCTTTGCCGAAAATTTGAATAAATGAGCGATCCACGAAATATAAAGATAGAAGAGTTTGACTATCCCCTGCCCGATGAGCGCATTGCACGTCACCCATTGGCCGTGCGCGACGCGTGCAAACTGCTCGTAAGCAACGGTGAAGAGATTGAAGACCACATATTCTCGGAGCTTCCCGGCCTGCTGCCGGCAAACGCCCTGATGGTATGCAACAACACACGCGTAATCAACGCCCGTCTCCGCTTCCGCAAGGCTACCGGTGCGTTGATCGAGATTTTCTGCCTTGAACCCCACGAACCTGCCGACTACGCGCAGGCTTTCGCCACACGGGGGCGCTGCGAATGGCAATGCCTCGTAGGCAATGCCAAGCGTTGGAAAGACGGATGTCTTGAAATGGAGGTTGCCACGCCGGCCGGCAACACCGTGTTGAAAGCCGAGAGAGCCGACTGTGAACCTGCTCCCGACAATTCGCGCACCATAATTTTCACTTGGGACAATGAGGCAGTGACGATGAGCGACATCATAGCCGCAGTAGGCGAAATACCAATTCCGCCTTACCTCAACCGAGCTTCGGAGGACGCCGACTCAACTGATTATCAGACAGTATACAGCCATATTGACGGATCTGTTGCCGCCCCTACGGCCGGCCTTCATTTCACGCCCGAACTCATGGATAAAATACGCTCTAATGGCGTAGATATCCGCGAGGTGACACTTCACGTGGGCGCCGGAACTTTCCGCCCCGTAAAAAGCGAAAGCATAGGCGAACACGACATGCACAGCGAGTTCATCACCGTGCCGGCAGCGATTATCCGCGAACTCGCCCAAGCCGTAGGCAAGCGGCCTATCGTTGCTGTGGGCACAACCTCCGTCCGCACTCTTGAGAGCCTCTACCATGCCGGGCGCCTTATTGCCGCCGGTCGTTGGGATGGCGAGGTGCCTCAATGGTCACCCTACGAAGACAATGTGGATATGCCTGCAGACGAGGCTCTTGAGGCATTGGCTGAATGGCTTGACAGCCGCGGAGAGGATACTTTTGTCGCCCGCACGCGCATAATAATAGCTCCGGGCTATAAATATCAGATTGTCAATGCAATGGTCACCAATTTCCACCAGCCGGAGTCTACCCTGCTTCTGCTTGTCTGCGCTTTTATAGGCGATGGCTGGCGCAAAGCCTACGAACATGCCTTGGCCTCAGACTACCGCTTCCTCAGCTACGGCGACGCCTGCCTGCTCAGAGCAAAAGGCTGCTGACGGTTTTTGAAATATTGGCAGCGGCAATCTCGGGGCGCATGGCCTGCGACAGGGGCATTGCCGAGGGCGTGACCGCTGCTTCCGCCTTGAATCCGCTGAAATCCACATCAGCGGCTACAGACCCGGCTATAGCTATCACCGGTACTCCATGCTGCGCGGCGCGCCTAAGAATACCGGCCGGCGCCTTACCCATCAATGTACTCGCGTCGAGGCTTCCTTCGCCGGTAATGACAAGGTCGGCATGGCGCAGTTTTTCATCAAAACCGGCAAGATCGAGAATCACATCTATACCCGGCCTTAGCTCCGCATGGGCGAAAGCCAACAGAGCAGCCCCGAGTCCTCCTGCAGCTCCCGCACCGGGAGTCGAAGCGACATCCGGGCCTATCACGCGTTCATAATTGCGCATGCCGGCCTCGAGGGCGTCGAGCATATCAGCACCGGCGCCTTTCTGCGAGCCAAAGATACGAGTGGCACCACGCTCACCAGTGAGAGGATTGTCGACATCGCAAAGAGCGGTTACCGACACGCCGAATCCCTCGGCAGGAGCCTCTACTGACGCTATTTCCGATAATATGCGCCCACCCCGGCTGAGAATAAGCTTTCCGCTTCTGTCATAGAATTTATATCCGAGAGCCTGCAGCATACCGGTGCCACCATCGTTGGTTGCACTACCGCCGAGGCCTACTATTACCTTATCATAGCCCTTGTCGCGCGCGTCGGCTATCATCTGTCCGAGGCCGTAAGTGCTTGTGAGCCATGGATTATGCTCCTTTATAAGAGTGAGCCCGGCGGCAGCGGCAGTCTCTATAACTGCCGTATGGCCGTCGGGCATAGCGTAATATGCAGCTTCTATCGGTTCACCAAGAGGATTGCAGGCATTAACCGTATGCCAACAACCGCCGGGCACACTCGCCGCAACGGCTGCCGCCGTACCCTCGCCTCCGTCGGCAAGGGTAAGGGTTGTAACATTGCAATGAGGACATGCCGCAAGAATACCCTCGCGACAAGCCTCATTTACAGCAGCGCTGCCGAGCGAGCCCTTGAAAGAGTCGCATGCCACAATAATATCATTCGGTCTCAACACATTCAGTGCCATTATCCTCATCATCTTTCTTGCGGCCGAAACCGAAGAGCGAGGCTATGCGTTTGCGCATGGCGGCGAAAAATCCGATGAGAGCTATGATTATAATCTTGGAGAATTTGGCGATAATGCCCCAGAATCCCACTTTGGTAAGAATCTTGCCGGCAACGAGACCGCCGATAGTCCACTCGGCCACATGGTCGGTAGCCGGGTTGAAATCGGCATAATTATATCCGGCGTCGTAGCGGACGCTGCCGATTATAGCCGCGTTGTTCGCCATCAGTTCGGCCTGGGAATCGGGTGAGGCAATGGCTGTTATAACCACAAATCCGGCTTTACCGAGCACTCGCACGTCATAATTCACCACTTCGTATTCACCGTCAATACGGAAGTGCTTGGCCCAACCGAGCACTTTGCGCTCATTGTCGTATGTAGGGTTCCAAGCCCATCCGAGCAGCTCCCACTGCGGAGCTTCGGGGTTGGCCTTATTATCATCAAGCACACTCTCCTGTATTGATTCGAGCAGTTCGTCGTAATCGATACTGCCGGCGTCCTCGTCCGACACATAGCCTGATGAATCGTAAGATATCACGTAAGCAGTCTCGACGTCACCGAATACCGCAGCGTCGGCTGTCACCATGGTACCGAGTATGCCGTCGATTTTTTCTTCAGGATTATCCCAGTAATCGACAAGAAGATGTCGCGAGTCGACAGGATTCAGGAAAACAAAGCCTTCGGGCACATCCAATGTGCAATGAGCTTCTTTAAAAGGAACCGCACCCGTCTGCCCGTGGATAGAATCAGTGGCGATAAACTGACGTATGGCCTCTTCATCATATTCATCCTGAGCCAAGAGCGGAGCTGCGAGGCTTGCAGCCAACAATACCGATAAGATGAATCTTTTCATTGTCTTTATAGATTATGGTAAAAACAAAAAAGTTTGGAAGGCCGACATATCGAAACTTCCAAACTTTAATTTTATAACTTAATAACAGTTTATAGGAATCAGATATTGAGGGGGTCGCCGCTTGCTTCCTCATCTACAGGGATGTCTTTATTGACATTCTTGCAGCCGATAAGGCCGTAGAACAGAAGGTATGCGAGCATGGCCACAACGAGCCAGTAAGAAGGCATATAGCCAACCTTGCCTGCAATCCAGTTCTGGATAAGGGGCATTACGCCGCCGCCTACCACCATCATCATAAAGATACCCGAAGCCTGTGCTGTGTATTTACCGAGGCCTTCAACAGCGAGGTTGAAGATACCGCCCCACATCACTGATGTGCACAGACCGCAGAGAATAAGATAAAGGGCGCTCACCGGAGCCTGCGCACCGCCGGAGTAGATAAATTCGGGCACATTGAAAGTAACGGTCTTGGGGGTGACGATGGCAAGAGCCACAAGGATGATACCGAGAGTCGACACGGTGACAATCTGTGTGCGGGTGGAAATCATGCCGCTGATGATAGAAGAGCAGAAACGGCCCACCAGCATAAGGAACCAATATACAGCCACGATGGCACCGGCAATTTTCGAAGCCTCACCAACAACACCGGCGCCACCGGCACCCTGATCGGCGAGATAGAAGTTGAGCGTACCGGGGATACCGATTTCAATACCTACATAAAGGAAAATACCGAACACACCGAGCACGAGGTGACGGAAGTTCCAAGGGCTATGGGCATATTTTACTTTCTTGCCGCTCTTCGACTGGTTGGGCTCGGGGATGGCCACGAAGCTGATGATAACGAAAGCGAGAGCGAATACACCCATTGCAATCCAAAGCAGCGGAGCAACGTCGCCCATGCTTGTGGCAGGCGAGAGTGCGCCGATGAGAGCGCCTACGAAGAAGGGTGTGAGTGTGCCTGAGAGCGAGTTGAGGGTACCGCCGGTCTGGATGAGCTGGTTACCCTTGTTGCCGCCACCGCCGAGGAGGTTGAGCATGGGATTCACCACGGTATTGAGCATGCACACGCAGAAACCGCAGATAAATGCACCGAGAAGATAGATGAAGAAGTTGAGAGGCACAGCGAAAGTTTTTGAGAGGGCGGCGCCTTCTTCGGTCACAACATCCGAAGTCATCGAGAACAAAGTAACATCTGAGCCGACAACACTCGAAAGCCACTGGACAAAAAGACCTACAACGCCTACAGCCATAGCCCAGAGCGCAGTTTTCTTATAGCCGATTTTGACAAGCATGTTACCTGCCGGAATACCCATGAAGAGGTAAGCGGCAAAGTTCATCATATTGCCCATCATACCGAGCATGGAGTTGCCTTCGAATTTATAACCCCAAATTGTGCCGATCGGGGCGGCGAGGTTCGTTACAAACGAAATCATGGCGAAGATAAAGAACATCGTGATGATTGCCACCACATTGCTCTTATTCGCCGGTGCAGACGGTGCTGCCGTTGCAGTCTTTGACATGGTCTTGGATTAAATAATTTTTTATGGTTAATGATTAATTATTTACGGTGACTGAGATACTTTTGCAGTATCATCTGCAAAGGTAACTATTTTTTTTGAGCATAATACTCCATTAAACGAAAAATTATAAAATTTACTATAATAAGATTACGCGCCATCTGTTTGGCACACCCAATCAAATGCTCGCCAAAGGGGCCTAACGGTGCGATTTTCGGCCAATTAGAAATCTTTAACACACCAATCTGTCCTGATTTCACATTATTTTGTTAATTTTGACGCGAAATGTTAAAATCGAAGACTATTTTTTCGGACGCGACTCAACATTAACGAGTTTTAATTGTTAACAAAATATAGGTTAAATTTTAACCTTGGCAACTCTCCAAAAGTAATGAAGAAATATACCATCTGGATACTCGCAGCAGTTATGGCAATTGCCTTTATCGGATTACTATGTATACAGATATTCTACATGCGGAATATCGTACAGATCCGCTATGAGCAGTTCTCTCAGGGTGTACGTCAGAGCCTTGTGGCTGTGTCGCAACATCTTGAGCACGATGAAGCGCGCCACTATCTTGAAGATGATGTGCGACAAGTGGAAATGCAGGCCATGATGAGCCAGTATATAGGCGACAACTCCAAGAATCTCGGAGGCATAAAATATTCGTTCACAACACGCACCGGCCTCGAGGCCGACCTCACCATCAAGGGCGATATAAGCGAGATCAACAAGCTTCAGGACGGCGGCGGCCTCGGCGCACATTACCGCACCATGCAGGACGCCTACCGCCATCGCTACCTGTATCAGCGCGACATGCTCGACAATGTGATTCTCAACATCATATCCAAATCGTCGAGCCGTCCGATCACCGACCGTGCCGACTCGGTGAGGGTAAACAGATATCTGCGTCAGGAGCTTGACACCCTCGGGCTTAAAGTGCCGTTCGAATTTGCAGTGGCCAACCATGCCGGCACAATAATGTATAAATCTGCAAACTACCGTGCCAACTCGGCCGACCACGACAACATGTTCATACAGGCGCTCTTCCCCAACGACGCCAACGGCCCCAACAACTACCTCAAGGTATATTTCCCCACCAAAAACGACTACATCTTCTCCTCGATATCATTCATGGTGCCGGCTTTCGCCTTCACCTTCATATTGCTGATAATATTCATCTACACCGTGGTGGTGGCTTTCCGCCAGAAGAAACTCTCGGAGATGAAAAATGACTTCATCAACAATATGACACATGAATTCAAGACCCCGATATCGTCGATATCGCTTGCCGCTCAAATGCTCAACGACCAGAGCGTGCGCAAATCGCCGGCCATGCTGCAGCAGATATCAACCGTCATCACCGACGAGACAAAGCGCCTGCGCTTCCAAGTGGAGAAAGTGCTGCAGATGTCGATGTTCGAGCGCCAGAAAGCCACCCTGCGCCTCGAGGATGTCGACGCCAACGCGGCGATATTCAATATCGTGAACACATTCAAGCTCAAGGTGGAGAAATACGGAGGCACAATCAGCGCCAACCTCGACGCTATGGACGCTATAGTGAATGTAGATGAAATGCACTTCACCAACGTGATTTTCAACCTTCTCGACAATGCGGTGAAATACCGCAGCGAAGAGCGTCCGCTGAGCCTTACGGTGACCTCGCGCGACTTGGATGAAGAACACCTCGAAATCACAATCGCCGACAACGGCATAGGTATCCGCCGCGACGACCTCAAGAAAATCTTCGAGAAATTCTACCGCGTATCTACCGGCAACCGCCACGACGTCAAGGGCTTCGGCCTTGGCCTTGCCTACGTGAAGAAGATGATCGACGAGCTCGGCGGCACTATCAACGTTGAAAGCGAAATCAACATAGGAACAAAATTTATAATCATACTACCACTCTCTAAAAACTAACAATTATGGAAGACCGCATGAAAATTCTTCTTTGTGAAGACGACGAAAACTTAGGCATGCTCCTTCGCGAATACCTGCAGGCCAAAGGCTATAACGCCGACCTCTTCGTCGATGGAGAAAGCGGCTACAAAGCTTTCCTCAAAGGCAAATACGATATTTGCGTACTCGACGTGATGATGCCTAAAAAAGACGGCTTCACTCTCGCTCAGGAAATCCGCACTGTCAACTCCGAAGTGCCCATCATCTTCCTGACAGCAAAATCGCTCAAAGACGACATTCTCGAAGGCTTCAAGATCGGAGCCGACGACTATATCACCAAGCCTTTCTCTATGGAAGAGCTCGTATTCCGTATCGAGGCCATCCTGCGCCGCGTAAAAGGCAAGAAGGGCAAGGAGATCACAATGTATAAGATCGGCAACTTCACCTTCGACACCCAGAAGCAGGTGCTCATGATCGGCGACAAGATCACCAAACTCACCACAAAAGAATCTGAGCTGCTCAGCCTGCTCTGCGCACACGTCAATGAGATTCTCGAGCGCAACTATGCCCTCAAGACTATCTGGATCGACGACAATTACTTCAACGCCCGTTCTATGGACGTCTATATCACCAAGCTCCGCAAACATCTCAAAGACGACAAGTCAATCGAGATCATCAACATCCACGGCAAAGGCTACAAGCTCATCGCTCCCGAAGCCGAGGGCGCTAAATAAGAAACTGACAACCAACAAAAAGAGCCCCGCGGCAAAGAATTGTCGCGGGGCTCTTTTTCACATATAAAAAATCAGATTTCGTAGTCACAGACTTTGGTGCTTGCCACTTTGGCTGCGAAAGTGTCGGCTACAGATTGTCCGACGATGGCAAGTGCTACAGAGGGGTGCTCGGTTGCAAAGCGCTGGATCAGCACTTCGGTGCGTTCCCTGTCGGTCTCTTCTCCGAGTGCACCGCCATAGAAAATAGTGGAATCTGCGGTGGTCACATAATAGCCTACGCCGGCGCCTCCGACCTCAACAGCCTCAACCTTGATATCCATATTGGCAACATCTTCAATGCGGTCGCCGGCACTCATCCAGTCGATGGGCATATCGTCGTGAATCTCGCGTGTGGGGATATCGTTGCTCAGCACATAGACGCGGCGATGGCTCTGCGCCATATTGAAGATATCGGTATCGAATGTGTGGCGGTGATTATGTGTCACAAAGAACACCACCGGTTTGTCGGGGTGGTGGCGGAGGGTTTTCTCTACATGATGTTCTTGATCGCGGGTGTAGTCGAATACCAGTATGAAATCCGGATATTCAACCATATAGCCCGAACGTTCGAGTTTTGTTACTTGCATGGTTGTCGTGTTTTTAGTTTACTGTATAATAAACACCCGCACAGCCATTAAGGTTTAGAGCGTCTGCCGTCAATTGTGATTCTTACACCGATATTAAGATTGAAATTCAACGGTTTGTCCTTATAAATTGTCTTTATATCTGTTCCGTCGTTGAAATAGTAGCTTATCCCCGGCTCTGCATAGACACCGACAGCTCCCGCAATATTGAATTGCAAGCCCAATGAAGCGTTGACCGACAGCTGAAACGGCTTATCTTTAATCACCTTGCTGTCTGCACCACTGTCAATGCCATTTATCATATAGTTGGTCTTAGTCTTGGCATATACGCATTGCTCACCCAAAACTCCGGCGGCGCCGTAGAGCTCAATACGCTTCCATCTCAGAAAGTTGTAAGTAACATCAACGGGTATACCTATATAATCAAGCACTTGCTTTCCTCGGATATGGTGTGCTTGGCTTCCGCTCCGGAAGTCAGATGTAAGGCCGGTATATGAAAGGCCTGAGCCAAGAGCGAGACGGTCGGTGAGCCTGTAGGCGAACGACACGCCGAATCGCACCGGATGGCGGTGCTTGTATTCAGTGTCGAGTACATTTCCTTGATTAAACAGGAGGATACCCAGTAATGGGCTGTCGCCCCACCCGGCCCCGTCGGAACCAACGCCCATAGCGCACGAGCTAACGGAATTATATGCAGAATTCGAGCCGGCACCTCCTGCAGAATATACACTGACCGACATCCGGTGCGCTTCACTCTTTGGCTTGGACGTGACTTTCGCGTATTGCCTGTCGGATGTAGAGACAGGCTTATCCAAGTCGCTTACCGAACGGAGTTCGGGCCCGGATGTATCCTCAGAAATTTCTTCCGGCGCCTGAATATGAGCCGTTGCAGCAGCCAAAGAATCTGCCAACGAAGGCGTATCCTCTTTTGCAGCAAATGACGCCGGATTGCTTGCTTTTCCTATTGGCTTTACGGCTTCATGCCGGTCTGCAGCAGATATCGCATTATCAAAATGTTTATCCGGCTCATTGTCAGAAACATAGTGGTCAACGGACATTGACTCGACATCAATCTGCGGGGGGGTGACATTCAAGAAATGTCCGGCAATAAATACGAGCGATATTATCGCGGCGACAGCAGCCGCTCGCCCAAGATACAGGAACCGCCGGCGTGGTTTATTTTCGCCGCGGGAGACTTCGGCAGCTTCAATCTGCGCCCACAGATTTTCGGGAGTGTCCATCTCGAAATCCGACATCCGGTTTTGTAACTCACTCAGCCATTTATCTTTCATAATCGACGGACACATTAATTAGGTTATGGTATTTTCTGATTTTTTCGGCAAGAATATTCTTTGCCCTATGGTATTGAGAGGCCGACGTATTCTCTTTTATTCCCAATAATGCGGCTATCTCTTTATGGCTTTTTTCCTCAAAGACATACAAGTTGAGTATCGTACGGTACCCGACAGGCAAGTCTCTTATCATAGCGTGCAGAGCAGTCAATGGTATACCTTCGATATCGGTTTCATCTTCAGCCATATCATTTTCATCCGACAAAGGCAGAAATTCAAACCTGTATTCTTTCTTTAGAAATTTCAGAGATTCATTGACGACAATCCTCGCCAACCAAGCCTTCAGACAGCCCTGCCCCCTGTAATCAAACAAATGTATAGATGAGAAAATCTTCAGGAAACTTTCCTGAAGCACCTCCCTGACATCGTCGTTGTCGCTTATATAGCGGGCGCATACGCCGGTCAGATACCTTGCATAGTGACAGTAAAGATATTTCTTGGCAGATAAATCTCCTTTTAAAATATCTTTGACTATATCCTTTTCGGAAAGTTGCGTGCTATTCGACATTCAAAGTCCGGAGGAGGAAACTTAGGGTTGGGATTATTTTACCGGAGAGAGTTTCCCGGAGAAAGCATATAGATCGCTCTCTCCGGGATTTTTGAGACACTTAGTCAAGCATTCGTGAGCAACGCGGCAATTCTTGCATGTCGGTCGGCAAGACAGCTCTTGTGCCGAGTAAAAACTCAGCTGATTTATCGCCGGAGAACGAGTTCCACTTCAATGTTATCTTCACCGGCTTCTCCATATCCGCTATAATATCATTGAGATTAAAAGCGACAAGAACGTCGCCCATAGAGCCGCTGAGGTCGCCATTGGCATTGTGGCTCAATTCGAATACAAGAGGATCGTTGTCTGCGTCGTACAGGAGATTGACTATATGGATATTGCCATAGTTGCCCCAACGGGTCCGCAATCTGAGTGTAAGATAGCCGTCTTCGGCTACAGTAACCCAATCTTTTACTATCTCTACCGGGTCATTGGCGAAAGGACCGGTTTCAACAGCTATATTGACGGGATATTTAGTGCGTATGCTGTCGATCCAATTTACATTGACGCTCTGCATTCCGCTCTCCGAATCGCCCGAAACGGGGTAATAGTTTACCAACGCGCGCACCTCTTTGTCGCCAAAGGGCGATTTCTTCATGTTGACCGGATTCAGACGGGTAGCGTCGTCGAGCTGGAGCACCACCGACTGATCTTCCTGAGGGCACACGGTGACAAGGGCGGTGGGTTGCATGAGATTATAAGAGTTGTCGCTGTCGTTGTCGCAGGATTGCAGCAAGCCTGCGCACAGGAAAAGCACTGAAGCAGAGATAACAAAGTTTAATTTTGCAAATTTCATTATTAATTACTGATTAATGTTTCTATCTATTAAATCGCCCATAAATAGAAATCTTGCACTACAGATGAATTTTTTTTGACACGACTCAATTTTTCCATGACATTTACGCCACATCAAAGGTGAAATAATTTACAAAGATATAATTATTTACCCATAATTACGAACTATACCTGACTATCCACGACATAAAGATAGTCAGGCATAGGGAAATCTTTCAAATGTTGCAATCAGTTTTTCCTGTTGACCAACATACCGGTGGCCACCGCCTCAGCGGCTTTGTCGCCTTTTGTGGCTCTTATGATTTCGATTGCAAACGGCAAAGTAGTGGCCGGGCCTTCGGATGTAATAAGATTTGGCTCCACAACCACCGTCTGCTCCACATATTCTCCGCCATTAGAGTCTATAGCGTCGCCAAGACCCGGATAGCAGGTCGCTTTCTTGCCTTTAAGCAGACCGAGCGGAGCAAGCACCACAGCAGGACCGGCACATATCGAGGCAATACGGCCGTTTTTCTTGTAATGTGCCAAGAGTTTATCGTTTACATCACTGTTGGCAGCGAGATTCTGAGCTCCCGGATCACCACCGGGCACTATGAGCCAATCGGCATTATCTGTGTTTACCTCCGATAAGAGAGAGTCGGCCACAAGAATCTGACCGGTAGCTCCCTTTATCTGAAGACTATCTGCCACAGCGACGGTCACAACCGGGATATCGGCTCTGCGGAGTGCATCTACAGTTGCCGTTGCCTCAACCTCCTCTACTCCCGGAGCGAGAAAGATATACGAAGTCTGAGCTTTCATAAACATTGTTCCTAAAATAATTGAAAGCGCCAAAACGACGCTTTTTAAAATTGAATTACACATATTATCATTTTTACAATACCTACAAATCCAACACTATATAAGCGGAATTGTTCGCCACAGCAACAACGCAATCAAACTGTTAAATAACATTAAAATCTTTTATTCATTATTTAGGTATGCGCAAAAGTGAGTCACCTGCTTTTAATAGACGGTATATTTTTTGTAATTTTGCAGCTTGAAAACAAGCAGCATTAAAAAATGTCTACCACAAAGAAAATCCGCACAGCCCTTGTATCGGTCTACAATAAAGACGGCATCGGCGAAATAGTAAAAAAACTTCATGCCAACGGTGTAGAATTGCTTTCTACAGGTGGCACACAGACATATATCGAAAGCCTCGGCATACCCTGCAAGGCTGTAGAAGACCTCACGGGTTATCCCTCGATTCTCGGAGGTCGCGTAAAGACACTGCACCCCAAAGTTTTCGGCGGCATCCTCGCCCGTCGCGACAACGAATCGGACCGTGCCGATTCGCAGCAATATGAAATCTCACCCATCGATCTTGTCATCGTAGACCTCTACCCCTTCGAGGCAACAGTTGCTTCGGGCGCAAGCCACGACGATATCATCGAGAAAATCGACATAGGCGGCATATCGCTCATCCGCGGCGCCGCCAAGAATTATAACGACGTTGTAATCGTAGCCTCCGAGCGTCAGTTCGGTCTTCTTGAAGGTATCCTTGACACCCAAGGAGCCGAAACCACCCTCGAGCAGCGTCAACTATTTGCCCGCGAGGCTTTCGCCGTATCTTCGGGCTACGACTCTGCTATCTACAACTGGTTTGCCGGTGTCACACCCCTCGAGCCCGGCAAAGAGTCGGCTCTCCGCGTTGCCATCGACGACGCCAAAGCCCTGCGCTACGGCGAGAACCCCCACCAGACAGCAGCCTACTACGGCAATTTCGACGCCATCTTCGACCAGCTCCATGGCAAGGAAATCAGCTACAACAACCTCCTCGACATCGACGCAGCGTGCGCCCTTATCGACGAGTTCGACACAACCACAGTGGCAGTGCTCAAGCACAACAACGCCTGCGGATGTGCAAGCCGTGGCACTGTAGCTGAGGCATGGGCCGACGCTCTCGCCGGCGACCCGGTGTCGGCTTTCGGCG
Source organism: uncultured Muribaculaceae bacterium (assembly GCA_910579995.1). Taxonomy (GTDB): domain Bacteria; phylum Bacteroidota; class Bacteroidia; order Bacteroidales; family Muribaculaceae; genus CAG-873. The sequence goes on along the minus strand of CAJTWH010000005.1, from coordinate 71,249 downwards.
GCATAATCATCACCAATGCCAAAGTAGAGGCCAACGCAGCCGAAGAAATGGGCAAGATTTTCTTTGAGGTAATCATCGCCCCCGACTACAGCGACGACGCTCTGGCAATACTTGAGCAGAAGAAAAACCGCATTATCCTGCGCCGCAAAGAAGTGCTTCCTGCCGGCAAACGCATGCGCACCATCCTCGGGGGCATGCTCGTTCAGGACAGCGACAACAAGGTAGAGAGTGCCGACGACCTCCGTCTCGTAGCCGGCGACAGCCTCAGCGAGCAGCAAATCGCCGACATGCTCTTCGCCAACAAGCTCGTCAAGCACAGCAAGAGCAACGCCATAGTGCTTGCCCGCAATGGCCAGCTCATCGCTTCGGGTGTAGGACAGACATCGCGTGTAGACGCTCTCAAGCAGGCAATCGAGAAGGCTCACAATTTCAACTTCGACCTCAACGGAGCCACCATGGCCTCTGACGCCTTCTTCCCCTTCGGCGACTGCGTGGAAATCGCGCATAAAGCAGGTGTCAACAATGTGATACAGCCCGGCGGCTCTATCCGCGACAACGAGTCGGTTGATTATTGCCGTGCCAACGGCATGACAATGGTCATGACCGGTTTCCGTCACTTCCGCCATTAAAAAACAAGAGGGCGCCGCAACAACAACCGGCGCCCTCTATATACTTTTTTCTGCGCCCCAAGCGTTAAGAAACTTTAAAAACATATTGGCAAATAAACTTTAAGCCGACTGAGGCATTTAGAGTTTTACGGTGCCGTTACTAAACCTTCGGCACTCTCCCTCACAAGAATAAATAAAAATGAGACTGTTCTCACTGACAAAAGAAATAGCAATCGACCTTGGCACAGCCAATACGATTATCATCCACAACGACAAGATCGTAATCAACGAGCCGTCGATTGTGGCACTCGACAACCGCACCGACAAGCTCATCGCCGTAGGTAAGGAAGCGCACCTGATGGAAGGTAAAGGCCATCCGGGTATCCGCACCGTGCGCCCCCTGCGCAAAGGTGTAATCGCCGACTTCAACGCAGCCGAGCTCATGATCCGCGGACTCATCAAGAAGGCAAGCACCAAAAACAATTGGTTCTCGCCCTCGCTACGCATGGTTGTGGGCATACCTTCAGGCTCTTCAGAAGTTGAGGTGCGCGCCGTACGCGACTCTTCGGAGCACGCCGACGGCCGCGACGTATACATGATTCACGAGCCCATGGCGGCAGCCCTCGGTATCGGCCTCGACGTTGAGGCTCCGGAAGGCAACATGATTGTAGATATAGGCGGCGGTACAACAGAAATCGCCGTGATCTCGCTCGGCGGTATCGTGAGCAACAAGAGTATTCAGGTTGCCGGCGATGACCTCACCGACGATATCCTCAACCACATGCGCCGCGCCCACAACATCAAAGTCGGCGTGCGCACTGCCGAACAGATTAAAATGCACGTAGGCTCGGCGCTCACCGAGCTCGAAAACCCGCCCGAAGACTACGTTGTGCATGGCCCCAACCTGATGACCGCCCTGCCTCTCGAAGTGCCTGTAAGCTATCAGGAAATCTGCCATTGCATTGAGAAAACAATCTCGAAGATCGAGGCGGCCGTATTGAGTGCCCTTGAGCAGACTCCCCCGGAGCTCTACGCCGACATCGTGCGCAACGGTATCTACCTTGCCGGTGGTGGCGCGTTGCTGCGCGGCCTCGACAAGCGCCTTATCGACAAGATCGGTATCCAGTTCCACATAGCCGAAGACCCGCTGCTGTGCGTGGCCAAGGGTACAGGTGTGGCATTGAAGAACTATCAGAATTTCTCATTCCTGATCCGATAACAAGAAGGAGGCTGGCAGGTGAACGAGCTGATTTCCTTTCTCATACGTCACAGCAAGTGGTTTGTCTTCACCTTTCTGGTGGTGATAAGCTGCATGCTGCTGGTGCATGACGACCCCTACCGGCAGCACCTCTACCTGACCTCGGCCGGCCGCCTCGCCTCCACAGCTTATAAAAGCGCCAACAATGTAACCTCGTATTTCAATCTCCACGACATCAACGACGACCTCAACCGGCGCAACGCCGACCTGCAGGCCGAAATCGTGAGATTGCAGCAACGTATCGACCTGATGACAGAGCAGGGATACAAGGATACATTGGTGGTCGACAGCGGAGTGCCCTATTTCGAATTTATCGTTGCCCATGTGATCAACAACAGTGTAGCCCACCCCTACAACTACATTACCATCAACAAGGGCAGCAACGACGGTATCAGGCCCGAGCTCGGCGTCGTTGACCGCAATGGTGTGGTCGGAATCATCAGCAACGTCGGCCCGTCGAGCGCGAGGGTAATCTCGCTGCTCAATCCCCACTTCCGCCTTTCGTGCAAACTTAAGCGCACCGATTATTTCGGCTCGCTCGTGTGGGATGGAGAAGCCTCAGACGAGGCGCTGCTTGAAGAGCTGCCCCGCCATACAATATTCCAGCCCGGCGACACTATCGTCACCAGCGGATATTCGGCTGTATTCCCGGCCGGCCTGCCCGTAGGTGTGGTTGTAGATGACTACACCGACCGCAACCAGAACTTCTTTACCCTGAGGGTAAAGTTACTCACCGATTTCACTACCTTGAGCAACGTGCAGGTAGTGGTCAACAATCACGCCGAGGAACTCAAAGCTCTCACAGCCGGAGAAGAAAACGATTCCAAAAAGAACCCGTTCGGGAATTAATACATTACGACATTGAGTAAATTCGCCATAAAATACGCATTGTTATTCCTGCTCTTGGTACCGGCGCAGGCAATAATATTCAACCACCTCATATTGTTTGATGTGGCTGTACCTGTGGTGTTTATCTACCTCATCGTAATGTTGCCGGTGACATTGGGCACCAATCTGTCGACTTTCCTTGGCTTCCTCGCCGGCCTTGCGGTAGACATGTTCTGCGACACACCGGGAGTCAACGCCTTGTGCGCGACAGTCCTGTCCTTTGGCCGTAAACCCGTGTTTCACCTTTATGTGTCGATGGACGACGACCTTGCCGGGCGCTCCCCTTCATCGCGCACGATGGGGCATGCTTCCTTCATGAAGTATCTCATCACCATGACCGCCATTTATTGCGCCATGGTATTTACGGTAGAGGCTTTCCAATTTTTCAATTTCAAGCTTCTGATAATCCGTATCATCGCTTCTACAATTTATACTTTTATCCTCCTCTACGCCATTGACTGCCTCGGACTTCGGTCACGCGAAGCATAGGCAGGCGACAGGCGTGCAAACAGAAGCTCCAAGTGAGAAAAAACTACAATTTAGAAAAACGCAAATACATTATCGGCGGTTTCGTGCTGCTGATAGGTCTCATATACCTTATAAGGCTCTTTGACCTGCAGATCAACGACGAGCAATATAAGCAGTCGGCCGACTCGAACGCTTTTCTCAAAAAGACCGTATATCCGTCGCGCGGCCTTATCTATGACCGCAATGGCGAGCTGGTGGTATTCAACCAACCGGCCTACGACGTAATGCTCATTCCCCGCGACGTGCAGCCATTCGACACGTTGGATTTCTGCCGCACCATCAACATCACCCCGGAGCAATTCCTCAAACGTCTTTCCGATATGAAAGACAAGAGGTTAAACCCCGGCTATTCATCATATACTCCGCAGCGTCTGATATCGCAACTCTCAGTGGAAGACTACGGACGCCTGCAGGAGAAGCTCTACCGCTTTCCGGGTTTCTTCATCCAGAAGCGTATCCTGCGTCAATACAAGACACCGACAGCCGCCAATGTGCTCGGCAATATACGCGAGGTGAACCGCGACGATATAGACCGCGACCCCTATTACTCGCCCGGCGACTATACCGGTGACCTCGGCATAGAGAAAAGCTATGAGCAACATCTGCGCGGGGTCAAGGGCGTGGAGATACTTATGCGCGACGCCCGAGGCCGAATACAAGGTCGCTACGAAGACGGTGCCAACGACATCGAGCCGATATCGGGCCGCGACCTGCGTCTGAGCCTCGACATCAAGCTGCAGCAATATGCCGAGTCGCTGATGGTAGGCAAGCGCGGTGCTGTGGTAGCCATCGAGCCGGAGACGGGTGAGATATTGTGTATGGTGTCTATGCCAAACTACGACCCCACGCTGCTTGTGGGCCGTCAGCGAGGCGAGAACTATAAGAAACTTGTTCAGGATCAGTCGTGGCCGCTCTTCGACCGCGCACTTATGGGCGCATATCCTCCCGGATCGACCTTCAAGCCCACACAGGGCCTTATCTTCCTGCAGGAAGGAATAATCGACCTCCACACCACCTATCCTTGCCATGGCGGCTATATCAATGGCGGCCTGCGTGTAGGCTGTCACTCACATCCCTCTCCGTTGCCGCTCATACCGGCCTTGGGGACATCGTGCAACGCATTCTTCTGCTGGGGCTTCAAGTATATGATCGACAAGCGCAGCAAATACGGCACATCTGCCAAGGCTTTCGAGATATGGAAAAACCACCTTGTATCGATGGGATATGGCTATAAACTGGGCGTAGACCTGCCGGGCGAGAGCCGTGGCTTCATACCCAACGCCAAGTTCTACGACAAATTCTACAGCGAGGGACACTGGAGCGCCAACACCATCATATCGGTGGCTATCGGTCAGGGCGAGATTCTCGCCACTCCGCTTCAGATTGCCAATCTCGGCGCCACCATCGCCAACCGCGGACATTTCATAACCCCTCATGTGGTGAAAGAAATCCAAGACACGGTGATCGACCCCAAATTGCTCGAAAAACGCTACCCGACAGTAGAAGCCCAATATTATAATTCAGTGGCAGAAGGTATGCGTACGGCTGTAACCGGGGGCACATGCCGCCGCGCCGCCATACCCGGTATCGAGGTCTGCGGCAAGACCGGCACAGCCCAAAACCCCCATGGCAAAGACCACTCGGCTTTCATGGGCTTCGCGCCATACCATGAGCCGAAGATCGCCGTGGCCGTATATGTGGAAGGCGGCGGCTGGGGCGCGACTTTCGGTGTGCCCATCGGTAGCCTTGTGATGGAGAAATATCTCACCGGAAAGATTTCGCCCGAGCGTAAATATATGGAAGACCAAATGCTAAACACCTCTATTTATTATGCCGCTCCCAAGAAGAAATGACCCCTCGTCGACATTCCGCCATCTCGATTGGCCTACAGTCTTCATATACCTGATAATGGTATTCGCCGGCATGGTGAGTATCTATGCGGCATGCTATAATTTCGACAATGCCTCGATGTTTGCCGACACCGAGTTTTCGGGCAAGCAGCTCCGTTGGATCGGGCTTTCACTCGTTCTTGGCCTTGTGATTTTGCTCATCGACGCGCGCATGTATGAGACATACTCTTATCCTATCTACATAGGTTTGATGGTGCTCTTGGCTATAACTCCATTTTTGGCCGAAGACACCAAAGGCTCATATTCATGGATAAAATTCGGGGGTATGAGCCTGCAGCCGGCAGAGTTTGCCAAATTCGCCACGGCATTGGCCATGGCAAAGCTGTTCAGCGGCTACCATTTCAACCTCAACGCCTCGTGGACAAACTACCTCAAGGCCATCACCATCATCATAGTGCCCGTAGTGCTTATTCTGCTCCAGAATGAGACCGGCTCGGCGCTCACCTTCATGGCACTCTTCTTTGTGCTCTACCGCGAGGGCATGAGTGGCTTGGTGCTTTTTGCGGCCGTGCTCGCCGTGGTAGTGTTCGTAGTAGGTATTAAATTCACAGAGACGATGATTTTGGGTATGCCTGCCGGCCAATTCTACGTCATGATTCTTATCATGGTAGTGATGGTAGGCATGACGGTAGTCTACTCCCGCCGCTTCGAGGTTGGCCGTAACCTGTTGATATGGTTTGCCGGAGTGGGGCTGATAGAATATATAGTAAGTCTGTGCGGCATTGAGGTGCCCGGGCTTATTGTAAATATCTCGGCTATCGGTATAGCGTGTGTATATATAGTTTTTGAAGCCATCAATCTGCGGAGGCCGAAGCTATACGCCACAGTAGCGACGGGCATAGCAGCGGTTGCGTTTCTATTCTCTGTCGGAGCAGCCTTCGATCATCTGCAGCCTCACCAGAAACTCCGTATTCAGGTTGCGCTCGGCATAGTTGAAGACCTCCGTGCGGCAGGCTACAATGTGAATCAATCGAAGATTGCCATCGGCTCGGGTGGTTTCTTCGGCAAAGGTTTCCTCAACGGCACCCAGACAAAGCTTAAATATGTGCCCGAGCAGCACACCGACTTCATATTCTGCACCATCGGCGAGGAAGAAGGCTTTGTAGGCACAATGATAGTCACCCTGCTTTTCTTGGGGCTTATCTTGCGCGTGCTTGCAATCGGAGAGCGGCAGCCGACTATTTTCGGCCGCGTCTACGCCTATTGCGTAGCCTCATATTTCATCTTCCACTTCTGCATTAATATCGGCATGGTGATAGGGTTGTGTCCTGTCATCGGCATACCGTTGCCATTCTTCAGCTATGGAGGTTCGTCGCTTTGGGGCTTTACGATATTGCTCTTCATTTTGCTTAAGATCGACGCCTCGCGCAAAAATTACCTTGCGTATTAGAGTGTAATCCGTTTCGTTGACTCTTCTGGCGGGCAATTGCAAAATAAATTTTGCATTGCTCACACTTATTTGTATCTTTGTGCGTATGAAACGTAAAGGTATCATTATAGCTCTCGCCATTTTGGCGGTAATTGCAATTGCAGCGGCCTGCGTGGCAAAATTTTATATATTTGCCGGATGGTCGGGCGATGATGTGCGTGTGAATATCGAAGCCGGCGCAGATGTCAAGCAAGCTCTTACGAGTCAGCTCGGAGCGTCGTTCGGCAGCAAAGTATATTCGATGTGGAAGTGGCAACACGGCACTCCGGAAGCTGCCCACGGCTCTTATCTCATAAAAAATGGGGATGAGGCTGTCCGCGTGGCTCGCCGTATCGTAAACGGAAAACAGACACCCGTGCGAATTACTTTCAACAATATCCGCACCATCGGAGACCTTGCCTCGCGTATCAGTTCGCAGCTTGAGATAGATTCGGCCGGTTTCATGGCCGCCTGCGACACCATATTGCCGCAGAAAGGCTTCACTGCAGAGCATTATACGGCTGCATTCTTGCCCGACACATACGAATTTTATTGGACCGTCGCGCCTTCGAAACTCTTTGAAAAGTTGCTCGACGAGCACAACCGCTTCTGGACGGCCGACCGCAAGGCCAAGGCTGCCGCGTTGGGGCTGAGCGAAAACGAGGTAAACACACTTGCCTCGATAGTCGCAAGCGAGAGCAACAAGAGTGATGAGTGGGGAAAAATAGCCCGTCTCTACCTTAACCGTATCAACAAAAACATGCCGCTGCAGGCCGACCCGACTGTTGTATTCGCTCTTGGCGACTTCTCTATACGGCGTGTCACCGGAGAACATCTGAAAGTAAACTCACCATACAACACCTACACACACCGCGGTCTTCCTCCCGGGCCAATCCGCATGGTAGAGCGCAGCCAGATTGACGCCGTGCTCAATGCACCGGCCCATAATTATCTTTATATGTGTGCCAAGCCCGATTTCTCAGGCTACCACAACTTCGCCACCGACTACAACCGCCACCGCCTCAACGCCGCCCTCTACTACCGCGCCCTCAACGAACGCGGAATCTGAAAACCAAACTTGGAACTTAATCTTAGAAAAGAACTATTATCATCGCCAATTTGTTAAATAATAGAATAACATATAGATTCTTAGTCCCAAAATTTGTAATATTCAAATTTTAACTTTATTTTTGCGACACACAAGTTTATCAATTCATACTAAAATGATACGTTCAATACCAAATCCCCCTATGGGTCGAGATGATATCGCCCGATTCCGAGAAAACTTGGAGAAACATCTCCGAGGGGATTTTAATGCAGATGAACGACGTAAAAACGAGTTGCGTAAAACACGAACACAAGCTAACGCCAAAAGAATAATTGCAAATTGTGGAGGAAAGAACCCAATCCTCGGATATTAATTTCCAAATAAGATTAATGAATGACTCGGACTATGAGAAGATGTCTGAGTTTTCATGTGGAGTTATCGAATTGGACGATTTCTTCAGATATGAGATGAAAGAATGTGTTCAAAGACATTATCTTTCTGCTTATTGTGCATTTTTGAACCAAAATGATATTATTGCAGTATTTACCTTGATGAACGATGCGCTCATGATTGTGGGTGAATCAGAGAAAAATGACTTTATCGAAGATTTAAGGTTTGAAGCAGAGGAGAATGTTGTTGATTTCTTCAATAAACAAACCTCATATCCGGCAATAAATATCGGACATTTAGGTACAATCTCCTCTTATCAAAGCAAAGGAATTGGTACTGCGATTATTGATTTAGTTGCAACTACTTTTACTAATTTTAAACAAGCAGGATGTCAATTCCTTACCGTTGACGCATTGAACAACAATAGAGCTATTGTTTTTTACCAACGTGCCGGTTTCTCATTCCAAACGAATAAAGACTTTTATTCTCTTACACGACGAATGTATCGGATATTGTAGCTTTTTAGAGACAATCTAAAGAGCCGGAAAAGTTTGAACAGCCTTGGCTCGTTCGATTATATTACCGGTAATCACTACACAATAGAATTGCAGATTTGCAAAATTTGAATTTAAAGTTTTCTTACAAGTTTTCTTAATCAAACCTCAAATTACTCACATTTGAGTATTGATTTTTCTTGGATATTGCGGTAATTTTGCACGATTTTTATCGCAATGGAAAAACGAATCGGTTTACTCTGTGTATTTATCTTTGCTTGGGCTATAGCTTATAGCGCACGGTTACATATACTTGTGACCGATACCGACGGCGAGTCCCTGGCAGCCTGCTCTATCGCTTTAAGCCCGGGCAACAAAGCCGTACTTACCGATATCGACGGGGCATGCGACATCAATGTAGAGCCGGGCGAATATCTTGTAAAAGCTGCCTACGTTGGCTTCGAGGATTTCTCTCAGCACTATACAATAAGCTCCGACACCACGCTGACAATCAAGCTTCATCCGGCAAGCCGTATGCTCGGCGAACTCACAGTGACAGCACGGGAATCGCACGGAGCGGTAAGCACAACCCGCATAGGCAGCGACGCCATGAGCCACCTGCAGCCGTCGAGTTTCGCTGATCTTCTCGAGCTATTGCCCGGCAACATCAGTCAAGATCCGTCGATGGGTCAGGCCCAGACCATCACCCTGCGCGAGACCGGCACCATCGGCGCACTTGGCCAACGGGTAGACGCCGGCGACTATGCCACCTCAGCCTTGGGCACTCAATTCCGTATAGACGGCGCCCCGATAGGCTCTGACGCCTCCATGCAATCTGTAGGTACTTCAGGGGCCGAACGCACGGCGCTCAACCGAGGCACCGACATGCGCACCATCGCCACCGACAATATCGAAAGCGTAGAAGTAGTGCGCGGAATTCCTTCAGCGGAGTACGGAAATCTTTCATCGGGTATGGTGACCATCCACCGCAAACATGGCGCCACACCTTGGACTGCAAGATTCAAGGCCGACGGGTTCAGCAAACTATTCTACGGCGCCAAAGGTTTCGGCCTCGGCACAGGCACTATTAACCTCGACCTCGGTTGGCTCGACAGCAAGACCGACCCACGCGACAATCTCGAGAATTTCTCACGCATAACAGCCTCTGCCCGCTACGCCTTGCAAAGCGGAGCCATGAGGTTGAATATATCGGGCGACTATACCGGCACAATCGACAAGACGAAGACCGACCCCGACCTGTCGCTCAGAAAAATAAACGAGTATCACTCCTCTCGCGACGAGTTTGCCCTCAATGCCTCGCTGACCTACAGCCTCGACCGGCTTTCATGGCTTGACCGCATTATGGTGCAGACGTCGGCACGCTACAGCCACGAGACTCTTACGCGCCGACTGCAGGTTGCACCGACCCGTGCCACCATCACCCCCACCAACATGCAGGAAGGCGATTTCGACGCCGCTTTCATCCTCAAAGAATATATCGCCGACTATCTCTGCGACGGCAAACCGCTCGACCTCTACGCCAAGGTGCGCCTCGAAGGCAACTCTTGGAATTTGGGGCGCTACAAACTCGGCGCCGAGTGGACCATGAGCAAAAACTATGGCCTCGGTCAGGTATATGATCCCACACGCCCCGTCTCTGCCGGATGGGCTGCACGCCCGAGAGCTTTCAACGACATTCCAGCTCTCAACACCACCTCTGCATTCCTTGAAGACATCTACACAGCCGCTATTGGCAACAACTCGCTTGAAATCCATGCCGGAATACATCTGACAGCCCTCGTCGGTCTCGACAAAAAATATTACATCTCCGGACGTCCCTATCTCGACCCGCGAGTCAACGCCTTGTGGAGATTCCCGAAAATAGGAAATGTCACCTTCACTCTCGCCGGCGGCTACGGACTCAACACGCGAATGCCTACTATCGACTACCTCTTTCCGCAGGTAGCATATCTCGACATGGTGCAGCTCAATTACTACGATACCGTAGACCCGGCCGGAGCCAGCCGTGCAAATGTGCGCACGTATATACGCGACGCCGCAAACTATGACCTCCGCCCGGCCCGCAACAGCAAGTGGGAAATACGTCTCGGACTCGACTTCGGAGCCAACACCATGCAGCTCACCTACTTCCGAGAGAATATGTCGTCGGGCTTCCGCTATGCCACCCAATATGAGCCATTCAGCTACCGCCGCTACGACGCCTCAGGACATACACCCGGCACCAAGCCCGACCTCAGCACACTGCCCTACACCGACGAGACCGTGCTTCGTGGCTTCAGAAGAGTCGAAAACGGAAGCACCATCGACAAAACCGGCGTTGAGCTCACATTCACCACAGCCCGCTGGAAAGCCATCGCCACGGCAATGAGCGTGACCGGTGCTTGGTTCAGGTCGAAATACAACAACTCACTCCTGCTCTTCGACCCTGTAAACGACGTCGTGGGCAACACTGCAGTCTCCGACAAATATATCGGACTCTACAACAGCAACGACGGCCGCATAAACGAGCAGCTCGCCACCAATATCACTTTCGACACCCAGATACCGCGCTACGGCCTCATATTCACAGCCTCATTCCAATGTATGTGGTATGTGAAAACCCGGCGGCTCGAAGAAAACGGCACGCCCGACAAATACCTCTCGGCTGCCGACGGGCTGTTGCATGATTACGACGAAGCCGCAGCCAACGACCCCATGTTGCGCTATCTGATACAGCACTATAATCCCGATCTCTTCAACACCTACACCGTGCCGCCGGCACTGTATCTCAACCTCAAGGCAACAAAGCAGATCGGCCGATGGCTCAAGGTGGCAGTATTTGTCAACCGTCTGCTCGACTATCTGCCCGATTATAAATCGAATGGCCTGACGATACGCCGCACAAGCAACCCTTATTTTGGAATGGAATTAAACTTTACAATATGAAAATCTTTAAAACATTACTGATTTCAAGCCTCATCCTCGCCTCATGCAGCGAGAACGACGACAACAATTATGTAGCGTGCACAGCAGATGTCACCATGCCCGAGGGCGTGGAAGCAGCCGACCTCACCGAGCCGCACTTCACATTCACCAACCTCTCCGACGGACGCAGATCCAACTACGACGGCACAACAGCCTCGGCACAGCTACTGCCGGGTCTCTACGACATCACATTCACCGCAAACACCACACTCGAAAACGGTGCCGACGCTACCGTCCGCGCCTCAAAGCAGGCTGTAGACATCACAAGCGACACCAACGTAAACCTCGAGGCGTATATCCTCACCTCGTCTGACGACCTCATCATCAGCGAGATTTTCTTCACCGGCACACAGCAGACCTCAGGCAACAGCTACACCGGCGACCAGTACATCAAACTCTACAACAACACCGACCACACCATCTATGCCGATGGCCTCACAATCTTCGAGACCCTCTTCCTTACCACCACAAAGTATGACTATACCCCCGATGTGATGGCAAGCAAGGTGGCTGTATCGGCACTCTACACCATCCCCGGCACCGGCAAAGACCATGCAGTAGAGCCCGGCAAAGAGCTTCTCATCAGCGACATCGCCATCAACCACAAGACGCTCAACCCCAACTCGATGGACCTGAGCCACGCCGATTTCGAATGGTATGACGAATCAACCAATCCCAATGTGCAGGATACAGATAACCCCGACGTACCCAACCTCAATAAATGGTATTGCTCTACCAAAACCATCTGGACCCTCCACAACCGCGGCTTCAAAGGTTATGGCATTGCCCGTATCCCCCAGACCCAAGCCGAATATCTGGCCGACAACCAATATACAGCCTCATACCAGCTTGTAACCGCTGCCGGAACCTACCCGATGACCACCACCGGCTACACCATCAATAATGAATGGATTGTAGACTATGTAGGTCTTTCAGTAGAAGCTTCTTATCAGTGGCAGGTAACCGCACCGTCGCTCGACTGCGGCTGGGCTCACTGCGGCTCGCTGGCCAACGACGCCACCCGCTACGGCAAATCAGTCCGCCGCAAAGTGATCGCCACCGAAAACGGCCGCGAGATTCTCGCCGACACCAACAACTCCACCGTCGATTTCATCAGCGAGGCTACTCCCTCGGAAATGAAATAATCGAGAATGAGATTCTCAACATTAATACTCTTGACCCTACCTATTCATATTGCAGCACAGAGCCCTGTGCTGCAATATGATACTCTTTATGCCGCCCAAAATCCGGCTCTTGCCGGCAATCCGGCTCTCTATGGCCTGCGCCAACCGTGCTCGCTCTCCGAAATCAGCGTTGGCTTCAGCAGAAGTATCTTCGACAAGGCCGCGATAGCCGAGCAAGGAAAAGACTGCGGCATAGCTTCATTCGACGCCGCGACCTACCTACATGCGGGCAAAGCGACAATCACCGGGTTCGCCACTTACGCGAACGGCAAGATTTTCGGTGTGCAAGGCAGCGAGACATCCGACGCCACCCTGCTCTACCCCTATTACTCGGCCGATGAGCGCGGAGGTGATTTCAAGCACGAGCGCTACGTTTTCGGCGGATCTTACTCCTCTTCTTTCGCCACGAATTGGATTTATGGAGCGGAATTATCTTATCAGGCGGTGCAAGACTACCGCCAACGCGACCCGCGACCTAAAAACACAATAGGCAAACTCGACGTAAAAGCCGCCATCGGCTATAGCCTCGCGGCTTACGATATCGCACTCGCCGCCAAGGCTGAGAAATACAGCCAGAACAATTCGATAATATTCATGAGCGAATTGGGCGAGGACAAGATTTACCATACCACCGGTCTGGGCACACACTACACCCGCTTTGCCGGACTTGGCAAGGAGGCGGCTTACAAAGGAGTGGCTTTCGGAGGTGAAATAAGTATGGCGCCGAAGACTGCCGGTGTTTTCGCCGACATAGCCTACCGGCATTTCCATTTCACAAAACATCTTATCGAACTCAACAATCTGCCCTTGGTGAAAAGCGACGACAATGGCATAGACGTCGCCGCCGGCTGGCAGGCTCCATCATGGAGCGCCAAGATTTTCGGCTCGCACTCTTCGCGTAAAGGGCATGAAAATATTTTCGGTGACCCGACAGGGCAGGTTTATCCTCAGATAGCCACTATCGACGCTTTCAGCCTCAGCCAAAGCACGGCGGGAATTTCGGGTCTTTGGCGCCGCCTCTCTGAGCGCTACCGTATTGACACACACGCACAATTATCCTACAACCAACTTACCGAAAAATATCTCGACCTGCGCGGTCGCAGTTTCAAGACCCTCACGGCCGCTCTCGGAGCCGAGTATGTGGCCTCATTCAGCCGTATTTATCTCCACCTCGCCATCGGCACCTGCTATACGAAAGTACTAAGCCATAGCGCTTTCGGGTTCACTGATGAAGATTTTCTCTCCGTCTTGGCATTGCAAAACTACCTGACTGCCGCCGGCGACCGCTTCAATATCGAATTTCGCCCCGGCCTCGACTACCGCTTGCCCAAAGGCCGCAACATCGGCCTGCGACTCGCCGCGGGCTACCATAAACTCAAATCAATAAGAGGAACAACCCTACAATCCGCAATAATTTTTTCATTTTGATGGTAAAACGAATTCTTTCAATTCTCGCCGCCACGACCTTCGGTCTAACGGCATTTGCGTCGGATATCAGCGACGAGGTATGCACAGGCACCCTCGGCAATGGTATGACCTACTACATCCAGCATAACGAAAACCCGGCAGGTTCGGCCGACTTCTTCCTCGCCCAGCGCGCCGGTTCGGTTCTTGAGGACGAAGACCAGCGCGGTCTCGCCCATTTTCTCGAACACCTGTGTTTCAACGGTACAGAGCATTTCCCGGGCAACTCGCTCATCACCTATCTTGAGGGAATAGGAGTGAAATTCGGAGCCCACCTCAACGCCTATACATCGACCGACGAGACGGTATACAACATCTCGAAAGTACCCGTAGGCCGCACATCTACCGTAGACTCGTGTATGCTGATTCTGCGCGACTGGTCGTGCGCCCTTACCCTCGACCCCGCCGAAATCGACGCTGAGCGCGGAGTGATTGTCAACGAGTGGCGCCAGCGCCGCACTGCTACCAACCGTATGCTCGAAAACGCCTCTCCGAAGCTCTACGGCGGCAGCGCCTACGGTGAGCGGCTGCCCATCGGCCTGATGTCGGTGGTGGAGAACTTCAAGCCCGAGACATTGCGCAAATTCTACGAGAAATGGTATATCCCGGCCAATCAGGCCGTAATTATCGTCGGCGACATCGATGTGAAATCCACCGAGAAGCGTCTGAAAAAGCTCTTCGGCAAGATTCCGGCAAAGCAGTCGAAGCTGTCGCAGAAGATATCGCGCGTGGAAGTGCCTGTGGCCGACTCGTTCATACCCGTTGTGGAGAGCGACCCTGAGCAGGGCTCTGAAATGCTGCAACTGTATTTCCGCCTGCCCGGCTACATCGACAATCCTGTCAACAAGGCCGCAGGAGAGCTGGCAACCAACCTGCTCGTCAACCGCCTCGACCTTATCGAAGATGGTGGCGACTGCCCTCACCTCTCCATGGCTCTGGGGCAGACAAAATATCTCATGGCCGGTGCCGAGCAGGCATTCACCATGCGCGGTCCGGTGAAAGCCGGCCGTGCCGAGGAGGCGCTTGCCCTCTGGTATGGAGAAATCGTGCGCGCCGTGTGTCATGGATTTACTGCCGAAGAAGTCGCCAAAGCCCGCGAGGACATGAAATCGGCAGCCGAAGAGAGCTTGAAAAATCAGCTGCAGGCCAACAACTCACAGCTTGCGCGCCAATGCTCGCGTCATTTTATCGACGGTGGCCGTCTGATTTCGCCTCAGGCTGCATGCGATGAATATGTAGCCGTTGTCGACACTATCAGTGCTGACGCTGCAATAGCATATCTCGCCCGGTTTATCGGCAACAATGGCCGCGGAGCCGTGCTGCTCAACTATCGCCCGGTATCGGAGACAAGCAACGATGAGGTTGCGGCAGCATTTGCAAAGACTTTCAAAGAAGCCGAAGCCAAAGACTACGCGCCCTTTAATCTCACCGCCAACAACCGCCGTCTGATCGACATCGAACCCGCCGCCGGGTCGATAACAGCTGTTGACAGTCTCAGCCGATTCGACACAAAGGTATATACTCTCTCCAACGGAATCCGCGTGCTCGCCCGCCACAGCGACGCCAAGCCGGGTCAGCTCTATATCCGCGGTTTCAGCCCCGGCGGCATCTCGCTCCACTATGATCCGAGCGATATAGCCACGCTGCTCACCGTCAATGAGCTCATGGCCGAAATGCCTTGCAACGGGCTATCGCAGGGCGAGATTCGACGCATTCTCTCGGGCAAGCAGGTGAAAGTGAGCATGGCGGTGTCAAACCACGAAGAGGGTATCGAGGCCTCGACATCGCCTGCCGACATGGCCGACGCTTTCGCCCTGATGTACCTGCGTGCCACTGCTTTCGCGCCCGACTCGGCGGCTTTCAAGACCTTTATCGACGCACAGCGCAATAAAGTAATGCACCGTCAGTACAGCCCCGTGCAGGCCATGGGCGACACCATTCACTCTGCCATCTATGGCCGCCACCCGCTCGCCGGACGCATGACAGCCGCCGATATCGACAATATCAACCTCGACAAGGCCGTCAATATCTACCGCGAGCGCTTCGGCGACATGAGCGACTTTACCTTTATGGTTGTAGGTGACTTCAACACCGATTCTCTCGAGACCATGCTCTGCCGCTATATCGCCTCACTGCCCGGCAACGGCCGCAGCGAAAAGGCTGTAGACATGAACTACCGCTTCACTCCCGCCGATTTCGCAATCGACTTCTCGCGCGAGATGGAGAATGCCCAAGGTATCGTCTACGCCTTCCGCAGCGGCAACGCCACCTACGACCTCGACAATCTCATCGCCGCCAATGCTTTCGGCCAACTCCTGCGCACAAAGCTGCTCGCCGACCTGCGCGAAGACCGCGGTCTCACCTACTCGGTGCGCACGCATGCCGCCGTCAACCCCGGCATAAACCCCGTCGACGGCCCGCAGCTGCTCATGCCTACCTACATCAAGGTGACGCCCGGAAGCGAGGATGAAGTGCTCGCCACAGTAAACACAACCATCTCTACCTTTGCTGACCCGACGGCCGTAGACGCCGCTCAGCTCAGCGGCATACGCGACTTCCTGATCAACAATCATGCCGAAGCGCGCAACGACGGTGCCTACTGGCTCAACGTACTGAAGTCGTACACACTCTATGGTATCGACCTCGACAATGACTACGACGCCGCCGTAGGCCGCCTCAGCGCCCAATCGGTCGCCGACTTCGTAAACCGCACCATCCTCCCCGCCAACAAAGCCTCAATCATAATGAGAGCAAAATAAACCCACATCCCCAAACCACAAAAAAGTCAACAGCCGCGGCTGTTGACTTTTTTTGTGCAAAATTATTCAAGTTTTTTCATAAAAATTTGCAACAATCAAAACTATCACCTAAATTTGCAAGCGGATACAGCACGGCTGTATTCAGACATCTTGTAGAAAAAAATAGCGTTTAATGCTATTGTGCTCGGTTCAGAAAACTGCCAATTTTCAAAACACAACGAGAACAATGCGCTAAACGCTCACCGTTTGGCCATGCCTTCAAGGCATGGTCGTGGTGGGCTTAGCCTTGTATGTTGTGTGGGTATGGCAGTACCTCTGAACTATACAGGAAGCGAAAGCCCACCACTACTTTTTTGTGGTGGCAATAACATCGGCAATATTGCAACATAACCACAAATAAACACCAAATGGTAAAAAAGCTTTTTGGAATTAAACCTCCACCACTCTTGACAACTGCCAAATGTATTTCCTTTCAAGGCATACTATCTTTCTTAACGGCATTAATTGTATCATTGACATTATCTTCATGCGGAAGTGATGACAATGATGAACCCCAAGAACCCGGAGCACATAAGCCAATTCCGACTTTAACTGCAAGACAGTTAATGGGTGTATGGACTCTTGGAGATGATAAAAATTTATATTTCATCTATTTTGACGGAACAAATGAGTATTCGCTTTGTCTTAACGATAGGATTATGGGGGCAGGCACATATACCTTAGTGGACAATCAAGTTATATTAAAAAATCAATATTTGAAATATAACGATCCGATTGATGTTTCTATTGATAACAATCAGATTAAATTATCGGGGCAAATAACATTATTTAATGGCTTTGATAAGGAATACATTAACCTTGTGTTATCACTGTCAAATGAAAATGCTCCTGCATCAATCGTTGGGAAGCAATGGCATAGCGGTATGATATTGGCAAAGCCAACAGATTATACAGAGTATGTGAATTTTATTTCAGAATACACGGCCCAACACTATAGTATAAGAGATAATTATAAGAAAGAACGCTTTAATGAGTACATGATGTACTATATTCATAGGAATGGGCTTACATACACCCAAAAAGTTGACGGGAGTGGTATCGTAAACATCTATGATTTGAGTTTTAACAGCTTCCTAACGCTTGGTAATTCTCTATCTGAAAAAAAAGTGAATTAAATCGAGTGTAACAAAAATAAGGCAAAATACAAATTTGACAATCGATAGAATTTGGAATAGAGCGAGATTTAAGCTCTCGCTCTATTCATTCTAAAATAGTTAACTTTTTGCAGTCTACTAATACAATAAAAAACAAAAAATCATCCCTATAGCTACCAGGAATATCGTACTGACAATAATAGTGTTTGGGCGGTACTCGGAAAAAGATTTCTAATTTGGCCTAAAGGCAGCATGCAATTAGCTCTATGGCAATCGCTTTTAAAGCGATATGCCAAACAATAGGGACGAAATAAAGAGAGAAAATAAGCCCACACCAAAAGGCAATATTGCCACACAACTAAAAATTCCACATTATGAATACCATTCAAAAAATAGATGTGACGCAAAATCCAAAATCCAACATGTGCTTCTTATCAATCTTGCTCGTGATACTTGGTATTGCCTCTATCATCTGTGGATTCGTTTGCTCAGAATCTTTCACTTACAAATTTAACGGATATTACGCTACCATCAATCGAGAGCTTGTAGTTATATATATCGCAAGCGGAATCACTTTCGGATTTTTCAACTTCGCGCTCGCAGTTATAGTAGACGCTTGCCAAAAGTACCGCAAGAGCCACAAGGACTAAACAATCAAGCAGGAGGTAAAAGCTTATCAGAGAGCTTTACCTCCTGCTTTTATATTTACTGACTACAATCTCTGTCGCTGTAAAATGTGTTCTTTCTTATTCAACTTACGCATACTCCATTTCCCAATTGTTTGAAAATTATTTTGCCACAGATTGCACAAGTTTCAAAAAAATAGTTAACTTTGCAGTCTACTAATACCATAAAAAAACAAACAATCTCCCCTATAAATACCATGAAGAAGCATTCCAAAGGATATTACACTTCAGCACGAATGCCCGAACCCGATGGTCACCCCACATATCATAAGCCACGGAGGAATTATTGGGGAAATCTGTTAGAAGAAGATACATATAAAGAGGAATATTCACCACCTCAAAATTATGATTTTTCAGATTTCGACCCCGAAGATGACCATTCATCGTATTATGACAACGATAACTACGACTAAATATGGGCGATTTCGACGATTTAGACACTTACAACGGCGACACCGAACATGATATGTGGGTCGACACCACCTTTCATGAAAATACAGGAGAGCTTATAAACTTCTTCATTGAAAAGGAAGATGTAGATTTCATAAATAACTTTGACTAATTAATTGAAATACATGACTATTCAAAAAGAACTCGTAAAAATCGCTCGTCTTATTGACGCTCGTCGAAAAGCAGAGGAACAAGCCCACACATTTAACAGACCTATCGGAGGCGGCCAAATTGTATACAATGGACTTAGCAAGAAAGTTTGGATTGTTAACTATGAACAAAGGGGTAATTACCGTATAATTCGTGATATCACCGGAGAATTTCGGGATACAGCCTCCAACGGAACTATCCATACCCTGCAAGAGTATGGAAAGGGCTCTGTAGTAATTACTAAAAACCACCCAATTGGAAGTGCATTGTTACGTCAATTTGGTACTAACGTAAAAGTCGGTAACCTAACTTACGATTTTCTCTCCAATTATATATGGGGTACTGATTTCTTCGGCCCTCTTAAGATTGGATCCGTTCAACTTGGTAAATATATAACAACCCGACTTCGCGATTTACTTGACGCTTATAAAAAAGCAAAAGAAGAAACCAAACGCCAGAATTCAATAAATAACACACCCAATGTCTTTCCAAGCATTGAAGAATTAAAAGAAGAAGAGATATCAGAAATTCCACAGGAAACGCTAAAACTTCTACAAGAAGAGCTTTTACATCAAGAAGAAGTATCTCAAGAAGCATATAGGTTTATCCGTGAACAGGCAGAATTACGTAATAATCCTATTCTTGACGAGGAACAAGAAAAGGCAAAATTCGCACATGCTTTTGATAATGTAACAGAAGTTATTGACGGAGGTCCGGGGACCGGCAAAACCACCACTCTTATACAACGTCTTAAGTATCTCATTTCGCCCAAAGATATAAACGCCCAACGCGTATATAACTGCCTACCCGAACTGACTCCGACTCAGTTTGAAATCATCAACCAAGAGAGAAAGAACTGGATATTCTTTTCTCCTACCCCTTTACTTTGCAAATATCTCCGCAGCAACATGATATACGAGGGTTTACTCTCGGACGATTCAAACACAGTTGTTTGGGCAGAACATCTTCGAAATATTTTGCGTGATGAATACCAATTATTTGGCAAAGATAATCCTTTTGACGTCAAGAAATCACTTCTGGCTCATACTCGGATTTTCAAGGGGAAAAATCTTAAACTTGCCACGACATTTGAAAGTTTCTTATTAAAAACACTTATATCTCGTATTGCCAAAGTTGCCACACTTGATTCATCCATATTTAAGTGGAAATTTGCAGCAGGACTAATTGTGAAGACTTGTGATGAAATAAAAGATTCGCAAAACTTCACGGATTTGATTCGTGGTATTATGAAACTTCAGTCTATTCGCAAAGAGGAATTCGGAAAGGGAACAATGTCCGTTCAGCAAGTTGTAGAAGAATACACTGCTCTGCTGAAACATATTTCGCTAAGTATTTTCCATCGCCTGCAATCTGATGAAGATACCTATAACAAACTTCTAAAGATAGTTGCTTCATGGGAAATAAATGAGGAGGAGAACTCCGATATTGAAGAGTCTGAAGAAGCTATGGTAGACTATGCAACCCAATCACGTGAAAACAGACTCAATAGCTTCATTCGAAATATTGTTCGTAAATTATCTGTTATGAAAATTGACTCAAAGGAGTCATTAACACCACGACAGTCTCAAATATACAATCTTATACAAGATCTCTTCTCTGAGGGTGACCTTGAGAAGCTATCAACCTACGCCTACTTTTACCAAAATTTCATTCCTGTAAAGAACATAGAAAATTTCCTTTTCGGACAAATATCAAGCTCATACAAGCGCTTTAGAGCAGAGGCGTTAAAAACAGAATCTGAAGATTGGGACTTATCGACTCTTGAAACAATTGTCAAAGACAATAAGAACAGGCCATTACATCAGCAAGAGCAGGCATTGCTGATGGGTGCAATAAACAACCTCATACTTATATTCAGAAAGATTTATCCTTCCCGCTTTTCTGATTTGAAACATAAGTATGTTCAAGCCTACAGGAATGTTATACGCCCAATTATTGGAGTGGACGAGGCTACAGACTACTCTTTATACGATTACTATGCGATTTCTTCACTTAAGCATCCGGATATAAATTGCATTACTCTTTCAGGAGACATTATGCAATGTTTGAATGAACAAGGCATTACGGATTGGAAATCGCTTAAAAGTCCATATTTATTCACAAAAATAGATATCTGTGAACTCGCAGTCTCTTACCGACAGAGTCCAAAGTTGCTAAACTTAGCAAAACACCTTTACAAAACTACTATAGGAAAACTCGCTCCATATAGGGGGTTGATGGAAGATTGCACTGATGTTCCCAAACCTCTTTGGTTTGAATCTGATAATTCAGAAAGAAAAGCTCAATGGATTGTTGACCGTATCATAGAAGTTAAAAGAGCTTATAAAAAAGTTCCGTCAATCGCTGTATTCGTTTCCTCGCCTGAGCAGATTCAAAAACTGAGAGAGGACATGTATGAAGAATTGGAGAACGAGGGTCTTGAAGTAATTGATTGTAGCAATGGCTTGATTGAGGCTCGTAAAGATACTATTCGCCTTTTTCCCATAGACATGGTTAAAGGTATGGAGTTTGAAGTTGTGTTTTTCCATGATATCCAAAACATCACCAACACATTGCTTATTGACAAGTATCTTTATATCGGACTATCTCGCGCCTCATTTTACATGGGGGTTACTTCAAATAAACAAGTTGATTCAGATACTGAATCTGTAAAAAAACTGTTTACCCTTGGTGAGAATTGGAGTAATATCTAAGAAAAATATACGGATTAACAAAAGTTGATATTCGCAACGTACTATGAATTTCCGGAAATTCTTTCGTTATTTGCTTTTGTTTGAATGGTTGTTTGGAGGGAAGAGTAAAGCCGACAAACAGACATCTTCAACAGACAACCCTCCGGGTCACGATTACGGTTGCGATTGCGACTGTGGTTATATTCCTCCGCGCAAATCGGGTTATTCCCGCAGCAGTTGGGATGACGGGCATTATGCACACAACGACTACTATCACGACTCGCAAGATGATTATGCCCACGACTTCGACGAATTCGAGGATGACTATTGAATCTATACCCCGGCCGTCCACAGCAGCGCTGTCGACGGCCGGGGTAATCTGAGTTATGTCACTTCTTGGGGCGGAGGGTGTAGTAGATGTATGGGGGGAGGGAGAAGGTCTTGCCCCATTGGGAGGGGTGTTTGCCGCTGTCTCTCACTTGGCAATATTGGTAGCCACGGACTTTTTGTCCGTTAAACTCCATTTCATATTCGGCTCCGGGGGCGTAGGCAAACAATGGTATCTCCTCATCAGAGTTAAATTCGGTCTGCGCCACGCAGTTGAATAATATGCACATCCAAGTGGGCACTTTATGAACGTGTGGCTGATAGTTAGAGCCTGCAAGCTGTATGCGCACTGAATCGCTGCCAAGCGGCTTGGCAAAGACATTAAACTCGATAGAGTCGCGCCCGAGTTTAACCGGCATATAGGAAGAGATCAGCTGCTCTATGATGGAATCGGGAGTGACGGTAACTGCAACAAGGTCGTATTCGCCTCCTACAGAATCAACTGTCAATTTGATTTTCAGCAGCTCAATATCTTCAAAGTCTGCCAACTGCCGCAGGTCAGTGTCAAACTCGCCATACGTCAATCTGACAGTCCGGGCAAGCGCCGCAAGTGAAAGCACGGAAGCGAGTAAAATGAATACAACTTTTTTCATTTCTCTTCAGTTATTTCCACGCCTATCACATAGCTGTATGGGATATCCTTAATAATCCGGCTTGACATATCCGGGCTGAGTACGTCTTCGCCACAAAAGCGGATGACCTTATATTTAGGGTCGAACCAAGCCGAGCCGTACATCACCAGAGGAATAAACTCTCCCGGCTTCACTTCTCCAAGTTTGAATGGCTTGGTATTATAGATATATAAATTCTTGTCCATCTCGGGGTTTCGGACCGGTTTGAGATGAAGATAGACACTGAATGAATAGCGGTTTTCCACATCAACCACCAACACTGTAGTAGAATCATTCTTGACGTAAGTGCCTACGACAATTTTCTCGGCACAGGAATATATGCCACGCGAGGAGTCGTACATTTCTTCAGGAGTAATACTTCGCTGATCTTCCTCCGGGAACTCGGAAAGCAAGGACATATTTCGTGTCGAAGCCTTGAACCCAATGATATCCTTGTTCACAAGACTGTCGCCCTCATACTCACGGCATGAGAATGTCAGTCTATACTTTTTGTCGGCCAGCGACTTTATATCAAAGCTGTAAACATGGTAGCCGGCATTCTCCAATAATGGAATATAGTCTTCAAAAGTCGCTTTCAGCGGCTTGATGTCGGCAGCTTTCAACACAGTGATAGAAAGCACAGCCAACAATACCAAGGCAAGGGATTTAAGAATTTTCATAATGCGATTATTTTATTTAAGTTTCGCAAGCGAAACCCGTTTATTTTGAGCGTAAAAAGTTTAAGGAGTTTAGATATACCTCGGTACTTTATAAACAAAGCGCTCTAAACCTCAAGTTTTCAAGTTGCAAGGCAACTTGCGAAACCTGAATTATTTTAGAATTTCAGTCAGAGTATCATAAATCTGTGGACAGGTGGGTCGTGGAGGGTCTGAATCGATTATTTTCGAGTCCTTACCGATTATCCTGAATCTCGGGAAAGCATTCACATTATATCTCGACATAATCAGTTGGGCGTCATCCTCGCTTTGAATGAAATAGTCCTTGCAGTTGGCCGGACGTGCGGCGGCGTGCTTCTTCCATCTGCCAAAATCCGACCTCAATGCCACGCTTACAAAAACTATATCTTTATCCTTGAAGAAATCCGCAACCTCGGGCAAAGCCTTATTAGCCACAAGGCATGGGCCGCACCATGTAGCCCAAAAGTCGAGATATACAATCTTACCGGCATATTCATTTTCAAGCAATTCAGTCAGGTTGGAATACTTGCTCACCGTAGCGCCGTCGGCGGTCCATTGATAGATGGAGCCAATGGCGTCGTTCATTCCGGGCAGAGGTTTACAGTCATCCGCTTGATCATATACGAGCTCACAGATACCCTCATCATAGAAAATATCGCGGGGCAATTGGGGCAAGACCTTTTCATTGTTGATATCTTTCAGATACATAGCCAACATGATATCACGGTTGAGAGATTTTGGATGCCGAGCCACAATAGCCTCAACCATTTGGAGTGAAGAATCAGGCTTCACCACATCTTTAAGCCGCCAAAGATAGGCGTTGAGATGAATGGGGAACATCATTTCCTTAAGATTTTCTTCATCATCAAGCCCGAATATCGGATCATCGAAAACAGCAAGTACTTTCTCGGGAGTCTCATCTTCGTGTTCAAGAGCACCGTTTGCAAGGCTGAATAGCGCAGACTGCTCCAACAGCACTCTCGAATCGCTGCCCATGCCTACAGAGTCGACATACGCTTTTATATTCGCAAGGTTCTTTGACTGAATGCCTTTGAATACTTTCAGATACTCGTCTTTATCCATGTGTCCGGCAGGGGGCTCTTCTGAGAAGAAAGTATTGAAAAGTTTGGCGTAAGCCTTGCCATATTCGTTGTTCAACTTCGCCCGGGTGCCTGAATATGTCGCCCCGGCTTTAATATTATCGGCGTTGATTATCATGTATATCGAATCGC
The DNA here is from genome assembly GCA_910579995.1 of uncultured Muribaculaceae bacterium. Classification (GTDB taxonomy): domain Bacteria; phylum Bacteroidota; class Bacteroidia; order Bacteroidales; family Muribaculaceae; genus CAG-873. The sequence goes on along the minus strand of CAJTWH010000005.1, from coordinate 46,264 downwards.
CCGGCTCGGCATACTGACAGAGGTAATTCCCGTCATAGTAGATTGTGAAATTATGCCCGAACGGGATATTGATAAAGGTCTTGAAATAACCGGCAGAATCTATCACCACGGCATTTCGTCCGTCTGTATCAGACCACGGATTGCAAGCAATCGCAGTGATAGTCCAGGCTGACTTATCTGAATAATTTACGATTTGCCCTTCTATTACAACATCTTTCATCGGGTTGGAGGCAGTCGAGATTAGAAAGCAGCTAAAGCAGGCAGTTAATAAAAGCTTTCTCATGGATATTATAGATTGTTTAAAACAAACCGGGGCAGAAGTGTGCCCCGGTTTGCTATAGGTATGCTCTCTTAGAGCTGTGTGTCGGGGTCGAGATTTGATTTCTCGATATCCTTGAAGTAATTGTATGTGCCTACCTTGAGTTCCACGCATGCGTCCTCGTCGGCAACGATGATTGCCTTGGGGTGCATTTGGAGAGCCGAGATAGTCCACATCTGCGAGATACCGCCCTCAACGCCATGGTGAAGTGCGCGGGCCTTGTTGTGGCCGTTGACGATGAGCATTACCGAGCGGGCGTCCATCACAGTGCCTACGCCAACTGTAAGTGCAGTCTTGGGCACGAGGTTGACATTGCCCTCGAAGAAGCGCGAGTTGGCGATGATAGTGTCCTGTGTGAGGGTCTTGATACGTGTGCGCGAGGTGAGCGACGAGCCGGGCTCATTGAAAGCGATATGTCCGTCGGGACCTACACCGCCCATGAAGAGGTCAATACCGCCGTAAGAGGCGATTTTTTCTTCAAAGCGTTTGCACTCGGCCTCGAGGTCTTCAGCGTTGCCATTGAGAATGTTGACGTTCTCGGGCTTGATGTCGATGTGGCTGAAGAAATTGTTCCACATGAAAGAATGGTAGCTTTCGGGGTGCTCCTGCGGAAGACCTACATATTCGTCCATGTTGAAAGTGACAACGTTGGCAAACGATACTTTGCCTTCTTTGTAGAGCTCGATGAGTCGGCGGTACATGCCGAGGGGCGAACTGCCGGTGGGGCAGCCGAGAATGAAAGGATGTTCGGGTGTGGGCTTGGCTGCGTTGATACGAGAGGCAACATAATTGCCGGCCCAACGCGATACATCAGCATAATCTTTTTCGATTATCAGTCGCATATATTACTTGAATTTAAGTTTCGCAAGCGAAACCAGTTTATTTTGAGTTTAACAGGTTTAGGGAGTTCAGGTAAATTTAAACTTCCTGAACTTGCGCTGACAGCGCTCTAAACCTCAAGTTTGCCAATCTCAGAACTTGACTGTTTAGAATAGCCAGGCAGCTGTGATAGTCCAATAGTTGTTCTTACCCTCGATGGGAGCGGTTGCGTTGGTGACTCCGATAAACTCTACGGTCTTGTTGAGACCGATACCGTATGAAGCCGATACCTGAAGATGGTTGAAGAACTGGAGGCCGAGACCGAAGTTCCATGCCACGTCGAGAGCTTTGTTTTTATATGCCTCAGTAATCGCGCGCTTTGATGTAAGGACTGAGAAGCTCGGGCCGGTGGTCACGTAGGGCACAAGAATCTTGCTTACCACAGGGAGGCTGAGCTTATACTTGAGGTTGAGGGGAATCTCGATGTAGTCGCGGTTTTTGAAGCGGCTGCTCTCTACGAGTGCTGCGTCGTCGGCATTGCTGGTGGTTACTGTGCTGTTGCTCACGCGGTGAACATACATAGCCGAGAGGTCAAAGCCAACGCCGATGATGGGCACGGTGAACTCGCACATGAGACCGCCGGTGAAGCCGGCACGGTTTTCATTATTGAACACTGATTTGTCAAGACGCATTGAGTTTACCTCAGTACCGAGGCGGACACCCCAGCGGAACTGCGCCGAAGCGGGAATTGCAATTACGATAGCAAGTGCAAGAAGAAGGGTTTTAATTGATTTCATCGTGTAATACGGTTAGATACGGCACAAAAGTAGTAAAAAAACTTAAGTTTCGCAAGCGAAACTTGTTTATCTTGAGTTTAATAGGTTTAAGGAGTTTAGGCATACATTGGTAATACTAAACATTTTAAACTACATAAATTGCGCTGAAAGCGCTTTAAACCTCAAGTTTTAAAGTTGCAAGTCAACTTGCGAAACTTGAATAAAAAATCTTATATATGAGCAAAAATGCCGCATTTTATATCTTGCCCGGCGCGCTAAAAAATTTTGCTATCTAAGTTTATTTTTGTAATTTTGGCAGATATAAAAACTAACCCTCAATAAACGACAATATGACACAATTCAGCACATCCGACCTTGACCAACTGTCGGCCAAAGGTATCAGCCGCGAAAGCGTTGAGGCACAGCTCGACCGCTTCCGCACAGGTTTTCCATATCTCACCATCGACTCGCCCGCCTCGGTAGGCAACGGCATTCTGCCCGTCGACGACGAGATGACCCAAGCATGCCTCGACCGCTGGCAGCATTTCCTCGACGACAACGGCGATGTGTTGAAATTCGTTCCGGCCTCGGGCGCGGCCTCGCGCATGTTCAAGGCTCTCTTTGCTTTTGTCAACGGCGAAGAAGACACTCCCGCAGCAGGCTCGCCAGTGGCGCAGCTCGTTGAGCGAATCAAGGATTTCGCTTTCTATGACCAGCTTGCCGAAGTTACCGCACGCCTCTATCAGGCTACCCCCGAGCAACTTATAGAGCAAGGCAAATACAAAGAGCTCGTTGGCGCCATCATCCTGCCCGACGGCCTCAACTACGGCGCTCTCCCGAAAGCTCTCCTCACATTCCATCGCTATGCCGACGGAGTGCGCACAGCTCTTGAAGAGCAGCTCGCAGAGGGCGCTCAGACGGCGGCTTCGAAAGACGGCGTGGTAAAACTGCATTTCACCGTATCGTCGAACCACCGCAAGCTCTTCGAAGAAAAACTCAAGGAAGCCGTTCCGGCCATGGAGCAGCGCTATGGCGTGCGCTACGAAATCAGCCTCTCGGAGCAGAAACCCAGCACCGACACCATCGCCGTAACTCCCGACAACGAGCTCTTCCGCGACGACGAGGGCAAGCTCGTATTCCGTCCCGGTGGCCATGGCGCACTTATCGAAAACCTCACCGACATCAATGCCGGTGTGGTATTCATCAAGAACATCGACAATGTTGTAGGCGACGCCCACCGCGCCGACACCATCCAATACAAGAAATTCATCGGCGGTCTGCTCCTTCTCGTGCGCGACCGTATCGAAGCTCTCACCGCAGCCCTTGCGGGCGACCCGACTGAAGAGGTTGTAGCACAGGCCACCAATTTTGTAGAGCAGATTCTCTTCATGCGCAGCGAGGAGCTCGACCCGGCGCTCGATATCGCCGTCCGCCGCGACGCCCTGCTCAAGATTTTCGACCGCCCGCTCCGCGTCTGTGGCATGGTGCGCAACGAAGGCGAACCCGGCGGCGGCCCATACAATGCCTACGCTTCCGACGGCAAGTCTGTGGCTCCCCAGATTCTCGAATCAACACAGATCGACCTCTCCAAACCCGAGAACGCCGAGATGATGAAGGGCGCCGGCTACTTCAACCCCGTAGACCTCGTATGCTACCTCAAGCACACCGACGGCAGCAGCTACGACCTGCGCAAATATGTAGACCCCGCCACCGGCTTTATCTCGGAGAAATCTCTCGGCGGCCGCGAACTGCGCGCCCTTGAGCTCCCGGGCCTCTGGAACGGAGCAATGAGCAACTGGAACACCGTATTCGTAGAAGTGCCGGCCTCGACATTCAACCCCGTCAAGACCGTCAACGACCTGCTCCGTCCTGCACATCAGTAATATAATTCAGGTTGTCAAGTTGCCTTGCAACTTGACAACCTGAAGTTTAAAGCGCTTTCAGCGCGGTTTATAAGGTTTAAAAATTTAATTTACCACGGTATATTTAAACTCATTAAACCTTATAAATAAACTTCATAACCAAAAAGTTTTGCAAGCAAAACTTTTCACCTAACACTCCCAGCTATATGCCCGGAAAGATCATCATCATAGCCGCGCCGTCGGGTTGCGGTAAATCAACAATCATCAACGCCCTCCTCGAAGGCGGCGACCTCAACCTCGGTTTTGCCGTATCGGCCACCACCCGCCCCCCGCGCGAGGGCGAGCAGCATGGCGTGAACTACTACTTCATGAGCGAGGACGAGTTTCGCGACCATATCTCCGAGGGCGACTTCGTGGAATTTGAGGAAGTATACCCCGGCCGCTTCTACGGCACACTCCGCAGCGAGGTTGAGCGCATTACCGGCGCCGGCCACAACATCATCCTCGACCTTGACGTCAACGGCGCTCTCGGCGTGAAAGAGCTCTACGGCGACCGCGCCATAACAATCTTCATCGCACCTCCCACTCTCGACGAGCTTCGCCGCCGCCTCGAATTCCGCGGCACAGAGACCGCCGAGGTCATCGATGTGCGTATCGACCGCGCAGCCTACGAGATGTCGCGCGCACCGGAGTTTGACACATGCGTAGTCAACGACCGCCTCGACACCGCCATCGACACCACCCACGACCTCATCAAAGCATTCTCGGGCAAATGACGACAATCGGAATTTTCGGAGGCTCGTTCAACCCTGTCCATTCCGGCCATCTCATGCTTGCCTCATATCTTACACAGTGGGGCTATCTCGACCAAGTGTGGCTCACCCTCTCGCCGCTCAACCCGCTCAAAGACGCCGCCGAGCTGCTGCCCGACACCAAACGCCTTGCCATGCTCTCGATAGCGGCCAAAGGTGCACAGAACATCGACATCTGCGATATCGAGCTGTCAATGCCCCGCCCGTCGTATACCATCGACACCCTCAGGGTGCTCTCCGAGCGATATCCCGAATACCGCTTCAAACTCGTGATAGGCAGCGACAACTGGCAGATTTTCGACCGTTGGCGCTCGGCACAGGAGATACTCGACAAATACGGCGTGATTGTATATCTCCGCCCGGGATATCCGGTTGACAAACGCCATATCGACGGCATGGAAGTCGTAGAGGCTCCGATGGCACATGTGTCGAGCACATTCATTCGTCAGGCTATCGCCAAGGGGCGCAACATGAACTATTTCCTGCCGGCCGGTGTATATAAATACATCGTTGACAATAAACTTTACACCAAATAAATGGATAAGAACGCATTGGGCACAACCGGGCTGCAACTGACGGCACTCGCCGTAGGCTATGTACGCCACGTTGCCGACGCTGCCGAGGCCGACCCTCATAAATTCATATACAATCTGCTGCGCCTGCTGCCGGCATTGTATACCAACCTGCTCGAACTCAAGCCCTACGGCGAAGACGAAGGCGGCGAGGACTACGACAACTACGATACCGGAGCGATATTCCCGCAAGTAACCGAAGAGCAATATGCAGCCGTAGCCGGAAGCGTTGCGGCACTCTTGGGGCAATACGACACCTATCTTGAAGTGCCGGCTGAAGACCTGCGCTACAGCGACACTCCCGTAGCCCTGTCGCTCTCGGAGCAGATTGCCGACATTTACCAGACAATGGCCGACTTCGCCACCACCATAGCCGACGCTCCGCAAGAAGGCGTGGCCGACGTGCTTGCCGACCTCAAATACCGCTTCCACGAGTATCTCGCCGACAATATCTGCTCGGCCCTGCGCACCGCAAATCTTATTTATCAATCAAAATCACTCCTTTCGGAATGAACCATATCCAAGACCTCTGCAACTTTCTCGATTCATCGCCTGTGAATTTCTGGGCGGTAGAAACCCTGCGCCAACGCCTTGAGCTCGCCGGCTTCACACGCCTTGACATGAGCGACGAGTGGCAACTCAAACCCGGCGACCGTCGATATGTGATACAGAACGGCTCGGCAATCTTTGCCTTTGTCGCCGGCGAGGGCGACGCCGCCGCTCCTTTCGACATCATTGCCGCACACAGCGACTCTCCCGGTTTCCGCATAAAGCCCCACTGCGAGATGGAGTGCGAGGGAATGGTAAAACTCAACACTGAGGTCTATGGTGGCCCGATACTCTACACATGGTTCGACCGCCCGCTGTCGATTGCCGGACGCGTGGCATTGCGCGGCGACGACCCGCTCCACCCTACCCTGCGGCTCGTGCGCTTCGACAAGCCCATGCTCGTCATTCCCCACTTGGCAATACATTTCAACCGTCAGGTCAACGAAGGCAACCCCCTGTCGAAGCAACGCGACATGCTGCCCGTGATAGCTCTCGACTGCCCCGACCCAAAAGGCCTTATGCGAGGCCTTGTAGCCAAGGAAGCCGATGTCGACCCGGATGATATCCTCGACTACGACCTTTCGCTCTACACCTGCTCCAAGGCCATGCTCACCGGCCTGCAGGACGAAATGATATGCTCGGGACGCCTCGACGACCTCTCGATGGTACATGCCGGCATGACGGCCTTGCTCGCCGCCTGCGACAAGCCCTCGAAACACACCCGCGTTCTTGCCATTTTCGACAATGAGGAGACCGGCTCGGGCACAAAGCAGGGCGCAGGCTCGCCGATTCTCGAGCATATACTCCGCCGCATTGTCATGACCCGCGGAGGTGGCGAGGCTCAATATATGCGCGCTGTAGCCGGCTCATTTATGATATCTGCCGACAATGCCCATGGCCTCCACCCCAACTATGTGAGCAAATACGACCCCACCAACCATCCCGTGCTTGGCGGTGGCCCCTGCATAAAAGTCAACGCCAACTGCAAGTATATGACCGACGCCGACTCTGCCGCAGCCTTCCGCGCCGTATGCGACCGCGCCGGTGTTCCCTGTCAGAGCTTTGTCAACCACAGCGACGTGGCCGGCGGGTCTACCTTGGGCAACATTCTCACCTCGCAGATTCCCCTGCGCGGCGTAGACATGGGCGCTCCCGTATGGGCTATGCACAGCGCATGCGAGACGGCCTCGACTGCCGACCATATCTACACCATCAAGGCTTTCACCGAATTTTATTCGCTCTATTGATGAACTACCTCGACGGACTCAATGCCGAGCAACTCGACGCCGTGCGCACCACCGAAGGACCGGTGCGTGTGCTCGCCGGTGCCGGCACGGGCAAGACCAAGGCTCTGACAGCGCGCTACTGTTACCTCGCCGACCTCTTGGGCATTGACCCGTCGGCAGTGCTTTGCGTGACTTTCACCAACAAGGCCGCCGCCGAGATGAAACAGCGCATACGCTCGCTCCTCGGCGACTTCGACCCGGCATATATCTGCACATTCCACTCCTTTTGCGTGCGAATGCTCAAGGAAGATATTCATGTGCTCAACTATCCTGCCAACTTCGTACTCATCGACGAGGAAGACCAAGCCGACATGCTCCAGAAAGTCTACACCGACATGGGTCTCACACTCAAGGAGCTGCCCATACGCCGAGCCGTAGACTATATCGGGCGCCGAAAAGGTGCCGGCGACTACATACCGGTGATAGAGAAGATGAGCAACAGCACCCCGCCGGCGATGACCGACTCTGCCGCGCCCGACCGTCTGCCTGAGATATACATGCGCTATCTCTACGAGCAGAAAAAAACATACACTCTCGATTTCGACGATGTGATTGTTTTCGCTCACCACATCCTTGTCAACTACCCCGCGATCCGCACCAAGTGGCAGCAGCGCATGCAATATGTGATGGTAGATGAGTTTCAGGATGTAAGCCCTCTGCAATATGAGATAGCCCGTATTCTTGCCGGCGGCCACCGCAACCTCTTCATTGTCGGCGACCCCGACCAGACAATCTATACGTGGCGCGGCGCCGATGTCAACCTCATCCTTGACTTCGACAAGTTATATAAGGAAGCCTCCACGATAGTCCTGAGCGACAACTATCGCAGCACACCGCAGGTGCTTGCCCCGGCCAACACGCTGATATCGCACAACCAATGCCGCTACCCTAAACTTCTTAAACCGATGGGAGCCGAGGGCGACAAACCGCGGATGTATCATGCCAAAAGCGAGAAAGATGAGGCGGCGTGGATTGCCAAGAATATAGCGAAGATGACCAAGAAAGGCATTTCCGCCAAAGATATCGCCATACTCTACCGCGCCCATCATGTGTCGCGCCCGGTAGAGGACGCCCTGATCAAACGCGAGATTCCCTACGTGATCTACAGTGGCACAGCGTTCTATCAGCGCCGCGAGGTTAAGGATGTACTTGCCTACCTGCGCATGCTCACCGTGGCCGACGATATCGCTTTCATGCGCACGGTCAACACTCCCTCGCGAGGTATTGGCCGCAAGAAAATGGCCATGATACAGGCCAAGGCGCAAGATGAAGACCTGTCGCTCTACGAAGCCCTCCTGTCGCTCCTCGACACGCCCGAAATCCGTCGTACCGACGCCCGGAAATATGTTGAGACAATCGAGTCGTGCCGCAGACTTATCGATACGGTTTCGCTGGGCGACCTTGTGCAGCGGGTAGTAGACAGCAGCGGCTATGAGGAAATGCTGCGTGGGCTGAGCGAGTGGGAGCGTCTCGACAATCTCGCCGAGCTCAAGCGGGCCATCGACGAGGCCGGACACGACGACGACGCCAACCTCGACTCTTTCCTTACCCGAGCCGCCCTTATCTCAAATATGGACCGGCACACCGACGACCAAAAGGCCGTGCGGATGATGACGGTGCATACTGCCAAGGGCATGGAGTTCGACACCGTGTTTGTATGCGGTCTGAGCGAGGGACAGTTCCCGTCGAAACGCAGCAGCGGCCCCGACGAGATTGAGGAAGAGCGACGCCTCGCCTACGTGGCTCTCACAAGGGCCAAACGGCAGCTCTTTCTCTCCGACAGCGACGGCTTCGGCCACGACCGCGCTGCAAAAATGCCGTCGCGCTTCCTCTATGAGATGGGGCTCGACAACCTCGTTCTCGAAAAGCCGCTTCCGGCACAGGCACCGGTACCGCAGCCTATGGCCGGCGCCGGAGAAAAGCCCGGACTAAGGGTCGGCTGCCGGGTAGAACATCCGGTATTCGGCCGCGGAAAAATAATCGCCGCCGACAATGCGAAGCAAAATTATACAGTAGCGTTCGACGCGCTCGCCACAACACGCACTCTCCGGTTCGGCGCTCCACTTGATTTGATAGAAGAATGAACAAGACATTATACGTCAGCGACCTCGACGGCACCCTGCTCGGCACCGACAGCCGCATATCGCCGAAATCATCACAGATAATCAGCGACCTCACAGCCGAGGGCGCGCTCATCACCGTGGCCACAGCCCGAACACCGGCAACGGTAGTCCCGCTGCTGGCTCAGACACGCACCACGCCGCCGGCTGTCGTGATGACAGGCTGCGCATACTGGTTGCGCGAGGACAGGTGTTTCAGCCAACCGCATTTTCTGCCTGAATTTGATGTAAAAACGGCGATATCATTCTGTTTCCATCATGGCGTACATCCGTTTGTGTATGTGATGGATCAGGACTATGCCTCGCTCGACGTATATCATGCCGCCGCACATCTCAACAAGGCCGAGGAGAGCTTCTATCTCGAGCGCTGCAACCTTGTGCTCAAACGCTTTCACCTCGGCACACCTGCCCCGGCTCGCGCCGCCACAAACACCATGCTGCTCTTTGCCATGGGAGAGGAAAAATCGATACGCGCGGCAGCAGAAGCTTTTCAACGCGACACTGCCTGCTCTGTATGTTGCTACCCTGACGTGTTCAACCCGCATATCTGGAACTTCGAGGTCTTTCCTCCGGGCGTAACCAAAGCAAGCGCAGTGCTCAGGCTCAAAGAAGAACTCGACGCCGACCGGCTCGTAGTGTTCGGCGACAGCCTCAACGACCTGTCAATGCTCGAAGTGGCAGATGTGGCCGTAGCCATGGGCAATGCCCTCCCCGAAGTGAAAGAAGCCGCCGACATCACAATAGACGCCAACTACACCGACGCCGTCGCCCGCTTCATCGAAGAAGACTTCGCACTTTCGAGGTAAAGCCTTCGTGCGGCATTTGCTTATAACGCCGGTTTTCACTATCTTTGCGGAAGTTATTCATTATAACTCCAATACTATGAAAAACTTCCTCAATATAATTCTCATTGCACTCATTACCCTTTCGCCAATCTGCGAAATATCTGCACGCGACTACGCTAAAGCCAATGAAGCCACAAAAAAACGTGTTGAAAAAGAGCTCAAGCAAAAAGGATATTCGGTAAAAGACAATAAGATTTGTTATTTTTATATCAAGAATAAAGAAGGCAAGTGGGGGATCTGCGAATATGACGGAAATATAATATTGTATCCGACCTTCAAATCAAACAAAATAGCTTCTGTCGCATTGCGTCGCGAATTCTTGTTCTATGATTATGAAAAATCATACAACGGACTGTTCGACAAACACGGCAACATGATACTGCCCGGCTATAGCGAAATAGACCATCGCGGCGATTTCAGTATTGTCAAGCACTATAGTGCAAGCGCCATATACTACAAAGATACTAAAATAGCCGACATTCCGATGTTTTGCAGATTTACCCAAGACTACACTCTCGGAGACAATGATTTTCTGTTCACAGGTCTCAGAGGGGGTACCGGCAAATGTTTTAATTCTTATGGAGAACCCGTACTGGAATTCACAGCAAAACACGACGAATATACCTTCCAAAAATTTGTTGTCACCAGTCCAATCGCCACACTTTCAGGCAAACGATACTTTGTTGAAGCCTCAGGCTTAAACGGTCACCGCTGGACCATAGTAGACGAAAATTCCACCGCCGTCGCCAAAACATACACCGGAGAAATCGACCACGCAACCGCCTGCGAAGAAATAAATGGGAAAGTATATATCGCTTATGGCAGTTACTACGGAAGCAGCGAATTAGTTCCAAGAAATTACATCTTCAAAAAAGGCGAGAATGTAGACTACGGCATTAAATATCTTTTCGATGAAAACGGGCGTGAGATACCTCTGTATGGCAGTCTTCATCGTCTGCCGAACAAATATTTCTATACTGAGAATTCTGACAAATTCATTCTCTACGACCCATATTTCAACAAAGTGGCAGAAGGTGAGAAGTTCGATTCAAGCAGTAACAATTATATCACCTACGGAAGATATGAGAAATACATGACTTTCCGCGGCGAACCCATAAACCCCAAAAACCCAAAGGACCTCGCCTTGGCAAAGGAGCACGCCAAGCCAACATCTTCATCGACAATAATCAATGGCAACAAGTCGGTAGTCAAAGAACTTCCGTCGCTTGATATTGTGGCAGGCAGCATACGTTTTATTGACCTGAGCGGCAATAATTTCATTGAGGCAAACGGAAGCTATACCGTTGAATTCAAGGTTACAAACAAAGGCAAAGGAAACGGCTACCGCTGCATGCCCAAGGTATCGGTAAAAAACAGCGCGATAAACATCACAGGGCTCACCCCTCTCGACATCAAGGCAGGAGAGACAAGGACCGTCCGCGCCACAGTCAAGGCAGCCCCGACTGTAGGCGACGGTGCGGCAGAGTTTGCACTGGCTGTTGATGAGGCAAACGGTTTCGGCACAGACACCCAATATCTCAAAGTCGCCACACGCCCCTTCCTTGCACCGATGGTGGTTGTCAACGACTACACCCTCAGCGGCACAGAGAGCACACTCGAGCGCAAGGTGCCGTTCAATCTCGATGTGCTCGTCCAGAATATAGAGCAAGGCCAGGCTGAGGATGTGAACATATCCATAAAACTGCCACAGAATGTCTATATCGTAGATGGAGAAGAAAGCAATGCCTTTGCCACCCTCGCCCCGGGAGCGAGCAAACAGCTGAGCTACACCTTGGTAGCCAACAACCGCTTCACCGGAAGTGAGATTCCCATCGAAATTGCGATTAAAGAAAAGCATGGCAAATACTCGCGCAACCGCACTATAAATCTGGCCATGTCGCAGCCACTGGCAGCCTCCAAGATTGAAGTTGACGCTCGCCAAAGGCAAAACGTTGACATCGAGATCCGTAACCTCACCTCGGAAGTCGACCGCGATATACCGACAGGAACTGTCAAAGCCACAAACACATTTGCAGTAGTGATATCAAACGAAAACTACCGCGAGGCTGCCACAGTGCCCTACGCTCTTAACGACGGACAGGTATTCGCCAAATACTGCACAAACATTCTCGGTATACCGGCCGAAAATATCCGCATGGTAAGCGACGCCTCCCGCAACGACATGCTCCGCCATGTGAAGTGGCTCTGCGATGTTGGCAAGGCTTACGGCAACGAGGCGAATATAATCTTCTATTATTCAGGCCACGGCCTACCGTCGGAGAGCGACCGCCAATCATATCTTATGCCGGTAGACGGTTATCATTCCGACATGAACACCAACGTGTCGCTCGACGGTATCTACCGTCAGCTCGGAGAGACAGGTGCAAAGGCTGTGACAGTCTTTCTCGACGCATGCTTCAGCGGATCGGTAAGAGGCGATGAAATGCTCGCCTCAGCCCGCGGTGTGAGGTTAAAAGCCAAAGCCGGCAAGCCTAACGGAGCAATGGTTGTCTTCGCCGCTTGTCAAGGCGAAGAAACGGCCTACCCTCTTGCCAAGGAAGGACACGGCATGTTTACATATTACCTGCTGCGCAAACTGCGGGAAACTAAAGGCGACATATCTCTTGGCGACCTCGCCGACTACCTCACCACCGAGGTCAGCCGCCGTTCATTGATTGAAAATTCAAAGAGCCAGCAACCAAACGTGTCAGCCTCACCGCAGCTCAGCGACACATGGCGCTCAATGAAACTGTACTGACACCGCTCGTCAGCCGAGGCCGGGGATTTTGAGGGCGGAGGGCTCTGCGGGGCCAAACCAGTCTTCGAGACGAGCTTTCGCCTTGGCGAAGACGTCGTCAGAGATGTTTGACCATACGGTCTTGAGCACGAATGTGAGGGCGGCCATATCATCTGAGAACCCCAACGGCAGAGCGTCGGGAAGCAAATCGACCGGTGTGATAAAATAGCCGAGAGCCGCAAGAATCATCAGGCGGTCTTTTGTCGGCACCGACTTATCAAGCGAGGCATAATAGAGTATAAGCACCGCATAGACCACTTTCCGCCCCGCCTTGCGGCCGAAGCGCTTGATTTTATCCAACAGCCGCCATGAGCTGTAGTTGTCTTTGAAGCGGGAGAGATTGGAGAGAAAATATTTAGAGTCAAAAGCCATAGTTAAGGAGAGAGTAAGGAAATATAAGCGCCCGAGCTACGCCCGGGCCCGGAGCGAAACCATCCGAATTGTTAATTCAGTATTCATAGCACTACTCCGTCTTTTGCAACGTTACACGTAAAAGGAGTTTTCATCCGTTCCCAAAAACTCTTGAGCACTATTAATGGCGAAACCTCTACACCATATTCAAGCTCTATATCATAGAGTTTTTCGGTAAGTTCTACTTTTTTCTTGGCAAACGCTTCCTGATTGTCGCTATCAGGCAATACTATAAGGATGTCAATATCAGAGTCTTCCCGATATGTACCTCTTGCCGTAGAACCATACAAAAAGGCTCGCCCCTCAGGGGCAAGAAAACGAATCAGCTCTGATATCTTTTTTATTATGGGGCTACGGTCTGAAGGCATATATATCGTATTATGAATATAAACAACTCGAAGAACACTTTTGTGCAGATCCTTATTTCAGATGTTTGAGCATGGCGGTGCCGACTGATTCGTTGAGGTCGCGAGGATAGCGGATGTCGGCATAGACTTGGGCGAGGGTCTTTTTGTTGTTCATCTTCACAAAGCCGGTAGACTCGGGAAGTGCTTCTTTGGCAGCATAGTAGCTGTCAATCTGGGCAGGAGTATAGTCGGTGAATTTCTCATCGTGAAGAATCGCGTCGACAGGCAGACGGTCGGACGGCAGAGGAATATCTCCGGCCGGATAGCCCATTGCGATACCCACCACAGGTATCACACCTTGAGGCAGGTCGAGAGCCTTGCAGAAACCATCGACATTATATGTAGCAGTGCCGAGGTAGCAGCAGCCCAATCCACCCATCTCGGCGATGGTGACTATCTGCTGGGCGAAAATCGAGGCGTCGACAAGCGCCGACAGACGTCCGCCGAAATTATCGAGCCCGCTCTTGGCTTCGCGCGCGTCGCACCAAGCAGCAAAGCGACGTGTGTCGGCGCATACGGTGAGCAATACATCGGCTCCGGCAGCTGCGGGCTGATTGTAGTGCAGGGCTGCGAGTTCTTTCTTGAGTTCTTCACCACGGGTAGCCACCACGCTGTAGAGCTGCATGTTGCCGGTGTTGGGCGCTTGGGCGGCGAGGGCGATGATATCGCGCAGAGTGGAATCGCTGATATGGCGGGAGCGGTCGAAGATACGCACTGTGGCACGACGGCCGAAATAAGCGGGAATATTATTAATCATTGTTGTCGATAACACGTTTGAGGGTCATTACTTCTTTGCCTTTTGAGTCGAGGAGGAGCACGGTATTCTCTTTCTTGCCGGCGATTGCGGTCACGGCCTGCTCGAGAGCCACCATAATGCGCTGCTCGCGGTCGGACTTCTCGCATGCCATGCGGGTAAGGCCCATATTCGAGAAATCCACTGCATTACTGCGTCCCGGGTCGATATATACATCTCCGTTGAAATAATTGCAACCGGTGTTGCCGTGCAGTTTGAGCTCGGCAATGTCGATGAATATGTTCACCTCGGGGTCGTTGATTTTCTTTCCGTCGGCGTAGGTAATCGTCCACAGCCCATTGAGAAACTCCATGTTGTGGCGGCGGTAGGTTACTGCAGTCTTACCCGCGTCGTTTTTGAAATAGAGATAGGTGTCTTGCCCGATCTTGCGGCAGTCGATATCATATACTGAGCCATCGGCAAGTATGGCGGCGATAGCCGGAGCATAGTCAAGGTCAGGACAATACTTCATGGTAGAGAGCACGTTGGCAAAAGCCATGCGCCCGTTGGTGCGAAGCGTATAATCGCCGTTGATGATATTACATCCGTCGCCGGCATAAAAGCGCCCTCTCCCATCGAAGTGGATATAAGGCTGCTCGTCTTCGGCATTGACGGTGCGGTCACCGACCGACACAAGCGTCCAGCGTCCGCCGGTGAGTTGGTCGTCGCTTGGCATTTTCCCAAGTTTCTTGATGTTTCCCTCGGGAGCCTCGAGATTTGCCGCCGCTGTACCCTTTTTGCCGTCAATGGTGACAGAGTGCACCTCAGAGCCAGTCTTGGCTGTCTTGTTGAACAGCGAGCACGAGGGCAGCAGGCATGCGAAAGCGGCGATATATAGTAGATAATGTCGATGTTTCATGTCGTAATAATCTGAAAATTTATTCCGGTCGAAAAATTCGCGCTGTAAAGTTACGAAAAAGGCTTGAAATTTCCTCATGTCAAGAAAAATTTGTAACTTTGTATGATTAAAAACAGAACCAATAAGTATTGACCAATCGCTCGGGCGCGCCGCCTTTGAGCGAGATATAAGCAAACAATATGGCAGAAGACAAAGAGGAATACAGCGCCAGTAACATTCAGGTGCTTGAAGGGCTCGAGGCAGTCCGCAAGCGCCCGGCAATGTATATCGGCGACATTTCCGAAAAAGGTTTGCACCACCTTGTCTACGAGGTGGTGGACAATAGTATCGACGAGGCTCTGGCAGGTTTTGCCAAAGAAATCAACGTTACTATCAACGAAGACAATTCCATCACTGTAGTCGACGACGGCCGCGGTATCCCGGTAGACATGCACGAGAAAGAGCACAAGAGCGCTCTTGAAGTCGTGCTCACAGTGCTCCATGCCGGCGGTAAATTCGACAAAGGCTCTTATAAAGTTTCGGGCGGTCTCCACGGTGTAGGTGTTTCGTGTGTCAACGCGCTCTCTACCTACCTTCGCGCCGAAGTACGCCGCAACGGCAACGTCTACGCTCAGGAATACAGCTGCGGCAAGCCCACCACCGAGCTTATGATAGCCGGCAAGAGCGACCACACAGGCACATCGATCACATTCAAACCCGACGGCAGTATATTCACAACCACCGTCTACAACTACGACACCCTCGCCAACCGCCTGCGCGACCTCGCGTTCCTCAATGCGGGCATTACCCTCCATCTCACCGACATGCGTCAGCTCGACAGCGAAGGCAAGCCCCGCAAGGAGACGTTCTTCAGCCGCGACGGTCTGCGCGAGTTCGTTGAGTATATCGACTCCAACAAAGAGCCGCTCATCCCTCATGTGATTCACCTGAGCACCGAGCGTCAAGGTATTCCCGTAGAAGTGGCAATGACCTAC
Organism: uncultured Muribaculaceae bacterium; assembly: GCA_910579995.1. Taxonomy (GTDB): domain Bacteria; phylum Bacteroidota; class Bacteroidia; order Bacteroidales; family Muribaculaceae; genus CAG-873. The sequence goes on along the minus strand of CAJTWH010000005.1, from coordinate 30,063 downwards.
AACACCACACAGAACGAGAATATCTACTCATTCGTCAACAACATCAACACCATCGAGGGCGGTACACACCTCACCGGCTTCCGCCGCGGCCTTACCACCACCCTCAAGAAATATGCCGAGGACAACAACCTGCTCAAGAATGCCAAGGTAGAGATTGCCGGCGATGACTTCCGCGACGGCCTCACTGCCGTAATATCGGTAAAAGTGCTTGAGCCCCAGTTCGAGGGTCAGACAAAGACCAAGCTCGGCAACAATGAGGTTGCTCCCGCCGTTGCCGCAGCCATCAGCGAGGCTCTCGGCAACTACTTGGAAGAGAACCCCAAGGAAGCCAAGACCATTGTAGAAAAAGTGGTGCTCGCCGCACAGGCGCGCCATGCCGCCATGGCTGCACGCCAGAAAGTGCTCCGCAAGTCGCCGCTCTTCGGCGGTGGCCTTCCCGGCAAACTCACCGACTGCTCAAGCCGCACGGCAGAAGACTGCGAGCTCTTCCTCGTCGAGGGTGACTCCGCAGGCGGTACTGCCAAACTTGCCCGCGACCGCCGCACACAGGCTGTGCTTCCCCTCCGAGGCAAGATTCTCAACGTCGAGAAAGCAATGGACCACAAGATTTTCGACAATCAGGAAATCACGAGCCTCTTCCGCGCCCTCCGCGTGACCATCGGCACCGACGACGACCCCAAGGCTCCCAACCTGTCGAAACTCGCTTACCACAAGGTGATCATCATGACCGATGCCGACGTCGACGGCGCCCACATCGCCACCCTGCTGATGACCTTCTTCTTCCGCCGCATGCGCCCGATTATCGAAAACGGCCACCTCTTCCTTGCCTCACCCCCATTGTATAAATGCAAGATGGGTAAGAACGAGGAGTATTGCTGGAACGACCAGCAGGTGCAGCAGTTCATGGCAAAATATGGCGAACGCACTCAGATACAGCGCTATAAAGGTCTCGGCGAGATGAGCGATGAAGAGCTGCGCGTGACCACCATGTCGCCCGAACACCGAATCCTCAAACAGGTGCATATCAGCGACGCCGCCGAAGCCGACCGTATCTTCTCCATGCTCATGGGCGAAGACGTTGCACCCCGCCGCGACTTCATCGAGGCCAACGCCACCTACGCCAACATCGACGCTTAAGTGAACCCGGTTCACAAACCTTTTCGCCCGTCAGATGTTGATATTTCAAGAGTATGCCTGACTTTGGGGCATACTCTTGAATAACAAATTCAAGTTTCGCAAGTTGCCTTGCAACTTGAAAACTTGAGCTTTAAAGCGCTTTCAGCGCAGTTTATGTAGTTTAAAATGTTTGGTTTTACCAATGTATATTTAAACTCCTTAAACCTATTAAACTCAAAATAAACAAGTTTCGTTTGCGAAACTTGAATAACAAATCATCACGAGCGAATTGCCAAACATCACATAACCAACTATGGCAAAGAACACAAACAACAAAAAAGGCGTCGAGCGCATCCGCCTCAATATCGACACATATATCGCCGGCAACCCTACCGGCACTTTCAACTACCGTCAGGTATCCTCAGCCCTCGGCTTCAACACACCTGCCGAGCAGAAGCACGTAGCCATGTATCTGGCCGAACTCGCTTTCGACGGCATACTCCTTGAGACCGCTCCGGGCAAATACCGTCTACCCCAGCGCTCCACCAAGGCTACCGGAGTATTCGTGCGCCGGTCGAACGGTAAAAACAGCGTGATCACCGACGACAGCGCCGAGGAAATCTTCGTTGCCGAGCGCAACTCCATGCACGCTCTCAACGGCGACAAGGTAGAGGTGACAATCGCCGCACGTATCAAAGGCGCCGAGCCCGAGGCAGAGGTTGTCGATATCATCGAGCGCAAAGACCAGACCTTTATCGGCACATTGAAAGTAGACAAACATTTCGCCTACCTTCTCACCGACTCCAAGTTCCTTGCCACAGACATCTACATCCCCAAGGCCAAACTCCGCGGCGGCAAGACCGGCGACAAGGCAGTGGTGCGTATCACCACATGGCCCGACGACGCCAAGAACCCGCAGGGCGAAGTTATCGACGTGCTCGGTGCGGCCGGCGAGAACGACACCGAAATCAACGCTATCATGGCCGAGTACGGTCTGCCCTACCGCTATCCCGAATCGGTAGAGAAAGCCGCTGATAAAATCGGCGCCGGCATTACCGACGAAGTTGTGGCCCAGCGCCGCGACATGCGCGATGTGACCACTTTCACCATCGACCCGCGCGACGCAAAAGACTTCGACGACGCCCTGTCGCTGCGCAAGCTCGACGACGGCAACTATGAAGTGGGCGTACACATCGCCGACGTCACACACTACGTACACCCCGACACCATCATCGACCGCGAGGCGCAAGACCGCGCCACAAGTATCTACCTCGTAGACCGCGTGGTGCCTATGCTGCCCGAACATCTCAGCAACGGTATCTGCTCGCTCCGCCCCGACGAAGACAAACTCACATTCTCCGTGCTCTTCACCATGAGCCCCGAGGGCAAAATGCTCGGCCATGAGATAGTGCGCACTGTCACCCGCTCCAACCGCCGCTTCACCTACGAAGAGGCTCAGGAGCGAATAGAGACCGGCAAAGGCGATTATGCCGAAGAGATACTCACCCTCGACCGCATGGCCAAGGCTCTGCGCAAAGCCCGCTACGACAGCGGCTCGGTGGAGTTCGACCGTGTAGAAGTACGCTTTGACATCGACGAGAAAGGCCATCCGACATCGGTATTCTTCAAAGAATCAAAAGACGCCAACAAGCTCATTGAGGAATTCATGCTCTTGGCCAACCGCGTTGTAGCCGCTACCATAGGCATAGCGCCGAAAAAGAAAAAAGCCAAGGCATTCGTATATCGCGTGCACGACACACCCGACCCCGACCGTCTGGCCAATCTTGCCGAACTGGCCCGCGTCTTCGGCTACAAGCTCAAAATCAAAGGCACGCCTAAAGATATCAACCGCTCGCTCAACAAGATGTTGGTGGATGTGAAAGGCAAAGGCGAGGAAAATTTCCTCTCTACACTTGCCATCCGCTCTATGGCAAAAGCCATCTACACCACAACCAACATCGGCCACTACGGCCTCGGCTTTGACTACTACACCCACTTCACCTCGCCCATCCGCCGCTATCCCGACATGATGGTACACCGTCTGCTCGCCCGCTATCTTGCCGGCGGCCGAAGCGTGAACCTCCAGAAACTCGAGGAAGAGTGCAAGCACTCATCTGATATGGAGCAGCTCGCCGCCAATGCCGAGCGCGCCTCTATAAAATACAAGCAGGTGGAATACATGGCCGACCACCTCGGCGAAGTTTACACCGGTGTGATTTCGGGTGTCACTGAGTGGGGCCTTTATGTCGAGCTCGACGAGAACAAATGCGAAGGCCTCGTGCCTATCCGCGACCTCGCCGACGACTACTACGACTTCGACGACCGCAACTATTGCCTCGTTGGCCGCGCCCACAATCACCGCTACCGTCTCGGCGACAAGGTGACCGTGCAGGTGGCCCGCGCCGACATTCAGAAAAAGCAACTCGACCTCGCTCTTGTCGACGAGAAAAATCCGGCACGCACTCTTGAACAGCTCAAGGGACAGAAATCAGGCCGTCCGCAAAGTGAGAAAGTGGGCAACCGCAAGAAGAAAGGACGCAACAGCCGTCGCTGATGATGACCGCAAGCATAAACATAGAAGGATTGCGGGTCTATGCCCGGCATGGCGTAGGCCCGCAAGAAGCTATCGTAGGCAATGACTTCGAGATTGACGCAAAGCTCCTGATGGATTGCCCCAAGGCAGTCGGCTCTGACGAACTCGACGATACAGTGAGCTATGCCGACATCATCGCAATCATCAAGGCGGAGATGGCAGAGCGCTCGCTGCTCCTCGAGCACGTCGCAGGCCGGCTCAAACGCGCAATCACAAGTGCATACCCGGCCATCACCGGCGGCTCGATAAGTGTATGGAAACTCTGTCCGCCCATAACAGCCGAGCTCTCGCGTGTAGGATTCACTCTAAACTGGTAAAATGTCAGGCGAAAATCTCAGACTCGAACAGCAACTCGCTTTGCAGCAGCGTCTCAACCCGCAGAATGTGGCATTGGGGCGGGTGCTCGGCATGTCGGTGCCCGAGTTTGAAGATGAAGTCAGACGCGAGCTCGATGAAAACCCGGCACTCGAGGCCGTAGAACATCAAGCCGACGCACAGCACGACGATTTCGATGAAAGCGCCGAGCAACTCCAGCGGGCCGACTATGCCGACGAAGACGACACCCCTGTATTTTTCGCCGGCAACCGCAGCGTCAACGATATCCACACAGAGGTCGCCTCATATACCGCCGATGAAAATGAAAGCATAGGAGAGATATTAATGCGCCGCCTTGCCTCGGAGCACGACCTCGACGAAGGTGATATGCGCATTGCCGAGCATATCATCGGCAATCTCGACGACAACGGCTATCTCACACGCCCTCTGCGCGACATCACCGACGATATTGCCATCTCTGAGGGAGTATATGTCGACGACAGCGATGTGCGACGCGTATTCGATACCATACGCACTCTCGACCCGGCCGGTATCGGGGCTGTAGACCTGCGCGACTGCCTGCTGCTCCAGCTCAAACGACTGCCGCAGACGGTAGAATCGGTGACTGCGAAAGAAATAGTTGCCCATCATTTCGACCTGTTTTCCAAAAGGCATTTCGACCGTCTGCAGGCACAGCTCGACATACCGCGCCAAGGCCTCGCCGACGCCATAGCTCTCATCCAAAGCCTCAATCCCAAGCCGGCCTCGGCGCTTGAAGGTTTGCGGACATTCGACCGCGCCCAACCTGTCGAGCCCGATTTCGTACTCGACTACGACGACCGCACCGACACTTTCACGGTGAGCCTGCAAGGAAACATACCCGAGCTTGCCATCGAATCGTCGTTTAAAGTTGATAATCTGCCCGACGACGCTTCTCCACGCCGGAAACAGGCATATACTTTCATAAAAGACAAACGCAACTCGGCGGCAGCCTTTATAAAGCTCGTCAACATGCGGGCGCAGACCCTCATGTCGATAGCCAAAGCCATAGTGAAACTGCAGCACGACTTCTTCGCCGGAGGCGACAAGGCCGATATCCGCCCCATGGTGCTCCGCGACGTGGCGGCTCTCACCGGCCTTGACATTTCAGTGATATCGCGTGCGACTTCAGGAAAATACATCCTGACGCATACCGGCATGTATCCGCTGAAAATGCTGTTCAACGAGCGCCCCGACGCAGATACCGACATATCTTCACACCAGATACTCAAAACATTGTCAGACCTCATGGCCGGAGAAGACAAACATGCGCCGCTTTCCGACCAAGCTCTCACAGAGGCGCTGCAGGCCAAAGGATACGACATCGCCCGACGCACTGTGGCCAAATACCGCGAACGTCTCGGCCTGCCCGTTGCACGCCTGAGAAAGGAACTCTGAAACTCTCCTACCTGTCAAAAAATCATGAACGAGAACAATATAAACCGTAAACTCGCCCTCACAGCCCACATCGCAAGCGATGTATTCAGCCCTCTGCTTGTGCCTACCTACGCCACAGCCATCACTCTATGGTATACACTGCTGCGCTTTCTACCCATCGGAGTGAAACTGTGGGCTCTCGGCGGCGTACTCTTCATAACCGCCATAGCTCCGGCTCTGGTGATTTTCACCCTCATCCGCATGGGCAAGGTGAGCGACGCAAGCATAAGCGACAAAAGCCAGCGCACCATACCCTACTGCACATCGATATTGTGCTATCTCGGTGCGGGATATTTCATGCACTCCATGCAGGCGCCGTCGTGGCTGGTGGCATTCTTTTATGGTGCAGCCATAGTGTCGGTGTTATCGCTGATAATCACCCATTGGTGGAAAATCAGCGCGCACTCCGGTGCGGTAGGAGGTTTGGCAGGCGCATGCTACTGGCTGGCATTCCACAATCTGCTGGCATTCCCGATGATATGGGTATCGGCTACATTCGCCATTGTCGGGCTTGTGGCATGGGCACGTCTCTTCCTCAACCATCATACGCCTCTGCAGGTATTTGCAGGCGCTACATTATCTTTCATAATAGAATTCTTAGCTTTAACCTTATTATAAACCACACGATATGAATTGCAGAGTCAGCATAATCATGGGCAGCACTTCCGACCTGCCCGTACTGCGCAAAGCAGCCGATTTCCTTGAGCAGATGGAAGTTCCTTTCGAACTTCGCGCCCTGAGCGCACACCGCACCCCTGACGCTGTTGAGCGTTTTGCACATGAGGCACAGAGCCGCGGCATAGAGGTGATAATCGCCGCCGCCGGCATGGCTGCCGCACTCCCCGGTGTAATCGCTGCCTCAACCCCGCTTCCTGTTATCGGTGTTCCGGTAGCCTCAACCCTCGATGGTATCGACGCGCTCTACTCTATAGTGCAAATGCCGCCTGCCATCCCCGTCGCAACAGTGGGTATAAACGGCGCTCTCAATGCAGCAGTTCTCGCGGTGAGAATAATGTCGCTCTCCGATAAAGATCTCGCCAAGCGCTACGATGATTACCGCGCTTCACTTTCGGCCAAAATTGAAAAAGCCGACGCCGAACTTGCAGCAATCAACGATTATAAATTCAAGACCAATTGACATGTCATCAGCGCCTTACCGCCGCAAGACACATACCGTAAATGTAGGCAATGTAAAAATCGGCAGTGAGCACGACATCGTGCCGCAGTCGATGACTACAACACCGACTCTCGACACAGAGGCGTCTGCCGCTCAGGTAGAGGCACTCGCCGACGCCGGAGCGCGCCTTGTCAGGCTCACAGCCCAGTCGGTGGCTCATGCAGCCAATCTTGCCCAGATAGAAGCAAAAGTAAAAGCCGACGGATATAATGTGCCGCTCGTGGCTGATATTCACTTCGTGCCCGCAGTAGCCATGGAGGCGGCCAAGCATGTGGAGAAAGTACGCATAAACCCGGGCAACTTCTATGATCCCGGTCGCACATTCCGCAAGATGGAGTTTACCGATGAGGAATATGCCGCTGAAATCGAAAAGCTCAGTGAGAAATTCGCCTCGTTTGTAGACCTCTGCCGCAGCCACGGCACAGCCATCCGTATCGGTGTAAACCACGGCTCTCTCTCCGACCGCATAATGAGCCGATTCGGCGACGGTGCGGAAGGCATGGTGGAGTCGGCGCTCGAATTCCTGCGTGTCTGCCGTGCCAAGGATTTTGAAGATGTAGTGGTGTCGATAAAAGCCAGCGATGTATCTTTGATGACCGACACCGTGCGCCTGCTCGTAGAGCGTATGGACGCCGAAGGTCTCGACTACCCTCTCCACTTAGGAGTCACCGAGGCCGGAAATGCGCTCGAAGGCCGCATAAAATCTGCAGCAGGCATTGGCTCTCTGCTAAGCGACGGCATAGGCGACACAATCCGTGTTTCGCTCAGTGAAAACCCCTGCAATGAATTGCCCGTGGCGAGGTTCGTGGCCGGATACGGCATGGAAAATGCCAAGAGCAATCAGGAATCCGGGGTGCTCAGCCGCAGCCGAGGCACCGGACGCCGCAAGAGCGATTCATTGCCCGCAGGCATTGGCGGCAATAACCCGACAGCAATCCTATGCGGAGACATTAATGTAGAAGGCATTGATGTAGTACGCCTCGACGGTCAGCAAAAGCTCGCACGTGCCCGCAAAATTGCCGCAGAGAAAAACTCCTCCGTTCCCTTGGCCTTTGTTTTCGACTACAGCGATTGCAAAGACAAGGAAGAGGCTATCACTGCTGCTGCCATTGATATGGGCAGCCTGCTTCTTGACGGATTCCAAGACGCCATAGGCATGCGCTGCGACCTCATGAGCACAGAAGAATGTGAGGAAGTATGCCGCATGATAATCCAAGCCTGCGGACTCGCCCGCTTCAAAGCCGACATCGTAGCATGCCCCGGCTGCGGACGCACATTGTATAATCTTGAGGAAATCCTCGACACCATAAAACCGCGCTTCGAACATCTGCGCCATCTCAAAATCGCCGTGATGGGATGTATCGTCAACGGACCCGGAGAGATGGCCGGCGCTGACTATGGCTATGTAGGCGGCGCAAAGGGAATGGTCAGCCTTTACCGCGGCATAGAATGTGTGCGCAAAAACATACCTCAGGCCGAAGCGCCCGACGCTCTCGAAGAACTCATACGCGGCGACGGCAACTGGATAGACCGATGAAACTACCTCAGGCTCAAGTCATAAACTTATCTTCCGGCCTGCGCTTGGTGCACTTGTGGTATCATGGCGCAGGCGCCGGTATCTTCGGCATGACCGTAAAGGCCGGCAGCGCTGATGAAAGCGACGGCAATTTCGGCCTCGCTCATCTGGTTGAGCATACCATCTTCAAAGGCACTGCACGGCGCCGCCCCTACCACATCATCAACCGCATGGAGGCGGTAGGCGGCGAGCTCAACGCTTTCACCACCAAAGAAGACACCACCGTCTACACCATCTTCCCTCAAGGCAATGCTGCCCGGGCAATAGAGCTCGTGGCAGACCTCGCAATAAACTCGCAGTTTCCACAGGCTGAAATCGAGAAAGAGCGTGAGGTGGTGATCGATGAGATAAATTCTTACCGCGACACGCCTTCTGAGGCTGTGTATGACGATTTCGAGGATATGGTATATGCCGGGACTCCGCTGGGTCACAATATTTTAGGCTCGGCGACATCAGTGGCGTCGCTCGGCAGCGACAATTGCCGGCAATTCCTCAAAAAGTACTATACAGCCGCCAATGCTGTTATTTTCTACTCCGGGCCGCAATCGCCTGACCGTATCTCGGCAATGGCCGAAAGATATTTTTCGGCTCTCCCGGCAGGGGAAAAGACAGAAAGAACTTCTGCTTGCAGCTTCAGCAGGTCTACAAACGATATCTCAGTCGAAGGTCTGCACCAGTCGCATGTAGTGCTGGGTATGGAAGTGGACAATCTCTATGGCGAGGGCCGCTACGCCGACGGCCTCTTCTCAAACCTCATGGCCGGTCCCGGCATGAACTCACTGCTCAATGTAGAGCTGCGGGAGCGGCGCGGACTGGTCTACACGGTAGAGTCATCCGTCACCCGATTCACATCATCCGGTCTTATGACGGTATATTACGGCTGCGACCCCGAAGACGCCGACCGCTGCCTCAATCTCTGCAGACGCACAGCCTCGCGGCTTGCCGACACTCCCGCAGCACAGCTTGAGCGCCTGCTCTCTCGCGCAAAACGCCAATGGCTCGGGCAACTCACAATAGGCTCCGAAAACCGTGAGAACCGTATCATGGGGGCTGCCCGTGCAATATTATATGCCGGCAGCATTACTCCTGACAGCGTGGCGGCAGAACATATCATGGCCATCACGCCCGAGCAAATCGCCGCAAGAGCGCAGGCTCTTGCAAGTCCTTCGTATCTAATCTATCATCCTTAATTGCAATGAAAAAGTATATCAATCTCATCATCGCCGTATGCCTCGTAATACTGGTATCGGCCTGTGGCAACAACGCCAAGAACCGCCTCGCCACTACAGCTACCCAACTCAATGCCGAATTGCCCATGAATCTTGGCAACGGCGTGGAAATGGACAGTGTGGCCTACGACACCGAGGAAAACACCTTTAACTTCTACTACTCTCTGAGCGAGACCTTCAACAGTATCAGCTCCATGCGCAACGCACACGACGCCCAGCGCCGTTTCCTGCGCACATATCTTTCGGGCAAAGAGGGCAATGAATTTGCCAAATTCATTGTTGATGCCGACGCCAACATCAGCCTCAACTACTACGGCAAGAAGAGTCAGGACAGCGTGACACTCACATTCTACTCCAACGAAATCAAAGACCTTCTCGAGAATCAGGAAGAGGCAAATGACGACCGCTCGCAGCTCGCAGGCCTCATCGCCATCACCAACGCACAATGCCCGCTGCACATCGACGGCGATGAACTCGTAATGACAGGTGTAGCTCTCGAAGAAGCCGACATTCAATTCTCATACACCTATAATCCTGAAAAATATCAGTTCTCGGCCGACAATATAGAACAGGTAAAAGCAGCCATGCTCCCTGAGCTCAAAAAAGAACTCAACGCACCCGGCAACACCCTGCAGCTCCAGCTCATGAAGAAACTTGGCATAGGCGTGAGCTATGTATTCGAGGCAGAGGGTTGCGAGCCCCTTTCCTTCAGCTTCACTGCGGAGCAAATCAAAGAGTTATGATTGACGAGATTCTTGCATTTAACCGTGAATTCGTGGCCTCGCGCGGCTACGAGCGCTATACTACATCAAAGTATCCCGACAAGCGCATAGCTATCGTCACCTGCATGGACACTCGCCTCGTAGAACTATTGCCCGCGGCTTTGGGCATACGCAACGGCGATGTGAAAATGATAAAGAATGCCGGCGCGACGATAACAAACCCGTTCGACTCTACAATGCGCTCACTCCTTGTGGCCGTCTACGAGCTCGGCGTCAACGAAGTCATGATCATTGGCCACACCGGCTGCGGCGTTCAAGGTATGGACTCTGCCGAAATGCTCCACCTAATGCGCCAACGCGGTATTGACGACGAGCACATATCGCTCATGCGTCATTGCGGTATCGACCTCGACAGCTGGCTCCACGGCTTCGACGATACTCATGCTGCAATAGCCGAGACGGTAGACCTCGTGCGCAATCACCCGCTAATGCCAAAGGATGTGAGGGTGGCCGGTTACCTGATGGACTCGGTGACAGGCCAACTTTCGAGCCTTTGAGATACTTTAACACCTTACAAAGCCAAAATTGACGAATTAGCGTCAATTTTGGCTTGTTTTTTCTGTTGCCGTTCGATAAATAATCACTAACTTTGGGGGTGCAAACAGATTTATGTGACTAACAATTTATTTTACACCATAAAACCATGGAACTGAAAGAAAAAATCACCACTACTTTCGCCGGCCGTTTCGGCGGTGAAGGCACTCTCTATGCCTCGGCAGGACGTATCAACCTCATCGGCGAACACACCGACTACAACGGCGGCTTCGTGTTCCCGGGCGCCATCGACAAAGTGATCATGGCAGATATCCGCCCCAACGACACCGACAAAGTACGTGTATACTCTATCGATATTGATGACTATGCCGAGTTCGGCCTCAACGAAGCCGACGCTCCCCAGCAGTCATGGGCCCGCTATATCTTCGGTGTATGCCGCGAGATCATCAAACGTGGCGGCAAGGTTGAAGGCTTCGACGCCGTGTTCGCCGGCAATGTGCCCCTCGGTGCAGGCCTTAGCTCTTCGGCTGCTCTCGAATCATGCTTCGCCTTCGCCCTCAACGACCTCTTCAACGGCAACTCTATCGACAAGTTCGAGCTCGCCCGTATCGGCCAGTCTACAGAGCACAACTACTGCGGCGTGAACTGCGGTATCATGGACCAGTTTGCCAGTGTATTCGGCAAGAAAGATCACCTCATGCGCCTCGACTGCCGCTCAATGGAATATGAATACTTCCCCTTCAAAGCCGACGATTACACTCTCGTGCTCGTTGACTCTGTAGTAAAACACGAGCTCGCCGACTCGCCCTACAACAAACGCCGTGCTTCCTGCGAGCGCGTGGCAAAGCGCCTCGGTATCGAGACTCTTCGCGACGCCGACCACGCCATGCTCGACGCCATAAAGAGCGATATCACCGCTGAAGACTACTTCCGCGCAAAATTCGTCATCGAAGAGAAAGAGCGCGTGCTTGAAGTATGCGACGCTCTCGTGAAAAACGACTTCGAGACCGTAGGCCGCTGCATGTATGAGACTCACCGCGGCCTCTCGAAAGACTACGAGGTTTCATGCGAGGAGCTCGACTACCTCAACGACATCGCCAAGGAATGTGGCGTCACCGGCTCGCGAATCATGGGTGGCGGCTTCGGCGGCTGCACCATCAACCTCGTAAAGAACGATCTCCTCGACTCATTTATCGCCACCGCAAAAGAGCGCTTCAACGAGAAATACGGCCACGAGCCCAAAATCTATGAAGTGATCATCAGCGACGGCGCCCGCAAATTGGAAGAATAATCAGTTTAAGGAACTTGGATTTACCCAAATCCAATGCTTCATAAACTGCGCTGAAAGCGCTTTAAACCTCAAGTTTTGCAAGTTGCGCTGCAACTTGCAAAACTTTAATAAATATTATTTAAATGAGTAAGAAGAAAGATACAGTACTCGTTTCGGGCGGTGCCGGATATATCGGCACCCACACCACAATAGCCCTCATTGAAGCCGGCTACGATGTGGTGATGATCGACAATTTCTCAAACTCGGAGCCTTCGGCTGTAGAAGGCGTTGAGAAAATCCTCGGCCGCAAGGTTACTTTCGAAGAATGTAACACCTGCGACAAGGAAGCTCTCCGCGGTGTTTTCGAACGCCACGAGTTCAGCACCGTTATCCACTTCGCCGCATACAAGGCTGTGGGTGAATCGATGAGCGAACCCCTCAAATACTATCAGAACAATCTGGTATCGTATATGAACATCCTCGAGCTCATGAAAGAGTTCGGCCGCCCCAATATCCTCTTCTCGTCTTCGGCAACAGTATATGGCGACGCCGAAGTGCTGCCCGTAACAGAGCAGACTCCCCGTCAGCCGGCTACATCGCCCTACGGCAACACCAAGCAGATTGCCGAGGACATTCTCCGCGACTGCTGCGCCGCCTACGAAGGCATGTATGGCATTGCCCTGCGCTACTTCAACCCCATCGGCGCACATCCGTCGGCTCTCATCGGCGAGCTTCCCCGCGGTGTACCCAACAACCTGCTCCCGTTCGTCACCCAGACAGCTGCAGGTCTGCGCGAATGTCTGTCGGTTTTCGGCAATGACTACGATACCCCCGACGGAACATGTCTGCGCGACTATATCGACGTCGTTGACCTCGCCAAGGCCCACGTAGCTGCGGTAGACCGCATGACCGAAGGCAAGATGGAGACCAAATACGAAATCTTCAATATCGGCACAGGCCGCCCCGTTTCGGTGCTTGAGCTCCTCACCCGCTTCGAGCAGGCCAACAACCTCAAGCTGCCCTATAAGATTGTAGGACGCCGTCCCGGCGACGTACCCGCAGTATGGGCCGACACTTCAGTAGCCAACAAGGTGTTGGGCTGGAAAGCCGAACGCGATCTCGACGATACCCTGCGCGCCGCTTGGGCGTGGGAAAAACATCTCCGCAATATCGAATGAAACCCGTTGAAATAAAATATCTTGACAGTGACACAGGCAAAATTGCCCTTGTCACTCTTACCAACAACAAGGGAGCTAAGGTTGTGCTGAGCTCTCTCGGCGCAGGCATAGTGGAAGTGTGGGTGCCCGACAAAAAGGGCGAGCTCGCCGACGTAACTCTCGGCTATGCCAATCCGCTCGACTACTTCGCCGACGGCCCCTGCGCCGGCAAGGTGCCCGGACGCTTTGCCAACCGCATTGCAAAGGGTCATTTCACACTCGACGGTGTGGAATACACCCTGCCGATCAACAATGGCCCCAACAGCCTCCACGGCGGTCCTGAAGGCTTTCAGAATCAGGTGTGGACGCTGATTGAGAGCAGCGACTATACAGCAGTATTCCAATACGTGTCGAAAGACGGTGAAATGGGTTACCCCGGCACTCTCACGGCCACTGCCACCTACGAGTGGTCGGAGATGAATGAGCTTCGCCTCAAGCTCGAGGCCACCACCGACAAGCCCACCATCGTCAACCTCACCAACCACGCATACTGGAATCTCGCCGGCCACAACAGCGGCAGCGTGCTCGACCATCTTCTCCAGCTCAAGGCTTCCACATACCTGCCCACCGACTCTACACAGATTCCCGAAGGCGTGGCTGTGGATGTCGAGGGTACTCCGATGGACTTCACCCGGCCCAAGAAAATCGGCCGCGACATCAAGCTCGAGTTCCCGGCTCTCGTCATCGGCAAGGGCTACGACCATTGCTGGGTAATCGATGAGTTCAACCCCGAGCGCAAGCAGATTGTAGCTGTGCTTTCCGACCCTGTATCGGGCCGTGTGCTTGAAGTGAGCACCGACATGCCCGGCGTGCAGGTTTATACCGGCAACTGGCTGGCAGGCAGCCCCCTCAATAAAGACGGCCGCAGCTACGATGACTACGACGGAGTGGCTATCGAATGTCAGAACTTCCCCGACGCGCCCAACAAAGAGGCTTTCCCCTCGGCTGTGCTCCGTCCCGGCGAGAAGTATAAGCGACACATCAATTTCCAATTCAAATAATAACAGGAATATGTTGGGGAGTTTGTTACAAGCTCCCCAACTGTCATTCTACCAACAACATAACCATGAAACCAACCCTTTTTATCCTTGCTGCCGGCATGGGTAGCCGCTATGGTGGCCTCAAGCAGCTCGACGGTCTCGGCCCCAACGGTGAGACTATTATGGACTACTCTGTATTCGACGCTCTCCGCGCCGGCTTCGGTAAAGTAGTCTTCGTTATCCGCAAAGATTTTGAAGCAGACTTCCGAGAGAAAGTTCTTTCGAAATATGAAGGCGTTGTGCCTGTTGAAGTTGTCTTTCAGGCTGTTGACAAACTGCCCGAAGGCTTCACATGCCCTGCCGACCGCACCAAACCTTGGGGCACTACCCAAGCTGTGCTGATGGGCGCTACCGCCATCAATGAACCTTTCGCTGTCATCAACGCCGACGACTTCTATGGCCGCGACAGCTTCGCAGTGCTTGCCAAAGACCTTATGCGCGAGCGCACCCGCAAGGGCGACTACTCAATGGTAGGCTTCCGCGTAGGCAATACAATGACAGAAAACGGCTCTGTGAGCCGCGGCATTTGCAAGACCGACGCCAACGGTTACCTCACTGCTGTGGAAGAGCGCACCGACGTGCGCTACGACGCCGACCACAACATTGTCACCAACAATGCCGAGGGCACTCTCGAGACATACGACCCCAAGACTCCCGTGTCGATGAACATGTGGGGCTTCACTCCCGATTATTTCGAGCTCTCAGGAAAGAGCTTCGAAGACTTCCTGCGTAAGAACATCGAAGTACCCAAGGCCGAGTTCCCCATTCCGCCCTGTATCGAGCCTATGATTCAGGCAGGAGAGGTTTCTGTAAAGGTTCTCGACACCGACTCCCGCTGGTTCGGCGTCACCTACAGCGCCGACCGCCCTGCAGTTGTAGAGAAATTCGCCGAACTCCATCGCTCAGGCGAATACCCCACTCCCCTGTTTGCTAAATAACAGAAACACATACAATAACAAAAAATGCCGCTCGGTTGAGCGGCATTTTTTGTAATATCTAAGATTGATTATTTCACTACTACTTTGTGTGTCTGAGTATTACCGTCGGCGTCGATACGGAGAACATATACTCCGGCTGAGAGACCTTCCGCACTGAGGGTAAGATTGTCACCGTCTGCGCTTGCCGAAGCTGCCTGCACACCGCTGAGGCTGTAGAGTGCGGCATTGAGCTTGCGGGCACCCTGTGCAAACACATCATATACACCCGGGCTTACTTCCTGATAGATAATGCTCTTGTCGGCGAGCACATCATTTACCGAGCTGGTATAGTTGAGAGCCAACTTAAGACCCTCGTAAGCGTCGAGCTTACCTGCACCCCACTGCACGGGATCGCCGGCTTGTGTATAGCGGTCGGTCATTGCTGTGCGTTTGGCGATATCGCGGATAGCGTTTACGTCGAGTGTCGGGTTAGCCTCGAGCCAGAGTGCGAATACGCCTGCAGCGAAAGGCGACGACATCGATGTGCCCTGCATGCGGCCCCAATAGTGGGTCAAGCCGTATTTGTCGGTATACATCGCGCCGAGATCTGAATTAGAATCATTCATGCCTTTAGCGTCGATATAATAGCTGTTATACGACGACATGATAAATGCACCGGGTGCGCAGATATGAGGCAGATTGCGGCCATCAGCAAGTGTGCCGTAAGAAGAGAACTCACTGATATCACCGATTATATATGAGGGAATACCTACAGTACGGTTAGAGTTGATCACCGGCCAAGTATTGCGGGTGTTATAGGAACCTACAACAATAACGTTCTTGCCACAGGCCATATCGTTGATAGTGCCGTTGGCTTCGCCCGACATCCATCCGTTATAGCCGCGGTTGCTGAACTGGGCTGTATATTTTCCGCGTGTGGTATTACCCGAGTTGGCATAGCCGCGCACGCTTTGGCCTTCCTGTCCTTCGATTGTTACGGCAACTACAGTACCTGTCACTTCCTTATCAATCGCAAATTGAGTAAACGACAGATTTGCATAATAGCAGTTATTGACCGTATTGACATTTGTCAAGGCCTTGATATATGCCTTATTACCTACAGCATATTCCCAGTCAACCAGAGGTTCGTATGCTGTCAACGAATTTGGGCTACCTCCGACGTATGTCGACTTTCCCGATGTCGATGAAGATATTACATACTCATCAAGAAGCTCGGGGGTGGCGGTATCGAAAGCCATTACCTGAATACGGACAGTGAAGGGACGGTCATCACTGGCATAGAACTCAAGTGTTCCATCCCATCCTGAGATATTGTTTATCTTGGCATTTGACTGATACTCTACAGGATAGAACGACGTCGTAAACGATTTGTCGTTAGCGGTGAATGTCTTGCCGACACCCATCAGAGTCTGAGCCTCATTGCCGGCAGACATCACGATAATTGCATCCTTGCCGTATTCGTCAAGCGTACGATTGAAATCCGACGTTCCGTCGTGAGTACCTACTGTAGAACCAATCGAGAGATTCACTACTGCAGGCTCTCCTACTTCTTTTGCATTATCAATCACATACTTAACGCCTGCCAAGATATTGGCGTCAAGAAGTGTACCACCGGTCATCACGATATCCGAACCGGTAGCCACTCCATAGTAGGGGTTGGCACCTGTAGTACCTGCATATTTTACATCGCCCTTATAGCTACCTGCCATAATGCCGAGCACGTGAGTGCCATGCGACTCATCCTTGGTATCGTATGTAGTCATTGTAGAAGGGCGACCATTGTTTACCTTTGCTGCGGCCAACACTCGAGTGTCATCCGGGTCTCCGTCCTTCATGAAGTTGATATGCTCCACATCAAGACCTGTATCGAAAAGACCGGTGACTATACCTGCACCGGTGTATGCACGTGGCAGATTTGTGCCGGTATGTACCTCGTCTACTTTTGAAGTGGCACGGGCGCGGTCCATCATCGGATATGCCATCTGGCCGAATGATATACTCTTCACGCACTCAAGAGCGGCAACTTCCTCCATCTTATCCATCGGGATATGGACAAGAAGATGGCCGTTGCGGTTATCAGTAATCTCAAGCCCGAGAGCCTCAAGCTGATCTGCTTCGGAAGCATTATTGAGTGTTACAATAGCAAATACCTCAGGAGTCTCGCCGCGGCTTGCGGGAGCTTCCTTATACTCTTCCATAAGAGCGATTGCTGCAGGAGACAGTTTATTTTGTGCACTGACATATCCTGCCGCCAGCAACATTACTGTTGCAAGAATGTATTTCTGAGTCATATTGATAAATCTTTGTGGCAAATTTAAGCATTTTTTCTTTATGCTCCAATAATTCATGCCATAAAGTATCTCATATTAACAAATAACTTTCATGTGTTGGTCAATTTAACAACTTTTAAAAAACAAAGCACCCCGACAAATGCCGGGGTGCTTATATAGAGTATTAAGAAATAATCAAGGACGCTCCATGCCTGTTACCATGTAGCTGTCAAGGATATACCAGCCTCCTGAATTGAAGAGGAAGCCCCACTCAGGTATAAGACCTTCTTCTACCTCATTCTCTACCTCCATTTTGCTGAATTCAGAGTCATAGTAGAATACAGTATTGCCTGTATTTGCGAGATAGCCGTCCGAAGTAAGCTGCATCAGGTAAATTGACTGCTCTCCGAAAGTAGAGTTAATCTCCATAGTACCACCAGACTGACCGTTGGCAATGGTGATATAACCATCCTTGGTCTCTTCATCATAGTAGAAGTAGGCACGGAATGCAAGTTCATCTGCACCACTTACAAGACCCTCAACTTTATAATACTTGTTATAGCCGGCCTGACCCTCGTCGTATGAAACGAGTGATATATACTGGCGAGAGAAACTCAAATCGCCTGACTGTGAAGCTTGGGCAGTGTTGAGAATCCATTCACCGGCACAGCGGTCGTAGGGTTCTGAGTCGTTGTCTTTGATCTCGATAGTTGTATAACTCTGTGCTCCGATGGTTGCGCCTTCGGCAGAAGCTATCACAACATTGCAGAAGCGGGCTTCGTTCATATCCTTGTCGTCTACGATGCTTACTTCTACGTCGTAAGTATTGTCTTCGGGGAAGATGACAATAGTTTTGGTAGTGAGATAAAGGTGCTCCTCATCTTTTGCAGGATTCTCAAAATCCGACACGACATCGAGGGTCACTTTAATGTTACCATTTCGTTCGCCGCTTACTGTAAGAGGTATGCTTACCATGCCACGACCTTCTTTGGTCGAGAATGTAGCCTCACCCATCTGTACGGTTACGTCTGACTCGGTATTCCACGATGTATCATCGTCCGAGCACGAAGCCACAGAAAATGCAGCTACTGCAATCGCGAATATTTTTAAGAATTTCATATTTCGAAAATTACTTTTATATTATTAATTGCCGAATCAATAACCCGGATTCTGCTGGCCTGCAAGCTGAGGATTAACCTGAAGCTCATGGTCAGGAATAGGCCAAGTGTACTTGTAGCTGTCGGCGGGATAAGACATTGTGACTGTCGAAGGCCACAGGTAGCTTGCTACATCCTCCTGAGGATTGGAGCGGCTCATAGCGAGGTGCCAACGACGGAGGTCGCTCATGCGGAAGCCTTCGCCGATGAGCTCACGTGTACGCTCAAGCTGAATCTCCTCAAGAAGCTCCTCTCCTGAGAATGTCTCATCAGAGTGGCCGCGAAGACGAACGTTGCGGATTGCATTGAGGGCAGCATTGGCATCTCCTTCTTTACTGAGACGATAAGAAGCTTCGGCAACGATAAGATAAAGCTCGCTGGTGCGGAAAGGCTTAGCCATATTTACCAAGTTAGGCGATGAAGAGGGCTGGAGAGCCGGGTTACCGGGGAACTTGTTAAATGTAAAAGTTGTCACAACATCACCCTCGAAGTTAAGGTCGCGGGTATCGAAGTAGGCATTATAGCGGGCGTCAGTACGACGGCTATACATGTCAAGGCATGTCTGGGTCGGAACATAGTCAGACTGGTCATCATAGATCGACAACCAACGGCTACCGATGGCACTGCCAAGCTCATTAAGACTTTCGAAGGGGCGGAAGATAATTTCTGTACCCTCATCGTTGAGCCACATTTTGCTATAGTTGGCGTATGTGACAAGAGGATAGATTCCGGTATTGATGACTTCATTAGCCTTGCTCACTGCTGTGCTATAGTCGAGAGTAAGAAGGGCGATACGAGCCTGAAGTGCTTTTACAACATTTGAGTTGATGTAAGGCGCCATCGCTGTAAGACGTCCTGCGTCGGGTGAAGAAGCCTCGTATGCTACCATTGCATTGAGAGCGTCGGTGAGGTCTTGGTTGATAAACGCAAGGGTTTCGTTCATGGTCGAACGAGCAGGATAGGTAGAGCGGTCAGGCGAGGGGATATAGTCTGAGAAAATCTGAACGCCAAGACCGGGTTTGTCGGCATTTGCCTCTGTATATTCGGGGCAGAAGCGGTCAAGAAGGAGGCTGTTATAGTATGCACGGGCAAACTTGGCCTCACCTACGAAACGATTATACGCAACCATATTGGCTTCATCTGTATCGATAGCCATAAGCTCCGACATCTTCTCGAGATAATAGTTGACTGAGGCAACCTGCATAAGCAGAGAACCATAGTATGTGCCTGTCTCACCGGTTGAAGCCAGAATGTCACCGCTTGCGAATACAATACCGCGGTTGCCCACCTGATTGGTTGCTTGGAACATATCCATCTGGATCTCCGGGTTGGTGAAGTATGCGCTTGTGGCCACTGCACGGATACCCGAGTAGATACCGTTGCGGTAACGGCTCGCGTCATTCATTCCCGCAAACGGATCCTCTCCATTGAGAGTTCCGTAAGGATTCTTATCCATGTCGCATGATGTGAGAACACCGGCGACAAGAAGAAGTGATAATAATATTTTTTTCATTGTTGTTTCGCTGTTTAGAATGTCACATCAATTCCGAACTCGTATTGACGGGTATTGGGATAGAAGAAGAATACTGATGTTGTCTCAGGCTCGGGATCTGAACCGGTAAAACCTGTAAAGGTAAGGAGGTTGCGGCCGGTGAAATGGAGCTGAAGGCCTTTAAGACCGGCTTTGCTCACGATATTCTGAGGAAGATTATAAGCGAGAGTCAAATTCTTCAGACGAAGATATGAAGCGTTTTCAAGCCAACGTGTATCAAACTGGCTGATGGTCTCACCTACCCTTGGGATATCGGTAATCTGACCCGGGGTTGTCCATGTGTTCAGCATGACTGTACGCTGGTTGTTAGTGGCCATGCTGTTATCTGTAACGAAGAAGAGATCTGAGTTACGCATCCATTTGTCAGCAGCCCATGTAAAGTCTGCACGGAGCGAGAGACCTTTCCAACGGAGGTCAGTGCCAAAACCACCATAAATTGGAGAGAGCGGGCTCTTGTTGATCCATACGCGGTCGCGGCTCAGGTCAATCTCCTTGGTAAGGTTACCTTCTTTGGTATACCACATCTGTTTACCATCGCGGGGGTCTACACCGGCATAGCGCACCATATAGTACTCGTATGCTTCGTGACCTACTTTGTAGCAGTTCAGGTTGCCAATAAGCATCTCATCTGCGCCGTCGTAGAGGTAAGTAATCTCATTATGGTTGTAGTTCATGTTGGCTGTGAGACCCCAGTACCAATCGCGGGTTTTGATAAGGTCAAGGTTGAAGTGGATATCAACACCGACGTTGCGCATTGAAGCCACGTTGCCCCAAGATTCTGACTCACCGGTTGTATAACTGTAGGGAATCTCTACAAGCATGTCATGAGTGCTCTTTACATAGAAGTCTACGTCAATGTTCAGGCGATTGAACAAGCCGGCGTTTACACCTACGTCAAACGAGCGTACGGTCTCCCATGAAAGGTTGTGGTTAGGCGACTGTGAAATGCCTATTGATGTAAGGCCATTGTAAAGCGAGCCTGAGCCCAAAAGCGACTGATATGCGTAATTTGAGAACGAAGAGTTACCGGTAGTACCGTAGCTTACGCGAAGTTTGGCGCTGTCGAGCCATGTCAGACCTTGCATAAACGATTCTTCTTTCGCATTCCACATCGCACCGACAGAGAAGAAGTTAGACCAACGATGTCCCGGTGCAAACATCGAGCTACCGTCGCGACGATAGTTTACGTCAAGGAAGTAGCGGTTGTCAAAGTCGTAGTTGGCGTTGGCAAACCATGAGTTCATCACACTCTCTGACAATAATTCAGACAAATCACCGATTGACACGGCTGTACCCTGTGAAAGGAGGAGCTGACGCTCGTCAGCCTGACCTTCGGTAAATACACCGAATGAATGAGTGCGGCCGATTATTGATTCCTGACCTACAAGTACACCGATATTATGAACATCATTCAATGAGAATTTGTATTCGGCGGTGTTGGTATATGTAAACTGATAATAGCGTCCGAAAGATTGCTGGGCATAACCGTATGCGGTTTCACCAAGAGCTACAGTTTTGGGGTATTGGTCACCCATAGGTGTCAACACCGCTGTCTCAGGAAGACCACGGTTGCTCACACGAGAATCGTATGCGTCAACAGACTGCTGTGCACGGATAGTAAGGCCTTTGATGGGACGGATCATTTCGTACATTGCGGCATTCAAAGTCACGCGGTTGCGGTTAACGGCGCGGTACTCATTAACATGTGCCGGAGTGGGATAACCTGAATAATGCAGATATCCGGCTTTTCCAAGCCAATTTATTGAGCCGTCCTCATTTACAGTATAGTAGTTAGGTGAGTCAAAAGGAAGAGCCAGCAACGCAAAAGCCATCGGGTTGGTGATATAGAAACTGCTTGAGCCCTGATACTGATTGTTTGATTCGTTATTGGTCTGATACTTGGTGTAGCCAAGGTTGGCCTGCAAACCGAAATACAACCAATTGTTAGCTCGGGTATCTATGCTGAAGCGAAGTGTCTCACGACGCATATCAGACTGATCGATGATACCGTCCTGATCGAGGTGGTTGAACGATACATAATATTTCGTATGCTCAGTACCGCCGGAAACTGATCCTTCAAGTGAGTATGTAGGAGCGTGATTATCGTACATCTGCTTTTCCCAATCAGTATTGATTCCGAGAACTTCCACTGCATTGCGGGCAGCGTCGGTAACGGGGTTGCCAATAAGGTCACGATACTGGACATATTGGGTAGCGTTCATCATCTCGATATTGTCGTAAGCGCGCTGCGACCAACCGTATTTTGCACGGATATTGATCTTGGCCTGCTCGCCATATTTACTTCTTTTAGAGGTAATCACGATAACACCGTTGGCAGCACGAGAACCGTAAAGAGCGACAGCAGAGGCGTCTTTAAGTACGGTAACACTCTCGATATCGTTGGGGTTGAGGGTTGAGAATACGGTTTGGGTAACCGGTGCGCCGTCAAGGATAAAGAGAGGGGTGTTCGACGAGTTGAGTGAGTTGAGACCACGGATACGGATTTCATTCTCTGTAGAAGAAGGGTCACCTGAAGATGAAGCGATCGAAAGACCGGCAACCTGACCTTGGAGAGCGTCTACGAAAGAAGGTGTGGTAATATTCTCGAGCTGTTTCTCACCTACTACCGAAACAGAACCCACAACAGAGCCAAGTTTCTTACCCGAGCCGTAGCCGGTAACGACTACTTGGTCGAGCATGGTAGATGATGTGGAGAGAGTGACAGTCATTTTGTCTGACACGGGCACTGTTTTAGTTTCCATGCCAACATAAGAAAACTCAAGTTCGGCAACGGAAGACGGAATCGTGATAGTGAATCGTCCATCGACGTTTGTAGCGACGCCGGTACCGCCTCCCACAGGTTTTACTGACGCACCGATCAACGGCTCATCAGTATCGGCATCGAGTACGACTCCGCTGACTGTGCGGTTCTGAGCGACTGCGCTCAGTGTTGTCGCAACAATTACCGCTAATAAGAATAACAGCTTTTTCATACTTTAATTTAATAAGACATAAAATGTTTGATTGATTGATTCTTAAGCGAATTATCTCTTCAGATACCCTAATGCAAGGATACAATGAGGGTATTGATTGCGCAAAGTTAATACATTTTTTTTCAATTTACCAAACATTTGCCAAGAAAAAATCGACAATTTTAACATAAAGGATATAAACAATGGCCAAATACATCCTCCGGAAAGCAAATCGCCCCGCTTTGCCGGTGCAAAGCGGGGCGGATGGATATTTTTTTATATCAATTTTCAGAATTTATATGGATCATCGACCGATTCGGGGTCAAAGAGCGCATTGAGTATGCGGGCGAGGCGTAGTCCGCCGCGTAGCACCTGCTGCTCTATCACCGGAGTCCATTGTGCTATGTGGTTATAGCTCGCCTTGGTGCCTTTGGGAAAATAGTTGTAGACCCGGGTGGCGATATCGTAGGTCTGCCGCGCCCAGTCGTCCACATTTCCGGCCGTCTCTACAAGCTGCTCTTCAGGCGAGAGGCGGTCGAGCTGATCGGCCCATTCGGTATACGACCACGCATGACCGGAGTTCATAAGGCTGCCGTCCCATATAGAATGAAGGTTGGTGTCGCGGTCGAAGAATTTCACCGGAGTCTTGTTTCCGCCAAGATCCGACAGGTGCCCCATGTGCATTGGCTGGTGCATGTCGCCTACGATATGCACAAGTATACGAAGTGCCAGCACGCGCTGATTGCGCGGAGCGAGGCTGTCGGCGAGCACACGGATCTGCTCGCGTATGGCTGTCACGACATCTCCGGCAGGGTTAAGCGGTGCGTCTTCGTAGGCCACACCTTCGTCGATATTTTTATAATGCCATGTCTTGGTATAGGCATATTGGGGTGTATGGCTGGCATTGTCGAGCCAGTTGGCCCAATACACCGCCGACCGACCGTCGAACAACGACGCCACCGAATCGGCCGCAGCCTCACTGAGATGGCGCTCTGCGATATGGGCCACAGTGTCATGACCCTTTTGGCTCCAAGCAAAAGCTTGAGCAGCCGTAAATGCCACGGCAAGAAATAATGCAATCTTCTTCATAGTATGATAAAACAACAGCGGCGCGACGCCATCAAAGGCGCAACGCCGCTATAGATAAGGTTGATTTGAAGCTTATGCTTCAGCTACAGGTACAATGTTGATAAACTTGCGACCGTTGCGACCTTCGGTGAACTGAACAGTACCGTTGACAAGGGCATAGAGAGTGTGGTCTTTGCCAATGCCTACGTTGAGACCGGGATGGTGCACGGTGCCGCGCTGACGTTTGATGATGTTGCCGGCTTTGGCGAACTGACCGCCAAAAATCTTCACGCCGAGTCGTTTGCTTTCTGACTCACGGCCGTTCTTCGAACTACCGACGCCTTTTTTATGTGCCATAGTGTTTGATCTTGATTTGTGACGCTAATGCGACAGAGTGGAACGAATAGTTAGGCGATAATGTCTTTGATGACAATCTTGGTGAAGTACTGACGGTGACCGTTTTTACGACGGTAGTCATTACGACGTTTTTTCTTGAAGACGATTACCTTGTCGCCTTTAACGAGGGGTTTCTCTACCTCGCATACGACTTTGGCACCTTCTACAGTAGGAGCGCCTACTTTCACTGCGCCGTCATTGTCGGCAAGAAGAACGCGGTCGAATTCTACGCTGTCACCTTCTTTTACATTCTCACCAAGGTAGTGCACATACAAGAAGCGGTCTTTCTCGGCCTTGAACTGCTGTCCCTGGATTTCTACGATTACGTACATTTTATACGGTAATAATAAGTTAAGCCGCTGAGGCGTGCGGAGTTATGCTCACTCCGACATCTTAAAAATGCCTATTGCGGAAATTCAGCTCACAAAATTACAAATTTTTCTCGTCTCTGCAAAATATTCAGCAACATTTTTTTAATGTCGTATAACATGTTTTGCCAACATCTTTCTCTCATTTTTTTTGCGTATCTTTGCACCACACGCTAACCTATAGAACATGAAGAACAAACAACTGCTCCTCGGCGATGAGGCTTTCGCCTTAGGAGCGATAAATGCAGGTCTATCGGGAGCTTACGCCTATCCGGGCACTCCCTCTACAGAAATTCTGGAGTTTGTCCAGCAAAATGCTACGGCAACCAGCCGCGGGATACACTCGCATTGGTCGTCGAATGAAAAAACGGCTCTCGAAGAAGCGCTGGGCATGTCGTTCTGCGGCAAACGCTCCATCGTTTCGATGAAGCATGTCGGCCTCAATGTGGCCGCCGACCCCTTTGTCAACGCCGCAATGACCGGCGCCAACGGTGGTATGCTTGTCGTGGCTGCCGACGACCCCTCCATGCACTCGTCGCAGAATGAGCAGGACAGCCGTTTCTACGGCCAGTTCGCCATGATTCCGGTCCTCGAGCCATCGTCGCAGCAGGAGGCCTACGATATGGCGGCCTACGGTTTCAAGCTCTCTGAAGAATACGGCATACCCGTGATGGTGCGCATGGTCACACGCCTTGCCCACAGCCGTGCCAACGTGACTGTCGAGGATGAGCCGGCACCCGAAAACGAGCTCCACTACCCCAAGGAGCGCAACCGTGCCCAATGGGTGCTCATGCCCGGCAACTCGCGCCGGCGCTATCCCCAACTCATTGACACCTACGAACGCCTCCGCGGCGAGTCGGAGTGCAGCCACTACAATTTCCACACCGACGGCCGCGACAACTCGATAGGCATTATTGCCTGCGGCATAGGCTACAATTATGTAAGGGAAGCACTTGGCCCGGTAAGCCCCTATCCTATATATAAGATTTCGCAATATCCCTTCTCACTTCATCTGCTGTACCGTATCTATAAGGAATGCCGGCAGATATTGGTTGTCGAGGAAGGCCAGCCCTTCGTTGAGCAGCAGCTCCGCGGCCTCATGGGCGATATATGCGAGTTCAAAGACAAGGTGATAGGCCGCATGACAGGCCATCTGCCGCGTACAGGCGAATTGTCGCCCGAAGTTGTCGCCGAGGCTCTGGGATTGAAGCCCAAGGAGAGCCGTCAGCCGTCGGACCTCGTAGTGCCCCGTCCGCCGGCCTTGTGTCAGGGCTGCGGCCACCGCGATGTCTACAACGCCCTCAACCGCGCGCTCGCCGACTATGAATCGCCCAAGGTTTTCGGCGACATCGGCTGCTATACCCTCGGCTATCTCGCGCCCTTCAATGCCATCGACACCGTAGTGGATATGGGTGCGTCGATTACTATGGCAAAAGGCGCCGCCGACGCCGGCCAGCACCCCGCCATCGCTGTAATCGGTGACTCTACTTTCACCCACAGCGGCATGACAGGCTTGCTCGACGCCATCAATGAAGACTCGCCTATCACGGTAATCATCAGCGACAACCTCACCACCGGCATGACAGGCGGACAAGACAGCCAAGGCACCGGCAAGCTGCGCGAGATATGCCTCGGCCTCGGCGCCGACCCCGCACATGTGCGCACCATCGACTCGCTGCCGAAGAATGTCGAGGAGATGTATAAGCTCTTCCGCGAAGAAATCGACCACAAAGGTCTGTCAATAATCATATCCGTGCGCGAGTGCATACAGACCGCGCGCCGACACAAAAAATAATCAGATTGCTATGAAAAAAGACATCATATTAGCCGGCGTCGGCGGTCAGGGTATTCTCACCATAGCCAAAGTGATAGGCTTGGCGGCCCTTGAGACAGGTCTAAACCTCAAACAGGCCGAAGTACACGGCATGAGTCAGCGCGGCGGCGACGTGCAGAGCGGCATGCGCTTGAGCGACAGCAGTGTATATTCCGACCTCATCCCGCGCGGACAGGCCGACGTGATAATCTCAATGGAGCCGATGGAAGCTCTCAGATATCTGCCTTGGCTCGCACCCGACGGACACATCGTCACCAATACCGTGCCTCTTGTCAACTGCGCCAACTACCCGTCCACCGAAGGCCTCGACGAAGCTTACGAGAAATTGGGCGAATGTGTGACGGCGTTCGACAGCGAGGAGGTGGCACGGCAGGCCGGAAGCCCGCGCTCGGCAAATATCGTCCTGCTCGGAGCAGCCGCACCATATATCGGCATTGACATCGAAGTGCTAAAAGACAGCGTGCGCAAACTCTTCGCAGCCAAGGGCGAAGCCGTCATCGAGGCAAACATCAAAGCTTTCGAGGCCGGCCATCATATCAGTAAACTTTAAAATCAACCATGTTACCCCTCAGCGACGATCAACTCTCGGGCATCATGGCCCGGCTAAACATCTCATCACTGACCACAGCCACGATCCGTCAGATTGTGGCTCTCACCTCGGCAGCACAAGAACTCTCCGGCGAAAATTTCGTGCAGCTCGAGCTCGGCAATCCCGGTCTGCCATCGCAGAAAATCGGCGTCGACGCCCAGACCAAGGCTCTTTCCGACGGTATTGCAAATAAATATCCGCCGGTAATGGGCACTACCCCGCTCAAAAATGCAGGAAGCAAGTTTGTAAAAGCTTTTCTAGACCTAGACATACCGGCTGAATGTATCGTACCGTCGGTCGGCTCTATGCAGGGAAGTTTCTCGCTCATGCTTCTGCTCGCAAAGCGCGACCCGGCCAAGGATACCATGCTTTATCTCGACCCCGGATTCGCGCCACAGCACCTGCAGGCACAGATAATCGGCATGAAGCAGACAAGTTTCGATATCTTCAACTACCGCGGCGACGCTCTGGCAGAGAAACTTGAAAGCATTCTCAAACATGGAAATATCACAGGCATACTCTACTCAAACCCCAACAACCCGGCTTGGACAAACTTCACCGAAGACGAGCTTGCCACAATCGGACGCCTCGCCACAAAATACGATGCAATCGTCATCGAAGACCTCGCTTATCTGGGCATGGACTTCCGCCACGACTGCGGCACTCCTTTCGAAGCACCGTTCATCCCCTCGATTGCCAAATACACCGATAATTACGTGCTGCTCATCTCGGCCTCAAAAATCTTCAGCTACGCCGGCGAGCGCATTGCTCTCGTGTGCATGAGCCCTACGGTATTCTCACGCACAGATCCGGGATTACAGCCCATTTTCGGAATGCCTAATTTCGGCAATGCCTTTATCTTCGGAGTGGTTTATTGCGTGTCATCCGGCGTAAGCCATTCCGCACAATGCGCCATGGCCGCCATGCTCGACGCAGCTGCCGCCGGTCAGATCAACTTCGTGCATGAATGTGAGGAATACAAACGCCGCTGCGAACGCGCGAAAAAACTTTTCACCGACGCAGGTTTCAACATCGTATATGCCGATGACGCAGGCACTCCCGTTTCCGACGGCTTCTTCTTCACTGCGACATTCGCCGACATGGACAGCGAGAGCCTGCAGCGCGCACTCATGCGGCATGGCATATCCACCATATCCCTACCCGGCACAGGAAGCACACGCCACGGCCTGAGAATATGCGTATCCAAACTCGAAGCAGAAAGCGACTTCACAACTCTTCAGCAACGACTTAAAGCCTTTACCGATGAGCAACATTAAATATATGTCGGCGGCCGACGCCGTAAAACTCATAAAGAGTGGTGACCATGTAGTGATTCAGGGCAGTACATCTATCCCTGAGACTCTCTTGGCAGCCATGGCCGACCGCGGCCATGAACTGCGCGACGTTGTGCTCTACACCGGATTTGCAGTCGCCAAAGGTCCGGCTCCATTCTGCAAGCCCGAATACAAAGATTCATTCCTCGTAGAAAGCATATTCATCTCCAACTCCATCCGCCGCTGGGTGGCCGAAGGGTATGGAACTATGATACCTCGCTTCCTCGGCGAAGTTCCGGCGCTCTTCCGCGACGGCACATGCCCCGTTGATGTCGCCCTTATCAACTGCTCTTTGCCCAACGAAGAAGGATATGTGAGCTTCGGCGTATCTGCCGACATCGCAACATCCGGCGTTGAATGTGCCAAGATTGTCATCGCTCAGATCAACCCTCACATGCCCTTCAGCTACGGCGACCCTGTGATTCACGTGTCACGTATCGACGCAGCTGTTGCCGTTGACGATCCACTTGTAGAAGTACCCACTGCAGAACCGACAGCCGACGAAATTGCCATCGGCAACTACATCGCTGAGCGTATCCCCGACGGCGCTACCCTACAGATCGGTGTCGGCGGTATTCCAAATGCCGTACTGCGTGCTCTTCACGACCATAAACACCTCGGCCTGCACACAGAGGCAATGACCGACGGAGTGCTGCCTCTTATAGAAGCCGGTATCATCGACAACTCGCTCAAGACAGTACTTCCCGGCAAAAGCGTAGCCTCACTTGCTCTCGGTTCACGACGTCTCTACGACATCATGGACTATAACAAAGACATGATATTCAAAGACGTCGCATGGACCAACGACCCTTTCCGCATAGCACAGAACCCGCGCGTTGCCTCAATCAACTCCTGCCTTGAAATCGACCTCACCGGACAGGTTTGCGCCGACAGCATAGGCACACAGATTTACAGCGGCGTCGGTGGACAGCACGACTTCGTCTACGGAGCCTCCCGAAGCGAAGGTGGTACATCATTCCTCGCCATGCTCTCAACAAGCAGTAAAGGAATAAACAAGATAAAGCCGGTACTGACACAAGGCGCCGGAGTAGTCACCACACGCTTCCAGACCCAATACGTAGTCACAGAGCACGGCATAGCCGACCTGCGCGGCCGCACACTTGCAGAGCGCGCAAAACTGCTCATCAACCTCGCAGCGCCACAGTTCCGCGAAGAACTCGACCGCGCGGCAGCCGAGCGCTTCGGCTACTCATACCTCCGCCTGCGATAAAATAACACCAATCCAAATCGAGTAGGAGGTGAACACTAATTGAGGTGTTCACCTCTTTCGTGTTCACT
>CAJTWH010000004.1 GCA_910579995.1 uncultured Muribaculaceae bacterium | reverse complement strand
AACGTTTTGTTAGACTCACAATATACTTGAATTTTGGTTATGAGGGAGGTGCGTTACTGTGAAGTAGCGCACTTTCATTTTTTTTCGGGGATTTTTAGGGAGGCTTGGAGGATTTCATGCACCACTTCACCGTGGGGCGATAAAACTATCTCGCCCATCTGTTTGTTTGGAATTTATATATCTAAACCTCTGAGAGAAATGTCATCACGTCCACTTACATTTGACCGGGTAGTACGCATCCTTGCGGGTGTGGCCATCGCTGTGTGCGCCGGGCTGCTTGTCAATTATCTGCGCAATGTGCTGCTGCCGTTTGCTTTGGCGTGTATGATTGCATATCTGCTCGACCCTCTGGTAAATTACAATATGAAGCTGCTCAAGCTCAAGGGCCGTGGCTTCGCCAGTCTGCTGACGCTCTTTGAGGTGACGCTCATTCTCGCCGTGCTGTGCTATTTCTTCGTGCCGTCGATTGTAAAGGAGCTCAACCATCTCAATCACCTCATCCGCAACCGCTCGGGCGACTCTCCTATTCCGTTTATACCTCCCGAGCTCGCCGCGACAATCAGGCAGTGGGTTGAGAATTTCAATCTTGAGGGCTTCATCAAGAGCTCGCATTTCATGACTCTTCTAAATTCGGGTACGTCGCTGCTGTCGGCCACGGTCGACATCCTGCTGCATACGCTCGAATGGCTCCTGACCTTTATCTATGTGATTTTCATATTGATAGACTATCCGAGTGTCATGCGGGGTTTCCGTATGCTCGTGCCTCATAAATACCGCCATACCGTCTACCGCATAGAAGACGACATCAAAGACAACATGAACCGCTACTTCCGCAGCCAGGCCGTCATCGCCCTCTGCGCTGCGGTGTTCTATTGCATAGGTTTCTCGATTGTAGGCATACCCTTGGCGATAGTGCTGGGCATAACTGTGGGTGTGCTCTATATGATACCTTATTTCCAATATGTAACGCTCATACCAGTGGCGATAGTATGCCTTATCGACTCCTCGACGGGAGGAGCGCAGTTCTGGCCCGAGCTCGGAGCCTGCCTGCTGGTATATCTTGTGAGCCAATGTATATGCGATTATATCCTCACCCCCAAGATTATGGGCAAGAGCATGGGGCTCAATCCGGCGATCATACTTCTGTCGCTTTCGGTGTGGGGTACATTGCTCGGCATACTTGGCATGATCATTGCCCTGCCGGCCACGGCGCTGCTGCTCTCCTACTACCAGCGCTATGTGATAGGCGGCTCAGAGGCCGACAACGAGGCTTAGAAAGGCATTATGCTCAGGCAGCCATCCGCTTCTTACAATAGCAAAGCGGCGTTCGGCCGGAGTCATGACTATGGCGTCGGCGTCGGGCGTGAGGGGCAGGCGTATGTCGCGGCGGAAATCAAGTCCCGGCGTGAGGGCCGCCTTATAGAGGGCTTCCTTGAGAGTCCATGCCTTTACCAATGAATCGCTGTAATATCCGACTTCTTCGGCCGACATCACTCTGTCGGCGACGCGCTGCAGCTGCGCGCGGTCGGTCTCGACGTCTACCCCTACCGGCCTGTCGGCCACTGCGAGCACGGCGCATGTGCGGCAGTGGCTTATCGAAATCTCCACTCCCTCGATATCAACCGCCGGGCTGCCGTCGGGGCGGTGATAAAGCTCTGTATCGGGGCCGAAAGCCTCGGCAATTAGCTCATCCACAGCCTCGCGCTCTGCCTTGCGGCCCGGAGCGGCGAGAGCCTTGATGTAGATTTCAGGGGCGGTCATTGCAGAGTTGTGAGAATTTTAAATGCCTCGTCGGCCAATGCTGTCACTATCGGGCGGATGGAGTCGGCGGGAGCGGTGCTTCCCACGATAGTCGCTGTACCTGAGACTATTACGCCGTCGTCGCCCACAGCGAGAAATTGCACGGGCGTGGTGCCGGCGTCTATACTTTCCAGTATCATGCAGTCAAACTTACCTGAGGCGAACGACCTTGATGTGGCCTTGGCTCCGCCGAGGTTGAGGCTCATGCGCTGCTGCCGGTTGGCGATGGCCTCGGCGACGTCGTCGGGCTTTACCGCACTGATATAGAATGTGGCTCCGTAGCGCGGATATTCGATATCAACCCAGCCGCTCTTGGGGGAAGAGACTGTGGCATTTGCGTTTACCTCAAATTTTACAAGCTCTGCGTCAATGAGTCGGTAATCGGTCGCGTAGGCTTCCAAGCGCGGATAGGCATAGCGCCGCGGTGTGGGCGTAGCGCTTTTCTCCTTGCAGGATGAAAGGCTGAATACCAGCGCAATAAGCGATATGAAGAGCAGGCGGGGCGTCATGCTACATCCTCGGGCATGACTTTCACACGCACCTCGTTGATACGGTGGTCGGTGATTTCGAGAATGAGGAATCTGCAGCGCTTGTATACAAGCGGCTCCTTGTCTTTGGGGAAGTCGCCCTTGATGGCAAGAAGCATGCCGGCGAGAGTCTCTACGTCTTGCGTGACATCCTCGTAATCGTCGGCGTCGAGCCCGGTGACGCGGAAAAAGTCGGTGAGCGGTGTGCGGCCCTCGAATACGTAGGTGTCGTCTCTGAGACGCTTGAAGGTGGTGTCGGGCTCATCGTATTCATCATCGATGTCGCCCACGATTTCTTCGAGCACGTCTTCAAGAGTGACGACGCCTTGTGTGCCACCGAATTCGTCGACAACTACGGCCATGTGAATCTTGAGTTTGCGGAAGTCTTCGAGCAGGTCGTCGATCTGGCGCGACTCGGGCACGAAGTATGCCTGCCTGAGGAGTTTCTTCCAGTCGAGGTATGCGGCTTCGGGGCGGCCGATATACGGCAGCAGGTCGCGCGAGTAGAGTATACCCTTGATATTGTCTTGGTTGGTCTCGTAGGCGGGCATGCGTGAATATCCGCTTTCGAGCACAATTTTCATCACCTCGTCGAAAGAGAGGTTAATGTCGAGGTCGGTGATCTCTACGCGCGGCGTCATGATTTCGCCGGCGGTGGTGTCGCCGAATTTAAGGATGCCCTCGAGCATTTCCTTGTCGTCGGTGCCTTCGGTAATCTCAAGCGCGCGCGATAGTTCGTCGGGGCTGATGTCGTTTGTCTGCTTGGTGACAACCTTCTTTACCAGCGTGCCTGATTTAACGAGCATTTTCGATACCGGGCTCATGAGGCTGTAGATAACCGAGAGGGCAGGCTGGGCAAAGCGTGCCCATGCGGCATTGTAGTTGCTCGAATACAGCTTAGGTATGATTTCACCGAAAAGAAGAATGAGGAATGTGAGCAGCACTGTCTGCAGCACGAAGCTCCACACGGCGCTCATACCTGCGAACACCGGGCCGAGGGCATAGTTACAGAGCACTACTATGGTGACGTTGACCAAGTTGTTGGCTATAAGAATAGTGGCGAGCAGTCGCTGCGGGTCGGCGAGCAGACGGCGTATGCCCTCGCCGCGCGAGTCTTTGTCGAGCTCCTCGCACTGTTGCTCGGTAAGGGAGAAAAAAGCCATTTCGCTGCCGCTCACGAAGCCCGACAGAAACAGACATCCCAAGGCAAGGAGCAAAGCGATTATCTGTCCCGAGCCGAAAGCCGGGACATCAAGACTAATTAAAGAAGGTAAATCAAGAAGTAAACTTAGCGGCTCTATTGCCGGCAATGGGTCGATATCCATGTATAATTTTGATTGTGAGCTGCAAAGATACTAATATATTTTAAGCTACGCAAGAAAAAGTTGATAAGGCAAATTTCAAGAGTGTTGAAAAAAGGTGCGACGGAGGGGCTTGCCGGGATGTAACTTTGCAATAAAAAAGTTATGAAAGGTAGATTTGGAAAAGTGCAGCTTGCCGCTGCTGTGGCTATGTGCGCGGTTGGGGCGGGCTTGATAATCGGCGGTTTCATAGTGCCTCCGGCCGGCGAGATCGACTCGTCGGTGCTTGTGGCCTTCGGCGAAATCCTCACCTTCGCCGGCGCCCTCTTCGGCATAGACTACAAATACAAAACGTAATAAAACAGGGCGTTGCTGTTGTTAAGCGGCAACGCCCTGTTTTTTATTGTATTAAGATATAGCTATTCCTAAACTACTTAAACTTATTAAACTTTCTAAACCTCAAGTTTCGTGTGCGAAACTTAATTACTGCAGCATTGCTGCCACGCGGCGGAGGGCTGAGATGAAGGTATCGACCTCGGCGTGGGTGTTGTAGAGGGCGAATGAGGCGCGGACGGTGCCTTCGATTCCGTAGGTGTCCATCAGCGGCTGGGCGCAGTGGTGGCCGGTGCGCACGGCTATGCCGAGCTGGTCGAGGAGTACGCCGGTGTCGTAGTGATGTGCCTGCCCAATAAGGAATGATATCACGGCAGCTTTGCCGGGGGCTGTGCCGTAGATCCGCAGGCCGGGAATAGAGAGCATGGCGTCGGTGGCATGCTCGAGCAGTTCGTGCTCGTGGGCGGCGATGGCCTCTATACCAACAGAATCCATATAGTCGATGGCGGTGGAGAAAGCGGCGGCTCCGATATAGTCGGGGGTGCCGGCCTCGAATTTATACGGCAGGTCGGCCCATGTGGAGCCTTCGAAGCTTACGCGGCCTATCATCTCGCCGCCGCCTTGATATGGAGGCATGGCTTCGAGGAGGTCGCGGCGGCCATAGAGCACGCCCACACCGGCGGGGCCATACATCTTATGCGATGAGAATGCGTAGAAATCCGCTCCGAGGGCTTTGACATCGACACGCTCGTGGGCTACTGCCTGAGCGCCGTCAACGCATATCAGCGCGCCATGGCTGTGGGCGTAGGCTGCCATCTCGGTGATGGGGTTGACGGTGCCGAGCACGTTCGACACATGGCATACCGACACGAGGCGTGTGCGCTCGGTGAAGAGACTGCGGTATACATCGAGGTCGAGGCTGCCGTCGGCGTGTATGGGCACTACCTTTATCACTATGCCCGTGCGGCTTTGGAGGAGCTGCCAAGGCACGATGTTGGAGTGGTGCTCCATGACGGTGAGGATTATCTCGTCGCCCGATTTGAGCAGTGAGCCGTAGCTTGAGGCCACGAGGTTGATGGCCTCGGTGGTGCCGCGGGTGAAGATAATCTCGTCGGAAGAATCGGCGTTGATAAACCGGCGTACTCTCTCTCGGGTAGCCTCCATGGCTGCGGTGGCCTCTTGAGAGAGTGTGTGTACGCCGCGGTGCACATTGGCGCGGCGGCCATAGTATGCCTCGTCAACGGCCTCTACAACGGCGCGTGGCGTCTGGCTTGTGGCGGCGTTGTCGAGGTAGATCAGCGGCTTGCCGTTGACCTTGCGGGAGAGTATGGGGAAGTCGTGGCGCAGTGCCTCGAAGTCGGGAGTCATAGCTCGGAAGTGTTGTTGTGGCATGCCGAGGCGCATGAACTGCACGAGGCGGCGTCGCCGTTGAGACGTTTTTCTACGAGCACATGGAGGCGCTGGCGCAGCACTTCGTAGCCTACGTTGTCGATTACATCCGACATGAATGCCTGCGTGAGCATGCGGCGCGCTTCCTCGCGGGGGATACCGCGGCTCTGCATGTAGAAGAGGGCGCGCTCGTCGAGCTGGCCTGTGGTGGCGCCGTGGCTTGCCTTGACTTCATCGCAATAGATTTCGAGCTGCGGAGAGGCGTCCATGCGGGCCTCGGGCGACACGAGGATATTGCGGTTGGTCTGCGCGGCGTCGGTGTAGCGGGCTTCCTGATCCACTATCACGCGGCCACCGAAAGCGCCGTGGGCTTGGTCGAAGACGGCGGTCTTGAAGAGCTGTTTGCTGGTGCAGTGCTCACCGTGGTGGCGCAGGGTGACGTTGTTAGATACTATCTGGCTGTCGGTGCAG
Organism: uncultured Muribaculaceae bacterium; assembly: GCA_910579995.1. Classification (GTDB taxonomy): domain Bacteria; phylum Bacteroidota; class Bacteroidia; order Bacteroidales; family Muribaculaceae; genus CAG-873. The sequence continues at coordinate 125,600 of CAJTWH010000004.1, read as the reverse complement.
ATGGCCAGGCCGCTGAGGTTGGTATAGCAGCCGTTGCCGAGAAGCTCGATATTGTAGTCGTTGGCAGTGACGCCACCGTGGAGATATGTGGTGTTGACGACGAGCTCGGAGTTGTGGGACTGCGCTGCGTTGATTTCCCATTTGCGGCGTGTGGCAGGGGCAGATTCCTCGATGTCGTAGACTTCTACGCGGGCGCCCTCGGCAACCTTGACGTCGATTACCTGACTGTTGAGGTGCGGCGTGGCGGGGCTCTGGCTGTGGTCGCATAGCAGCAGGCGCACCGATGAGTCGGCGCGGGCGTCAACAATTACGCGACGCGGCGTGAGCATGGGCATTTCCGAGTTGAAGAGGTTGACGATCTGCACCGGTTTCTCTACCCGGCAGCCCTCGGCCACGCGGATGTAAATGCCGTCGGTGAGCAGGAGGGTGTTGAGCACATTGCCTTTCTCGGCGATGGCGTGGACGTCGGCCTTGTATTTTTCGGGTACATTGCGCAGACTGTAGACCTCAAGTCCGTCGGGGAGACGGAGCATTGAGTCGGTGAAATGCACCACATCTCCCACCACCACAATCAGATAGCAGTTGAGATTGGGCACGCCGCAGTGGAACGAGGCGGCAACATCAGCCGTCATCTCAAGATGGCGCAGGTTAATGCCGTAGTCGGGGGCGAACATCACGTCGGCGCGGCACTCCTCGGGGAGCGACTTGTCGGGGCGGTATTGCTCTATTATCGCCGGGAGCACGGCCATGGCGTCGCTGCGGAGGTCCTGCAGCAGCGCGGGCTCGTTGCTCAGTTGAGGTAGATTGGCCTGTATCAGAGCGAGATACTGGCCGAAAGCTTCTGCGGCGTTCATAGTTTGTCGGCTTCCTGTTTGATCCAGTCGTAGCCGCGCTCCTCGAGCTCGAGAGCGAGTTCGGGGCCTCCGGTGTGCACGATACGGCCTTTGTAAAGGATATGAACCACGTCGGGCTTGATATAGTCGAGCAGACGCTGGTAGTGGGTGATTACGATGGTGGCGTTTTTGTCGTTCTTGAGCTTGTTGACGCCGCCGGCTACGATACGGAGGGCGTCGATGTCGAGGCCGGAGTCGGTCTCGTCGAGAATCGACAGGCGGGGCTCAAGCACAGCCATCTGGAAAATCTCGTTGCGCTTTTTCTCGCCGCCCGAGAAGCCTTCGTTTACCGAGCGCGAGGCGAGCTTGTTGTCGAGCTCCACGACGGCGCGTTTCTGCCTCATCATCTTGAGGAAGTCGGCGGCGCTCATGGGCTCTTCGCCCAGATATTTGCGCTTGGCGTTGACGGCGGCGCGCATGAAGTTTACCATCGTCACGCCGGGAATCTCAACCGGGTATTGGAACGAGAGGAAAAGACCCTCGTGGGAGCGGTCTTCGGGCGAGAGGGCGAGGAGGTCGACGCCGTGGAAGATGGCTTCGCCGGCGGTGACGGTGAATCGCGGGTCGCCGGCAAGCACGCCCGAGAGGGTGCTCTTGCCCGATCCGTTGGGGCCCATGATGGCGTGGACTTCGCCGGGGCGTATGGTGAGGTCGACACCGCGAAGGATTTCCTTGCCATCGATGCCGGCATGCAGATTGCTTACTTTCAATAATTCTTCAGCCATGATATATAAGTATTAAAACTTAGTTGCTAACTTGTTGGTATTCTGTAGGGACGCGCCGCGGCGCGTCCCTACGGTGTGTCAAAGGCGAAATGATTAGCCTACGCTGCCCTCGAGGGTGATCTCGAGGAGCTTCTGGGCCTCGACGGCAAACTCCATCGGGAGCTTGTTCATCACTTCCTTGGCATAGCCGTTGACGATAAGGCCCACGGCCTCTTCGGTGGGTATGCCGCGTTGATTGCAGTAGAATATCTGGTCTTCAGATATTTTTGATGTGGTGGCCTCATGCTCCACTACCGCCGAGCTGTTGGCCACTTCGATTACGGGGAATGTGTGTGCGCCGCAGGTAGAGCTGAGCAGCAGCGAGTCGCACTGGGTGTAGTTGCGCACGCCCTCGGCCTTGGGGGCTACTTTCACGAGGCCGCGGTAGCTGTTCTGGCTGTGGCCGGCCGATATGCCCTTGCTCACGATGGTGCTGCGAGAGTTAGAGCCGATGTGTATCATCTTCGTGCCGGTGTCGGCCTGCTGCATTTTGTTGGTCACGGCCACGCTGTAGAACTCGCCTACCGAGCCTTCGCCGGCAAGCACGCACGAGGGGTATTTCCATGTGATGGCCGAGCCGGTCTCTACCTGCGTCCACGACAGTTTGGAGTAGTCGCCGCGGCAGAGGCCACGCTTGGTAACGAAGTTGTAGACGCCGCCGCGACCTTCGGCGTCGCCGGCATACCAGTTCTGCACCGTCGAGTACTTCACCTCGGCGCGGTCTTCTACGATGATTTCCACGATGGCCGCATGCAGCTGGTTTTCATCGCGCATAGGCGCGGTGCAGCCCTCGAGGTAGCTCACATAGGCATCGTCGTCGGCCACGATGAGGGTGCGCTCGAATTGGCCCGTGCCCGAGGCGTTGATACGGAAATATGTCGACAGCTCCATGGGGCAGCGCACGCCCTTGGGGATGTAGACGAAGGAGCCGTCGGAGAATACCGCCGAGTTGAGGGCGGCATAGAAATTGTCGCGGTAGCTCACCACCTTGCCCAGATATTTGCGCACGAGGTCGGGATATTCGCGCACGGCCTCGGAGAATGAGCAGAATATGATACCCATCTCGGCGAGGCGCTCGCGGTGTGTCGTCCGCACCGACACCGAGTCCATCACCGCGTCTACGGCCATGCCCGAGAGTTGTTTCTGCTCTTCGAGGGGTATGCCGAGGCGGTTGAAAGTGTCGATAAGCGCCGGGTCTACCTCGTCGAGGCTCTTGGGGCGCTCGGAGTCTTTTGGTGCGGCGTAGTAGCTTATGGCCTGAAAGTCGATGGGCGGGATGTTGAGGTGCGCCCATGTGGGCGGCTCGAGGGTAAGCCAATAGCGGTAGGCGCTAAGGCGGAAGTCGAGCAGCCATTCCGGCTCGCCTTTCTTCTTGGAAATGAGGCGTATCACATCTTCCGACAATCCCGCCGGGATGATGTCGGTGTCTATGTCGGAGGTGAATCCGTATTTATATTCTCCCGAAGTGGCTTTGGAGAGTAGATCGTCGTTGTCGCTTTCGGGACGAGGGGTATTGTCGTTCATTTTTTGTCAGTTATACGATAGTGATAACAAAAAACATGCACTGTCAGTTGGCGAGATAGCCTAAAAGTTTGGGCGCGAGCTGCACTGTTATGCTCCGCCAAGGCTTGTCTTGCCGCTGGAACCGCGCCTTGTCGGCAGGGCAAATGCCTAAGTACACGTTGATTGCCAGCGAAGTGAAGAGCAGCCAAAGGAAGGTGCGCATTATGGCGCCGGCCGCACGGTCGAAAATCCCGAGCTTCACAGCCTTCAGTATACTGCTCAGCAGGCGGGCAAGAAGATTACAGCTCAGGAATACGGCCACAAACAGCACCGCATATACGCATGCGCGGGCTACGGCGGCATGTTCGGCGCCGCGGCTCACGAAATAATCGGCGACATCGCCGCCGAAAATACGGCATACTATCACGCCAAGGAGAATACCGGCGACGGTACCCACCTGACGCACAAGACCTCTGATCCATCCGGTAACCAAAGCTATGCCGATAATAGCCAATAATATCAAGTCGATAGCACTCATAATTTAAGTTTCACGAGCGAAACTTGTTTATTTTGTGTTTAAAATGATTAAGAAGTTTAGAATTACATTGGTAAATGTAAACTTTCTAAACTTGATAAACTGCACCAAAGGCGCTTTAAACCTCAAGTATGCAAGTTGCATAACCTGAACTCATAATTCAACCTGCAAATTTACAAAATTCCCCCGACAAGCGAAAATTTTTTACACCCCTCCCGAACCTTTTGCCGAGCCCGGCTGTTAGATACTGTGAAAGCGGCATTTTTCTGGCTTCATTAAAAAAGCCCAACAGTTAATTATAACTGCCGTTATCACCAATGTCCCGCGACCATACCCCATGGCGCGGGCTTTTTGTGTGCCTCAACAGGTACATCTTCAAACATACCCCCATAGAGCCTCACAGCACCCCCATGAGGACACACTACCCGCTGGGAATGAGCGTAAATACAGCTGATTGCCAAAGACAATAGAATACCGGATACAAGTAATATTCTTTTCATATCTCAATCATCTTTGGGAGTTCAGTTTTCTTGCTTAATTTGATTCCTATCAGGTCGGATAGTTCGGGTCCGTATTTTACACGCTTTACGGGCAGCTCGGGGCGGTATGTTCTATATTCACGGTCTTTGAGCCATCGCAAGCCCATGTCATGGAAATTGATGAGCCTGAATCGACCCGAGTCGGTCAGCAGCAGCCATGTGGCGGTGGCGTCGCATATACGGCCATAGAATCCATCGGTGTCTACCTTGCCCATATATTTATAGTCAGGCAATATCTTGAACCAGCTGTCGTCATAACCATTATATCTGATATAGAAATTTATACCTTTAAGCTCTGCAACGTATACTTTATCTTCAGAATTAAAAAAGCTCCTGAACCCTGTAGAACAATCGGCTGTGATGATTATGGCAATATCATCCTCCAAGCGTTTTAACTCGCGGTTATATCGCATGCCATCCCAGAGTATAATTTCATCGGTCTCTACATCGTAATTATTTGCTTTGGCTACAGGTACGATGTATTTCGTCAGAAATTCTTTCAGATTTTTATCGGTTATCACAGCCCGTTGCATATAGTAATCCTGCTCTACAGCCGAAGCCTGCAGGCACAGTACGCAGACGACAGCCATAGCGAGAGCCCTAACGTTATACCATAATGATTTCATCGCGCAACTAAAGGTTTGACTTGGAATCACAATTTATGGATGTATCGTTTGGAAGATAATACAGACCTCTTAGATTACCGGTGAAAAACCAATCGTTATCTTCGTTGAATTCAATTCTGGTTTTTTTATCAAGAATCAATATACCTATCCAGATTGTAGATAATGAAGTCATGGTGGGTTCGGAGCGGGGGACATTTTCTGTAAAAGAATGTAAATTAAGGCAATAAGTTTTACCTTCCTCGATTATATCATATTTTTCTAAAGAGTCAGTCTTTTGTGGAGCCTGAGATAAGATACGATATTGTTTATCATTCTTGCTTGCATAAATGAAAAACCAATTTTTTTTCTTGCTGATTTTTTCTATCTTGAATAGATTTGAGGTGTCACAATTGTCACAGGCAATGCATTTTTTTGACATGCAGAAATTAACAACGCATATTGCAATCGCCAGCGCACAGACTCTGATAAGCCGGTGCGATATTCTACTCTTGATAGTCGTAATCATATCACGCACAATTGGTTTCCGGCAAATATAATGAAATTTGTCGGGAATGCAAAATAATGTGTTGATTTATTGCGGGTTTCAGTTGCCGGAGGCTGTGGAGAGCATGTAGCCGGAGGCGGTGCGGGTATTAGAAATCATCCTCTCCCAATGTATAAGGTTTATCTTCGAAGATGTTGCCTTGTGGAGTATGATAAAGATTTACAGAATGTCCGACATCTGAGTCCGGGATGTATAGACCGATTCTGAATGAGAGTGTGTCATTGCTCTTTCCTTCAAAGTGCAGAGAGGTTATATTTAAAAGTTTAATATCATGAACATTTAAAAACTTGTTGATTTCTGAGCGCGTAAAGGTCAGCGTGTCAACGTTATCTCTGATCGAATCTTTGGGCTCTATTGTGATAAGGCCAGATACACCATTGTATACTTCAACAGTATCCCAACCTTTACGGCTATAATAGACCAATTCAGCGGAGTCTCTGTTTTTGTTTTCAATCAATGTTGTTCGGATGATCATGTCCTCCAATTCGGTAGTTTCGGTTTTATCGTAAAAGAATGGCGATCTCGGTTTTTCGATACATACCTTCTCTCCTATATAATCGAATTCTATTTCAGGAGCGATTGTGTCAGTCTCTATGGTATCGGCTATTGCTGAATCGCATAAGTTTTCTGCGCTGTCTATTTCAACAGCCTCTTGTTCTAAGACTTTGGAAGTCCTTTCCGTGCAACTGATGAACAAAGACAATAGAATGCCTGATACAAGTAATAATTTTTTCATAAATCTATTTAGTTATTTCTTTCGGTAGGTTGTCTATTTCTTTTTTATTTAAAAGTGTCGGTAATTTTTTAGTTCCGCTACCTACAACTTCAACTCCCGATAAAGTTCCGCCATTGTAAGTGTTGTTATCGATTTTAGTCAATTTTTGTGCGTCAACTAATTTTGTAGAGTTTATTGCCGGGTTTATATTTTCACCATTTAACTTAATTTCATAATGTAGGTGGGGTGAATAATCGTTTATTTTTCCTTCGCCAGTTCCTCCAATTTTTCCTACTTCCTGACCTTCTTGAACGTAAGAACCTATTTGAAGTCCGTCACTCACTTCACTTAAATGCATATATGAAGTTGTGACACTACCATCCGGAGACTGAATATGAAGTCTTGTCCCTCCTGCGTCAGAGTCTTGTGTATAGAGTGTAAGTCCCACAACCTCACCTTCGTGAGTCGCTAATACAGGTGCTCCTAAATCATCATCTCCTGAGCCAATATTTATATCGATACCTTTGTGTGTACGTCCGTTATCTCGTGGAGCTCCAAAATTATTCAGATGACTACGATATTTCCCATTATAAGTTTCATTGACAGGCCATTCTCTGAATCCGTCATTGTCTATAAATGAAATAGGATTTTGAAGACAGAAATTATACGAAGTGAAATCCTTTCGCAGTTCCTGCATAGGGTCTTGCGATATCCAGCGGCCTATAGCTGGGTCGTACATGCGGGCGCCGTGGTCGGCGAGGTTGAGGCGGGAGTCGGTGAAGAGTTCCTTGGCGGTGTATTTGTAGCGGTTGGCGTCGGGTGATGTTGACTCGGCCATGGGCATGCCGTAGGGGTAGTAGTAGGTGGTCTGGTCGAGGACTGTCGTCCCGCTGTTGTCCTGATGGACTACGGCGCGGACGTTGCCCTGCCACAATGAGCGCGTATACATGGAGAGCTGGGAAGTGTAGGGGAAATTTATATTAATCATCATACCAATAATCATATTCTAATTCAAGTGAATCATTTTCATGGGTATAATGATATAGAAATGTATAAGAGCAATCGGTGTCGGGTATGCTCAGGTGAATTCTGAAGAAAAGGGAGTCATTCCGGATATCATTGATACCAAGATAACGTATTCTGAAATAATCTATATCTATATGAGGATTGTTTATAATACGATTTAAAGAGCTTCTGCTAAAAATAATAGTATCAGACTCAATAGATTTTTTGTAATCCGTAATTATGAGTTTAATATCCGCCCCCATCCTTACAAAAGTATCTCCGTAAATTACATACTTTATGGGTTCAGAAGGATTACGGTATATCTCGGTCTTTATGTGTATGGCGTTTACTACACTATCTATGGGCTCTGGAAAACCGATGTAATCATCAACGATTGGATTATCAAATTTTATAGTTTCGTTTTCAATAATCTCTCTTTCTAAAATAGTTACTAATGTATCCTCAACTGAAATGGATTCGTTGGGTAGGATATAGTTTTTCATAGGCTCATTGTCTCCAATAATACTGGAATTTTTTTTACAGCCCATGAACAAAGACAATAGTATGCCTGCTACAAGCAATAATTTTTTCATTTAGTTATTTCTTTAGGTAAGTTGTCTATTTCTTTTTTCGGTAAAAGTGTCGGTAGCTTTTTTGTTCCATTGCCCACAACCTCTACACCTGACAATGTTCCACCATCGTAAGTGTTGTTATCGATTTTAGTCAATTTTTGTGCGTCAACTAATTTTGTAGAGTTTATTGCCGGGTTTATTAATTCTCCATTTAATCTTATTTCATAATGGAGATGAACGTCTTGTCCTCGCTCCAATCCTTTTCCGGATCCTCCGATTTTACCTATTTCTTGTCCTTCTTGGATGTAAGAATCTTTTTGAATTCCTTCACTAACTTCGCTTAAGTGCATATAGGTGGTTCTTACACTACCATCAGGAGATTGAATATGAAGTCTTGTCCCGCCAGGGTTTGAGTCTTGTGTATAGTATGTAAGCCCCACAACCTTACCTTCATGAGTCGCTAATACAGGGGCTCCTAAATCATGATCACCTGAGCCGATATTTATATCTACTCCTTTATGTGGACTTGTTCTATCCTTTGTTGATCCAAAGTCATTTGAATGTCGACGTGACTGTCCATTATAAGTTTCATTGACAGGCCATTCTCTGAATCCATCATTGTCTATAAATGAAATAGGATTTTGCAGACAGAAATTATACGAAGTGAAATCCTTTCGCAGTTCTTGCATAGGGTCTTGCGATATCCACCGGCCTATTGCGGGGTCGTACATTCGGGCGCCGTGGTCGGCGAGGTTGAGGCGGGAGTCGGTGAAGAGTTCCTTGGCGGTGTATTTGTAGCGGTTGGCGTCGGGTGATGTTGACTCGGCCATGGGCATGCCGTAGGGGTAGTAGTAGGTGGTCTGGTCAAGGACTGTCGCTCCGCTGTTGTCCTGATGGACTACGGCGCGGACGTTGCCCTGCCAGTCGTGGATGTAGACGTGCTCTACGCTGTCGATATAGCCGATGGTGTTGTTGAAGCGGGCGAATTTTCCGTCCTCGAATTCGTAGGGGCCGTAGGTGTCATAGGTGTGCGTCTCTGTCTTGTTGGTCGGCCACCACGGGCGCGTGCCGAGGTCTATTGCCGGCGAGATGGGTGTGCCCTGCCGCTTGGTATATGAGCGGCTAAGGCGCGTGCCGGTGGCGGTGCGGGTGTAGGTGCTGTAGTCGAAGAAGGGTGTGCGCGTTGCCGAGCGGAGCATATTGTTGTAGTCCCACTCGTATTTCAAGCCCTTGTTGCTGTCAACCAGCATATTGCCGTTGGCGTCGTAGGCGTACTCGGTGTCGAGGTCGACGCCATCGGCGAAGTTCATCGTCGATTCGGATATCACCGCCGTTGCCGCGTCGTCGATCTTGACTACGCGGTTGCCCTCGTAGGTGTAGTCGAGCAGGTCGATATACTCCATGCTCGATGTCCCCGCCCGCCCCCGGCGCGACAGGTGTGTGATGTTGCCGTTGAGGTCGTATTCGTAGGCTACAGGTCTTCCGACGCCGTTTAGGAATATCATGGCGGAGGTGAGGCGCCCGGCATTGTCGTAGGTGTAGGAATTCGACGTGTTTGCCCCACCGGTGATCTTATCGTTGATACTGCCTATAGAACCGTTGTAGTACCGCGAGAACTGCCCCTGATTCGACACCGTCTGCTCGAATACGGGCGACGAGCGCTTCACCAAAGAGCCGCGCACATCGTAGCTGTAGCTCTCGGAGAGGAACAGGAGCTTGTTCGATTCCTGTTGCCCTATGCGGTTGTATTTTATCTGCTGTAGAGTGACCGGCATGCCCCAGTCATACGACAGTCGCTCGCGCACGAGGCGCCCCCATGCGTCGTAGTCGTAGTAATAAGTACTGCCGGAGGGCGAGGATGGGTGCTTGAGCTCGAAATAGCTCGACGATAGCGAGCCGTCGATATTGTACTCATTCTCTGTGGTAATACACACTCCCGGGGTGTGGAAAGTCTGCATTGTCACCGTCGGGCGCTCTTCCTTGTCGTAGAGGCTCATGGAGGCTGCGAACCGCGCCGGCTCCGAGCCCATCACACGTTCGAGCGTGCCCGTGACGAGCCCGTAGGCCGACGTAGCCCGGGCCTTGACCTCGGCCGGCATGTCGGCGAAATGGGAGCGCACGCGGTGGTAGTAGTCATCGTAGTATGTGGCGGTGTAGACCTCGGCGCCGGCAAGCGTGATGTCAGACACGTAGCCGGTGGAGTCGAGCCCGGCGACGGAAGAGTCGTAGCGCGCCCTCATGCGCCCTGTGGCGGCTGTCGGCTCGTCGCACACGCCGGTAAGCACCGGGCGGGCGAGCCGGTCGTAGAGATTGAATCGGCATTTGCCGTCGGCGCGCAGATTGCCGTCGGAGGTGTAGGCCACGAGGCCGTCGGGGTCGTAGACCGTGGTCACCGGCGCCGCCCCCGGCATTTTGGCATAGACGGGGCGCAGGGCTTCGTCGTAGCGGTAGACGTAGGCATATTCCTCGATGAGGTCGTCCATATTGCCGTCGCTGATGTCATAGCTGCGGTCGCCGAGCTTTGCCGCTCCCATGGGCTGGAGCACGAGCGCCACGTCGCCCCACAGGTTATATAAGGTGTATGTGTCGATGTATTTTCCCTCGACCAATACCTTGCGGGTGAGCACGGTGCGCCCGCGCCAGTCGGAGAACGAGAGGGTGGTGTGGCCGTCAGCGTCGGTGGCGTGCACCACATCGAGCGTCGCCGCCGGATGGTAGCCCGAGCATACGAGCCGGTCGCCCTCAATGCGCAGTCGGCGGGCGGCAAGCTCGCCCGAGGCGGTGTTGCAGATATAGCGCGCAGTGGCCGCGTGCCCCTCGAGGTCTTCGCCCGGCGCCGTGGTGGAGATGATGTTCTTGGAGCCGTCGAGGTCGTAGATATGGTCGGTATAGGGGCGCCGGTCGCCATAATAGTTGCTGTCGTCGGCCGGCAGCGGTTGCCACTGCCGCACGGGGCGGTCGAGGGCGTCGTAGTCGGTGCGTGTGGTCACATCGCCGCCGTCGCCGCCGAAGCCCACGGCTACCTCGGCCACAGGCATGCCGTAGCCGTCGTATTCAGTCCGCGAGGCCGCCTCGCCCGAGGCTGTAATCTTGGTCTTGGTGATGGAATTCTCGGTGTCGGTGCCGAAGAACTTATAGCTGTAGCGCTCGGTGATGTCGCCGGCGGTGTTGCGCACAGCGCTCACGCGCCCGTCCGCATAGTCGAACGATTTCTTGCGCCCCGAGGGGTAGGTGATGGAGTTGCAGCCGATCAGTGGCAGGTGGGTATACTTCACGCGGGTGCGCGCCTCGTCGCCGGTGGCATACTTCTCCTGCAGCTCGCCATAGTCGGTCCACGCATATCCGAAAGCCGTGCCATCGCGCCGTCGCGAGGCCGTGGGTAGGCCGAGAGCGTTGTAGGCCGTATATGCCACGCTGTCGAGCACAGCGCCATGACGCCTCACAGCCTCCATGACAGGCCGCGTCAAGCCGCCGAAGCGCCCGTAGTGCACCACGCTCTCTATCGAGTCACGGTACGCTGCCCCGTGTGCCACCCACTTCTTGGCCACAGGCAGATAGCCGAGCCCGAGCCCGCTGAAAATCCGGCTCGTGACATCATTGCTGTAGAGGTCATACCGCGTCAGACTGTCGCCATTGCAGCTGTAGGTCACCCCGCGCGGGCGGAAGTAGAATAAGTCTTTATAGCCGCTCCAAGGTATGCTGTCATTATAAAAGCCCGGATGTCTGACTACTCCAAAGAAAGAGCCATTGTCGTCTGCCGGAATTTTAGATTCCCTTTGTTGATACACATAATCCTCCGCCATCACCCGGCTCTTGCCATCGTCGTAATGCCTTGTAGTCTTCTTACCGGTGCATACAATGCGCATGTAGCTTGCATATAGGGGCGCATGCGCCATATATGCGATATCTTCGATTGGCATTTTAGTCCCATTTATGCCAAGACCTAAATAAGACCTGTAGCAATAGGTCTCATATTGGAGTCCGACTGCGATATCTGTTGTCAATTTTTGTGTATGGTACGAGAAAACTTCCGTTATATGCGGTGTGTACGTTCCGTTTGCGGTGGTGTATGATATCTTGCGTAAGAGCATAGGCTCACCGCCAAAGATTTCTTTATACGCCATTCCCGGAGCATGGTTGGAGAATACACCGGCGTATATGTCGTTGAGGTTGGGAGACCCTCCTTTGGGGTAAAGGTAGGGGTTTGTTTTCTGATCGGCAAAGCTCGGCTGACCTACAGCTATGCCTCCTTTGATAGACGAGATACAGTGACTCAGGTCATATTCATACCTTTTCTTCAACGGTGCTTCAGAGCCACCGTCGCTTATCATCTCCTCAACCGCTCCATAATAAATCTTTGCGCTTTCAAGAGGCTTGCCGGCTGAGCGGGCCGAGGCGGTGAATGTAACCGACATGCTGAAGTTACTGTATTGTTTTTGGTTGCCGGCCATGATATAGTTGCATGTGCCGTTTGGCGCAAGAAAAGTGCTGATACAAAATGCATTGAGGTCGATGTCGCAGACAGGGTCATAATAGCTGAACTCCCTGTACCTCTTGCGTCCGGTGCCTTGGTCTTCAGTTGTTATGGATTTTATGCGTGTGCCTACTGCCACCTCCTGCCCTAAGAGGCCGGCCTTCTCCAAGGTTATAACCGAAGGCTCATAGTCAAAGGTCGTAATGTTGCCTTGATGATTTTCAATACTTTTCAGCAGCCCTGTGCTGAGACATTCCCTGTCAATCCTACGTGTGTTGCGTATCTCAAGTTTTTCAGTAAGCACACTCTCCCTATCGGCGGCACTGCTGTAGTATCGGTTGGGATAACCGAAAATATCACCTGCACTTTTTGAATCGCCAAAGTAGGAGAAATTGTAGCTGTCGACAACACTTTCATCTGCATAAAAAGTCAGTTTGTCGAGAAAGCGGCGTCTTGAATGGGTCTTGGATGAAAACTCAATCCGCTTCACCTGTTTGCCATCGGGGTCTGTCAGGCTTATAGCCGAGAGTCTGTCGGCAGTGCCGTTAAAATCCGCAGACTGTGGAGATGTCTCAAAATCAAGATTTATCGTGCCGTTTTTTGAAACGATGGAAGCGGGATAGGGCGGAGTATTGAAAGTCGTCCTTGCCTCAGTCATGACACCATGGGTATTGTCCATGGTATTAGAGCCGGTCGTTGTGCCGGAGGAACCCCACGAACGCGTCATTACAAGCAAATCATTTACTTTACATCTCTTCCAAGTAGTTCCCGGAGCATAATTTATTATAATGGAGTCGCTTTTTTCCGGAGCTGTAATTTTGGTAAGGTGCCAAGAAGTGACAGCGGAATAGGCAGGGTTGTATTCTCCTATAGAAATTGGCGACAAAACAGATATATAATCAATCGTCTCCTTCTCAGTATACTCATATACAACACCTTCCGGGGTGGTTACCGTGAAGCTCTCTGTGGCGAGAAAATTGTCTGCGACAGGTGTGCGCTCGATTTTCAGCTCCGTATAATTCAAAAGGGTGATAAGGCCATCGATGATGAACGACACCGATTCGCCGTCGGGAGTCACAAGCGTATACCTGTCAGGATTGCCATCCTTTTTGCGGTCAAGCAAGTCATTGTAATAGTCAATATCATAGCTATCTGTCTGAAAATCCAGCGGGGCGGTGGTGCAATCGTCGGGCATGCCGCAGATCTGGCGCGATACCGAGCCGAGGCCTGTCAGCGTCCATCCAAGGCCCACATACCCGGCAGTCTCTGTCACCTTCTTTGCCTCGCAGCGGTAAGTGAGGCCGAGCGACACACCGCACGAAGGCGTAGACAGCGACACCAAGGGCACCGAGAACGAGGCCGAGCCCGTGGCATACGACACCGGGCAATCGGCATACTGCCTCATCTGCTCCACATCGGGCGACGGCTGCGTGACGCGCTCGCTCACCGTCCGCGCCGCGTCGTCGATATTATCCGCACCCCGCGAGGCCACTCCGGCGAGCAGGGCGACAAGCAGCAAAAGGAAGCGCAAGAATCTCATGACACGGTATTATGATTGGTTTCACCGGCAAATATAATGAAATTTGTCGGGAATGCAAAATAATGTGTTGATTTATTGCGGGTTTCAGTTGCCGGAGGCTGTGGAGAGCATGTAGCCGTGGCCGGAGCGGTTGATGAGGTTGGCGCTGAGGGCTCCGAGCTTTTTGCGCAGGCGCGAGATGTTGGTGTCGACTATGCGCTCGTTGGCTCCGGCGGTGGAGTCGGGCCATACTTTATGGTGGAGTTCCAAGCGCGATACGTAGGTGTCGACGTTTTTGATAAGGAGGAAGAGGATGGCATACTCTGTGCGTGTGAGGGCGAGGGGTGTGCCGTCGATCTTTACTGTCTGCGAAGTGGGGTCGAGGGTGAGGTTGAGGAAGCTGATAAGCGAGGGCTGGGGGCGTTTGCCACCGTGGCGGCGCAGTACGGATTTGACGCGGGCGAGGAGCTCGCGCAGCGAGAATGGCTTTACGATATAGTCGTCGGCGCCGGCGTCGAGTGCGTCGATCACCATGCGCTCGCTTTTGTTTGGTGAATATAGGATTATGGCAATATGCTCTGTGGCCGGATCGTCTTTGAAGTCGAAAATCAGGTCCATGCCACTATAAGGCTGGTTCATCGCGTCAACGATAACCAGACTTGTGGCGTCCTGCGCGCTTCGGTCTACTGATTCGGCGTTTGCGACAACGTCAACAGTGTATCCCTCGCTGCGCAGGTTGACCTGCAGCAGCTCGGTGATGTTGGTGTCGTCATCTACAATTAATATATGACCCATTGAGGGTGTGGAAAGCATAGCACTGTGATTTTACATTTGCAAATTAACTAAATGTATTGCAAAAAACCAAATCAGTAACAGAATTGTATTAATTTTGTTGTAAAAATTTAATTATGTCTAAGTTTCGCCGGCGAAACTTGATTAATACGTTCTGTCACCGAAGATTGCAGTGCCTACGCGGACCAGATTGGCTCCTGCTTCGATGGCGAGGGGATAGTCGTGGCTCATGCCCATGGAGAGGATATCGAAGCCGATGAGGTCGGGAGCGGAGGCGACTATGTGGGCTTTGAGGTCGGCGAGGGCTTCGAAGTCAGCTTTTACGCGGCCGAGGTCGTCGGTGTTGCTTGCCATGCCCATCAGGCCGCAGATATGTGTGGCCTTGAGGTCGCGGTAGCCGCCGGTGGCGAAGTATTCGAGCAATTCGTCGGGTAGAAATCCGAATTTAGTCTCTTCCTGCGCCACATGGGCCTGCACGAGCACGCGGCTTACTATGCCGGCGCGCTCCGACTCGGCGTCGATAAGGCGCAGCAGGCGCAGGCTGTCTACGCTCTCTATGAGGGCTGTGCAGCGGGCGCCGATGAGCTGGCGCACCTTGTTGGTCTGCAGGTGTCCGATGAAGTGCCAGCGAATGTCGGCCGGCAGTCGCGAGGCTTTGTCGAGGAGCTCCTGCACACGGCTTTCGCCGAAAGCCCGCTGGCCGGCGTCGTAGGCCTCGGCTATGGCCTCGGCGGGATGGAATTTAGAAACCGCCACGAGGCTCACTCCTTGCGGAAGTGTCGACTCTATGGCGGCTAAAGCGTTGGCGATCTGTGACATCAGATGGTTACTTTCATCTTGTATACATCGAGATAGGGGGTCTCGTTGATTTGCACGATCTCGAAGTCGGCCATTGTGCCCTTCATGCCTTCCATGAAAGTGTCGTAGGCATTCTTGAAGTCAGAGGCCTGCACGAGGATGAGCGAGTTTGATTTCTTTTCAGCAGCGGTCTTCTCGTCGATGGTGATGAAGGCGCATTTTACGAGGTAGTAGCGGTCGCCGGCTTCGTTCCAGAAAATCTCGGCAATTTTAGTGCGTTTTACGGCTGAAACAGAAAATTCGCCGGAAATGAAGGGCGTTTCTTCTTCTGTAATTCGAGCCTCGGCCTCGGTAAACGACAAGGCGTCGACAAGGTATGCTTCGGTTACTTTCTTAGCTGCTCCGTTTTCCTGCAGCTTATCATAGCGGACTTTACATTCAAACCAGTTTGCCATATTTTATAAGTTTATTATATGATGTTTGTGGGTTGTGGGCGGTGGGCGGGTTGCGGTAAGTTATTCACTGACAACAGCCCCACACCGCCAACCATTATGCTTGTTCTCTTATCTGTGCCAGATATTCGGCGGCTTTGGCCTTGAGCTCGTCTTTGAGCTCAGAATATCTGTTGTAGAGGGTAGAGGGATTCATGTTGAGCTGACGGCTTACGGCCTCCTGAATCTTCAGCGGTTTGGCGCCGTCGCCTCTGTAGCGTGCGCTCAGCAGGAAAGTCACCAGAATGTAGCGTTCATGCGGAGTCATGTTCCCGAGTCCGTCTAGAGCCTCGAAGATTGCTGCCATCTGAAGCTCTTTCTGAGTCTTGGGGTGGATGATTTCGGGGTCTTCCACTATCTCGTGGTCGTCGGTGCCGGTGCGTTCTTCTTCCGGAGCCGTCGACACGAAGTCGAGTTTCTCTTTGCGATATACGTCGCGAAGATAGTTCTTGAAACTTGTAGAAATATATATCGACGGATTGTTCTCGTTCACTATGCCTCTGAGGCGCCAGTTACCATTGGTGTCGAGTTTGATGTTCCGCTCGGTGAAAGCCTGCAGGGCGTCGTCGAGGTCGTCTTCGGTGAATTTAGAGTTGAGGCCGCGTGCGGCTGATTTGAGGACGCTTGCGTAGCGGTTGAGCAGCAGTTCGGCCACGGCGGCTTTGTCGCCGCCGGCAGCCAGCGGGATGAGATCTTGCTCCGGGAGGGTGTGATAGTGAGGCATAGAGAAGAGTTATGGTTAATGTTTGTATTGCTTGAGAAGGAGTCGCTCGAGTTCGGCCATGCCGGTGGTCGCCGGTTCGCGTATGACGGTCACTCCGGCGGGTACTGGCGAGGGCTTGGGGTCGATATAATATACCGGCACTCCGCGGCGCACGTAGTGGAGAAGACCCGCGGCAGGGTATACCACAAGCGATGTCCCTACGATTACGAAAATGTCGGCCTCGGCGGCAAGCTCGGTGGCTTTCTCGAACATCGGCACCGCTTCTTGGAAGAACACTATATGCGGGCGCACTTTGTGGCCTTCGATAACGGTGTCGGGGTCGGTGCGCTCTTGGTAGCCGATCTTGAACACCTTGCTCTCGTCGTCGAGGGCGCGCACTTTGGTGAGCTCGCCGTGGAGATGGGTGATATTTGAGGAGCCGGCGCGCTCATGGAGGTCGTCGACGTTCTGCGTGATCACATATACATCGAAATAATCCTCAAGGTCTTTGAGGATTTTGTGGGCGGCGTTGGGCTCTACGGTGGCGAGGGCAGCGCGGCGGTCGTTGTAGAACTGATGTACGAGCGCCGGGTTGCGCACGAATCCGTCGTGGCTGGCCACTTCCATCACGTCGTGGTTTTCCCACAGGCCGTCGGCGTCGCGGAAAGTGCTGATACCGCTCTCGGCGCTTATTCCGGCGCCTGTCGATACCACGAGTTTGAGCTTATTCTGTGTCATCGAGGGAGAATGAAATATTGTTGGAGTTGCGTCGGTCGTTGGGCTGTGTCGGGTAAGCGGCGCGGTCGATAGGCGAGGGTGCCGGTGCCGCGCTGCGGCCAACGGCCTGTGCAGCCTTGCGCTTGTCGCGTTTATATGCGGGTGTGCGCTCTATCATGGCAATGGCGTCGTCGCTGTCGAGCTGCTCGGGGGTGAGGATATAGTAGCTCTGTGTCTCTTGGCTGCGGAGCAGGTCTTCCACCTTCTCGCGGCCGTAGGCGTCGGAGATTGCAGCGATGGTGCCGAGGTCGTCGACATCGTCGGGGCGCTCTATATTGTCCTTGCCCTCGATAATCTCGATGGTGGTGCCGTCGGTATCCACCGACACATCGAAGCCCGAGGCGAGGATGGTGAATTTGATTTTGTTGCCGAGGGTATCGTCGAAGCCCCATCCGAATTTGATGTGCACCGACTTGTTGATCTCGCGCACGAGGTTGTTGGCCTGTGCGGCCTCCGACACTTTCAGACGCGGCTCGAGGTCGTGGCTGTAGTAGAAGGCGAAGAGCAACTCCTTGGCTGTCATGATATTGGTGTCGCACAGCAGCGGGGAGTGCAGGGCCGACTGGATGGCCTGGCTCATGCGGTCCTCGCCCTCGCCGTAGCCTACGGATATGAGGGCCGTGCGGCCGTCGCGCAGGCAGGTGTCAACGTCGCGCATATCGATGTTGATGTTTGCGAGTGTGGTCACCATGTCGGAGATTGTGCGGGCTGCTGTGGTGAGGATATCATCGGCCTTTGAGAAAGCCTCGTCCCATGCCATGTCGGGGTAAATGCTCGCCAAACGGTCGTTGTTGATTATGAGCATGGCATCGACATTCTTCTGCAGCCGTGCTGCGCCCTCGATTGCGCTCTTTATCTTGTTCATGCCCTCGAAGAAGAACGGAATCGTGACAATGCCCACTGTGAGCACGCCGCGCTTCTTGGCCACGCCTGCCACGATAGGCGCGGCGCCGGTGCCGGTGCCGCCGCCCATGCCGGCGGTGACGAATACCATCTTCACGTCGGGGGTGAGGAGTTCTTCTATCTCGGGTACGCTTTCCTCGGCGGCAGCCTGGCCAACTTCGGGTTTACCGCCGGCACCGTAGCCGCCGCATGTCTTAGGGCCAAGGAGCACCTTGGTGGCCACGGGCATGGGCAGGAGTGCCTGCTGGTCGGTGTTGAGCACAACGAAGTCAACACCCTTTACGCCTTGGGTTGTCATATAAGCCACGGCATTGCAGCCGCCGCCGCCGACACCGAGGGCGAGAATGGTGGGAGGACAGGTCTGACCGGGCAGGTCAGCGTTTTTATAGCTTGCCAAAAGGGCTGGGTCTTCTGCGTTTTCCATCTCTGTTTCTTTCTACAGATTAAGTTTCGCAAGCGAAACTTGTTTATTATGAGTTTAACAAGTTTAAGGAGTTTAAATATAGCGGTTTTTGGTAAACTATCTAAACTTCATAAACTGCGCTGAAGGCGCTTTAAACCTCAAGTTTTCAAGTAGCGAAGCGACTTGCGGAACTTGAATTGTTAATAATCGTCGGCCTCGGCGTTTTCTTCTTCCTCGGCGTTGCTTGACGAGAAGATTTTCACTATTCTCTCGCGCATGGAGTTGAGCATGTCGCCCGCGCGCTCCGTGCGGCCTGATGAGCCGCCTTCGTATACATCGTCGGGGTCTTCCTCCGAGGCTCCGAAGGGGTCTTCTTCCTCCGGGTCGGTATATACCGGTTCGGTGGGTCGGCGGTGTACGCGCTCTACGGGTTGCTCTTTGTTCTTGCGGCGGCGGAAGAGCGAGAATCCGCTTTTTGAAGAGCTTTCGTGACGGTAGTCGCTATCTTCGTCGGGGTCGTCGTTGTAGAGGTCGGGGTCATCTTCCTCGATATGGCGCCGGCCTGTGGTCTGTGCCGGGGTATATACGTCGGTGGGGGTGTCCTGTGCGGCGGCCTGTTCCTGCTGCGGCGTGGCGGCCTCTTCGGTTTCCTCTTCTTCTTCCTCAAAGACGGTTACCGGAGGAGCAGGGGCTGCGAGGGGCGACAGGCAGCCCTCGTCGATCTTGCGTGCGCCGGCGACAAGGAGCGATATGATGTCGATGTTGTCGGCTGTATTGCGTCCGGCCACGCGGAATGCTATGTCGTGAGGCATTTCGGCAAGGCGGGTAGGCAGCTTGCCCTGTGCGGTGAGCTGATTGCCGAAAGCGGCGATATTCGAGCCGCCGCCCGTGAGCACGATTTTGTTGAGAGTCTGGGCGTTGTAGCCGGCGGCATTGAGCTGCGCGAGCACGTTGGCGGCTATTTCGCCGGCACGTGAGTTGACGTATGCCCCTACGAGCTCGGCGTCGTTGATGTCGGCCTTGGCTGCAAATGCTATCTTCATGGCCTCGGCGGCCTCTTCGGTGATGTTGAAGCCCGATGTGAGGTCAAAAGTAATCAGACGCGCACCCATCGGTATGGTGCATACAAAGGCGAGTGTGCCCTCCTTGTATACGGCCACGGTGGTGGTCTCGGCGCCTATGTCCACGAGGGCTGTGCCGAGCTCTTTCTCATCGGGAGTGAGCACGAGGTCGGCTATGGCGGTCGGGCGGATGATGTAGGTCACCTTGCCCGGGTCGATTGTGTCGTATTTTATGCGGTCGAGGTTCTGGCGGGTCTCTTTGCCGCAGGTAATCATCACGAACTCACCGCGGAAGCTCTCACCGAAAGTGCCTACGGGGCGTCGCACGGCGGCATTGTTGACATAGAAAATGCGCGGCACTGTGGCCTCGATGTTCTTGTCGCCCATGAAGTCGTGGGTGGCCTCGAAAGCGAGGCGCTCAACCTGACGCTCGGTGATTTCACATTCCTTGGGGAATTTCTGTGCGGCCTGTGCCGGCGAGCCCGAGAGAGACCGTCCGCCAAGCGATACGGCCAGAGCGCGCACCTTGCGCGGTTTCACGCCGGGAGCGTTCTCAAGACGCCTGATTATTTCGTTGACAGCGGCAGAAACCTCGCGGATGTTCTGCACGCGGCCGTAGCGCACGTTGTTGAGCCCGGCGATTTCTTCTGCGGCGAGGACGGTGATACGTCCGTCGGGGCCTACGCTGCCGACGGCACCTTTGATCTTCGACGAGGCTATTTCAATGGCTACTATTGTCTTAGGTTCCATAGCGGTGGATGATTAGGTGTTAGAGTGAGAGATACTGTCGCCGGGTTGCGGCTCGTTATTGTCGATGTCGAGTTCGCCGGTGGCTTCTTCGACAGTCGGGATTGGGGGAGGGGGCAGCTGTTTGTCGCGCCTTGTGGCCACTACGCGGTCGCGCCATTTTACGGCGATGGTGTCGTAGGCCTCCCAGCCACGGGTGGGCGATACATGGCGGTAGAATCGGCGCAGACGGTCGAATTTGTCATCTACCAGCGAGGTGTCGCCGAAGTTGATCACATGCCCCACGATGGTGGGGATGAGTATGATGTTGCCGTCGGGCTCCTGAGTGACTGTGGCCACCATAGAGCCGGTGCGGGGGTCGTTTGCTATCTTGTCGAGCAGAGGGAGCAGACGCTTGGCCGGATGGAGGCTGTCGAAACTGCCTACGAGCACCGGCACGTCGATGTGATAGCGCAGCTCGGCGAGTATGCGCTTGCCTGAGGCGTTGATATAGTACGAAGGCTCCTTGGGGTCGAAGACACGCGCCACGGGCACCATCGGGGTGACGTCGACGCGTATGCTGCCGTCGCTGCGCAGGGTCACGTTGGCGTCCTGCAGCTTGTCGCTCGCCTTCAGGCGCGCTTCGAGAGCACCGAGATTGAAAGTGTAGCGCAGGCTGTCGGCGAGTGTCGCGGGGTCGATACCGCTCTCGGCGATTACGTCGGAGCTGTTGACAAAGCGCGATGTCGGGTCGCTGAGCACTACATCCATGCCCGTGATATGGTCGGCGCGCGACATCCCCGCCGTTATGGGCAGGGCGAAGCCGATGTAGACAAGCATTAAGATTGTCAACACACACATTATCACGGATTGTTTACTCATTCAGTCGGTCGGTTTTGAAAGTGAGAACGTTCAATTTTTCAGCTCTTTTGCCAGACGGGCGCTATATAGGTTGAGGTCGCCGGCTCCTACTGTCAAAAGGATTTCAAAGTTACGATTTTTCATCGTATTGACAAAATCTTCTTTTGAAATCAATGATTTTTTTTCACATTTGACTTTGTCGAAGATAGTTTTTGAGCTGATACCGGGTATGGGTTTCTCGCGGGCAGGGTAGAGGTCGGTGAGCATAACCTCGTCGGCTGCCGAGAGGGCGTCGGCGAATTGGTCGGCGAAGTCGCGTGTGCGGCTGTAGAGGTGCGGCTGGAATACTACCGTGAGTGTCTTGTCGGGGTAGAGCGCTCGCACCGATTCAATGCTCTTGCGCAGTTCGTCGGGGTGGTGGGCATAGTCGTCGATTATGGCGCGGCCGTCTTCCTTGAGATGGAATTCGAAGCGGCGCTCCACGCCGGGATAGCTCTTCATGGCGCTGCGTGCGAGCTCGTCGGTGAGTGTGCCGGTGAGCCATACGGCTGCCAATGAGGCGATGGCATTGTCTACGTTGATGTCTACGGGCACACCGAGCTCTATGTCGGTGATGACGCCGCCGGGATATACGAAGTCAAATACTATCGTGCCGTTGCCGGTGCGCACGTTGGTGGCGTGGAAATCGCCGTCGGTACGGCCGAAAGTATAGGTGCGCACTCCCTGCGGTGCGCGGGGCTTGAGCTTGAGGCCGGTGTGGATGAGCAGGAAGCCGTCGGGGCGTATCAGCTCGGTGAAGTGGGCGAAGCTCTCAAGATATGCCTCTTCGGTGCTGTAGATGTCGAGATGGTCGGGGTCGGTGGCGTTGACGATGGCGATGTAGGGGGTGAGCTGATGGAAAGAACGGTCGTATTCGTCGGCCTCGACAACGCTGTAGGGCGATGTCGGGCTGAGGATAAGGTTGCTGTTGTAGCCTTTGAGAATGCCTCCGAGGAAAGCGTTGCAGCCGGTGGCGCCGCTGTGCATGATGTGTGCGGCCATCGACGATGTGGTGGTCTTGCCGTGTGTGCCCGAGAAGCAGAGGCTCTTGCTGTCGCGCGTGATAAGGCCCAGTACGCGGGCGCGTTTGTTGAGCTCGAAGCCCCCGTTGCGGAAAAACGACAGCGGTATATTCTCAGCCGGGACAGCCGGGGTGTAGACCACGAGAGTGCCCGCCTTGTCGCGGTATTCCTCTGGCACGGCGTCCATGCTGTCGGCATAGCTCACGGTGGCGCCCTCGCGCACGAGCTCGTCGGTGAGAGCGCTTTCGGTGCGGTCGTAGCCCGCTACGGGCAGACCTTTCGACATATAGTAACGGGCAAGCGCGGCCATGCCAATGCCGCCGATACCCACAAAATATACTCTTTCCATTGCTTTTGTTATTTAAGGTCATTAAGGACTTTAAGGACCTTAATGACCTTAAAGTCCTTAAAATTAAATCAATGCTTGCTGACGAGGTCGAATACTATATCGGCAATCTTGTCGTCGGCGTCGGGGAGGGCGAGCTTGCGTATCTCCTCGCTGAGCAGACGCAGGGTCTGCGGATTCTCGACAGTCACGGCAGCTTGGCTCCAGAGGTCTTTCTCGGCGTCGGCGTCGAGCACCAATCCGGCAGCTCCGCGGTTGGCGAGAGCCTCGGCATTGTGGCGCTGGTGGTCTTCGGCCACGTTGGGCGAGGGCACGAGTATCGACGCTTTGCCGAGCAGCTCGAGCTCGCTGATGGTGCCGGCTCCTGCGCGGGCCACCACAAGGTCGGCGGCGCGGTAGGCCTCGGCCATGTCGCTGATAAACTCGGTGCAGTGTATGTTGGGCAGGTTGCTCTTGAGGTATTGTTCCTTACATTCAAGATATCCGCGCTTGCCGGTCTGCCAGAGCACGTTGAAAGGCGCACGGGCAGCTTTGCCGTCGGTGAGTGCGTGTATTACGGTGCGGTTGAGTGTGCCGGCGCCGAGGCTGCCTCCTACTATGAGCACAAGCGGCTTGTCGGCCTCGAAGCCGAGTGCCTGCTTGGCTTCTTCCTGCGTAAGTGTGCAGTCGAAGAGCGACTTGCGCACCGGGTTGCCGGTCATTATAATCTTGTCGGCGGGGAAGAAGCGCTCCATGCCGGGGTATGCCACGCAGATGGCGTCGGCCTTGGGCGCGAGGAGTTTGTTGGTGACACCGGCGTATGAGTTCTGTTCCTGCAGCACCGTGGGCACGCCGGCGCGCTGTGCGGCCTTCAGTGTCGGGCCTGAAGCGTAGCCGCCAACGCCTATGGCGATGTCGGGCTTGAAGTCGTGCACGATCTTGCGGGCACGGCGTATGCTCTTCCATAGTTTGAGCAGTACGCCGAAGTTGCGCCAGAGCCGTTTGCGGTCGAAGCCGCTCACGGGCAGCCCTACTATTTGATAGCCTGCCGCCGGCACGCGCTCCATCTCCATACGGTCTTCAGCGCCTACAAAGAGGATTTCGGCCTGCGGGTCGCGACGTTTTATGGCGTCGGCTATCGACAGAGCCGGGAAGATGTGGCCGCCTGTGCCGCCGCCGCTTATCAATACTTTCATATTTTATGTTGGTGGTTGGTGGGTTGTGGTTGGTGGGTTGGTGGGTGGCAACACGCGAGTTGCACTCGCGTCAGCAACGAAACTTGCCCTTAGATATAACTCGCTAAGGGGTGCTATTGTTCAAGAGGCGCCCTCGCGGAGTGCCGGGTTGACGCCTTGTGCGCTTTCGGGCAGGAGGTCGTGCTCAATGCGCTGAGCCTGCTTGCTGTCGGTGACATGCACTGCATGGCGCGCTACAGAGAGCATGACGCCGAATGTCAGCGATGTGGCGAGCACCGAGATACCGCCCTTGGATATGAGCGGCAGCGGCTGTCCCGACACCGGTATCACGCCCGAGACGATGGCCATGTGGTAGAGCGCTTGGAACACTATCACAAACGAGCAGCCCATCACCAGCACGCCCGGCATCGTATGCTTGAACTGCAGCGTGAGCTTGGCGCTTCGGCCCAATATCCACACATATATCAGCAATATGAAGAGGCCGCCGATAAGGCCGAGCTCTTCCACGATGATGGCGAATACATAGTCGGAGTATGCAAGGGGCAGACGTGCCGCCTCGCGCGATTTGCCCGGGCCTACGCCGAGGATATGGCCGTGGGCCTGTGCGATGAAGCTCAGCTGCTCCTGCTGATGTTCGAGGCTGAAGGGCTCGAGGTGTTTGTTGGGGCGGTAGAAGTCGTCTACGCGCTTGTTCCATACCTTGCCGCGACCGGCGCCGCCAATAGTGTCGGTGTCGGTGTGGTTGAGCTGATTTACAAGTTCCTGACGCTCCGAAAACTCGGTTTTGTCTTCTGCCGAGGTTTTATACTTGTAAGCACCAAGGCCAAGCACACCTACAATAAGAGCGGCTATGCCGATTTTTTTCCATCCCATGCCGCCTACAAACATCATCGCTCCGCCAATGCCGACGGTGATGATGGTGTTGGAGAGGCCCTGCGAGAACAGCAGGCCGGCACAACCGAGCAGGAATGCCAGACTTATCCACAGCCCCGCCCATGATACATCGCGCTTGCCCTTGACCTGCGTCTTGGCAAGTATATATGCCATGCCCAAGGCCACGG
The DNA here is from genome assembly GCA_910579995.1 of uncultured Muribaculaceae bacterium. GTDB lineage: Bacteria > Bacteroidota > Bacteroidia > Bacteroidales > Muribaculaceae > CAG-873. Next base: position 100,753 of record CAJTWH010000004.1, on the reverse strand, counting down.
CGAGCTTCATGAACTCCGACGGCAATATCGGCGTGCCCATGATGGTGATTGAGCGCACGGCGCCGTTGATATCCTCGCCGCCGCCGCGCACCGCTATCATCATGCCCACTGCAAATGCCACAAAAAGGGGAGTGAACTTGAATATGAAGCGGTAATGTACCCATTGGAGCAAGAGCATGAGTATCAAGCCGATACCGATGAATCGCCCGTGGCGGATGAGCGGGCTGAAGATATCGTCGGCCTGCACTTCCTGCACAGAGGCTGAGAAGAGCTCTATGAGGGCTATCATCACCAAGAGCAGATAAGTGCCCCAGAGGTGATGGTCGATTCGTTTCTTAGGCTTGGCGGCGGCTGCGGCGGGGCGCTCGGCTGTAGCTGCCGCTGCGGTTTCGGCTGCCGGCTGCTGCGCGCCAAGGGCGGTTTCTACGGCTTGAGAGAGGCTGTCCATGTATGACGGGATGTTTTGCTGATAAATGTAAACTTCTTAAACTTGATAAACTCCTTAAACTAATCAATTTCAGCTTGCTGAAATTGATTTTCTTACTTCTTCTTTGAACAGGCGTCCGCGGTCTTCATAATTCTTGAAGAGGTCGAAGCTGGCGCAGCAAGGCGAGAGAAGCACGGTGTCGCCCTCGCTTGAGAGCTCGCGGCAGGCGGCCACGGCGTCGGCGAGATTGTCGGTGTCGACAACTTTCACATACTCGTTGAAATACTCCACTATCTTCTCGTTGTGCAGGCCCATGGCCACGATTGCCTTCACCTTTTCTTTCACCAAGGGCAATATCTCGGAGTAGTCGTTGCCCTTGTCCTTACCGCCGAGTATGAGCACCGTGGGGCGGTCCATGGCCTCGAGGGCATACCAGCAAGAGTTGACGTTGGTGGCCTTGGAGTCGTTGATCCAGCGCACACCGTCGATGTCGGCGACGAATTCGAGGCGGTGCTCAACGCCGTTGAAGTCGCTCAGGGCGGCGCGGATATCGTCTTTCTTAAGGTCGAAGAGGCAGGCCGACAAGCCGGCGGCCATGGAGTTGAATACATTGTGGAGGCCGTTGAGGGCGAGGTCGGCGCGGGGCATTTTCATGCTTGTGCCGGGTGTACGGAACACCAGCTCGTTCTCGGCGTCGATATATGCGGCAGTGTTTTCTTCCTCATGTTCGGCGAAGGGGAGCATGCGTGCCTCGGTGGTGACATGGCGCAGCTGCTCGGTGATTACCGGGTCGTCCTGCCAGAAGATAAACACGTCGGTAGGGGTCATGTTCTGCAGGATACGGAATTTGGCGTTCACGTAGTTCTGCATCTTGAAGTCGTAGCGGTCGAGGTGGTCTGGAGTGATGTTGAGCATCACGGCGATATTTGCCTTGAAGTCATACATATTGTCGAGCTGGAAGCTGCTCAGCTCCACCACATACACCTTGTGCTGGTCGCGTGCCACCTGCCAAGCGAGGCTCTTGCCGATATTTCCCGCGAGGCTGGCGTCGATACCGGCATGGCGCAGGATATGGTGAATGAGCATGGTGGTGGTGGTCTTGCCGTTAGAGCCGGTTATGCACACCATCTTCGAGTCGCTGTAGCGGCCGGCGAACTCAATCTCGCTGATGATGGGGATGTGCTTTGCAAGCACCTCTTTTATCACCGGAGCCTCGAAAGGTATACCGGGGCTCTTCACAATCTCGTCGGCATTGAGAATCAGCTCCATAGAGTGTCCGCCCTCTTCAAAGGCTATGCCTTCGTCTTCAAGCATGGAGCGGTATTTGGGCGAGATCTTGCCGAAGTCGCTCAAAAAGACATCCATTCCTTTGTCCTTGGCAAGAATGGCGGCTCCTGTGCCGCTCTCGCCTGCGCCAAGTACTACAAGGCGTTTCATTGTCTTTTCCATTTATCGTATTTTAAGTGTCACGAATGTTATCACAGCAAGTATTATACCCACAATCCAGAATCGGGTCACGATTTTCTGCTCTGCTATTGCGCGCAGGGGGCGCTGAATGAGCACGCGCATGCTCAGGTCAGCGTCTTTCTGGTAGTGGTGGTGGAGGGGAGTCATCTTGAAGATTCGTCCGCCGCCTGTGCGCTTGAAATATGCTACCTGAAGTATCACCGAGAGGTCTTCGATATAGAAGAGCGCGCAGAGGATAGGCAGCAGCAGCTCCTTGTGGATGAGGATTGCGAATACGCATATCACGCCGCCGAGGGTGAGGCTGCCCGTGTCGCCCATGAATACCTGCGCCGGGGAGGCGTTGTACCACAGGAAGCCGATGAGGGCGCCGATAAAGGCGGCCATGTATACCACAAGTTCCTCACTGCCGGGCACATACATGATGTTGAGGTAGCTCGAATATATGATGTTGCCTCCGAGGTAGGCCATCAATATCAGCGCGCCGCCCGCTATCGCCGACAGGCCGGCGGTCATACCGTCGAGGCCGTCGTTGAGGTTGGCGCCGTTGCTGGTGGCAGATACGAGGAAGATGGTGATGAGAACGAACACTATCCATCCGCCGGTCTCGGCGTGGCGTCCCATCCAGCCGGTAAGCCATGAGTAGTTGAAGTTGTTGTTCTTCACAAAGGGTATGGTGGTCTGGGGCGACTTGATGGTCTCCTGCTCGTAGATGACTTCTTCCACGCGGTGAGTCTCCTCGCTCACGATCTCGCGGTTCTCTACGATGGTCATCGAGGGGTTGAGATACATTGTCACGCCTACGATGAGCGCTATGCCCACCTGACCCACAATCTTATATTTGCCCTTCATGCCGTCTTTGTTGTGCTTGCGCAGCTTGAGGTAGTCGTCGAGGAAACCTATCGTGCCGAGCCACACCGTTGTGAGCAGCATGAGCAGCATGTAGATGTTGGTGAGGTTGCCCACCAGCAGGCAGGGTACAAGTATGGAGAGGATGATAATGATACCGCCCATTGTCGGTGTGCCGGTCTTTGCCATCTGGCCGGCGAGGTCGAGGTCGCGGATAATCTCGCCAATCTGCATTTTCTGCAGGCGGTGTATCACGCTGCGGCCTACGAAGATGGCAAGCAGGAGCGCGATCACAAAGGCGGCGCCCGAGCGGAAAGTGATGTAGTTCATCAGCCTTATGCCCGGGAATTCCGATTCCTGTAAGAGTGCGAATAATGAATATAACACGGTTGCTGTAATTTTTAGTCAAGCTCTGGGCTTGCGAATGCTTCTTGAATTTCTGTGCGGTCGTCGAAGTGATGTACGGTGTCGCCGATAATCTGCTCTGTCTCATGGCCTTTGCCGGCGATGAGGATGATGTCGCCGGGGCGAGCGAGCTCTACGGCCTTGCGGATTGCCTCGCGGCGGTCGGTGATGGTGACGACGCGCTCCATCTGCGCGCTGTCGAGGCCGGCGAGCATGTCGGCGATGATGGCTTCGGGGTCTTCATTGCGCGGGTTGTCGCTGGTGATGATCACGGTGTCGGAGCGGTCGGCGGCGGCCTGTGCCATCAGGGGGCGCTTGCCTTTGTCGCGGTTGCCGCCGCAGCCGCACACGGTGATTATGCGGGCGTCGTCGCCGGCTACCTCGCCGATGGTGTCGAGCACGTTGATGAGGGCGTCGGGCGTATGGGCGTAGTCAACAATCGCCGTCACTCCTTTGGCGGAGCGGAAAGGCTGGAAGCGGCCTGCCACGGGGCGCAGCCGGCTCAATGCCACCATGGCCTCGTCGGCGCTCATGCCGAGGAGCACACAGGCGCCGTAGACTGCGGCGAGGTTGGAGGCGTTGAAGCGGCCGGTAAACATTGTCTCTACCTGCCTTCCTCCGATTTCGAGCAACATGCCGTCGAGGCGGTCTTCGATGACCTTTACGCTGAAGTCGGCCACATCGCAGGTGGAGTACATTGCCTTGCGGGCGGCGGTGTTCTGGAGCATTACGGCGCCGTTGCGGTCGTCGGCGTTGCTCAGGGCGAAAGCGTTTGCGGGCAGACCGTCGAAAAATGATTTCTTGGCCTTGAGATAGGCGTCGAATGTCTTGTGATAGTCGAGGTGGTCGCGCGTGAGGTTGGTGAAAATGCCTCCGGCGAATGTGAGCCCGGCAATGCGGTGCTGGTCGCAGGCGTGGCTGCTCACCTCCATTGAGGCAAAGGTGCAGCCGGCGTCTACCATCTTGCGCAGGAGCATGTTGAGTTGCACGGGGTCGGGGGTGGTGTGCTCGGCGGGAGTGCTTTCGCCGTCGATGATGTTGGCGACGGTGGAAATCAGGCCGGCCTTCTCGCCGCGCAGACGTGCCACTTCGTAGAGCAGCGTGGCAATGGTGGTCTTGCCGTTGGTGCCGGTGACGCCTACGAGGGTCAGCTCGTCGGAGGGGTCGCCGTAGAAGCGCGAGGCAAGGCGTCCGAGGGCGTCGCGGCTGTCGTCTACAAGGATATACTGCACTTCCGGGCAGATGTCGGCGGGCAGCTCCTCGCACACCACGGTTGTGGCGCCGGCCTCTATGGCCTTGGCTATGAAGGTGTGACCGTCGACGGCCACGCCGCGCACGGCCACAAACATGCCGCCGGGCACAACGGCGCGGCTGTCGGCCGTAATGCCATGCACTGCGCGGCTGTCGGCGTGGGCAGCCTCATAGCGGGGCAGCGCGTCGAGCATTACATCGAGTGTTGTTGCGTAATTATTTTCAATCATGACGTAAAGACAGATTAATGCGTGTGCCCGGTCCGGCGGGAGTGCCGGCTTCGGGGTTCTGGGCGTAGACATAGCCTACACCCTTGAATTTCACCGAATAACCTTTGCTTTCGAGCAGAGTGAGCGCCTCGCGTATGCTCACGCCCTTGACATCGGGCACGCGGCCGGCCGTATCGCAGGGAGCGGGGCGGCGTATGGCCTGTGTCTTGCCCAAGGCAAGCTCGCTGTGGAGGGTGGCGTTGCGCTTGCTGTCGAAGCTGGCATAGACCGTCGGGCCTTTGGCCGAGGGGTCGCGGGGTGCCTCCTTGAACTCGGGGTTGTCGTTGAGCATGGAGCGGGCATAGAGCTTGAGGGCCAAGTTCTTGAGCACCACGCCCGAGCTCACCGCCGGGCCTCGGTAGGGCAGCTTGGGGTCGTTGATGACCACTATGCAGGTGTATTTGGGATTGTCGTAGGGGAAGAATCCGCAGAAAGTCACGCGATAGTGCCCTTCGCGGTAGCCGCCTTTCCATGGCGTCTTGGGGTCGATACTGTCGCCGTTTGCGTCGACCTTTGGGCGTTCGAGGGCTATCTTGCAGGTGCCCGTCTTGCCGGCGATTTTCACGGCATCGTTGCGCAGAATCTTGGCAGTGCCTCCCTCGCCCCATACCACGCCGAGCATCATCTCGCGGAGCACGGCGGCATTCTCGGGGCTCATCATGCGGCGGCGCACATAGCTCACCTCGAGCAGGGAGTCGCGGCCGTCGGGGGTGCGCAGGCCTTTGACGAGGCGCGGACGCACAAACTCGCCGTTGTTGGCCACGGCATTATAGAAAGCGCAGGTATAGAGCGGCGGTATGGCCGTGGTGTAGCCGAAGACCATGCGCGAGAGGTCGATCATCTTGGGGTCGCGGCGCACGCGCGGCGGCTGCTCGCCGGCGATACCGGTATTGAAGGCGTCGAAGAAGCCCAGCTCCTCGAGGTCGCGGCGGAATTGCGTGGGGTCGGAGCTGTAGTAGGGCATTGACATCTTCACCATGCCGATGTTCGACGAGTATTCGATAAAGCGGCTCACCGGCAGACTGGCGGGTGAGTGTGTGTCGCGGATGGGACGGTTGTTGAGGTATGCGTAGCTGTGGCCGATGGGGTAGACCTGATTTGGCTTTGCGAAGCCTTTTTCAAGCCCGACAGCCATTGTCATCACTTTCATCACCGAGCCGGGCTCGTAGGGCTGCACGCAGCGGTTGAGCGCCTCGATATAGCGCGGAGTGCGGCTGGATTTGTCGAGCTCGAGGTTTGATATGGCCTTGATGTCGCCGGTCTTTACTTCCATGAGCATTGCCGCTCCCCACTCGGCCTGCGAGTCGTGGAGCATGGTGTTGAGCTCGCTCTCGAGGATATCCTGCATGGTGATATCGATGGTGGTGTAGACATCGAAGCCTTTCACGGCGGCGGTGTCCTCGATATATTTCATGCCTCGGGTGGAGAGGCCGCGCACTTTCACGCCGGCGCGGCCATAGAGCAGGCTGTCGAGGGCATATTCAAGCCCCGAGCGGCCGTGGATTTCGCTGCACTCCGCCGTCATACCTACGCGCCCTATGCTTCGGCGCGCCATTGAGCCGAAGGGATATGAGCGTTTGAGCCGGCGGTCTTTCTTCAGACCCGAGTGGCGCGATTTGGGGAAATCGCGGAAGAAGGGGAATGTGTTGCGAATGCGCTCGTAGGTCTGCTGGGGCACGTCGCGGGCAAGCACGAAGTTGCGGGTGCGCGAGCTCTTGGGCTTGTCGAGCTGCGTCTGTATGCGTTTTTTCCAAGCCTTGGCGTCGTGGGGCTCGAAGTATTTGGCGAGCGAGTCGCAGAGCTCGGGCACGGCGGCGGTGAACTCGATGATCTTGAACGATTCGGTGCGCAGGTCCATCATCACGGTGTAGTAGTAGAGATTGGTTGCGAGGATGGAGCCGTCGGAGGCGAGTATCTCGCCGCGTGTGGGAGGGATGGGCTTCACCGAACTGAGGGTTGAGTCGCCCATGCGGTTCCATGCCTCGGCATTGATCACCGTGGTCTTGAAGAGGTTGAAGGCTATGGCTATGGCCACGCCGACGCATATAAAAAAGATTATGCCGAAGCGCCCTACAGTGAATTTCTGTTTGGATCCGGGTTTATGTTGAGGAGTGGGTTGTGGCATGGTCAGTCGGTTGTTTGGCGGCGTATTACTTCAGGATGTTTGTCGGGCACGGTGAGGCCGAGCTTGAGGGAGTCAACGAGGTGCATCATTGCCATCTCGCGTGTCATGGTCATGTAGAGCGAGCGCTGGCGCTGTTTTTCGGTCTGCATTACTTCAATCTGGGTCTTGAGGCTCTCGATGGTGTTGTCGCTTGTGAGGCAGTCGAAGCGCATGGCTATCATCAGCACACAGGCGAGCAGCACGAAGCAGGTGACGAAGAGGTGCCGGCGGAAGAATTTGCTCGACACGCCGCCGCCGGTGATTACCACACGGGTGTAGTCGCCGGCTTTTCCGATTGCATTTGTGAGAATGTTTGGCATAATGAGTTGAGAGGTTATAATTTCACCGCCACGCGCAGTTTGGCGCTGCGGCTGCGGGGGTTGCGTTCGATTTCTTCCTCGTCGGGCGCAATAGGCTTGCTGCCGAGCGGCTTGATGGGTGCCGACGAGCGCCCGAAGAGGTCTTTTTCCTCGTGGCCGTCGGTGCGGCCGGTGCGCATGAAGTTCTTCACCATGCGGTCTTCGAGGCTGTGGTAGGTGATAATGGCGAGGCGTCCGCCGGGGCGGAGCACTTCGAGGGCGCCGTTGAGGAAGCTTTCGAGGGCGTCCATCTCGCCGTTGACGACTATTCGCAGGGCTTGGAATACCTGTGCGAGCTCTTTCTTCTCCTTGGCTCGGTTGATCAGCGGCGATATCACCTCCACGAGGCGTCCGGTGGTGTCGATGGGGGCAGCGGCGCGGGCCTTGACTATGGCGTCGGCAATGCGGCGTGCCTGAGGCAGCTCGCCGTAGATTTTGAAGATACGGGTGAGCTCGGCGGCGTCGTATTGGGCGGCGATGTCGGCGGCGCTGAGGCGGGCGCCGGCGTTCATGCGCATGTCGAGAGGTCCGTCGGCACGGAAGGAGAAGCCGCGCGAGGCGTCGTCGAAGTGGTGGCTCGACACGCCGAGGTCGGCAAGGACGCCGTCTACACGGCCTTCGACGCCGTAATAGTCGAGATAGTTGGTGATGAAGCGGAAGTTGCCGTGGATGGCCGTGAAACGGCTGTCGGCGAAGGCACGCTCTATTGCGTCGGAATCCTGATCGAACGAATAGAGATGACCGTCACCTCCGAGGCGCTCCACAATGGCACGGCTGTGGCCGCCGCCGCCCAAAGTGGCGTCGACGTATATGCCGCCCGGGTGAATGTCAAGAGCCTCAAGGCTTTGCGGTAAAAGTGCGGGTATATGATAAACTTCCTGATCCATAATCTATTAGCGGCCGCAATGGCGCTTGTGGTGCGTCGCTGCGGCTTTGAGACCTCAAAATTACACCATTTTACATCAATTTACAAATATAAACTCAAAAAGTTATCAACAATTTTATAGATGTTTTGCACAGACACGCGAGCGGCGCTCGCGTCGGCGACGAAACCTGCCATGCTGATTGGTGGTGAGGGGGTTGCGGTATCCGGCAAGTCAAGAGCGCGGCTCCGGTGTGCCGCAGGCTTGCCAATCTTAAATTTGCAAATGTAAATTTTGCCGCGTGGCGGCTTTTTTGTATTTTTGCCGCAAATTGAAATAAGTTTCGCCGACGAAACTCGAATAATTGATTCAACTTTCGCAAGCTTAAGTTGAACAGGCAAAGAAGGTTAAAAAGGCAATTGCCTGAGGCAGGCAAGAAAATACCTTTCAAAGATTATACGATTACAAGACTATTATCTTGCCTTTTACCTTTATTTCCTTTTTTGCCTGACTGAAGTGCAACTTTAGAAACTCGAATAATTAAAATATTATGGCAGGAGTACGACCCAAAAAAGCCCTCGGGCAGCATTTTCTCACCGACATGGATGTGGCACGGCGTATAGCGGCAACCCTCGACGACTCCAAGGGTTTGCCGGTGCTTGAGATAGGCCCGGGCACGGGCGTGCTCACTCAGTTTCTGCTCGACACCCACGGCCCTGACAATCTTGTACTTGCCGAGATCGACAGCGAGTCGGTGGCGTGGCTCAAGAGCCATCTGCCGCAGCCTCAGCCGCGTATCATTGAGGGCGACTTCCTTGCCATGGACGACCGGGATATCTTCCCCGGCGACGGGCCGTTCTGCGTCATCGGCAATTATCCCTACAACATTTCGTCGCAGATTTTCTTCAAGGTCCTCGACTGGAAAGACCGCGTGACATGCTGCTCGGGCATGCTGCAGCGCGAGGTGGCGCAGCGACTGGCAGCGCCGGAGGGCACCAAAGACCGCGGAATCCTCAGCGTGCTGCTGCAGGCGTGGTATGATGTGGAGTATCTCTTCACCGTGTCGGAGCATGTGTTCAATCCGCCGCCAAAGGTGAAGTCGGGGGTAATACGCATGCGCCGCAACGGCGTGACCGACCTCGGCGTTGACCCGCGCCTCTTCCGCACGGTGGTGAAGACAACCTTCGGCATGCGCCGCAAGACGCTCCGCAACTCCGTCAAGCCCTTGCTGCCTCCCGGCGCGACACCCGACTGGCCCGACCTGCTCAACCTCCGCCCCGAGCAACTGTCGGTGGCACAATTTATTGACCTCACAAAGAGAATAGAAGAGCTTCGCAAGTCATGAAAGAATTCACACAGGAAGATATCCAGCATATCAGCGACATCATATCCGCCGGCGACAGCGAGGCAGTGCGCGCCGAGCTCGCCGACCTACACCCCGCCGACCTTGCCGAACTCATACAGCAGCTCGACACCGACCGGGCCGAATATATCTTCAAGCTCCTCGACGAGGAGACCGCCGCCGACGTGCTCATGGAGCTCGACGAGGATGAGCGACTCAAGATTATCGAGGACATGCCCGCCGAGGAGATTGCCAAGCAGATCGACCACCTCGACACCGACGACGCCGTAGACCTCATACAGCAGCTCGACGCCGAGGAGCGCGACGAGATTATCTCGCACCTCGACGACGTGGAGCAGGCCGGCGACATCATCGACCTTCTCAAATACGACGAAGACACCGCCGGCGGCCTCATGGGCACCGAGATGATAGTCGTAAATGAAAACTGGTCAATGCCCGAGTGTATCAAGCAAATGCGCCTGCAGGCCGAGGATATGGACGAGATTTACTATGTCTATGTCGTTGACAATGACTATCGCCTGCGCGGCACTCTGCCCCTGAAGATGATGCTCACCCATCCCTCGGTGTCGAAAATCAAACACGTCATGGAGGCCGACCCCGTGAGCGTAAAAGCCGACACCCCCATCGACGAGGTGGCCCTCGACTTCGAGAAATACGACCTTGTGGCAATGCCCGTAGTCGATTCGATAGGCCGCTTGCTCGGACGTATCACCGTCGACGACGTCATGGATCAGGTGCGCGAGTCGAGCGAGCGCGACTATCAGTTGGCCTCGGGTATCTCGAGCGACGTCGACGCCGACGACTCTGTCTTCGCCCAGACCAAGGCCCGCATACCTTGGCTCCTCATCGGCATAGCCTCAGGTATCCTCGCCTCTGTGATACTCGGTGCTTTCGAGGCTCAGCTGCAGGCTGTCACGGCCCTCGCCCTCTTCATCCCCATCATCGGCGGCACGGGCGGTAATGTAGGCGTGCAGGCCTCGGCCATCGTCGTGCAGGGCCTCGCCAACGGTTCGCTCGAAATCAAGGAGTTTACCAAGCAGCTGGGCAAGGAGACGCTCATCGGCCTGCTCAACGCCACGGTGATATCGGCCGTAGTGCTCGTCTATAACCTCATCGTCATGCCCGATGAGCTTGCCGTGACCCTCTCGGTGGCAGTGTCGCTTTTCATGGTGGTGATGTTCGCCTCGATTTTAGGCACTGTCATACCCCTCACGCTCGAGAAGATACACATCAACCCGGCCCTCGCCACAGGCCCCTTCATCCAGATTATGAACGACCTCTTCGGTATCATCATCTACGTGCAGGTGGCCACCTTCTTCCTCCGCCACATGACCGACATTGCTATATAATTGACTGAAGTTTCGCAAGCTACACTTCAGTCAGGCAAAAAAGGGAATAAAGGTAATAAGGCAAGATAACAGCCTTTTAGTTTCGCATGCGAAACTTGTTTATTTTGAGTTTAAAATGTTTAAGAAGTTTAGAAATCTTGGTAAATGTAAACTCTCTAAACTTGATAAACTGCGCCAAGGCGCTTTAAACCTCAAGTTTTCAAGTTGCAAGCCAACTAGCGAAACCTGAATATTTGAAAGGTATTCTCTTGCCTGCCACAGGCAATTGCCTTTTAAATCTTCTTTGCCTGTTCAATTTAAGCTTGCGATACTTGTGGTTTAACGCGCTTTGAGCGCAGTTTATGTTGTTTAAGAATTTAGATTGACCAAATATATTATAGGCATATTGTCGGCGTTGTTCATGCTGTGCTCATGCACATGGCAGCCCTCGCCGCGCCTCGCCCGCATATCGGCCCTGCTCGACTCCATACCCGCCGAGGCCGTCGACTCCCTCGCCGCCATCGACCGCGCCGCGCTCTCCGAGGCCGACGCACGGTTCTATGACTACATGCGCGTAAAGGCCGACGATAAATCATATATCGCCCACTCTACCGACACCCTCATTATCGGCGTGCTCAACTATTGCGCCTCGCACCGCCGCCCCGCCTACTACCCCGAGGCGCTCTACTATGCCGGCCGCGTATACAACGACCTCGGCGACTACCCCACAGCCCTGCGCTACTACCAAGACGCACTCGCCGAGCTCCCCGCCGACAAGCACCAACTCCGCGGCAACATCCTAAGCCAAACCGGCCGCCTGCTCAATACATTACGCCTATATAATGAGGCAATTCCTTATCTCGAAGAGGTACTGGATATTGACCGAAGATTAAACGACTCCATCAATTTTGTATACGACCTCCAGCTCCTCGGAGGTATCTATATGCGTGCCGATAGTCTTGATAGGGCAGAGGATATATTTAGAAAGGCATTGGATAAAAGTTTGAGCATTAGCCCAGAACTTACGGCAGAGACCAAATTAGATATTTCTGCAATTAAATTTGAAAAAGGTGAGATAGATTCCGCTCTATGCTATAGCCGTGGAATAAAAGAGCACTTGGACTCTCTTACCTATAATTATTTCTTGTCGTATTCTGCAGAGATATATTTCAAGGCCGGCATAATGGATACAGCATTCTTATATGCAGAAGAACTGCGGACAAACGATTACCCAAACTACAAACTCGATGCCTATCGTCTGCTCCTGAAACCCCAACTCCGCACTTATATAGTTCCGGATAGTATCGACTTATATTATTCGAGATATTTAGCCAAATTGGAAGAGGAGTATACCGGGCATGGAGAGGATTTTGCAGTATATCAACGGTCTATGCACAATTATGAAGTACACGACCGCTTGAGAGAAGAAGCCGAAAAGTCAAAAAAGACTCTCCTGTATATTCTGGTAGCCTCAATTTTCACAATATTAATCTGCTTGATAGTGATTTTATATTTAAAAGGTCGAAATAAAAACAATATCATCAGACTTCAGATAGCGCTCGACCGTATCAAAGAACTCAATGAACGAAACGGTACAGACTCGCAGAAAGATAACAGCTCAGATATTTTTCCTACAGAATACGATTTACGTCAACGTATCGAATCCGAATTTAGAGCAATTTCCGACGATTCCGTTATCGAGAAGAGAAACTCATTTCTGATTCACACGCAATCATACCAAGAACTGCAAACCTTAATATCTCAAAATAAAAGCATAAAAGATCAAGACCCGCTGTGGCAACTTATGGAAGAGGATTTATTAAAATGCTCCCCACATTTCAAACTGCATTTACAAATTCTATCTTTAGGCAAACTCTCGCCTCTTGACTACCATACAGCCTTGTTGATAAGGTACGGAATTCAACCAACTCAGATGACATTTTTAGTCAACCGCTCCAAAAGCACAATTTCAACCCGACGCGAACGGCTGTTGAAAAGAGTGTTCGGTGAAAACCGTGATATAAAAGAATTAGACACCCTAATTTATTTATTATAAGATAATTAAAATTCATAAGGGCTCTTGAGCGAGTTCGGAAAAAGTTCGCATTTTAAAATGCGAACTTTTTCCGAACTCGTTTATTTTCTGGTTTTTCTTTTTGTCTATACTTTTGCGGTGTACCAATAAACTATACTTATGAAAAGAATATCAATATTATTAGCCTTTATTGTCGTGATGAGTTTCAATATAGTTGCAAGTTCGATTGCCTCTATATATTCAATCACACTAACTCAAGTAGAGAATCGGGAAAAGAAACGAGATCTGCCTGTAAGCGAGTCTATTGTAGCCAAGCTTAAGAAAACGGGATATAAAAATGTGGTGCAGATATCGCTTGACAGCCTTGATGCCGACGTGGTAAACCACACTATACGCGTCGGTGGCAATTACCTGCAGCAAGTTATAGAGGGCATAAAGAGACTTGATGAAGCCGGTTTTAAGATACAGATTGACACCATACTTACCAAAGATACAGCCACAGAGCACAATCTTGAGAGGTTGGCTGAACTGTTCAAGACAATAAATAATTTTGAATATTGGGAAATCCGAGTTCCTGAACTGTCGTTGTATTCAACCAAAAGATTTCAGGAAGTCATGGCTTCACGGCAACAATTGGAGGATATAAGGAAATATGTTAAAGACACCCTTGTAGAATCTTTTGGGAGGAGAATAATATTCAGTGCCAATGTTCTCGATCAAAAATTTCATCATATCTCACCGAAAGAGCCATGTTTCGACGGTGGTTTGTGCGGTTATCTGTCGAGACTTATGTTTATTCTTCCTGATGGAAAAGTATCGTCTTGCGAGCAGCTTTATTGGCATCCGGAGTTTATTGTCGGGGATCTTACCAAAAATACAATAGAGGAGATATGGAGGTCTCCGAGAGTCAACGAGATAATTCATAGGACTGAAAAGGATTTCAGAGAAGAAAGCAAATGCAAGTCATGCTCATTCTTTGAATCTTGCAGTGCAAGTAACCGAAGGTGCGCTGTAAAAGTGCTTAAGGCATACGGCTATGACAATTGGGATTATCCCGACCCGCGCTGCACACTTGCTCCGGAATTGAAATTTCCATTAAGCTATTGATTGTTTGCTAAAGTTTATTTACTTTTGCTTTTCAATTCCTTATTTTTCAATCTATTCTCAGCATTATGAAGAAATTTTTGTTGTTTATATGTCTTTCCCCATTAGCCGTTTTTGCCGAAGAACCGACCGACAGCGTGCCCGACGACGAAACGCCTACGGAGCTCAAAGAGATAGTCGTAGAGGGGGCGAACCAATCCACCTCGGCCGAGGTGTCGACCTATATACCGATGAAGCGTGCGAAAAACGCCGCACAGGACGCTACCTCGTTGCTTTTCCACATGTCGATACCCCAGCTCAATGTCAACCCCATTGACGGCAGCGTAAAAACCAGCACAGGGCAGGAGGTGTCGATATATATCGACTTTGTAGCTGCCGACGCGCAAAATCTGCAAGGCATGCGCACTCAGGATGTAAAGAAAGTGGAGTATTATGTCAACCCCACCGACCCGCGCTTTCAGGGCGCACGGTATGTGGTCAACTTCATAATGCAGAAGTATGAGTGGGGAGGATATACCAAAGTGACGGGCGAGAAAAACATCATTGGCTCAAACAATACCGACGCCTCTGTATTCTCAAAGTTCACATATAAGAAAATGACTTTCGACGCCTACGCCTCGGAGAATTACCGTACCAACCGTCACAGCGGTTCAGTGTCGACCGAGACATTCAGATTTGATGACCTCTACGGCCAAGGCCCGCAGACCATCGAGCGCCGGTCGGCAACCGAATCGTCGCGTTACCGCAACAATAATAACAGTTTCTCATTCCGAGCCCTCTACAACACCGACAAGCTGCAGATTACCAACTCTGTATACTACACGCTCAACAATACTCCGCGCAACAGCTACATATCGAGCCTCAGTTTCCGCCCCAAAATCAACGGCTCCGCCAATTCTATTTCGGCAAGCGACTCACACAGCGGCACATTCAACTACAATGGCAATATCTTCAAGATATTTTCTGATAAGATATCTTTCAACACATTCATCCAATACAGCAATTATCACAACGACGTCAACTCGCAATACTCTGCCGGCCAAAATGTTGATATCGTAAACAATGCAAAAGAAACCAGCAACACCGTCGGCGTCTATCCAAAGCTGAACTGGATGTTAAACAATATCCATACTCTGTTTATCCAAGGAGGAGCTGTTCAGACTTGGACAAATATCAACTATTACGGAAGTTCGCCATCAAAGCAGAATTATTCGGTCGGCGTATTTTTTGGAGTCCTCGGCTACCATGTCAAGCTCTCTAAAATATCTACCGGCATAAACCTGAGCTGGATGTGGAATCTCTCCAAGATTTCAGGCATACACAACGACCAAAGCTACCCTTACCTGCAATACTATTTCTCATGGGCACCCAATAATAAACATCAGCTCTATGCCTACGCCAATTATATGCGGGATATCCCCACATCATCGCAAAAGAGCCCCAATATGTTGCAGCAGAATGAGCTGATGTGGTATACAGGCAACCCTCTTCTCAATAGTTACGGTTACCTTAATCCGGGCGTGGCGTATACATGGCTGCCTTCAAACCGGTGGCAAATGGGAGTCGAAGCCACGTATGTCTGGCTCAACGACCGCATAGTCAACCGCTATACCCCCGACGGCCCCGACGGCACTATGCTGCGCCGCTATCTCAACGACGGCAATTATCACAGAGCAATGATAGGTGCGAGCGCCACGGCACGTCTGTTCGACCGTAAACTTGTGGCCACACTCCGCCCCCAGTATTGGTATTACAACACCACAGGCTCATACGAATGGAAGAAAAGTGTGTTGACGTGCTCCATTGAGCTGTCATACTATTTCGGCAACTGCTATCTTTCAGGCTATTATGCCACTTCCGAGCGTGAGCAGACGCAGCAGGGAGCCATTGTCTGCCGCTATCCGGACAAATATCTACTCAAATTCGGCTGGGGCAACGGCACTTGGAATGTATCAGTGTGCGCGTCGAATTTCTTCCGCTATTCATGGGATAATATCCACGAATCATTTATCAGCCCTTACTACAGCTTCGACAGGAAGTCAATGGCCAAAGCCTATCACGCCAACTTCGGCGCGAAAGTCACCTACACCTTCGGTTACGGCAAAAAAGTGCAGCGGGGCGACGAGATCGGCGGCGGCTCAGCTGGCAGCAGCGCCATTCTTAAATGAGGAAACTGAGGCTCATACGGCAGCGCGACGCTATGCAGTGTGGCATAGCCTCACTGGCCATGATATGCAATTATCACGGGCGCCGCTGCACCGTAGAGTCGCTCTCGCGGCTGTGCTTCGCCACTACCGAGGGCGTGTCGCTGCTCGCCGTCAAAGACGCCGCCGAGGCCATGGGGCTTGAGGCCGAGGCTGCCCGTGTGGGTATCGACGCTTTGGCGCAGCAGCCACTGCCGTGCATTCTGCATTGGAATCAGAATCACTTCGTGGTGCTCTACAAGGTGAGCCGCGGGGGCCGGCGCTTCTACATCGCCGACCCGGGCAAGGGGCGGATAAGCTACAGCCGCGGGGAGTTCGCAAGGCATTGGCTCTCTACTTCGTCGGGAGGCGAGGAAAAGGGCATTGCCATGTTCTTCGAGCCGGGCGAGGGATTCCGGGCCGGCGCCGACGATGAGTGCGCACCGCGCTCTTGGCGCTTCTTGTGGGGGTATATCTTGGAGTACCGTAAATATTTCGCCCAGATAGCGGCAGGACTGCTCCTTGGCTGCGTGCTGCAGCTGATAATGCCTTTCCTCACCCAGTGGATAGTCGACAAGGGCATAGCCCACAGCGACATACGCCTGATATGGCTCATACTCTTGGGCGAGCTGATGATAGTGGCAGGCCGAACGGCCACCGACTTCATACGCCGTTGGCTCTTGCTCCACATATCCATGCGGATCAACATCTCGCTGGTGAGCGATTTCTTCATCAAGCTGCTGAGGCTGCCGATGTCGTTTTTCGACACCAAGCTCATGGGCGACCTGCTCCAGCGCATAGGCGACCACTCGAGGGTGCAGTCCTTCCTTACCGGGCAGGTGCTCGGCATAGTGTTCTCGCTGTTGAGCTTCATGGTGTTCGGCGCGGTGCTTTTTGTATATGACAAGCTGATTTTCACTGTCTTTATCATCGGCAGCGTGGTTTATGGCGTGTGGATATCGGTGTTCTTGGGCAAGCGCAAGGTGCTCGATTATGAGCTCTTCGAGCAGCAGGCCAAGAATCAGAACCGCACCTATCAGTTTATCACCTCTATGCAGGAAATCAAGCTTCAGGACTGCGAGCAGCGCCGACGCTGGGAGTGGGAAGACACGCAGGCCGACCTCTTCGAGGTTGAAATGCGCTCGCTCAAGCTTCAGCAGTCGCAGGAGGCCGGCTCGATATTTATCAACGAGGTGAAGAACATCGTCATCACCGTCCTTGCCGCCACTGCCGTTATCGACGGCGGCATGACCCTCGGCGCCATGCTGGCGGTGCAGTATATCATCGGGCAGCTCAACTCGCCGGTGGCCCAGCTGATGTCGTTTATCTACTCGGTGCAGGATGTGAAGATATCGCTTGAGCGTATCAACGAGATACATCAGGGGCGCAACGAGGAGACCGACGGCAGCCAAGCCACCGCCTACGCCGGCGAGCACTCCATAAAGCTCGACGCCATCGATTTCAGCTACGACCCCCACTCGCGCAGCAAGACTATCGACGGTGTGTCGCTCTCCATTCCCGAGGGCAAGGTGACGGCCATAGTGGGCGCCTCGGGCAGCGGCAAGACAACACTGATCAAGCTCATGCTCGGCTATTACCCGGTGTCGGCCGGAGCCATCACCATCGGTGGACGCGATATCGCCGGCTATAATCTCAAGTGGTGGCGGCGGCACTGCGGGGTGGTAATGCAGGATGGCGTGATATTCTCCGAGTCGATAGCCCGCAATATAGCCGTGGGCGACGGCGAGGTAGACCTCGACCGCCTCGAACAGGCCGCCCGCATAGCAAATATCCACGACTATGTGATGAGCCTGCCCCTGCGCTACAATACCCTGATAGGGCGCGACGGCGTGGGGCTGAGCCAAGGGCAGCGGCAGCGCATACTCATCGCCCGCGCCGTATATAAAGACCCCGACTTCATATTCCTCGACGAGGCTACAAACGCCCTCGACGCCGCCAACGAGCGCGCCATCGTCGAGAACCTCGACCAATTCTACCGCGGCCGCACGGTAGTAGTCGTTGCCCACCGCCTGTCTACGGTCCGAAATGCCGGCAAGATTGTGGTGCTCGAGGGCGGACGCGTGGCCGAAGAGGGCACTCACAGCGAGCTCATCGCCCGACGCGGCGCATACTACAATCTTGTGAAAAACCAACTCGAACTCGGCTCATGAATATCGAACTTCGCTCCGAAAAGACACGCCGCCTGCTCGGCAATATTCCGCCGTCGCTGTCGCGCCTCGGCATAGCTGTGATAGTGCTCATCACCCTCGCCCTAATCGCCGCCATCACCCTCCTGCCTTACCCCTACGGCAAAGGCGAGAGCATACTGGCCCATATATTTTCGGCGGGAGTCGGATAATTTACTGAAGTTTCGCAAGCTAAACTCGTTTATTTTGAGTTTAAAAAGTTTAAGGAGTTTAGATATACCTCGGTAAAAGTAAACCATTTAAACTTTATAAACTGCGCTGAAAGCGCTCTAAACCTCAAGTTTTCAAGTTGCAAGGCAACTTGCGAAACTTGAATTATATATTTGCAAATGCAAAAGTAGTGAAAAAGTCATGAAATTTCACTACTTTTGTGGCATGTATAAGTCAATACGTTATGTGCGCGTAGTTATCTCGCTCATTGCCATGGCAGTACCCACATGGGCCTTGCTTGCGGGCTATGAGAGTGTTTTCGTGCGCATGCAGATATTGACGGCGCTGCTCACCGGCGTTGCCGTATGTCTGATTTTCTGGGCTTTGGTCACTCTCGTCTATGGCCGTATATATTGCTCTACGGTGTGCCCGCTCGGCACGCTGATGGACTGCGTCGCCGCCGGCGGGCGCCTCGTCGGCCGTCGGCGCAGCGCCTACCGCTATTGCGCACCCTCTACCCGCACTCGCCTCGTATTCCTCATCATAGCGCTTCTCACCTTTGTGAGCGGCTCGGCATTCCTGCCCACAGTCCTCGACCCCTACAGCGCCTACGCACGCATGGTAGAAGAGCTTGTGGCGCGCCCCTTGGGCAGGGCGTGGAGCGCGGTGGCATTCACGGTGTCGGCCCTGTCGGTGGCTGTCCTTACAGCCATCGGGGTGGTGCTGGTGTCGTGGCGCCGCGGACGGTTGATATGCAACAGTGTATGCCCCGTGGGCACGGTGCTCGGCGTAGGCTCGCGACGCTCTTACTTCCACATCGAGATCGACCCCGACCGCTGCATAAACTGCGGCGAGTGCGAGCGCGTGTGCAAGGCTCAGTGTATCAAGCTGCCCGAGAAGACGGTAGACACCTCGCGCTGCGTGGTGTGCTTCAATTGCACAAGTGTATGCCCCAATCAGGCAATAAATTATAAATCAGGCCGCTATCGACTTGATATGCCTATGCTGCATGGCTTGCAGCAAGGCTCGGCGGCCGAAACTTCAGCTCCAAAATGAAACAATATCTCGACCTGCTCCGGCATATCCTCGACACCGGAGTGGTAAAGCACGACCGCACCGGCACCGGCACTATATCGACCTTCGGCTATCAAATGCGCTTCGACATGCGCGACGGTTTTCCGCTTCTCACTACCAAGAAGTTACATCTCAAGTCGATAATTCATGAGTTGCTATGGTTTCTCGCCGGCGACACCAATGTGAAGTATCTTCAGGACAATGGCGTGAGGATATGGAACGAATGGGCCGACGCCGACGGCGACCTCGGCCATATCTACGGCTATCAGTGGCGCTCGTGGCCCGACTATGACGGCGGCCATATCGACCAGATAGCGCAGGTGGTTGACCAGATTAAGAACAACCCCGACTCGCGCCGCATGATAGTGAGCGCGTGGAATGTTGCCGACCTGCCGGGTATGAAGTTGCCGCCCTGCCATGCGATGTTTCAGTTCTATGTCGCCGACGGGCGCCTGAGCCTGCAGCTCTATCAGCGCAGCGCCGACTGCTTCCTCGGCGTGCCTTTCAACATCGCCTCCTACGCCCTTCTGCTGCAGATGATGGCGCAGGTGACAGGGCTCGAGGCCGGCGATTTCGTGCATACCCTCGGCGACGCCCATCTATATCTCAACCACCTCGACCAAGCGCGCCTGCAGCTCACCCGCGAGCCGCGCAGCCTGCCACGCATGGTGATAAACCCGGAGGTGAAAGATATCTTCGGCTTCACCTACGACGACTTCAAACTCGAAGACTACGACCCTCACCCTCACATAAAAGCCGAAGTTTCAGTATGATACACATAATAGTAGCTATCGACCAAAACCGCGCCATCGGTCTTGGCGGCGACATGCTTTTCCACATCCGCGAGGATCTGCGCCGCTTCAAGGCGCTCACCATGGGGCATACCCTCGTGATGGGGCGCAAGACTTTCGACTCGCTGCCCTCGGGAGCGCTGCCGGGACGCCGCAACATCGTCATCACCCGCAATGAGCACTGGAGCGCGCCGGGCGCCGAACGGGCCGCCTCGCTCGCCGACGCCATAGCCCTTGCCGGCGACAGCGAGATCTATATCATCGGTGGCGGCGAAATCTACGCTCAGGCGTTGCCCTTGGCCGATGTCCTCGACCTCACACAGATACATGCCGCCGCCCCCGAGGCCGACACCTACTTTCCCCCGTTCGCCGACCTCTTCACCGAAACCGACCGCACCGACACCCCCGACTACTCCTTCATCACCCTCCGCGCCAACCGATTGTAATGGTTGGTGGGTTGTGGGTAGAGAATATGCCGCAGTGCTGTAGTGGCGTCCGCAGGACGCAGAATAACCCGTAACCGGGTACACCGTAGCTCTGCGTAGGTGTGCCCGGGGAGAAAGGACTCTCATACGCAGGCGTCCGCATGGACGCCGATTCCATCAGCCCCGGGTTAACCGGCGTCCTCCCGGACGCCCTTTCTGCCTCCGGTTCATAGCCGGGCACACCTCCGGCAAGCTGCGGTGTACCCGGTTACGGAATTAATCTATGTCCTGCGGACATGATTTCTACCGCAATAAACAGCAATTACTTAAAAGTATAAATGATTTTGGCTATTGCGCGGTCGGGGGCTTCGGAGTCGTTGCGGGTGAAGCGGCGTGAGCGTACTTCGGCAATACATTTGTTTACGAGGGCACGGTCGGCGGCTGCCGGGGCTTTGCCGCCTGTCTGCTCCACCTGTATCACCTTGCCGTCTTTGTCGACGACGGCGCGCAGCTCTATACGGCCTGTCACCGTGGAATTTACCTTTGCATATCGCGGCATAATCCACCCACCGCCCACTTCGCCCTGTCCGGTGCCGTCGAGAGCGCTTGTCTGCCCCTCGGGCTTGCCGCTGTTGCCGGCTTGCGGGCCGCGGCTGTCGGTGTTGTCCTGCGCGTCGGGCACAGAGGCAAAAGCGTCGCTCACACCCTTTTGGGCGCGTCGGCGAGCCTCCTCTTCGAGTTGTTCTTTGGTGGGTCCGGTCTTTGCCGGCGGATCTTTTTTCTTGGTCTGCACCGGCGAGGGGCGCTCGCTTGTCACGTCAGGCATGGGAGCGGCCACAGCGCCGGCGTCCGTGAGGTCAGAGCCCGTTGCGTCGGCCGCATGGGAGTCGTTGCGCTCAAGGGTCTCGCTGTAGGCCGGGGCGGGGTCGGAGTGTACTGTAGACTGGTCGAGCAGCTCTACAAACTCCTCATCTACCTCTACGAGCTCTGTCGTGGGCCGCGGAGGCTGTCGCAAAGTCGCCGGGTCGAACACGAGGCGGCACAGCAGCAGAAGCACCACGATAGCGATGGCTACGGCGGCGGTAATGACAATTGCTAATGTGCGCGGACGGTTCATTGCTGATCTTCAGCCGGTTGTGGTGCCGAGGGCTTGGTGGCGAGCACCATCTTTATAGAATTTTCCGCTCCGAGATTGAGCAGCTCCACGATTTTGCCGTAGGCCGTGGCCGTGTCGGCATATACAGCCACGGCACCGAGCGAGTCGGCAGGCGCTATTGTGGCGAAGAAAGCTGTGAGCGAATCGCGGGGCACGGCGACGGGGTCGGCGTCGGGAGCGGCGACATAATATTCGCCGGCAGCGTCGACAAATACTCGGGTCGAGGGCTTCAATGGTGTCTGCTGGCTGCTCTGCGGCAGGTCGATCTCGAGCGCCGTAGGGAAGACAAACGAACTTGTCACCATGAAGAATACCAGCAAGAGGAAGACAACGTCGGTCATCGACGCCATCGAGAATGTTGCCAGCATTTGCTGCTGTCGTTTGAGCGCCATTATGCTACCGGTTCGTTGAGGAGGTCCATGAAATCCATGGTGCGAGCCTCCATGATGTTCATAATCTTGTTTATGCGGGCTACCAGCCAGTTATAGGCAAAAAGCGCGATGATACCCACGATAAGGCCGGCCACGGTGGTGACAAGGGCGGCGTAAATGCCCGAGGCGAACGAGTCGATGGTGGCGGAGTTTCCGGCCTGGGCTATGGCATAGAAAGCCTGCACCATGCCGATAACTGTGCCGAGGAAGCCTATCATGGGGGCGCCGGCGGCTATTGTCGCCAACCAAGGCAGGCCGCGGCTTAGGCCGGCCACTTCGAGGTTGCCTGTGTTCTCGATAGCCACAAGCACATCATTCATCGGGCGGCCAATGCGCGATATGCCTTTCTCGATAAGGCGCGAGTAGGGGGTGGCGGCGTTGCGGCAGAGGTTGAGGGCGCTTTCTATCTCGCCTTCATGTATATAGCCCTTGATGCGCTGCATGAAATTGTCGTCTTCCTGCGAGGCGCGGTTGATCACTATGCTGCGCTCTACAAATACATATATGCAAAGGAGCAGCAGCAGTGCCAGCGGTATCATTGTCCAGCCTCCTTGGAGGCAAAGTTCCCAGAGTGTCATGGTGGTGGAGAGGTGTTAGCGGAGAGCGTTTTTATATTGTTTCACTGTCTCTTTCAGGCCGAGATAGAGGGCGTCGCAAATCAGTGCGTGGCCGATCGATACCTCGTTGAGAAATGGTATGCGCGAGTGGAAAAACTCAAGATTCTCAAGGCTAAGGTCGTGGCCGGCGTTGACACCGAGACCGCATTTGCGCGCTGCCAAGGCAGCCTCGGCAAAGGGGGCGATGGCGGCCTCGCGGTCGGTGGGATAGCGGTCGGCGTAGGGCTTGGTGTAGAGCTCGACGCGGTCGGCGCCGGTAGCGGCGGCAGCCTTGATCTGGTCGATGTCGGCGTCTACGAAAATCGACGTGCGCACGCCTGCCTCCTTGAATCGCTCTACAAGCGACGAAAGGAATTCGGCATTGTCGATTACATTCCATCCTGCGCTCGATGTGAGGGCGTCGGGGGCGTCGGGCACAAGAGTCACCTGCGTGGGGCGTACCTTGAGCACGAGGTCGACGAAATCGTCGGAAGGATATCCCTCGATGTTGAACTCGCTCTTGAGCTGCGGGCGGAGGCGGTATACGTCGCTGCGGCGTATATGGCGCTCGTCGGGGCGAGGGTGCACGGTAATGCCGTCGGCGCCGAAACTCTCGATGTCGAGAGCCACAGCCTCTACATCAGGCCGGTTTTCGCCGCGGGCATTGCGCAGGGTGGCTATTTTATTTATATTAACGCTTAGGTTTGTCATAATTCGCTGAAAAATTCGTATATTTGTAGTCCTTTTGCACCAGCGGCGTCTGGCCGTCGTGTTTTGACACTGCAAAAGTAGTCAGAATATTTAAGTTTCGCAAGTCGAAGACTTACGAATTCAAGTTTGGCTTGTGGGCTTTAAGCTGTGGGTGGAAACTTAGCCTAAGCTAACTCGCTGCCCATACCCCACCAACCACCACCCTTAATGTAAACTAAGCACGAACGATTTTGAGTATACCAACGCCCATGTTTCCCGAAAACGAATATCTCTTTCCGCCGGTAGCCGAGAGCTCGCGACTTCTGGTAGGCTGCCGTCGCGAGGACTACAGTGCGTCGCGCATAGCCCATGCGGTAGAAGATTGCAATGCCCATTTGCTCAATCTCAACGTGACATCCTGCGATATGGCAAAGGATTACGACGTGAGCGCCGACGAAGTTGAAGAAATAAACGAGGGCAAGTTCCCCGTCGTCTTTGACCTGCGGGTGAGCCACCGCAACGCCGAGAGCATATCGCGCTCGCTCGAGCGCTATGGATATACCGTCCTTGCCGCCACCGCAAGCGACGGAGGCGACGACTCCACCCTGCGCCGCCGTATCGACGAGCTTTTCAGATATCTTGAGATATGAGCACGATAGCGATATTCGGAAGCCGGCGCCAGCAGCCCTATCTGCCTCAGATAGAGGCTTTCCTCGGCAATGTGGCCGCAAAAGGCATACGTGTGCTCATGCACTCCAAGCTCTACGACCATCTCGCCGAGCTTGCCCATCACACCCTCGCCGGAGTAGAGCGCTGCAGCAGCGCCGAAACTATCAGCGCCGACCTCGCCGTGAGCCTCGGCGGCGACGGCACATTCCTGCGCACAGCCCAGTGGGTGGGCCCGCAGGGCATTCCAATCGTCGGGGTCAACACCGGCCACTTGGGATATCTGGCGGCGCTCTCCATCGATCGTCTGCCCGACCTTCCCGAGCTTATCGCCAATGACGCCTTTGTGGTTGAATACCGCGCCATGCTGAGTGTCGACAGCCCCGACCTGCCTGCCGGAGTAGGGCGGTATGCACTCAATGAAATCGCCTTGTCGAAAGAGGAATCTGCCTCGATGATATATGCCGCCGTGAGTCTCGACGGCGAGCCTCTGGCCGACTATAAGGCCGACGGCCTGCTCGTGGCCACCCCTACCGGCTCTACGGCCTACAATCTCTCTGTCGGCGGCCCGATAGTGCAGCCTACGGTGGCCGTATGGGTGCTCTCGCCGGTGGCCGCGCACTCGCTCTCGATGCGCCCCATGGTGGTGGACGCCCGCTCCAAAATCTCCATAATACCCTCAGGCCGCTCGCCCCATGTGCGCCTCGCCATCGACGGCCGCAGCGTCATCATCGAAAACGGCACCGAGATATGCCTCTCGCAGGCCCCGTTCAAGCTCGCAGTGCTGCAGCTCCGCGACCATACTTTTGCCGATATACTCCGCCGCAAACTCCACTGGGCGGAATAAGAGTGAACCGACACAATCTATGATGATAGTACAATCTTGTAAATACAAACATCCTGAAATCGGAACTATCAATGTGCGCGTCAATGCCAACGCCCAATCGATACGCGCCCGCTGGATCGGACCGGAAGTACATATCACCATCCCCCGGAATTGCCCCTCCGACCAGTACGACCGCTTCATCGACGAGTTTGGCCGTAAAATCAAAGACCTCAAGCCGTCCTCGCGCTACTATGCCGGTCAGCTTATCGACGGTAATTTCGCCGATTTCGAGATTGTCGTGGCCGATGACTGCGACAAAGACATATCATGCCGCCGCGAGAGTGTGAATCCACGCCGAGGCAAGAAATGCAACTACACCGTATTGGTGCGTCGCGGTATTCTCGACGCTTTTTCTTTCAGCAGCCCCACTCTTGAGAACCATATCAACCGCATGCTGCTGCGCTGCGCCATGCAGGCCACAGCCGACTATCTGCTGCCGCGTGCCCGCGAACTTGCCGCCGAGGTAGGCCGCGCGCCTCTTGGCTGGGATGTCAAAGACTCCAAGACGCGCCTCGGCTGCTGCTCGTCGAGGGGTATCATCACCATCAGCCCGAGGCTGATATTCCTGCCGCAGCACCTTGCCGACTCGGTGATCTACCATGAACTCGCCCATCTGAGCGAGATGAACCACTCGGCGGCATTCCATGAGCTCTGCAACAGCTATTGCAAAGGCCGCGAGGGCGAATGGCGCCGCGAACTCAAAGCTTTCAAATTCCCTGTTTTTTAGTCTATGAAATTCTCTCCCAAATATTTGGCTGCGGCATTGCTGGCGTTGACCGCCTGCTCGCAGCCCGCTGAGCAGGAGCGTAATTACCTGCAGGAGCTGCAGAGTGTTGATAAACTCGTGCTGGCCCAGATGTCGATATCGAAAATGGCTTCCATCGACGATATCGACCTCGACAATGCCGTCGGCATGAAGCAGACGGCAGCCGCCCTTATCGACAAGCTGAAAATCGGCTCGCGCAAGGCCGCATACTCCTACGATACTTACCTGCGGGCATATATCGACATGTCGCAGCTCGGCCCGGACGACCTTGTCGTCGACCGCGACGCACGCACCATATCGCTCACCCTGCCGCCGGTGCAGACCGAATATGAGGGGCGCGACATCACCATACGCGAGGACCACTACCGCGTGACAGGTCTACGCTCCGAAGTCGACCAGAACGAACGCGCTCAGCTCAAAGAGCTTATCAATACCGCCCTCAAGGCCGAGGTGGAGGCCAATCCCGAATTCCGCCGCCGCCTCGAAGTTGAGGCCCGCGAGAAAGCCCGTGCTTACTTCGGCAGCATTGCCGCTGAAGAGGGCTATGCCATCGATATACGCTTCAAGCCCGGGAAAGGAGGTGCGTAATGAAATTCTATATCCGCCTGCTTGTAGTCGTTGCCGTGCTTGCCGCCGGAGCTGCAGCCTATGCTTATTTTCAATTTCTAAATGCCCCTGAAGTGTCGCGCACGAGTGTGCATAAGGCAAAGGTAAATGAAGTGCGCGCCATGGCGCAGCTCTGCACACTCGAATTTTATGAAGACTTCCCAATGCGTGGCAGTGTGGGCTCAAAGCATATCTTTGCCCGCGTGGCACTTACGGGCTCGGTGTCGTTCGACCTCGACAGCCTCGATATCAAGGACTCCGGCGACACTCTCTTCGTCACCCTCCCGCCCGAGATTGTCACCGTCAAGGAATCCACGGAGCGCGGGGCATACCAAATCATCGACACGTGGAACGACGCCCTCCTCGGCTCGTCGAGGTTCACCACCGCCGAAGAAAACGCCGTCAAGTCGAAAGTAGGCCGTCAGTTTATGCGCCGACTCTATGCCCAAGGCCATATCCGCCGCGCCCGCGCCGAAGCCGTCGACCGCCTCACCACACACCTCACCACTCTCTACCGCCGCCCCGTCGTCGTCACCGACCCCACCCCAGACGGCCGCCTGTGGTGAGGGATACCTGCCGACGCCCGACCGGCCGAATTATAGTAGCCGCTTATACCGCAGCGCAGCGGAGGTATATGCGGTCGGAAGTGCCCACCACGTAAAGCAGGGCGTTCGGCAGAACGCCGATTATTAGTAACCCCATACGCCGAAGCCTGCGGAGGCGTGTGGGGTTAGGATGAGATAAACCTCAGTGGCGTTTGCAGAACGCCGATTATTTCGGAAGTAATCGGCGTCTTCTCAGACGCCTCGAGACGAGTGCGCCTCCCACCCCGCATACCTCCGCAAGCTGCGGTATACGGGGTTACTAATAATCTGCGTTCTGCGAACGCTCAGTTGATTTCAATTTGCTGCTCCGTCGTTGTTGACCCATTTGTAGAGGCGGTCGGCGGGGCGGATTTTGGCGGGGACGGCGATTGAGAAGCTGTCGCCTTTTACTGCGCGGTCCACGCTCTTGCCGTCCACGCGGATGTCTTCTACGGTGATAATCAGGGCGCCTGTGGTGGGGCCGGTGATCACTACCTCGTCGCCTACGGCGAGCTCGCCCGCTTCCATGAAAAATTCGCCTACGCCGAGTTTGGAGAACCATTTCACGCCCTTGGCTACATAGTGCTTGGTGCGTGTCGCCGAGGAGCCGTATTTGCCCGACCATTCGCCGAGGCGCTGGCCGAGATAGTAGCCGTCCCAGAAGCCGCGGTTGAAAATCTTGGCAAGCTCGGTGTCCCATTTCTCAACGGCTTCGGCGCCGTATGTGCCGTCGCAGATGGCTTCGAGGGCCTCTGAATAGCAGCGCACGGCGGTGTAGACATATTCGGGCCCGCGGGCGCGGCCTTCGATTTTGAGCACACGCACGCCGGCGTCGACAAGGCGGTCGAGGAAGTGGATAGTCTTGAGGTCTTTGGGCGACATGATGTATTTGTTCTCAACCTCAAGTTTGTCGCCCGTCTCAAGGTCGGTGACCTCGTAGCCGCGGCGGCATATCTGGGTGCATGCACCGCGGTTGGCGCTCGAATTCATTTGGTGTAGAGATAGATAGCACTTGCCCGACACTGCCATGCACAATGCGCCGTGGCAGAACATCTCGAGGCGTATGCGCTCGCCGTGGGGGCCGCGGAGGTCTTCGGCCTCGATGGCGTCGTAGATGGCGCGCACTTGGTCGAGGTTGAGCTCGCGGGCGAGCACCATCACGTCGGCTATGCCGGCATAGTAGCGCACGGCCTCGATGTTGGTGATGTTGCACTGGGTGGAGATGTGCACCTCTACGTCGTGACGCCGGCAGGCATTGAATACCGCCACATCAGAGGCTATCACGGCCGATATCGAGGCTTCTTTGGCTGCCGCTATGATTTTGTCGAGATATTCGAGGTCGGCGTCGTAGATCACTGTGTTGACAGTGAGGTATGTCTTGACTCCGGCGGCATGGCAGCGGCGCACTATCTCGACGAGGTCGTCGAGAGTGAAGTTGGCGCTTGAGCGCGAGCGCATGTTGAGCCCTTCTACGCCGAAATATACGGCATTTGCGCCGGCCTCGATTGCCGCGGCAAGTGATTCGTAGCTCCCGACCGGAGCCATTATCTCAAAATCTGTCCTCTTCATGGGGAAAATCTTTATTCAAGTTTCATGTGGCGTTCGCAGAACGCCGATTAGTCTCTATTGGCAGTAAATCGGCCTCCTGACGGCCGCCCTTGGTATTTTGATTTTCTGTCCGCACACACCTCCGCATTGCTTCGGTGTATGCGGTTACCGGTAAATCAGCGTTCTGCGAACGCCAAATGATTGAAACTGCCGATTGTTATATGTACCTTGCGATACTTAAGTATACAACAAATCACCTCCCGCCGTTGGCAGGAGATGACAGCTGTATGGTAGGTATCTCTTATTGCTGCTCGGCGGGAGTCTCAACCTCAACAGCCTCGGTCTCCTCTACTTCGACAGCGGGAGCTGCGGGAGTGTCGAACTGGCCGGCGGGAGCAGTGGCGGCAGCGGGAGCGGCAGCCGGACGGGTGCGGAGCTCAGTGCCGTTGTTGGTCTTGGGCATGGTGAATGCCGAAACGATAGAGAGCACAACGAGGCAGCTCACGAGAGTCCATGTAGCTTTCTCAAGGAAGCTGTTTGTCTGGCGTACGCCCATTACGGAGCCTGCGCCGCCGAACTGCGACGAGAGGCCACCGCCTTTAGATTTCTGAATGAGTACGATGCCGATAAGAAGGATGGCAACGATTACGGTCAATACAATTATGACAACGTGCATAGTTTTTTAGTTTCTGTCGCCGTCGGCGGAGAGTTTTTCCTCTTCGATACGGCGCTGGTTTATTATCAGTTTTTGCAGAAAACGCAATTGGTCTGCAAAGTAAGCACTTTTTTTTGGAAATTTCAAATTTAAACCCGATATAATTTCGTAAGCACGCTGATATCGGCCTTGTTTTATGAAAATTTTTGCCAGACTCTCGCTCAGGAGGCTGTCGTCGGTGTGCTCGGGGCGTGCTACGGGCGTTTTGTCTTCTTCCTCGTCTTGGGCCGCCGGTTCGGGCTCGGGCTCAACGCCGGGGCGCGGGTGCTGGCTGCGGATAAAGGCGTTGATAAGGGCGTCTTGCGAGCCGGGGGCGGAGCTGTCGTCTTCGGGCGGGAGCTCCTGCTGTTCCTGCCGTGCGAGAAGCTCGGCGTAGTCGGGTGTGGGGTTGAAGATGAGGCGCTCGAGCTGTGCCTCTTCCTCGGGAGTGCATGAGCCGTAGGTGCGCAGGAAAGTGTCGATGACATCTACGGTCTGCTGCGGCGCTCCTGTCGGAGTCTCGGGGTAGAATTTCACCCAATCGTCGCCATAGCGCGCCGTGAGCACTGTGCGGTGGTCGGCGGCGGCGAGGGCGAGGTTGTGGCGGATATTGTCGATGTCTGAGGCGCTTAAGTCTGCGGGTGCATGGCGCAGGAGCGCCACTGCGGCAGCGGCGAAGTAGGGGTGTTGCCTCAGGGCTTCGATAAGCGCGGAGGCGTCGGCCTCGTCGGCCTCTACGCCGTCGGGCAAAGCGGCCACGCGTTTGAGTGTTTCGCTTATATCGTTCATTACCAATCGCCTAATGTTGCATTAAAGATAAGCTCAACAAGCTCTTTGCATATTTCCTCGCAAAGTTGGTCTTGCACATCGGTGAGCATTTCTGTGGCCGGGAATTCGCGATAGGCGCTGAAAGTCTGGTCGATGTCCTTGCCTTCGGCCTTGTTGTCGGTGTATTTCACACGCACCGTGATGGTGAGGCGCGTCATAGAGGCGTAGGCGTTTTCGGTAACTGCCTGCGGGGTAAGGTTGTAGCCTGTTATCTCGCCCTCGAGCTGGAGGTCGGAGGCACCGTCGGTGGTCTGCAGTCGGGTATTCTTTGAGATGTAGTCGAGCAGCGTTGTCTCGAAAAGCGGCTGCAGGGGAGGGTACACCAGAGCGGCACGGATCGGGAAGTCCGACACATGCACGGTGTGGTAGACGGTATAATCGAGCGCCGAGCCGTTCATGCTGAAGCTTATCTTGCAGCTCAGAGGCACCAGCGCCATGACGGCGAGGACAATCGCAGCCTGATATCTGATTATTTTATTCCAGACCATATTCTTTGATTTTGCGGTAGAGGGTTCGCTCCGAGATTTGGAGCTCGTCGGCGGCAGCTTTGCGTCGGCCGTCGTTTCGCAGGAGGGCGCGGCGGATAGTCTCGCGTTCGTTTTCCTCAAGGGTGGCGGGCTCATCCACAACTTCCGAGTATGCCACATCCGAGCAAGCGGGAGCTGCCGATGTGTCGGCCGAGGGGCGGTGCACTACCAGCGAGGTGGGGAAAGATTCCTGCGCCGGTTCTGTCGTGGGCTCGATAAGGGCGCTCTTGGGCAAGTGCACCGCGGTCTTGTCAAGGCGGCTCTGCAGCTCGTCGAGGCGGCTTTGCAGGTTGAATATCATGCCGAAGAGCATTTCGCGCTCGCGGGCGTAGGAGTGGGTGTCTACGCCTACCGTGGGCATATATGTGCCTGATATCGAGGGGAGATATTGCTCGAGTGTCTGCGGTGTTATCTCATTGCCGGCCTCGAAGAGCGACAGCTGCTCTACGACGTTTTTGAGCTGACGCACGTTGCCGGGCCAGCGGTAATGGCGCATTACATCGTCGGCCTCGGATGAGAAAGATATCTGGGGCATGCGGTAGCGCTCGGCGAAGTCGGAGCTGAATTTGCGGCTGAGCAGGCGTATGTCTACGCCGCGGTCGCGCAGGGGCGGTATGTGTATCTGCACAGTGGAGAGGCGGTAGTAGAGGTCCTCGCGGAATTTGCCTTGGGCTACGGCTGCCTGCAGGTCGACATTCGTTGCCGCCACGATACGCACGCTTGTGCGCTGCACCGTAGACGAGCCTACTTTGAGAAACTCGCCGCTCTCGAGCACTCGCAGCAGGCGAGCCTGCGTGGTGAGGGGCAGCTCGGCTACCTCGTCGAGAAAGATGGTGCCGCCGTCGGCCTCCTCGAAATATCCTTTACGCGAATCCACGGCACCGGTGAAAGCGCCTTTCTCGTGTCCGAAAAGCTCCGAGTCGATGGTGCCCTCGGGGATTGCGCCGCAGTTTACGGCGATGTATTTGGCATGCTTGCGGGCGCTGAAAGAGTGGATTATCTGCGGGAAAAACTCTTTGCCCGCGCCGCTCTCGCCGGTGACAAGCACCGATAAATCAATGGGGGCCACGCGGATAGCACGCTCTACGGCTGCTGTGAGAGCCGGAGCGTTGCCTATGATGCCGAAGCGCTGTTTGGCCTGTAGCACCTGAGGGGTCGGGGGCGTTGTTGATTTTGACTGCATAGCAAATACAAAGTTACGAAAAATTTTCTAAATGAGCATTATCATTATCGGTAGGCAGCGCGCACACGCACAACGCGGTCTGCACCCGCGCCATCGACGAAAGCAGGCAAGGCCGGCGAGAAGGGATGTTAGATTGCTAACTCGCTGCCCACAGCCCACCAACCACACACCACCACCCCTTACTCGAGGTCAATCTGCTGGCGGACGGATTCTTCGTGGATCACCGACATTATGGTGCGCATGAAGTCGGGCGACATGCCCATTTCTTTGGCGGCGGCCATGCGTCGGGTCATCATTTGGTCGTGACGGCCTATCTGCACCACTTTCATGCTGTGCTCTTTCTTATATTGGCCTATGCGGCGCGATATGGCCATGCGCTTGTTGAGAATCTCGAGAAGTTCGTTGTCGAGCTCGTCGATCTCGCGGCGCAGCATGTCGAGGCTTTCTGTCGATACGGTGGTGTCGCGTATGACGAGCGAGTCAAGCAAATCCTTGAGCTGCGCCGGAGTGATCTGCTGCTGCATGTCGCTCCAAGCGCAGTCGGGGCAGCAATGACTTTCTATTATCAATCCGTCGAAACCCATGTCGAGCGCCTGCTGCGAAAGAGGCGCTATCAACTCGCGCTTGCCGCCTATGTGGCTTGGGTCGCAGATAAGGGTCATGTCGGGGAAGCGTCGGCGCAGCTCGATGGGTATGTGCCATTGAGGCTGGTTGCGGTAGATGTGCTTGCCGTAGGCGCTGAATCCTCGGTGGATGGCGCCGAGCTGACGTACCCCGGCATTATAGAGCCGCTCAAGGGCACCTATCCACAGGTCAAGGTCGGGGCTTACGGGGTTTTTCACCAATACAGGAATGTCGCGGCCATAATCGGCGAGGGTGTCGGCGATTTCCTGCATTGCGAAAGGGTTGGCTGTCGTGCGCGTACCCGTCCATAAAATGTCAATGCCGGCGTCGAGAGCCTCGGCTACATGGCGGCTGTTGGCCACTTCCGTGGCAATGAGCATGCCGGTCTCTTCCTTGACTCTGGCGAGCCATTTGAAGCCCGGAGTACCCACACCCTCGAAGCCTCCGGGTTTGGTGCGCGGTTTCCAGATACCGGCGCGGAAAATGCGTATGCCGTCGGCGGCGAGCTGCCGGGCGGTGTCGAGGGTCTGCTCCTCGGTTTCGGCGCTGCACGGGCCGGCTATCACAAGCGGACGCCGGTCGATACCTTCGAAATGTATGGGCTGCAATTCAATCATAGTGTAAAATTACGGCAAAAAATCGGAAAGACAAAACCCTTAAAAATAAAAAATACGCTCCTTGGTAAAGGAACGTAGCGGATGAATGTTGGCTCGTGATTACTTACCTTGTGCTTCCGAGAGATATACCTCGGCGCGAGCCATGCAGTAGCTGGCTGAGACGTACAGCTTTACTGCCTTCTTGATTAAATTAGACATACCTAAAAAATTTGGTTACCTTATTGAAAACGGTGCAAAATTAGTAAATAAATCTGAATTGGCGAAATTTTTCTGCAATTAAATTTCATTTCGCCCGCAAAACTGATTTGGAAATATGGCCCGGAAAGCTTAATTTTGTGCGTGAAAGCTCGAAAATGTGGGTTTGACGCCTGCGCGAATGCTCGAAAATGTGGGTTTTGCGCTCCGGCGAATGCTCGAAAAATGTAAAACAGGTTATGAAACGAAAGATTTACAGTAAGATAAAGGCCTGGCGGGATCAGTGGAACGGTCGTGCTGCTCTTTTGGTTGATGGTGCGCGCCGAATAGGGAAAAGCTGGATTGTTGAAGAATTTGCCCGTAATGAGTATAAATCATATATCATCATAGACTTCAATAATGTTGAAGAGAGCATAACGGAGTTATTTGAAAAGTATCTTACCGATCTTGATACATTCTTCATGCGTCTGAGCATTTTCACAGGAGTCAGACTCTATGAAAGGGAGTCTGTGATAATTTTCGACGAGGTGCAGATGTATCCCAAGGCAAGAGCTGCCATCAAGTATCTTGTGAAAGACGGTCGCTATGATTATATCGAGACAGGGTCGCTTGTGAGTATAAACCACAATGTTAAGGCTATAGTAATTCCCAGTGAGGAGGTGCGTATCAATATGTACCCAATGGACCTTGAGGAATTCTCGTGGGCTACGGGCAATGATATGCTCTTTGACTATGTGAGGGAGCAATTTGAAAAAATGAAGCCTCTCGGGCAGGCGCTCCATCGGAAGATGATGGAATGCTTGAGGACATATCTGTTGGTCGGAGGCATGCCGCAGGCTGTAGAAAGCTATGTAGAGCGTAAAGATTTCAGAGATGTTGACGCCATAAAGCGCAATATCCTTGCGCTTTATAGGAATGATATCAGCAAATATGCAGGAAAATCAGCACCTCTTGTCACTCGGATTTTCGATAATATCCCCGGCTTGTTGCAGCAGCATGAGAAAAAATTCCGTCCGGTGATGATCAAGAAAGGAAGCCGCATGAAGGACTACACTGAGTCGATGTTCTGGTTGGATGAAAGCCGTGTAGTCAATTTCTGCTATGCAACGACAGAGCCTTCTGTGGGGTTGGCGCTCAACTGTAATGACGCTAAAGTAAAGCTCTATATGGGCGATACCGGCTTGCTTGTGTCGATGGCCTTTGGCGCAGGCGATCTGGAAGCCGGTGGTGTTTATGAGAAAATATTGCGTGGAAAACTTGAATTCAACAAAGGAATGTTGATAGAAAATCTTGTGGCCCAGCTATTATGTACGGCAGGACATCCGTTGTATTTTTACAGTTGCTCATCAAAAGAGAATGCCGATGACCGAATGGAGATAGATTTTCTTATCCGTAAGAAAATGGTTACAAGCCGTCATAATATATCGGCGATCGAGGTTAAGTCGACAAGCCGCTATCGACTGGCGTCGTTGGAGAAGTTTAAAAAGAAGTTTGGCTCTTATCTTG
The DNA here is from genome assembly GCA_910579995.1 of uncultured Muribaculaceae bacterium. Taxonomy (GTDB): domain Bacteria; phylum Bacteroidota; class Bacteroidia; order Bacteroidales; family Muribaculaceae; genus CAG-873. Next base: position 65,939 of record CAJTWH010000004.1, on the reverse strand, counting down.
ATCACTCATACGTGTTGCACACCGGTGATCTGGAAATTGAAGATGATATAACATACCTGCCCTTGTATATGGCCGGCTTGTTATAGCCGATTTTGTGCGTGAAAGCTCGAAAATGTGGGTTTGACGCCTGCGCGAATGCTCGAAAAATGTATTTTTTATAAAATATCGCCTCCGGAATGTCATCATGGGCATTTCGGAGGCGAGGTGTTTTATCATGCTTTGGGCGTGGCCGAAGTGGGAGTGTCGGGCGTTTGCGGCGTCTTGAAGAAGGGGTAGGGTACGCCGAATATGTTGTCGAGATTCTTGCCCGGGCTGAGGTAGCCGTCGATGATGGTGTCGCGGCCCGAGGGATTCTCGAAGGCATAGAGCCCGAATGAGGCCAACATGGCGGCGAGGTGCTCGAATACGAGGTCTTGGATTCCTTCATAGGGGAACCACTTCGAGGTTGCGGTGAAGCAATATACTTGGAATGGAATACCGGTGGGGGTCTGTGCCAAGGTGCTTACGAAGCAGTCGCTGTCGTGGCTGATATATTGGCTGTTGTCGAGCCACATCTTGAAGTAGGCGCGGAAGAGGCCGAGGTTGGTGTCGAGCGTGCCGTCGGCGAGGCCTTCGGGGTTGGCTACGTCGGCCGATTTTCCGGCTGCGGCCTGTGCCTGTTTCTTTGTTATCCACTCGTCCATGAAAGGAAGCTTGCGCACGTTCTCAATCATTTCGGGAGTGGCGGGCAGTACGCTGTCGGCGTCGATCATATAAGAGCGGCATATACGGCGGGTGTCGCTCACCTGCATGCTGCGGTAGTTTGTGAATCCTCCGCTTATGAGGCTGTAGGGGGGCAGGGTAGTGGTGGTCTTGTCCCAGTTGACAACTTTTACGGCGGTGAGTCCGACTTCGGTGACAGTGCCGTTGGCATTGGTGCCGGGCACTGCGATCCAGTCGCCCACGTGCAACGAATCATTCTCCGAGAGCTGCACTCCGGCTACAATGCCTAAAATGCTGTCTTTGAACACCAACATCAGCACTGCTGCGAAAGCGCCGAGGCCGGCAAGCAGTTTGGCCGGCGACTGGTCGATGAGTATGCAGATGATGATGATCGCGCATACAATCCACAGCAATCCTTTGGCGAGCTGTGCGAGACCGTTGAGCGGAAGTTTGCGCTTGTTGGCCCGCTTGTCTACCTGCTTCCATATCGCCATGATAAGGGCCGAGAAGGCCATGGCGGTGATGAAGGTGACGTAGATGAGGGTGATTTTGGTGAGTATGCTCGACAGGGCGGTGTGGTTGGAGAGTGTGAATTCGATAAGAATCAGAAATACGAGGCCGGGTATTATGCGGCATATCTTGTGGAAGAAGCGTACATCCTTGAGGGTGTCGTAGATATCACCGCTCCAATGCTTGGCTATCATGCGGACGATGTGCAGCACGATCCACTGGGTGATCCAGCCTACGATGAGAGCCACGCCGAATACGACCGCGGCATAGAGAAAAGTGACGATGTTCTGATTGTGCTCAAGGCCGAAGATGCCCAGAATCCAGTCTACGACCTTCATTATTTGCTCGGCGATGGCGTAGGAAGCGCCGTTGTTGTCGCCGATGAAGTGACGTATGTCGTCGACCGATGGTGAGAGCACCGACAATAGCATGGTTGGAAGGTTTAGCATAATGATGTAGCAGTTTAAATTTGATTTATATGTATATGACGCCTGAGGTATACGAATTGTTCAGAAAGAAGAGGTAAATAAAAATTAACAGTATGTTAACGTATATTAACTAAATAAAATGTAAATATATGCTTTGCAGATGTTAACTTTGCGGCGTCAATCAATATCAAAAGTCTAATAAAAACTAATAAAAAGAAACTTTTGCCACATAAAGGCTATATTAAAGTATCAAAATCACATTATTCCGGATTTAGGTTTGCGCCAGCAATCGTATATCGTTTCAACAATATTAACTAACAGCGAAAGAAAACAGTTAAAATAAGTCTAATTAATTCCAGAGTATGAAAAAGCTATTACTGCTACTCGTGATGATCCTTGGGATGGCTGTCGGGGCGTGGAGCCAGACGCAGTCCATCCATGGTATCGTCATGTCGGGCGAAGACAACGAACCTATTGTCGGCGCCTCTGTGAAAGTGACAGGGACGCAGCTCGCTACCGTTACGGATATCGACGGTAAATTCTTGATCGCAAATGTTCCAGCAAGTGCCAAGACTCTCACGGTGTCGTATGTAGGTATGACCGGTCAGGAGGTCAATATCACCAAGGGCGAGATAAAAATCGTGTTGGGGCTCAGCTCCGAGGTGCTCGACGAGGTTGTAGTAACCGCCCTCGGCATTACCCGCAGCGAGAAAAGCCTCGGCTTCGCCGCCACTCAGGTTGGCGCTGCCGAGATTGAGAAAGCACGCTCTACCAATGTAATGCAGGCTCTTCAGGGCAAAGTGGCCGGCCTGCAGATTCAGACTACTTCGTCTGACCCCGGCGCAGCCAACAATGTCACCATCCGCGGCCTCGGCTCTATCAACGGCTCCAACCAGCCTCTCTATGTAGTCGACGGTGTGCCTCTCGAGTCGTCATCGCGCGGTATTCAGGGCCACGATGTTGCCGCCGGCGGTGTGAGCAACATCGCTCCCGACGACATCGCCTCTCTCACGGTGCTCAAAGGCGCTGCCGCGACGGCACTCTATGGCAGCCGCGCAAGCAACGGCGTGATCATAATCACCACCAAATCCGGCGCCCGCAACGGCGGCAAGCTCTACAGCGTCACCTACAGCGGCGGCCTCGAATGGAATCAGGTGAGCTTCCTGCCCGAAATGCAGAACAAATGGGGACAAGGATGGCAAGGCGGCCAGACATTTATCGAAAACGGCTCATGGGGCCCGGCGCTCGACGGCAGCACGCAGGTATATGGCCCGATATGGAACAACTCGCAGCTCATCCACACCTACGACGCCAAAAAGAACAACGTGCGCGACTTCTTCGACACAGGCTTCGCGCAGAACCATAATGTCGCTGTCAGCGGTGTGAGCAAAGATGAGCGCATGACTTTCTACGCCTCATATACTTATACCGACAACAACGGTATCATGCCTACCGACGCCGACAGCTACCGCCGCAACACCGTGGCCGCCCGCGCCAGCTATCAGCCCGAGAAATGGATCAAGCTCTCGGCCAACATGAACTTCGCAAGCTGGAAGACAAAGACCGTCGCTTCCGACCAAGGCGCTTTCGCCATCGACGGTATCATGGAAATGCCCCGCGATGTATCTATCGTAGACATGAAAGACCTCTCGAGCCCATTCAACACTCCCGAGGCTTACTTCACCCCCTACGGTATCACAAACCCCTACTGGGCTATCGCCAACAACTACAATGAGCTTCAGGGCAAGCAGACATTCGGCAAAATGCAGCTTGACCTCTTCCCCGTCAGCGGCCTCACGCTCACCTACCGCTTCGGCTTCGACTACTCCGACTACGACCTCAAGGTAGGCACACCCGAGATTGCCCTCGACGACGCCCTTATCAATGAAGACTATGGCTATGCACCGTCGAACATGAATCAGGCGGGCAGCGTCTACGCGCAATACCGCCGCCAGTATGAGCTCAACCATGATTTCCTTGCCAACTATCAGCGCAAGTTCTTCGACAACCGCTTCGACCTCGGCGTGACCGTAGGCCTCAATCTCAACGAACGCGGCTACAACTACATGCAGGGTCAGACCGACAACCTCGCCATCTATACCGACTTCTGGATGCTCTCCAACGGCGCCTCGCGCTCGGTGTTGAGTGAATATCAGCTGAAACGCCGCCTCGTAGGTCTCTTCGGCGATGTAATGCTCGGCTGGGATGACTGGGTGTATCTTGATGTGACAGCCCGCAACGACTGGTCGTCGACTCTTCCGCAAGGCAACAACTCGTTCTTCTATCCCGGTGTGACGCTCAGCGCCCTCTTCTCCAAGTGGATACCTGCAAACCCCGTGCTTACCTTCGGCAAGGTGCGCCTCGCCTACGGCAAGACCGGCAACGACGCCTCGCCATATTACACAGCCACAAACTATCTGCAGGCATACGCCGACGGCACATACGCAGTCGACATCATCTCGTTCCCGATGAATTCCAAGAATGCCTTCCGTGCCTCCACCACTTCGGGCTCTGCTACCCTGCGTCCGGAGATGACCTCGGAATTTGAGGTCGGCACAAATCTCAAGCTCTTCAACGGCCGCCTCGACATCGATGCAAGCTACTATAACCGCGAGACAAACGACCAGATCTTTACCCTGCCCGTAGACCCGTCTACCGGTTTCACCGCTCAGGTGACAAACTTCGGCAAGGTGCGCAACCGCGGCGTGGAGCTTATGGTAAATGTCATTCCCGTGCAGACCAAGAATGTGACATGGGAAGTAGGCTTCAACTGGACCAAGAACTACAACAAAGTACTCTCGCTGCCCGAAAGCCTCGAAGGCGGCAAGGTGACAGTCTACAGCTTCTCGGCCGGCAACGACGCAGTGTATATGTATGCCGAGCAGGGCGAAGCACTCGGCCAGTACTACACTTACCTGCCGCAGTATGTCACCGACCCCGAAAGTCCCTACTACGGCGCCCCCATCGTAGGCACCGACGGTCAGCCCGTGATCGGCACCGAGCTTGAGAAGACCGGGTTCTCGATGAACCATGACTGGACCGGCGGTATCACTACATCGCTCCGCGTGTTTGACTTTACCCTCAGCGCAGCTTTCGACGTGCGCTATGGCGGCAAGATGTTCTCACGTACCAAGAACCTGATGCAGTTTACCGGCAACGGCGTTGTCACCGAGCAGAATGAACGCCGCCCCTTCATCATCCCCGGCTCGGTGGTTGCCAACGACGACGGCTCCTACAGCCCCAACACCACCCCTATCTATCTTGCCAACTCGAGCTATCAGAGCTATTTCAACGACCATGGCTATGGCTACGGTGGCCTCGCCTATCTCACCGACCGCACCTATTGCAAGATCCGCAATATCTCGCTGTCGTGGAATCTGCCGGCAAAATGGCTCAAGGCGGTATATCTGAGCGATGTAGTGCTCACGGCATATTGCAATAATCCATTCCTGTGGACATTCAAGGACAACCGTTACGTAGATCCCGAGTCGACCACCGTCACACAGTATGGCGACCTCGCCTACGGATTCGGCGAACTCTACACCAACCCCTCGTGCCGCAGCTTCGGCGTAAACTTAAAAGTTAACTTCTAACAGACTCTCAAGCAATGAAAAAAATATTGATATCAGGCCTTGTCGCTCTTTCGGTGGTGATGTCGTCGTGCGACCATTACCTCGACATCAACGACAGCCCTAACTCACCAAGTGAGAGCGCCATCTCGGAAGACCTCATCTTTCCCGGCGCCGAGATGTGCTTCGTAGACTGCTACAGCGACTTCCTCCGCATACCCTCGGGCTATTTCGCCCAGTATTACGCCCAGACTTTCGGCACATCGAACTACCTTGACTACAGCAAATTCAAGCAGAGCTCCACACTGTCGAGCCGAATGTTCACCACCATGTCGGCAGGCGCGCTGCAGAATATGTCTACCGTGATCGCCAAGGCCAAGGCTACCGGGTCGAACGGCACAGTGCTTGCCGCTACCGTAATCCGCGCGGCCGCCTATCAGGCTCTTATCGACTGCTACGGCGAAATTCCCTACAGCGAGGCTCTCGACCCCAATAATCTCACGCCCAAGTATGACGACGGCGCCGATGTATATGCCGGAATCCTCCGCGAGCTCGACGAGGCCATAGCCGCATGCAACGGCACTGAGAAGGTGTGCACCAACTTCCTGATTCCCGGCGCACGCTCGGGCGAGTGGATCAAACTTGCCAATGCCATCAAACTGCGCATACTAATGCGTGAGAGCGGTGCTGTTGATGTCAAACCGCAGCTCGACGCCCTCGTGACCGAAGACAATTTCCCGGCCGGTGATGTGGCTTGGGAAGGCTGCTGGACCAACGAGAGCGGCCATGCCAACCCATTCTATCAGGAAGAATTCGCCACCTACTTCGGCTCTACCCAGACCAATGTGGTGCTCAATCTCGCTCTTTTCGCCGCCATGAACGTGGCCGACGACGCCCGTCTGACGGCATGGTTCACACCAAATACTGACAAAGGCGAATATACAGGCGCGGTGTCTGGTACGAACTTTCAGACTACTTCCTCGTATAAATCAGGCTATTGGTGCCGCCCCAATGTGAAATTCGACGATCCGGTGGTGCTTATCTCGCGCGCCGAGGTTGACTTCTTCCTCGCCGAGTATCAGGCCCGCTACGGCACAGCCGCCAAGGCCGAAGAGCATTACAAAGCCGCTATCGAGGCCTCGTTTGCCTCGGCCGGTGTCGCCGGTGCCGACAAGGTGCTGCAGGCATACCCCTACGACAATGCCGACTACGCCCGCTGTATCGGCGTGCAGAAATGGATAGCTCTGTCGGGTGTAAATACCTTCGAGGGCTATTGCGAGCTTCGCCGCCTCGGATATCCGACTTTCGGCAACGTCACCGGCTCTCAGATCTACAATGAGCTCAACGACACCTACAACCCGGCACTTCTCGTCGCCGGCGAGCTCTACACTCCCATTCTAGTGAATCCCGACCTCGGCGACAACAAGGTGCTCCAGCGCTGGCCCTATCCCGAATCATCGGCCAACCGCAATGGCAAGACCCCCGCTTTCAAGGGCTACACCACTCCTATTTTCTGGGCAGAATAACAAACCCTCACAGACTTAAAAGATGAAAAAATATATATCACTCATCGCCATCGCCCTCGGGCTGTTAGGCAGCTCGTGCAGCAAGGACACCGAGGGGCTCACGGGCGTGACATATTATCCCTCCATCGAGCTCGAAGGCCCGACATACATGCTGGCTGTCGCAGGTACGCCTTTCGATGACCCCGGTTTCTCTGCAACAATGCAGGGCGAGGATATCACAAATGATGTCACCGTATCCACCGACATGGATCTTCAGAATCCTGCCCCGGGCTACTACAGCATAGTGTATTCGGCCGTCAACCCCGACGGTTTCGCGGCGAGCGCCCAGCGCTATGTGCTCGTGGCCGACGCCGACGACAAAGCCTCGGGCTATTATACCACCACAGAGGACACCAATCTCAACGGCTCCACATTCTTCGGTGTCAACGAATGTTCGATACTGGTCTACGGCAACGGCGACGGCACATACGTGATCTCCGACCTCCTTGGCGGTTTCTACGCCCAAGTGCGCGGCTACGGCAGTGCCTACGCCCTCGAGGCAGAGGTAGAGATTGCCGACGACGGCACCATCACGCTACTTGACAGCTATCTCTCGGGTTGGGGAGACTCTGCCAACGACCTCACCGACGGATATTTCGACGCAGATACGGAGACTATGTCGTGGACCTGCGACTACACCGAGTATAACTATCTCTTCAACGTTACCATTGCAAAATAACAGACCGAATATGAAGAAATTCTCAACATATATACTCGCTCTTGTGCTTGTGCTGCTCACAAGCGCCTGCAGCAAAGACGAGATACCGATGACATCTACCGTCAATCTCGCCGGCGAGTGGATGGTGTGTGCCTACTATGGCGATGAGCAGCTCACCGACCAGTTTCTTATCATCACCTACAACGGCAATGCCGACGACGGCAAGACGCTGTGGGTAGATGATCTCGAAAACTTCTGGTATCCTGCCACCAAGGTAGAGGTGCCCTGCGACGTGCCCTCGCTCACATTCGGCTCTTCTACGCCGTGTGTCAACGAATATGGCTTCGACGACGGCACCGATATGATGGTGACCGTTACCGACGGCAAGGTGGTGTTTGGCGGTGCCGTGACACCCTCGGGCATGCCTGCCGACGCAATCGAATTCAACATTGAATACAGCGATGATCCCGGCGTCGTATACACCCTCCGCGGTTACCGCCGCACAGGTTTCGTAGCCGACGACATTTAAAGTTTCGCTTGCGAAACTGGTTTATTTTGAGTTTAAGGAGTTTAGGTATACATTTAACTCTAAACCTTATAAACTGCATAAACAGCGCTGAAAGCGCTTTAAACCTCAAGTTTTCAAGTTGCAAGGCAACTTGAAAAACTTGAATATCAAAGAAAAAGAGGTGCAATCTAAGGATTGATTCACTTAAATTGATAGATCTTAAGCCTCCGGTGGGCCTGCCTTGACGGCACGCCCACCGTTTTTTTATTTATTTCTTGACTTCAATGCTTTTCCAGTGCTCGAGGTCTTTCTTGGCATTGGCGAGCTCGATATTTGCACGGCCTATCGACGACTTACATTCATTTGTCGGCAGCCCTGCGCGTGAGCGGCTGTCTGCCTCGGCGGTCTTGTGCTCTATTACACTTTTCTGGAAATCAATTCTGTTCTGAGCTTCGCGGATATGGGAGTCTTTTTCTGCCTGGGTATAAGCGTATGACTGCTCGTGATGTGGTGTCTGCAGGTGGAACTGCGATTCCCGTGCGGCTATGTCGGGGTCGCATTGGATCTGGTGAGTGGCAGTATCCATGAGCAGATTGAAATCGACAGGAACATTGCGGTCGATGAAATCGAGCATAGTATCGTAGGCTTGACGTATATGTTCGCAGCGGAGGTCTTCGCCCGGGTGGTCGGGAGAGTCTTTGAATCCTGCGAAAGTGTCAAGCACTTTCTGCACATCCATCCCTTGAGCGGCGGCGCGGAAGCCCATCCATTTGTCTGAAATAAGCTCGGATTGCCATGGAGACACTTGTCCGGAGGCATACATGAATTGGGTGAGCTGGTGGGCTATCTCATGCGTGCATACCAATGAGAGCGTATTTTTGTCGTGGACGCCGTATCGGGTCAGTTCATCTCTGTTGATACTCAGGCGGTCGTCTTCGTAGGTATAAGGATTACCCGTCTGAACAAATGTGGCGTTGCCATCAATCATCATGGCGGGTTTCATGCCGAAGAAGTCGTAGGCCTCTGCGACCGCAGAGTGGATTACGTCGTCGGGCAATCCATATTCATGGGCGGATGTCAGAAATGAATCCATCGAGATGTTATGAAAATTGTCGGTAAGACAACTATTGTCAGAGCCGAGAAATGTAGGATGGAATTGTGTGGGGTCGAAGTGTGCGTCCATTTTTAAGATGTGTTTAAGGTTAGAAACTCGGGCTCATCACCACGTAGTCAAAGAAAGTGTCGCTGCTTGAGTCGGAAGAGTCTCCTGACGAATAACTGCCGCTGTTGTGGTTGAATATATTTTGGGCATACGATTTCAGAAGCTCTCCAAGGCGCGACTCTATCACAGGGAAGATAAGATTGTCTTCCTCAAGAGAGGTCTTAATGCCTATATATCTTGCGGTGTGGACAAGATCGGTGCCGAGGAACACATATTCTATCCAGTCGTTGGCTATGCGGTTAGACCATTCGTATGTGCCGATCCGGTTCAAATCGCGGTAAATGTCGGTCTTGTCGGCCTTTTTTACCTGATCTTTGAATTTCTCCATGTATGATTTGACTATTTCTTGAGCTCTTGTAAGTGCCATGGATTTGTCGATAAGCGGATAGTTGAAACTCTCCGCGCAGTGATTGATGGCGGAAGACAGCTGCGCCTTGTAGCGGTCAATAATCCTGTTTGCAACCTTGGTCAACATCTGAGGCATAACGTAGCTCTCCAGTTTAGCCAATATGCCCTTGTGGAGTTCGGGGCGTATCCAGTCGCGGCGGTCCGTGTAGTCCCCGGTGCGACGTACTCTCTCTATGCAATCGGTCTTGACTGAGCCGGCATAGCTGATGATAGGAGATTTCTCGCTGTCGACTATTGATTTGAAGAAATTGTCGGAGAGGCTTTCATATTCCAGAAAAGATTCCGACGGGATACTCTCTTCGATACATTTGTCGAACCACTCTAACATCAGGCTGCGGTATTTTTTGTTGTGTGTACTGTTGGCGTATGGGTGGATTTCTGCGAAATATTCCCATACTGATGTTTGCGTCGACAGCTGAAGGTAGGGCAGCAGCGAGCCTTTATCCAAAGAGAGATAGCCCGTGGCGTCGAATGCATTGTTTAGTCCGACGGGACGGTCTATGGCTTGGCAGAAACCGATGATGTCGTCGCACTCCTTGTCGAAGTCAAGTATGCCATGGGCTGTCATATCGGCCAATATTTTTACATATTCAGAATAGTAGGCCAAGACTGACTCCTCCGACATCTCAAGCAGTCCGTCTTTTGCTAATTTCAGCAATTGAGGAGCTGCATGGGCGCTGTTCCAACTGTAGATGTCGGAGAGCATGGTGATGATTGCCTTGAGGTCGTCTGCAATTATATCGCAATCAGGCATTATCGGGTCAACACCCTCTATTTTCACTATGTTGCCAAACGAATATGTATACGCCATATTCGAGTAATCGCGGGTGATGTTCCAGAAAGATAAATCAAACGCTATGCCCTCGTTGGTGCTTGCCGGTGAGAGAATTACCATCGGCACGTCGGGGATAAACGAATGTATGTTGCGGCAGACTATCTCGTCACATTCAGCCATCTTGTTTTTCCAGCAGTCGGCGAGCACTACCACATTGTGGCGAGTCAAGGAGGTAAGGCTGGCGGAGGCGAAGTCTGATAATGTGCGCTCCAGCTGCGGCAGCATTTTGTTGAGAGCTGTGTCGCTGCCCGGTGCAAGTACGATGAACAGCGGCGATGTGCATGGAATCGCCGCGTCATCGTCGGCAAGCAGCAGCTGAGAGTTGCGGAGACTGATCGGGGGTATAGTGAGCGGCCACTTCTGATATGCCTCGCTCTGCTCGGCTATTATATGCAGATTGGCGGCGTTTGAATCTTTCATTTGTGCGAGCATGAATTTGTGGAAGTCTTTCTCGCATTTAAGTCTTTCAGAGCAGATTATTTGGTTGTTGCGCAGAGCATCATCCATGTTTTTCTTTTTCAAATTGTCTTGAAAAGCGGCCATCTTCTGCTGTGACCAATCATTGAAAAATTTAGACGCGCAGTTGCCGACAGCGGCAATCAGGGCGCATGTTGTGATAACGCTAAGCATGAGTCAGATGATTGAGGTTAAACGTCTGAAAAGCGGCAATACCGTCGTTATACTCCGACAGGGCCTTTTCTCGGATATCCTTGGAGATTATGTTGGCTATGATATCCGTCCCCTGCTTGGATTGATGAAGAGAGAGCCCGGTCTTGAGGGCGTCGCCGCAATAGGCAGCCGAGGCACAGAGCAGGTCGTAGGAGTCTGAAATCGCGGTGGATTCTGTAGTTTCTGTTTCGAAAAGCCGGCATGTCATGAATTTGTCGAGACCCGTCTGCAAGCTCCATAAAGCGACATCTACAGCTATTCTGTCGCCAACGCGGTCAAGAAACAAGATTACGGTCGGAAGTCCCTGCATGATGTAGTAGAGCAGCATGGTATCCGCGGCGACCCCTTTGCTTGGTGCGCACCAAGCGTTGATAAACGATGTGGAAAACAACTTGTTGGCTCCGATTTTCTCCTTTATGTGTGAGCACAGAGTACGGTAGTTGTGGCCGGCGGCAGGTCCCCATGCAGATGTGAGCCCATCGATGGCTGCTGTCCGGGCTACCATGAGCTGTATTTTTATATCAGAAGGCCGGCAATGGGAAAGTTCTTCGATAGGATACTGCAGGCTGTTGATTGTCATGCCGAATTGGTCTTTCCAGAATTTATCGCAGAAAAAAGCGAACTGCGATTGTGAGCGCATATTATCGAACTGCTGTTTGATTTGCTTGCTTTGAAAAGATATGTTTTCCTCGTATGACTTACGCAGGTAGTCGAGGTCTTGTTGCAATTTATCAGAGGCAAAAGTATTGTTGCGCTCGTCTTCTTCCATTTTTTTGATTCGCTTGCATGTCTGTGCGAAATTGGTGGCACTGTTGAGCACACTGATAGTTTGCGATATGATAAAAAACGGCACAGCCATGCTCTTGCCTGCTGCTGATATGTTGCTGATACTTTCCATAAGCGTTTCTTTTTTATATAGTACGCAGAATCTGTATTTTTTTTGATGATGATTAATAATAAAGTCGCAGTGGGCGGGGGATTTGCAGGAGATGGTAAAATTAATTAACTTTGTCGCACTAAATAATCGGAAATATGAAGATATGTCATGTGACTTGGGGCTTGACCTATGGCGGCATTGAGACTATGCTCGTCAATATCGCCAATGAGCAGGCCCGGCTGGGGCATGAGGTGCATGTTGTCGTTGTCAACGACCTTGGCTCTGATCTGCTTGATAATTTCTTACCTGAGGTCAGAATCCATCATATAGGCCGCAAGGTGGGTTCGCATAATCCATGGCATATTGTAAAGCTCAATACACGTCTTGCCAAGATTGGGGCTGATGTGATACATCTTCATGCTGTCAATATTTTCAAATTTATCTATAAGCCTTGTGTCGGCGCCAAGATATGTGCCACTCACCATACCACCTATCTGCCCTCTGATGATAAATGGTTGCGGCGTGTGCCGGTGTTGTTTACCATTTCCGAGGCCGCGGCCGAGAGTATAGAAAGTACTGTCGGACGTCGTGCAACAGTGGTTGAAAACGGTATAGTGACTAAAGGCTTCCGCCAAAAGACTGATTACAACAGCCATGGCCGCACTTTCCGTTTGGTTCAGGTGGGGCGTTTGCTTGCCGAGGTCAAGGGGCAGGATATATTGCTCAGAGCCTTGCAGGTGCTTGTTGGAGAAAAATTTGATATATCTGTCGATTTTTATGGCGACGGTCCTGACATGCAGGAGCTTAAGGAACTTGCGGCGACGCTCGGCATAGCTCATGCCTGTAGGTTTATGGGAGAAGTGCCGACAGATAAGGTGTCTCAGTCGCTTGCCGACTATGACCTGTTGGTGCAGCCCTCTCGGCGCGAGGGCTTCGGTCTGACACTCGTTGAGGCTATGTCTGCCGGACTCCCCGTATTGGCTGCCGATTTGCCGGCCATGCAGTCGATACTCGACGACGGGCGCGTCGGGTTATTGTTCAAGGCCGGTGACGTAGAAGATTGTGCGAGAGCGCTCCGGGGAGCCGTAGACAGGGATATGTCGGCCATGGCCAAGGCTGCCCGCGAAATGGCCTGCGCCCGCTATGATGTAGCTCAGACCGCCGCCCGATATATAGCTCAGTATGAGAAAATAATTTGACGTGCTTAAAACCAAAATATTTAAATAACAAAAAAGCTGATTAGGAATTGCTCCCAAATCTGCTTTGTTTGAAGTTTGCTGATAAGCTATCTGGCTTTTTATCCATAAATAAGTTTTTTTGTGGCGTTAAGTTCCTTGATAAAATATGGATTAGTCAATGAATCTTCAGTTATCAAATCGACTTTTCTGGCAAATAATGATGATAAAGATTCGAGCAAGTCAAGGTAATTGTCTGCATAATCCAAAAGCGGAATATTATGCTTGTCAAATTTTACCGAGAAATCGACGTCGGAGTCATCGTTGAAGCGGTCGGTGAGGATTGAACCGAATACCCACAGCTTGGCTACCTTATACTTCTTGCATAAGGCGATAATCTTATCCATATTCATCTCAATCAGATTTATATGGCAAACGTAGAGTTTCTTTGATGAGTGTGCCGGCAAATTATCGAACTTCATCCTGAGCTTCGGTGCCATCGTGGTGTTTGGCAAAAAAACCGTCGTAGGATAAGTCTTCGTCTATGTCGGGCCAATGAAGGCCAAAATATGACATCACATAATTTTTTCTCTGCTCATCATTAGCTTGAGCCAGACGTGTGTAGTCGGCAAAACTCTCCGCTGCTTTTCGCCCGTCAATTAATTCAATCCAAACAGCCGAGTCGGTATGCCAAATTTTTGATATTTGCGTGCGATTCATTTATTACCTCCTTTCTTGAAGTATTCATTCCATCGCTCTATAATTATTTCCTTGTTTTCTTCTATAATAGACTCAATCATCCGCAATTCATTCTTCTTAAACCCGAAATTCTCCACGAGTTCAAGTGTTTCCACGTTATATTTTGCTTCAGAATCACCTTTGGAAATATGAACGTGAATGGGGGCGTGTTCATTTGACCAAAAGAAGAATCGAAATCCTAAAAGAATAAATAGAGTCGGCATATAGAATAATGTTTTTGGCAAAGATAATAAATATCTGTATATAAAACAAAAGCAGACTTGGAATTGCTTCCAAATCTGCTGTTTGTGGAGCACAGCGGACTCGAACCGCTCACCTCGACACTGCCAGTGTCGCGCTCTAGCCAGATGAGCTAGTGCCCCTTTTGCAGTGCAAAGTTAAGGGCTTTGTGCGACTTGGCAAAATATTTAGCGGTGTTTTAACACACCTTAACTAATTAGAGCTTAATGTGCAGTTTATAAAGTTTAGATATAGCTTGCTGCACTTAAACTTCTTAACCGCTTAAACTTAAGTGAACTAATCGCCCATTGTCCGCAGCAGTTCGTCGTTGTCGCGGGTGCGCTCCATGCGGTCGCGGATAAATTCCATTGCTTCGATGGAGTTGCGGTCGCTGAGGTAGCGGCGGAGAATCCACATGCGGTTGAGGGTTTCGCTGCGCAGAAGCAGGTCGTCGCGGCGTGTGCTGGAGGCCATGATGTCGACAGCGGGGAATATGCGTTTGTTGGAGAGCTTGCGGTCGAGCTGGAGTTCCATGTTGCCTGTGCCCTTGAATTCTTCGAAAATCACCTCATCCATCTTCGAGCTTGTCTCGGTGAGGGCTGTGGCTATGATTGTGAGCGAGCCGCCGCCTTCGATGTTTCGGGCCGCGCCGAAGAAGCGTTTGGGTTTCTGGAGGGCATTGGCGTCGACACCGCCTGAAAGAATCTTGCCTGAGGCGGGTGCGCAGGTGTTGTAGGCGCGTGCGAGGCGGGTGATGGAGTCGAGAAGTATCACTACGTCGTGACCACATTCTACCATTCGTTTTGCCTTTTCGAGTACTATGCCGGCGATTTTTACGTGTCGGTCGGCGGGCTCGTCGAATGTAGAGGCGATGACTTCGGCGTTGACGCTGCGCTGCATGTCGGTTACTTCTTCGGGGCGTTCGTCGATGAGGAGAATCATGATATATGTCTCCGGATGATTCTCGGCAATGGCGTTGGCGATATCTTTAAGTAAGAGAGTCTTACCGGTTTTGGGAGGAGCTACGATGAGGCCGCGCTGTCCTTTGCCGATGGGGGCGAACATATCTACCACGCGGGTCGACATAGTGCAGGAGTTGCCTGATGTGAGGTCGAATTTCTCATCGGGGAAGAGGGGGGTGAGGTGCTCGAAAGCCACACGGTCGCGGATAAACTCGAGGCTGCGGCCATTTACGCGCAATACATTGGTGAGGGGGAAGTATTTCTCGCCTTCGCGGGGTGCGCGGATAGTGGCTTCTACGACGTCGCCCTGTCGCAGGCCGAAAGCCTTGATCTGGGGCATGGTGACATATACATCGTCGGGTGAGGGGAGATAGTTGAAGTCGGCGGAGCGGAGGAAACCGAATCCTTCGGGGACGATTTCAAGCACGCCTGTGGCCTCGAGTATGCCGTCGAAGTCATATCGTGGCTGCTGTTGCTGCATTTGCTGCTGGCGTCGGCGCTCAAGACGTTCCTGCTGACGCTCGCGTTTTGATTTCTTGGCGTTGGGTTGCTGTTGTTGCTGAGGCTGCTGTGCGGGGAGGTTGGAGTCGGCGTTTTCCTGACGGTCGCGCTGGTTGCGGGTCACGAATTTGCGGCCTTCGGAGCGGGGGAAAAACTCGCTCAAGGCCGAATTGTTGCCGGGGGCGAATTTAGAGCGGTGAGGTTCTTCTGCCGGGGCTTCTCCCTCCGGTTGCGCTGAGGTGTCGGCCTGCGGTTGCTCGGGAGCGGCAGGCTCTTCGTCGTTTTGCTGTGCCGGCTGAGGCTGTATTTCCTGATTTGCCTCGGGTGCGGGAGCGGGCTGAACCTCGGCTGCCGGTGTCTCTGATTTTTCAACAGTCTCGTCGGCTTGGGCTTGCGGCTCTTCTTCGGTGCGTACTTTTTTAGGACGTCCGCGGCGCTTGCGCTCTACGGGTTCAGCCGGCTGCTCAGTCTCGGCCACAGGTTGAGTCTCTTCAGCAGCTTGCTCCGGAGCGGCTGCGGCAGGTTCTTTTTTCTTGCGGCCACGCTTTTTGGGTATTTTATCAGCATCTTCTTTGGCTGCTTTAGCTGCGCGAGTAGCTGCACCTGCTTCAGCCTGACAGTCGAGAATGCGGTATACAAGCTCGTCTTTCTTGCCAAGGTCGATTTTTTTAAGACCCAGGTTTTCTGCCAGCGCCTTGATTTCGGCGTCGGGCATTTCGGTTAATTGGTCTTTATTGAACATTCTTATTATGTAGGGCCCGACATAGTTCGGGGCTATTGAAAACGTAAAAGATTATAAACAAAGGGAAATATCGCATCGCAGAGGAAACCGCACAGGCATGGTGCGGCAGAAACGCGGAGAGGAAAAACGATGCTTGATAGGATTGTCGCTCTTGCATCAGCCATAATGCTCATTCGACTCTGCAAAGTTACGATTTTTTTATTTGATAAACAAAATTATCAGATTATTTGTTCGGCAAAAAGTGCTCCATACTCTTACTCTGATAGAAAAATGAAAAGAAAAGATGAGAGTCGCAATTCAAAAAAAAGTATTAATTTTGTAGTCTGAACAAAACGTAACACACATGCCAGAAGTATCACAGCGCGGGCGTATCATGCCGGCGTCACCCATACGCCGCCTGAATCCGCTCGCCCATGCCGCACAGGAGCGCGGCATTAAAGTATATCGCCTCAATATCGGTCAGCCCGATGTGCCGACGGCTCCCGAAGGGCTTGAGGCTCTCAAACATATCGACCGCAAGGTGCTCGAATACAGCCCTTCCGACGGTCTGCTTTCGCTTCGCAAGAAATTACAGCAATATTACAAGCGCTTCAATATCAAGGTTGATGTTGACGATATCATAGTGACCACCGGCGGGTCCGAGGCGGTGCTTTTCGCCTTTATGGCGTGTCTCGACCCCGGCGATGAAATTATTGTGCCCGAGCCTGCCTACGCAAACTATATGGCTTTCGCCATCTCTGCCGGTGCGAAGATTGTGACTATTCCTTCGTCGATTGACGAGGGCTTCGAGCTTCCGCCCGTGGAGAAATTCGAAGAACTTATCACAGAGCGCACCAAGGGTATCCTGATTTGCAATCCCAATAATCCTACGGGCTATCTCTACACTATGAAAGAGATGTTGCAGATCCGCGACCTCGTGCTCAAACACGACCTTTTCCTCTTTTCAGATGAGGTATACCGCGAGTTCTGCTATACCGGCGCACCGTATATATCGGCTTTCCACCTGCCCGATATCGAAGACAAGGTTGTGCTGATCGACTCGGTGTCGAAGCGCTACAATGAGTGCGGCATACGCATAGGCGCGCTCATCACCAAGCATAAGGAGCTGAAGCAGAATGTGATGAAATTCTGCCAGGCACGTTTGAGTCCCCCATTGATAGGCCAGATTGTGGCTGAGGCTTCGATTGACACTTCGCCCGATTATATGCTCGCAACCTATAATGAATATGTAGAGCGCCGCAAATTTCTCATCGACCAGCTCAACAAGATCCCCGGTTGCTACTCGCCCATTCCCATGGGTGCGTTCTATACTGTGGTGCGCCTGCCGGTTGACGACGCCGACCGTTTCTGCCGTTGGTGTCTGGAGGAATTTGAATATGAGGGTCAGACGGTCTTTATGGCACCGGCCTCGGGCTTCTATTCAAATAACGAGCTCGGCCGCAATGAGGTGCGCATGGCCTACGTGCTGCAGCGCGAGGAGCTTGCCAAAGCCATGGTAGTGCTCCGCAAGGCTCTCGAGGCTTATCCCGGCCGGACAGTGGAATAATCGCTCACCATATCGGCGTAAGCCGGTATATCTCGCAGGAAATCATATCCTGAGCCGTTGTAGCGGCAGCAGAAGTGCCGGAGCCCGTTGCTCACGATGAGAAACGGCGCTTCGACAACACTGTTGTAGCGCGCGATCTGATCGAAAACTTTCTGTGTGATTTCTATATCCGGAGCCTTGTATTCTACCACGCAAAGATGATTGAGGGTGCGGGTGAAGACCATCGTGTCGGCTCGCCGGGCAGTGTTGTTGAGCGTAAGAGCCACCTCATTGGCCATCAGGTGGGCGGGAAAACCGCGGTACTCTATCAGAAAATTCACAAAATGCTGGCGCACCCATTCCTCTGGAGTGAGTGCCACCCATTTCTGCCGCAGGCGGTCGAAAATCTCCAGCCCGCCGCGGCGGGAATCCTCGTCGCGACGCAGCTTCACGTCGAAAGGCGGTAAATTAAGGCGATTGTTGGCAGGCATGTCAGAAAATTTGTGTAAATTTACGAATTATTTCGCAATCATCACCACATCACCATGGCCACGACACCGGCAGTTTCATTCGACGATATCCGCAAGTCGCTTAAAAAGGGCGAGATAGCTCCCGTGTATATCTTGCACGGCGAGGAGGGCTATTTTATTGACGCCCTTGCCCGCGACTTTGAAAACATACTCTCTGACGACGACAAGGAGTTTAATCAGTATATCCTCTATGCGCCCGATACCGAGCCTGAAGCCGTCGTTGACCTTTGCCGTCGTATCCCCATGATGGCCGACCGTCAGGTGGTGATTCTCAAGGAGGCGCAGGCCGTGAGAGCCGACAAGATTGCGAAACTTAAAAATTATATCGCCGACCCGGTGGCGACGACAGTTCTTGTGGTCTGCAGCCGTGGAGCCGCACTCAAGGGCAAGGAGCTTTTCGATGCCGCCAAAAAGGGTGGGGCAGTGGTGTTTGAATCGAAAAAAATTGCTGAGTGGAATATTGCGGCTTATATCGCCGAATATATACGCAAGAAAAATCTCAACGCCGACCAGAAGTCTGTGGAAATGCTCCGCGACTTCGTCGGTACCGACCTCAGCCGCCTCTTCAATGAGGTCGACAAGCTCGCCGCGCTGCTGCCGCCCAACGCCACGGTGACTCCCGAGGTGATAGAGCGCAATATCGGTGTGAGCCGCGAATACAACAGTTTTGAGCTTGTCGACGCTATCGCCGCGCGCGATGGACGGCGTGTTTTCCGCATTCTCGATTACTTCCGCAGCAATCCCAAGGCAGTGCCGCTCGTGATGGCCACAGCCTCGATTTTCAATCTCTTCACCGACCTGCTTGTGGCATATTATACGCCCGACCGCAGCGACGCCGGCCTTATGGCAGCCTTGGGCTGCAAGCAGTTTGCGCTAAAGCGCATAAAGCTCGGCATGAGCCGCTACAATGCCCTTCAGATAGTGGAAATCATCGGGGCTATCCGCGATTTTGATGTCAAGAGCAAGGGTGTGGGCTCGCGGCAGAATGAGCACGAACTCTTCCACCAGCTCGCCTACCACATCCTTTCAGCTCCCGGCCGCGTCTGATTGATTGCTTTTAGCTTTCCTTGCCCGCTTGTGACGTTTGAGCGCTTCGGCTATTATCCATTGCAATTGGCCGTTGACAGAGCGGAATTCATCGGCTGCCCATTGCTCCACAGCCGCCATGGTTTCGGCGTCGATACGGAGCAGGAAGCCCTTTTCATTGTTACTCTTCTTTGTTGCTATGCTTATTGATAGAGCGAGCCGGTGTTGAGCACGGGCTGGGCCGGTTCGTCGGCGCAGAGCACTACGAGCATGTTGCTCACCATGGCGGCCTTGCGCTCATCGTCCAGCTCCACCACCTGCTCTACATCGAGATTGTGGAGGCGCAGGGAGATTTTCTTTGCCGTCATGAAGGGGGTGACCCGGAAGATCTTTGTAATTGCAAATATAGACAGAAAAAGCGACCCGGCCGTGCGGTCGGGTCGCTGATATGGTGCTTGTGTGATTGTTATTCGCCTACAGCTTGGATGAAGTTGAGCGAGCGGTTGTCGATCTTTTCCTTGCCAAGGAGGAGGGGGAGGAAATTCTGGGCGCGGGTAAGGCCGAACGACTGCACAAAGCGTGTGCCGTAGTCTTCTTCGTTGAAGGGGCGACTCTCGGTGTCGATGTTCTCAACCTCGAATACCATAATGCCGCGGTTGCCTTTTACGGGACCTACGAATTTGCCTTTTTCAGTGGCTGCGATAGCGCCCTGAAGTTCATTCTCACCTACGCCTACATTGAGCAGTACAGGAGTGGTGATGTTCACGTTGCCGTGCTGTACGTCTACGCCCATGGCTGAGGCATAGCCCTGAAGGTCGTTGGCCTTGCCTTGGTAGTCGTTCATGAGTTTGTCGGCTTTCTTCTTGTTACGTGCCTGTGCGGTGAGCTGAGCGTTGACTGCCGAAGAATTCCAAGGCATGTAGTCGTCGTATTTGTTTACGACTGCGATTGCTATCAGGTAAGATTGGCGGTCGTCCTGAAGCATGGGAGATACTTTGCCTTTCTTGTTCTCAACTGCCCATTTCACGAATTTGCGGCTGTCGCGGGCGTTGCCGATACCGGTTGAAGACGCGCCTACCTGATCGGTGAGGATTGAATAGCCGGCTTCGGTGGCGTTTTTGGCGAATTCATCGGCCGAAGAATTGTTGCTCACGTATGTGCGCAGGGCTGTGGTGAGGTCGGTGAGAGTCTGCTGCGAGGGATCTACGGTGAAGTCGATGGTGGCCACGTCGTAGAATTTAACGGGAGCATGACGGCGGTTGACGCGGTAGAGGGCGCTCACGGGCTGGCCTTGAACGGTGTCGGTGAGGACGAATGCGTTGCCTACGGTGGCGTTGGCAAGAGCGTTGCGTGTCATTTCATCGATACCGGTTACTTCAAGTGAAGTCCAGATGCTGTCCTGACTCATAATGCTGTCGTTGTTGAGCGAGGCGAAAGTGGCACCGCCGTTGATACGGGCAGCAAGGTCGTTGAGGTCGATACCGTCGGCTGCGCGCAGCATTGAGATGTTGATGGAGTCGATACCGGTGGTCACGTCGAGATACTTGGCGATAGTGTAGTTGTTGCCGTTGCGGTTGAGCAGGAAGGCATATCCGGGCTCGTGTGCGGCGATGGAATCGCGCAGGCGGTTGTTGCGGAAGTTCTCGGCTGTGGTCTTGTTGGTGCTCACCACGAAGCGAGAGTCGGTGGCTACAGCGTCGGTGCCGGGAGTCGTGCGGAGGCCGGCGATGGCGTTCTCCACAGCCTGCTGGGCTGCCATGAGGTCGTCGCGCGAGGGCTCGATGGGCACGTAGATGTAGTTGATTTCAGTAAGGGGCTCGTTGAGGCGGTAGATCTGCTTCTGTGATTCCCATACGGCTTTGATGTCGGCGTCGGTAAGTTCGATTTCGTCATCGCTTACAGAGCTTGCGTCTTTCACTACGTATGCGATTTCGCTTGTTGTGGCGTTGTCGTTGTAGAAGTTCTTGGCGTCGAGCTTATTGTAGGTGAAGAGGCCGCTGATGAGGCTGAAGAATTTCTGCTGCTTCATCACGTCTTCAGTGTTTTTCTCCTGATTGGCCCAGATCTGACGGAGCTCATCGCCTACTTGGGTGGGGAGATTGTATTTTGCAGGGTTCTGCATGGCGTCGAAGACAGCTGTGCCTGTTGCTTCGGGCAGACCGAGCTGCATGGCAAGATATTGGATCATCTGTGCTGCCTGCGGGTGGGGGTTGGTGCCGGTGAGAGCTTCGGTGAGCTCATCGTCGGTAACGGTGATGCCCAGAGCCTTATATTCGTTTTGGAGTAATTGCTCTGTCACCATCTGCTGGATTACCTGCTGCGACAGGATGTCGTTTGAGGTTTCGCGTCCTTGCTGACGCAGCTGCTCGCCGGCTTGGCTGAGCTGATTCTGGTATTCCTGATATTCTACGGTGGCGTCGCCGGCCTTGGCCACGGTGGTGGTATGGCCGAAGTAGGTGCGTCCGGAGGTAAGAAGGTCGCCCAGAATGAAGGCAAGCAGCGCTACGATAATGATGATAAACAGAAGCGCGGACTTGTTTCTGATTTTCTCTAAGGTTGCCATTGTATGATAAGTGGTTTTATTATTTTTTTCTTACAAGATGCTAAAAAGCGCACAAAGATACGCTTTTTTCAGCATACTTCAAATATGAATTTCATAATTTATCTTTTTTTACGGCAAAAGCGGCATAAATATGGCTTTTAAGGTCGTTTTTTTTGTTATATGAGAATAAAGTGTTACTTTTGGCCTCATAAAAACACCTTAAAACTGTAATATTATGATAAGTCCTTTAGCATACGTAGACCCCAAGGCTACACTTGGCAAAGATGTCACGGTACATCCTTTCGCATACGTCGACGCCGACACCGTCCTTGGCGACGGCTGCGAGATAATGCCCTACGCCTCTGTGATGCATGGCTCCACTTTAGGCAAGAATGTTAAAGTATATCAAGGCGCTATCATAGGCGCCGACCCGCAGGATTTCCGCTGGAAAGGTAACCCGTCGTATTGCTCGGTGGGCGACAATACCGTAGTGCGTGAACATGTGATTATTAATAGAGGAATTTATTCTCAGGGTGGCACAAGCATTGGCGCCGACTGCTTTGTGATGGCCGACAGCCATATCGGCCACGACAGCCATATCGCTCCCAAGTGTGTGGTGGGTAACAGTGTCAACGTAGCAGGAGATGTGGATATCGACACCGGCACTATCCTGTCGTCGAATGTAGTTGTCCACGAGAAGAGCCGCATTGGCAAATATACCCTTATCAAAGGCGGCACACGTATCAGCGGCAATGTGCCTCCGTTTGTGATCATGGCGCACAATCCCGTGAGCTACTATGGCGTCAACTCTGTGATAATGGGCAAACATGCCGGATTCACAGAAGACCTTATCGATGATGTGGCAAAGGCTTACCGCCAGATCTATCAGAGCCAGACATCGGTTTTCAACGCCCTCAAGCGTATCGAGGCCGACATCAACGACACTCCCGTCCGTGCCGAGATCATCAACTTCATCCGCGCGGTCAACCTCAAGATCGCCGGCGACAAATTCGCCAACGAATAGAGTTTGATATCTATTTATTCGATAAACTGAGCAAGGTGTGATGAAATGAAGATAGTTGTTGTCGGCACTCGCGGGATTCCTGATATTCTCGGTGGTGTGGAGACTCATTGTGAGGAACTCTATCCGCGTATCGCGGCCATGGGGCATGACGTCACCGTGATTCGACGCTCGTGCTATGTCGCTGATAACAAACGTATAAGTACATATAAAGGGGTGAAGCTCATTGATGTCTACGCCCCGCGCCTTAAAAGTATCGAGGCTATAGTGCACACGGCTCTTGCCGTCGTGAAGGCGCGTAGCCTCAAACCCGATGTGCTGCATATCCACGCCATCGGCCCGGCGCTGCTCACACCTTTCGCCCGCCTTCTTGGCATGCGCGTGGTCATGACTAACCACGGCCCCGACTATGACCGTCAGAAATGGGGCGCTCTCGCCAAGGCTGCCTTGAAGACCGGGCAGGCCATGGGCACGCGCTTCGCCAACAAGGTGATAGTGATTTCCACCACTATCGCCGGCATATTGGCCGACAAATACGGGCGTAAAGATACCGAGCTGATATTCAATGGAGTTACCCCTCCGGTAGTGAGCGGCGACCGCCGCTGGCTCGACCGCTGGGGTATCTCGTGCCCATACGTCGTGGCCATCGGGCGCTTTGTGAAAGAGAAAGGCTTCCACGATCTTATCGAGGCTTTTGATAAATCGGGTCTCAAGGCCACCCACCAACTTGTCATTGCCGGCGACGCCGACCATGAAGATGAGTACTCCCGCGCACTGAAAACTCAGGCAAAAGAGGCGGGAGTGGTGCTCACCGGTTTTATTAAAGGAGAGCCGCTTAGCCAGCTTATGAGCGGGGCGTCGCTTTTCGTGCTGCCGTCGTATCATGAAGGCTTGCCCATATCGCTTCTCGAGGCTATGAGCTACGGGCTCGATGTGGCTGTGAGTGATATCCCGGCTAACCGGCTCGCCCAGCTGCGCGCCGACGATTTCTTCACCCCCGGAGATACCGACGCCCTTGCAAGTCTTATGCAGACTAAAATTGCAAATACGTGCCGACGCGATTACGACCTCTCTCCTTACAACTGGGATAATATCGCCCGCCAGACTGTAGAGGTATATTCTGCCCTTAAAAAATAACAACTATCCATGCTTGTCAAGACTTACGCCGCCGCTGTCCAAGGCATCGACGCTCAGATTATCACTATTGAGACCGCCATATCAAAAGGTATGCAATACTGTATCGTCGGTTTGCCCGATACAGCGGTCAAGGAGAGTCATGAGCGCGTGCGGGCCGCTTTGGTGCAGTCGGGTTTCACCTTGCCGCGCACGGCCGCCGTCATCAACATGGCGCCGGCCGATATACGCAAGGAGGGTGCTGCCTACGACCTGCCTATCGCCGTATCGCTCCTCGTCGGCACAGAGGTGATAAAGGCGCCAGAGCTCGACAGGTATATGATAATGGGCGAACTCTCGCTCGACGGCAGTGTGCAGCCTATCCGCGGAGCTCTGCCTATGGCCATCGAGGCAAGGACACGAGGGTTCAAGGGCATGATATTACCCTCGGCAAATGCTACCGAGGCCGCAGTGGTAAATAATCTTGAGGTCTATGGCGTTGACAATCTCCGCCAAGTGGCTGATTTTCTGAGCGGCGCTGCCGCTTTGGATCCTACCGTTGTGGATACGCGCGCCGAATTTGCCCGTGCGACAGGCCGCTTCGACCTTGATTTCTGCGAGGTAAAGGGTCAGGATAATGTGAAGCGTGCCTTTGAGGTTGCCTGTGCCGGCGGACATAATATTCTGCTCATAGGCCCGCCCGGATCCGGCAAGTCGATGATGGCCAAGCGCTTGCCCTCGATTATGCCGCCGCTTACCCTCGGCGAGGCTCTCGAGACCACAAAGATACACTCCGTCGCAGGCAAACTGCGCCGTGGCTCGCGCCTGATGACAGTGCGTCCTTTCCGTGCGCCGCACCACACCATTTCGCCCGTAGCGATGGTGGGAGGCGGAGCCAACCCCATGCCCGGCGAAATTTCGCTCGCCCACAACGGCATACTCTTTCTCGACGAATTCCCAGAATTTCCGCGCTCTGTGCTTGAGGTGCTGCGTCAGCCCCTCGAAGACCGCCATATCAGTGTGTCGCGCGCACGTTATCAGCTTGATTATCCGGCCTCGTTTATGCTCGTGGCCTCGATGAACCCCTGTCCGTGCGGCTACTATACCCATCCCACCAAGGCGTGCACCTGTCTGCCCGGCGCCGTGAGCAAATACCTCGGGCGCGTATCCGGCCCGTTGCTCGACCGCATAGATATCCAGTGCGAGATAATGCCGGTGGAGTTTGACAAGCTCCATGCCCGCGAAGAGGGCGAGCGCAGCGACGATATCCGCGCCCGCGTAGTGGCGGCACGCCGCATACAGGCCGAGCGCTATGCCGCCGAGCCCTCAATACATTGCAATGCGCAGATGAGCTCGCGCCTTATGCAGCAATATTGCGCATTGAGCGATGAATCAACCGCCATCCTGCGCCGCGTGATGACAAAATACGACATGAGCGCCCGCGCCTACGACCGCATACTCAAGGTAGCCCGCACCATCGCCGATCTCGCCGCCTCACCCACCATCGAGCCCCTCCACATCAGCGAAGCCATCTCCTACCGCACCCTCGACCGCAGCTCATGGGGCACAAGCTTCAAAGGCAATGGCTAAAATTTCGCTGAAGCTTAAAGCGTATCCAAAATTTTGAAATTGCTTCTTGCTTCAGCAAGATAAATCAATAACTATGGGCAAGCAGATTTTCCGGGCTTCATGGCATGATTACAGGCAAGCATGCAAATATTTGATCACCCTTTCAAAAGCGAAGGGAATACCTGCTTTCGGAGAGCTTGCAAGAGATGTTGTGGATGGCTCATGCTATATAAAAAGCTCTGCAATAGGCTCGGCCATAAAGCAGGCTCTAAAAGAATTATCTCAAAGAAACAGCGCCATTCAGGTATACCAATATGTGATTATGCCTGATCATATTCATGTTTTGCTCAGGGTGCATGAGCGCTTGGCCTTCGCTCTTGGCTATGAGATAGCTGCTTTCAAGGTTTCTGTCAATAAGTATTCGGGCTATCAACAGGTTTTTGAGAGAGGCTTTAATGACCAGATAATCCACCCGGGGCGCTCTCTCGACGTCGTTTTCAACTACATCAGGCAGAATCCTTACCGGTTGGCGGTGAGGAGGGAGAGACCGGAGTTTTTCAGGAGGGTGAATGGCTTGAAGGTGGCCGGGAAAGATGTGCAGGCATACGGGAATATGTTCTTGTTGCGCAATCCGTTCAAGGAACAGGTGGTGGTGCATAGGGCTGACAGTGAGGCCGTGAGAACTGCAAATATAGAGCGATGGCTTTACACCGCTGCCAATGGAGGGGTACTCGTATCGCCTTTTATTTCAAAAGCAGAGAAAGAAGTCAGGCGCAGAGCCGAAGAGGAGGGCGGCCGTTTCATCCTTCTCATCAACGAGAGCATGGCAGAGCGCTATAAGCCGTCGGGGCATGATTTCAACCTTTGCGAGCAAGGGCGTCTGCTCATCATATCTTACCCCCATCCACAGCTCGATAGAGCCGCGTGCCTCGCGCTAAATGCTATGGCCCAACAACTTACAAACAATCAAAGCTAATGAAACAAGATAATTCAGAAGAGATTTTCCCCATTGTTGATGAGACGGGGACAGTAGTAGGCCGCGCCACACGCGGCGAGTGTCACAGCGGCAGCAAATTGCTCCATCCGGTAGTACATCTCCATGTATTCGACCGCCAAGGACGCCTTTATCTACAGCGCCGCCCCGACTGGAAAGACATACAGCCCGGCAAATGGGACACAGCCGTCGGCGGCCATGTCGACTATGGCGAGGACATAGAGAGCGCACTCCGCCGCGAGGCCCGCGAGGAATTGGGAATCACCGATTTCGAGCCAGAGGCCTTAGCCAAATATGTATTTGAGTCAGACCGCGAGCGCGAACTCGTAAATGCCTTCAAATGTGAGATTTCATATAGCCCGCGCCCCAGCGACGAGCTCGACGGCGGCCGCTTCTGGACGCGCCACGACATCATCGCCAACATCGGCAAAGGCATATTCACCCCCAACTTCGAAAAAGAATACACCGCCCTCTTCGGCCTCGGGTGAATTTACTCTTCGGCGTCTTCGGGGGCTTCGTGGCGGAGGGGGTAGGTGTTGCGGATTGTCTCGAAGTCGGCGGGGTGGGATTTGAGCTTTTCGGATTCGGGCAGGGGGTCGTAGCTGTCCATTATGCCCTTGATGGTCACTGATTTTGCCGGTGCGGGCGGGAGGGGTTGGTCGATGGTGACGCGCGGGGTCATGAAGAATGTGGTGATGGCGTCGAGCGCTATCTGCGAGGCGCGTATCTTGCCCTCCTGTGAGTAGCCGGCGATATGTGGTGTGGCGATGTCGGCGCGCCGCAGGAGTTCGGTGTCGATCTCGGGCTCGTTTTCCCAGCAGTCGATAATCATGCCGCCTACTTTGCCGGCGTCGCGCGCGGCTATAAGTGCCTGAGTGTCTACAATCTCTCCGCGGGCGCTGTTGATTATTATCGGTGCGCGCCGGAGCGACTCGAAGAAAGCCTCGTCGGCAAGGTGATATGTGGCGTGCTCTCCCTCGCGGGTGAGGGGAGTGTGGAATGTTATTATATCGGCCTTGGCGGCTATGGTGTCAAGGTTCACCCAGTCGTCACCGCCCTCGGCTTCCTGCCGGAGAGGGTCGCATTTGAGCACGTGCATGTCGAGAGCCTTTGCCCAACGCTCTACGATAGAGCCTACATGGCCGACGCCGACTATGCCGATGGTATACGAGCGCAGGGGGCGGTTGATTACGTTCATCAGCGTGGCGAAGACATATTGAGCCACCGCGGCGGCATTGCAGCCGGGGGCGTTGACTACCGTTATCGAGCGTGAGCGGCAATAGTCTTGGTCGATATGGTCGGTGCCGATGGTGGCTGTGGCTATCATCTTGACGTCAGACTTTGCCAGCAGGTCGGCATTGCATTTTGTGCGGGTGCGGATTATCATGCCGTCGGTGTCGCGCACGGCCTTGGGGGTTATTTCCTCGGGTGCGAGATATCGCACGGTGGCATACTCGTCGAGCAGGCCGGCGACGTAGGGGATATTGCGCTCTATGATGAGCCTTATATTACTGTTTGGCATACGAATAATACCGCGTAGACGGCTAATATTGTGAAAATTAGGATGTATGATTTATCTTGCCGGTGAGTGGAGAAGTAATGTGTCACCTCCATTGCGGCGCAGAAATTGAGCAGGGGTACGTAGCTGATTATGTTGCGGTAGTCTATGCTCATGCAAATCAGGGTGATGAGCATAACGACGGTAAATGCACCGTTGACCGCACGCGCCCGGGCATTGTAGGCTATTGTCTTGAGCAGGGTGAGAATGCGGCTCAGGAGCATTATAAACACCGTGAAACCCAGCGTGATGACAAGGAAAAGGGTGTCGTCGATGTCGATTTCCTCAAAAATGTTAGTCAGGCCGGGCCACTGCATGTCGGCCGGGTCGATAATACCGAAGCCGATGAAGAGTATCCACGGCGTCACGATACCCATGAGGGCGGCGGCGAGTGTGCGGCGGTTGAAAATCGACATCTGTCCGCAGCCTATCATAAAGGCTATGATATATGGCGCGAAGCAATATTGGGTAGCCGTGAATGCCGACAGAAGCAGGGCGATGAGGAATACCTGCCGGGTGGCCTCGGGCTGGCGGTAGCAGCTGAACAGCAGCAACATACACACCGGTATGACCACCGCAAGGAGGTTGCCGGTGTAGAACTGCGTCATAAGGTCGGGCGAGGCGAGCTGCATCATGGCGAAGCAGGCCATGAAGAGCGAGGTCATCGCGCGGAAGACGTTGAATATCTTGTTGAGCAGCAGCATTATCACTACCGTGGCACCTCCGGCTGTCAAGGCCATGAAGAAGCTCAGCAGGGGCTTGGCTGCGAACCACTCGTTGGCCGAGGGCAGGCCGAGACCCTTGTCGCCCGAGAGGGGCACGGTGAAGCCGCCGAAATAGTATATGGCGGCCATGGCCATAGCCGCAAGGGCTACAGCCACGCCAAAGCCCCTCGAGTGGGCCATACGGGTGATTATGAAGCTGTTCAAATCAGATCTCGGCCGATGTCGCGGCGGTTATATTTGCCCTCGAAAGTGATTTTCTCGAGCATTTTATAAGACTCTGCGGCAGCCGAGGGTATATCTTCGCCGAAAGCTACGGTGGCGAGCACGCGTCCGCCGGCGGTGACAATGCGTCCGTCGCTGTCGGCTGCTGTGCCGGCGTGGAATACAATGCCGTCTACCTTGTCGAGGCCTTCTATCACTTTGCCTTTGGGATAAGAGCCCGGATAGCCGCCCGATACAGCCATCACTGCGACGGCGGTGCGGGGGTCGTGCTCGATGGCAATGTCGCCGAGGTTACCTTCGGCCACGGCTTTGAGGGCCGGCAGCAGGTCGTTGGCGATACGGGGCATTACTACCTCGGTCTCGGGGTCGCCCATGCGTACGTTGTATTCAATCACCATCGGGTCGTTGCCTACTTTGATGAGGCCGAGGAAGATAAATCCGCGGTAGTCGATACCCTCGGCACGGAGACCATCGACAGTGGGGCGCACAATCCGCTCTTCGACTTTTGCCATGAACTCGTCGTCGGCAAAGGGAACGGGCGATACCGAGCCCATGCCGCCGGTGTTGAGGCCGGTGTCGCCCTCGCCTACGCGTTTGTAGTCTTTGGCGACGGGGAGTATGCGGTAGGCACCGGTGCCGTCGGTGAGAACGAATACCGAGCACTCTATGCCGCTGAGGAACTCCTCGATCACAACCTTTGCAGAGGCGGCACCGAATTGGCCGTCGAGCATTTCATCGAGCGAGCTGATGGCCTCGTTGATATTGTCGATGATGAGTACGCCCTTGCCGGCAGCGAGGCCGTCGGCCTTGAGAACGTAGGGAGCCTTGAGGCTGCGCAGGAAGTCGCGGGCCTCGGCTATATTTTCTTTAGTGGCTGTGAGATGGCGGGCGGTGGGTATGTTGTGACGGCCCATAAAGTCTTTGGCGAAATCTTTCGAACCCTCGAGAGCAGCACCGTCGGCACCCGGGCCTACCATGGGCACACCGGGGCAGGACACTGCCAAAGCCTCGCGTAGACCCTTGACGAGCGGGTCTTCATTGCCGGCAATCACAAGGTCGATGTCATGCTCTTTCACGGCCTTGGCAACGGCGTCGAAGTCGGTGGGCTTGATGGCGATGTTTGTGCCGCAGGCTGTCGTGCCGGCATTGCCGGGAGCGATGAAAAGTTTGCCCAGCATGGGGCTCTGGCTTAATTTCCAAGCTATTGCGGCTTCGCGGCCGCCGCTGCCGAGCAGCAATACATTGAGTTGGTCAGACATTATTGGTCGTTTTTGTCGGTTTCAGGATTGTTTTTCTTGCGCGAGCGCCACATCGGGCGGTTGATAACGATTTCTTTGTCGGCAGATATCGAGGGCTGGCGTCCGAGCGAAATCGGGCGGCGACCTTGCTGCTTGGGAGCGTCGGCGCGTTCATCGGCGCGTTCGCGGCGGTCGGGACGCTTGCCTTCGAATTTGGGTTTGCGGTCAGCTTTGGGCGCGCCGAATTTAGGCTTGCGCTCTCCGGGCTTGCCGTCTTTGAAGCGGCGCGGGCCGCGCTCGTCGTCGCGCTCTCTCGGGCGGCGGGGAGCACGCTCCGGGGCCTTGTCTTTGATGGAGCCTCCGGCCTGGCGGAACTCACGTTTCTTACCCTCGAAAATCTTG
This sequence comes from uncultured Muribaculaceae bacterium, assembly GCA_910579995.1. Classification (GTDB taxonomy): domain Bacteria; phylum Bacteroidota; class Bacteroidia; order Bacteroidales; family Muribaculaceae; genus CAG-873. Next base: position 35,165 of record CAJTWH010000004.1, on the reverse strand, counting down.
TATTCGCGCAGCTCACATTCGAGGCCGCCGTTGTAGAGCTGTACCTTTACCGATGGTGCGAGGCCTATCTCGTTGAAATACTCGTCGGTATAGCCGATGATCCATGCGTCCCATCCGGTGAATACATGTTTGAGTGTAGCACCGATAGAGCGGTAGAGGGCATTCATGTCGTCAACAGATATTCGCTTGCCGTAGGGCGGGTTTGTGACGAGCACACCGGCAGGGCTAACCTGTCCTTTCCATTTTGCTATTGTGTCGTCTGGCGAGTCGAAAGCAATCGAGCGGCGCTCGAAAGTGATATATCGCTCCACGCCGGCGCTCTTGGCGTTCTCGCGTGCGATTGCGAGTGCTCGCGGGTCGATGTCGCAGGCGGTAATGCTTGCTGAGACCTCGCGCTCGGCGCTGTCGTCGTTGAAAATGCTTTCGAGGAGCTCCGGGTCGAAGTCGGCCCAGTTTTCAAAGGCGAAGTGCTTGCGGTAGATACCGGGGTATATGCCTGCGGCTATCATGGCGGCCTCGATGGCGAATGTACCCGAGCCACACATGGGGTCGACAAAAGGTTTGTCGCCGTCCCAGCCGGTCATGAGGATAATGCCTGCGGCAAGCACCTCGTTGATAGGCGCCTCGGTCTGGGCTGCGCGCCAGCCGCGCTTGTGGAGCGACTCACCCGATGAATCGAGCGAGATGGTGACGCGGGTGCCGGCGATGTGGACATTGATCATGATATCGGCACCGTCGAGGCGCACGCTCGGGCGCTGCTCGTTGTCGCTGTGGTCGCGGAACCAGTCAACGACAGCGTCTTTGATGCGGTATGTCACATATTGACTGTTGCGGAAGTCGTCGCTATACACCACAGTGTCGATTGCGAAAGTCTGGCCGACATTCATAATGCTGCTCCAGTCAAACTGCTTGGCGCCTGCATAAAGGCTGTCGGCGTCGTCAGCCTCAAAAGTATAGAACGGTTTGAGAATACGCAAAGCCGTGCGGCAGCAGAAATTAGCACGGTATAAAGTGGCAAGATCGCCCTTGAAGGCAACCATGCGCTTGCCGGGCGTCACTTCAAGTGCTCCTATGCCGCGGAGCTCATTGGCCAATACCTCCTCAAGACCTTGGAAGGTTTTGGCAACCATGTCGAATGTGGTGTTCATGTCTGTCAATGTTTAACGCTGCAAAGGTAGCAAAAAAATTCGGTATACGAAGTAAGGGAAGGCCGCTAAATAAATTGAACTATATGCAGCCGGACTATGTTTTTGATTTATGGGCAAGAGGGATAACATAAAACCCGGTCGTAGGGCGACGCTGTCGCTCGCGGGTGTGCTTGTGGCCATAGGCATAGTCTTCGGCGACATAGGCACATCGCCCCTTTATGTGATGAAAGCTATCGTGGCTGTGCGGCCGGCGATAGATGATTATTATATTCTCGGAGCGGTGTCGTGCATAATATGGACACTCACACTGCAGACTACGGTGAAATATGTGCTTATAGCATTGCGCGCCGACAATAAAGGCGAGGGTGGCATAATGGCCTTGTTTGCCTTGCTGCGCCGCTCGCGCGGCAAGCTCTTCATCGCGGCAGCGATAGGAGCTGCGGCGGTAATCGCCGACGGCATGCTCACCCCCGCAATCACAGTGACATCGGCGATAGAGGGAATGAGCTATATCGCAGGAGGGCTCGATGTGCTTCCGCCCGTAGTTGTTGTGATTGTTCTCATCTTTGTGCTCCAACAGCTCGGTACAGAAAAGATAGGCCGCTTTTTCGGCCCGTTCATGCTACTGTGGTTTCTCATGCTCGGTGCGCTCGGCGCTTTCGCCCTTGCCGCATATCCGGGTATGTTGAAGGCTTTTAATCCATGGTATGCCGTGCGGCTGCTGTCACATTCTCCGGAGTGGTTTCTTATCATGGGTGCTGTGTTTCTGTGTGTCACCGGTGCCGAGGCACTTTATTCCGACCTCGGGCATTGCGGACGCAGGAATATCACGGCAGGCTGGTTCTTTGTCAAGACAATGCTGATACTCAACTATCTGGGGCAGGGAGCCTATTTGCTGGTGGGAAAAGTGGCGGAGGGCGAAAATCCGTTTTATTCGATTGTGCCGCAGGGCTTTGTAGCCCCCGTTGTAGTGATGGCCACATGCGCGGCCATAATCGCGAGCCAAGCCTTGCTCTCGGGTTCGTTTACGATTTTCTCCGAGGCTGTGAACCTCAACTTCTGGCCACAGCTCAAAATAAAATATCCTACCGTAGAGCGTGGTCAGCTCTATATCCCGTCGGTAAACTGGATAATGCTTGCTGGCTGTCTGCTCACGGTGGCTATCTTCAGGTCGTCGGCCCGCATGGAGGCTGCCTACGGACTATCGATAACCATAGCAATGCTCATGACTACGGTGCTGCTGACGATATGGTTGCGCCGCCGCGGTGTCAACCGCATATTATGCTGTGCCTTCGGCGCTTTTTATCTTATGTATGAAGGAGTTTTCTTCGTTGCCAACATCGCCAAGTTCGCCCATGGCGGCTGGTATAGCTTGTTGATAGCAGCTGTGGTGGCGGCGGTGATGATGGTGTGGTACCGCTCTACGGCCATGCGCGCAAAGTTTATCGAATTCAAGAAACTGAGCGACAGTATTCCGCTTATCAACGCCATCAGCGAAGATAGAGAGATACCTAAGTACAGCTCGAATGTGGTGTATCTGAGCCGGTCGGAAAGCGAGGATATGATAGAGTCGAAGGTGTTGTACTCAATAATCAACAAACAGCCCAAGCGGGCCGACCATTATTGGTTTATCCACATCTGCCATGACGATTCTCCTGAAATGCTGAGCTATAAGGTGCATGATGTGCTTCCGGGCAAAGTCTATGCCGTGAGCATGCGTATAGGCTTCAGGGTGAGCCCACAGGTGAGTGTGTATCTGCGTCAGGTGGTTGAGGACCTTGTCGCCGAGGGGCGGCTTGACCTTACCAGCACATATCCGTCGCTGCGCGAGAATGATATCGCCGGAGATTTCAAATTCATCATCTTGCGCAGGATATTCTCGGCGTCGAGCAACTGCCGGCGTGCCGAGCGGGGGCTGCTCATGCTTCACGACCGCCTGCGGCGCATAGGTGTGAGCGAGCGTGAGGCCTACGGTCTCGACACCAGCATGGTGACTATGGAGACCGTGCCCCTGATATTGTCTACCACTCCGGGGCGCCGTATTATCCGCGAGCCTTGAAGGCTGCGGCGTAGGCCCTCATCTGCTTGAGCATGGCCACAAGGCCGTTGCTGCGGGTAGGGGAGAGGTGCTCGGCGAGGCCGATGTCGTTGATGAAATGGAGGTCGGCGTTGAGAATTTCGTCAGGGGTATGGCCTGAAAGCACATCCACGAGCATTGATATGATACCCTTTACAATTATGGCGTCGGAGTCGGCACGGAAATTCACTTTGCCGTCGGCGTCGAGGTCGGCGTCAAGCCACACACGGCTTTGGCAACCCTCGATGAGGCGGTCGGGTGTCTTTAGCGAGTCGGGGATGGCGGGCAGGCTGTTGCCCATGTCGATAATGCAGGCATAGCGATCCATCCAATCGTCGATGTCGGTGAATTCGTTGATTATCTCCTGCTCTTTTTCTTCTATAGTCATTCGTATTGTTTCTCTTTGTAAACTACGTTGAGCACCGTCTCGCCTACGGCCTTGAGTGTGCCCTTGTCGATGTTGTCGAGATTGTCGTCGAGGGTGTGCCATGTCGGGGGGAACGACGATGTCTCTACATTGAGAGTCTCGATAATGTCGGTGGTAGGAATTCCGGCTTGTGTGATAAAGATATGGTCGTCGGTGACGGCGCCTCCGATAGTGCGGATGAATTTATCGCCATGACCGAGGCGGGCTGCCTCGCCGAATACTTTCACAGTAGGGGTGGGGGCGTTTTCCTGCGAGAAGTATTCGTAGTGGAAGCGGGCGTTGCGGCCGCCTACCATATCGAGAAGAATACCATAGACAGGCAGGTTGTCGTTATGATAGGGAATCATGCCGTTGTTCACCCAATATTGTGTGCCGAGGCACCATGTGTTCTCGTTGTCGCCGAAGCCGGAGTTGTCGCCATAATCTTCTGCGTCAACGAAAAGAAGGTCTACACCGACGTTGGGGGCTTTCTTGGCAAGGTTGCGGGCAATCTCAAGCAGTACGCCTACTCCCGAGGCTCCGTCGTTGGCACCGTCGATGGGCTGATGACGCTCTTCGGCCTTATCTTCCTTGTCGGCCCACGGACGGGTGTCCCAGTGCGCTATCAGGAGGATACGGCGGGGTGTGGAGATATTGTAGCCGGCGATGATGTTTGAGATAGGCAGTGTGGTGCCGTCGAAAGCTTTGACAGTACCGTTCTGTACGATAATCGAGTCGGCTTTGGCAGCTTTGAGACATTCGATGATGTAGTCGCGGCAGTCGCTGTGTCCTTGAGTTCCGGGCACACGCGGGCCGAACGCCACTTGACGAGCTATATGGTTGTAAGCGCTGTCGGCATTGAACTCGCCTAAGAGCAGCTCCGAGGGATTCTGCGGAGTTGTTGTGGAGGCTTGCTCAGCCGGCTTACTTTTGCATGCAAAAGCTAATGCGCTGATTAACAGTGCACCGGCGATAAAGACGGTCCATTTTTTCATAATTATATATTTTGTTACGGCAAAGTTACAAAAAAGCTACAAAACTACCAAATTTATTTTATTGCTCAGATATGAGGGATGAGACAGGTGTATGAACGTAGAAAAGGGAAATATTGCTGCAAATAGGAAATTTTCTTTGACATTTTGTGTGGCGTTTAACAAAAATTTGTAACTTTGCGATATTAATACCTGCTTTTGATGAGCATAAAGTTTTTAACCAATATATTTCTTGTATGAAAAGAGAAATCAATTGTCTTCTTGCTGCCGTGGCGATAGCTGCGACAAGCATGGCCGCAAGCGCCCAATCGGTGATAGTCGGTCAGGATTTTGAAGGCTCCGATTTTCCGCCTCAGGGCTGGGTGGCCATTGATAATGATGGCGACGGCTCGGGCTGGATGGCTCAGTCGGGAGCTTCGTATGTTACCCAATATTCGGGCAGCAAGCAACTTGCGATATCGTATACACGCGATCCGGCAAGCTATTCTGCCAAGAAGGCACAGGACAACTGGCTCGTGTCGCCGGCCTTTGAAGTGACAAACCCGCAGTTTGTGCTGCAGTTTGTATATGCCGCTCAGGATCTTGAAAATACAGAGCCCATGAGTGTGCTTGTAAGCGAAGGCGGCTCGGAAGCCGGCGATTTTGTCGAACTTTGGTCTACAACGGCAGACAATGGCTATGACGACGATATCGTATGGAGCACCGCCACCCGCAGTCTTAAGAACTACGAGGGCAAGACTATCCGCGTGGCCGTGCGTCACAAGGCCTCGTCGACCTACGGTCTCAGTATCGACAACTTCTATATTCTCAATCAGGCCGGTCCGCTTCAGCCTACGGGATTTGCCATCAAGGCTGCCACCGACGGCAAGAAAGAAATAACACTCTCTTGGACAAACCCGGCAAAAACGGCGACCGGCGATGAGCTCACCGACCTTACTATCGTGGTGTATCGCGACGGAGAGAAAGTGACCGAGCTCAGCGGCCGCACACCCGGGGCTGCCGACAGCTATGTGGATACCACCACCGACGGCACACACTCCTACGCCATCGCAGCCAAGAACAGTGAGGGCGAGGGTATGAAGACCTCATCACGCAGCGCTTACTTGGGTGAGGATGTGGCAAAGGCTATCTCCGACCTGTCGGCTCTCACTCTTGCCGACGGCAGTGTGCAGCTTTCGTGGACGGCTCCGACAAAGGGTGTCAACAATGGCTATATCAATGCCCGGACGATGACATATAAGGTTTACCGCAACGATGTAGAGATTGCCTCGGGCGTTTCGGAGGCTAAATATACCGATTCTGAGCCTGCTCAGGGGTTGAATACATATAAAGTGACAGCGGTTACCGGTGGCGGTGAATCGGCGGTGGATTATACTTCATCGGCCTATATTGCCGACGCGTCGAAAATTGATGTGGTGATAGGAGCTACCGCCGTGCGCGACAATGCTCTCAACCGTCTGCCTATAGATATTACCACTACCTATTCAGTTTCGCAGTCGATCTATTTCCCTGAGGACTTCGGATTCCTCACTGGTGAGATCGGCGAGATTGTATACAAAGGTTTCCACGGCACTTCGACACCGCTTGTAACCAACGCGCGTATCTATATCACGCCCACCACTCTCGACGAGCTTGAGGATTGGGCCGCCGTAGCCGAGACCGACAAGGTGTTCGAAGGTGAATTCTCATTGGAGTCCGGTGTAAATGATGTGGTGTTCAAACTCACTTCGCCCTACAATTATACAGGTGGAAAAGTTGTTGTGACGGTAGTCAAAGACGCACCGAACTCGGGCGGCTACAGCGACCGCTTCTACAGCGTTGTCACCGACAAGCCCAACCGCACTTTCACAACCTCCACCTACAGCGCTGTAGACATCACCTCCCTGCCCCACAGCAGCTACAGCGACAAGAAGACAGCCGAGCTCCCCTCCACCCGCTTCGTGCTCACGCCCAAAGGCTTGGCTTCGCTCAGCGGCAAGGTGACTACCGGCACTGACAATGCTCCCGTTGCCGGCGCTACTGTTGCAGCCGACGGTTTCGACGGCCTCTTTGCCACTACCGACGCCGACGGCCGGTATACATTCAAATATATTCCCGCTCAGGTTACATCGGTGACAGTGAGCAAAGTGGGATATGAAGACAAGGTACTTACCGTTGCTCTCACCGACGGAGGTTCGGCTACCGCCGACGCCAATCTGGTGCGCTATGCCAACTTCACGCTCAGCGGCAAGGTGACTACAGCCGATACCGGTCTGAATGCTGCCGGTGCTGTAGTAAGCGTCGCCGGATATGAAGAACTGAGCACTACCGTCGGCGACGACGGCACATGGTCGCTCCCCGGCATCTATGTAGGCAAGGACTACACTCTTGCAGTGAAATATCCTCTCTACGATGTATACTCCGACGAATTTACATATACCGACGAGGGCGACAAGCAATTCAAGGCCATCGTTCTTGACCGTGCTCTCATCCCTGCATGGAATGTGGAGGCGGTAGTGAGCGAAGACGGCTCCAATGCCCGCCTGACATGGAACGACCCGACATCGCGCGATGTCGTTCCCGGCATGAAGTCGATAGGCGATGTGTCGGAAATGCGCTATAGCGGAGGCGACTATTACAGCACTGTCTACAATATCGCCCACGCCTACTCCGAGGCCGAGCTCGCCGCACAGAAGATGGTGGGCATGGTAGTCACCGGTGAGCGCGTGTATATCAAAGCCACTGCCGGCACATTCACGGCAAAGGTATGGCGTGGCACGCGCGAAGACCACATCGAGGTGGCCTCGCAGGTGATTCCCGAATCGGCCATCAGCTCCGACGGCGCATGGGTGACCGTTGAATTCGAGACTCCCGCCGAAATCAAACCCGGCGCACCGTATATGATAGGTGTTGAGGCAAACAACGCCTCAAGCTCGCCTTTCGGTGAGGCTGCCGGTTCGTATATCTCCGGAGCCAACAATGTGAAATGGGGCGAGTCGGCATACTCCGGCAATGCTTATTCTCCATGGTGTATACAGGCATTCTGCGCCGTACCCGGCACGGATGTAGAGATCGCAGCCAACGACGACGCACCCAAATGCGCCTATAATGTCTACCTCGGTCTGAAGGGCGACGACGGTATCTCTTGGAGCAAACTTACCTCCACTCCCGTGAGCGACTGCAGCTATACCGACAATACTTGGCCTGCACAGGTCGCCGGTGAATATATATATGGCGTGAGTGCCGTGTATAACAAGGCAGGTGAATCAGAAAAGGCGCTGTCGGATAATATCTTGCGAGCTGTGGATACCGATGTTGCGGTGACTGCCTTTGTATCGCCTGTCAAGAGTGTGGAGCGCCAGAGCGATGTCGCTGTCACAGTTACAGTAACCAACTATGGCGAACTGCCGGTTGAGAATATACCGGTGGCACTGACTCTCAACGGTGCCGAAAGCGTGAACGCTACATACACGGGCACTCTCAAGAAAGGTGAGTCCGGCAATCTGACTCTTGGCGATATCACCCTTGCCGACGGCCTCAACGTGCTGCAAGCTACAGCCACAGTGGACGGCGATCAGGTGAGTGCCAACGATGTGCTCGTATTCGAGCTCCCCAACTTCGAGAACATCGCTCTGGTGGGCTACCGCTGGGACGCCTACGGCAACGCAGGCTTCATGGAGTTCGGCTCGAATAATCCCGAGGGAGCTTCGTTCAAGAAAGAAGTCACCCCCAACGACGCCCTCATCATCGCCGGCGAATGTGTCAACGGCACTTTCTTCGGATTTACCGCCACATGGTGGGGTGAGTCGCAGGAATTTGTAGAAATCGATTCTGACGCCCTCGTGGTTGAGCGCAATGTAGAGAATACCGACGACTATGTCCTCGATATGGCCTACGACTACAGCTCTGATGTGATGTACTGTCTTGCCACAGACTACGACACAACATTCCTCGGCACTGTAGACCTCACTACCGGCGTAGTTGAATTTGCAGCTCCTCTGAGCCATGTAATGCGCGCCCTCGCCTGCTCGCTCGACGGCAAGCTCTATGCCATCGACCAAGACGGCGTATTCTACAGCCTCGACCCGGCCACTGGAATGAGCAATATCATCGGTTCTACAGGCGTGGGCAATGTGGCCTATCTGCAGTCGATGGCCTTCGACCACAACACCGAACGCCTCTTCTGGGCTCACACGAATGCAGCCGTGAGCGGCGACCTCTATGAGATAGCACCCGCTACGGGCGACGCCACCCGCCTTGGCTCGGTACTCTTCAACGGCACCGACCAATCTGAAATCGTGGGACTTTTCAGCCGCTATACAGCTCCGGCCAAGAGCTTTGCCGCTCTTGAGATTTCTCCTGCCGATGGCGAGGAGATGGCTGCCTTCGACGGATTCACGGTGATTTACCCGGCACCCGTTACCGCCAACCGCAGTGTGCTTCAGACTATTTCTTTCATGTCGGTAAGCAGCTGGCTTGTCGAGAACGACGGCACGGAGACCATCCATGTAATGCCCGGCGACAATCTTCAGAATCCTGTCACAGTATCCTTCGAGCCGGGCCAGACCTATACCCTCACCATTCCCGAGGGAGCGTTTGTCAAGGCCAACGGCGACTATAGCGAGGCCATCACCATAACGATGGTAAGCAACGCCACCGGATTGGATAATGTCGCAGCCGACGGCGACGATGATGTGCGCTACTTCAACCTGCAGGGTGTGGAGATTGCCAACCCGCAGGGCGGCAACGTCTACATCATCCGCCGCTCCGACGGCACTGCCACCAAGCAGTTGATGAAGTAATATTGATTTCCTTATAACTACAAGGGGTGTGTCAGACAATATATCCGGCACACCCCTCGTTATTTTTATGATGATAGAAAAGGGAACAAAAGACGATTTCGGCCGATTGAAGGCTATATGGGAGAGCGCCGTGAAAGCGACGCACGACTTTCTTGACAATGAAGATTTCTGCTATTATAAATCGCGTATAACCGACTATTTTGAGCAGGTAGACCTCTACGTATATAAAGACGGCAAGGGGGAAATAATCGGATTCATGGGGCTCGCCGGCTCTATGATTGAAATGCTATTTGTCGACGCCACCTGCCGGGGATGTGGCGTAGGGCGAGAACTGATAGCCTATGCCCTTGGCAATCTGAGTGCCGGCAGAGTTGATGTCAATGAGCAGAATGCACAGGCTGTCGGTTTCTATACCCACTTGGGCTTCAGGATAACCGGCCGCTCGCCCGTAGACGGCGAAGGCAAACCCTACCCCCTGCTGCACTTGCAATGCTCCGCCGACTGACAAGCCTGCTGTATAGTTGTAGATGTCATTACAAAGACACTTATCTCGCAAATATCTTTATAATGATATTTTCGGCCGATGTGTTATTGTAATGATAACTTGCGAATTCGGTAGTCTGAAGGATTTAATACGAGTTATGCAACAGCGGTTACTGTAACAGCGGTTGCATTAATTCCCTTGATGATATGCCCGCGGTCGCTCTGAAAATGAAACTTGAGGCTTTGTGCGTGATTTTGATTTGGAATGTGGTGGAAAATGTGTTAACTTTGTAGCTATGGAAATTATTGAGAATAAAGAATATGGTGGTGAGCGTCCGCTCTTTGCCGCTCACGACCTCCGGCTTGTCAAGGTTACTTTCAATGTAGGAGAGTCAGCCTTGAAGCGTTGCCGTAATATAGAGGCTGACAATTGTGTGTTTCTTGGTAAATATCCGTTCTGGCATGTGAAAGGGTTCAAGGTAGACCATTGTGTCTTTGAGCCCGGCGCCCGCGCCGCCCTGTGGTATTCTGACAATTGCGAAATGCGCAATACTATTGTCAATGCTCCCAAGATGTTCCGCGAGATGGACGGCATAGTTCTCGACCGCGTGGCTCTCTCCGACGCTGAGGAGACCCTGTGGCACTGCCGCAATATCGACATCAAGGATGTAACGACCGACAAGGCCGACTATATTTTCATGCACTGCGAGAATATCCGTATCGACCGCTATCGTCAGAATGGTAATTATTCTTTCCAATATGCCCGCAATGTAGAAATCAGCAATGCCGTGATCAACTCTAAGGACGCTTTCTGGCAGACCGAGAACGTCACCGTGCGCGACAGCGAGCTCCACGGCGAGTATCTGGGCTGGCATTCGCGCCATCTCCACCTCATCAACTGCCATATCTCTGGCACGCAGCCTCTATGCTACTGCAAGGACCTTATTGTTGAAAACTGCACGTTCGACGCCGACTGCGACCTCGCTTTCGAGGAATCGGAGCTGCAGGCTACGGTGAAGTCGCCCATCACGAGCGTGAAAAACCCGACAACGGGCTATATCAAGGCTCCGAAGATAGGCGAGATTATCATTGACGGCAACATCCTCGCCCCGGCCGACTGCAAGATTGAGACTGATGACTGACTATAGCGCACTTTTCGACAAAGGCGTGGAGCGCCGCGGCACCGGAAGCTACAAGTGGGACTCCGAGCCCGATGTGCTGCCCTTGTGGGTGGCCGACATGGACTTTGCCACGGCGCCGGCTGTAATTGAGGCTCTTGAGCGCCGTGTGAGCCAAGGGGCTTTCGGCTACACACTTGTGGGCGAAGATTACTACAGGGCTGTAATCGATTGGTTTGGCCGCCGCCATGGCTGGCAGATCGAGCGCGGCAGCATTATGTATACCAGTGGTGTGGTGCCGGCTATCTCGGCTATTATCAAGGCTCTCGCCGAGCCCGGCGACAAGGTGATAGTGCAGACGCCGGTCTACAACTGCTTCTTCTCCTCGATACGCAACAATGGCTGCACCGTGCTTGAGAACCCGCTCATCTATACCGGCGACAGCTATCTCATCGACTTTGACGACCTCGCCGCCAAGGCCGCCGACCCCAAGGCGAAGATATTGCTTCTGTGCAATCCTGCCAATCCGGCCGGACGTGTGTGGAGCCGCGACGAGCTGCTGCGCATTGCCGGGATATGCCGCGACAATGATGTGATTGTGGTCAGCGACGAGATTCATTGCGAGCTTGTATATCAAGGATATAAATATACCCCTTACGGCACTCTGCCCGAGGAGTTTGTGAGCCGGTCGGTGACATGTGTCTCCCCGAGCAAGGCTTTCAATACCGCAGGCCTGCAGATAGCGTCGATTATCACCCCCAACGACTCTTATCGCCGCCGTATCGACCGCGCCATAAATATCAACGAGGTCTGCGATGTCAATCCTTTCGGCGTGGCGGGCACCATAGCCGCCTACAATCATGGCGAGGAATGGCTCTCGCAGCTTATCGCTTATCTGCATGCCAATTACGAGTACATGGCCGCCTATTGCCGCGAGCACTTGCCTTCGTTGCCGATATGCCGCCTCGAAGGCACATATCTGGTGTGGATGAATATCGAGGCACTCGGTATCGCCGCTGCCGCTCTGGAGGAATATCTGCTTAAGGAAGAGCGCCTTTGGCTCAATGCCGGCGACATGTACGGCGACCCGCATTTCATTCGCTGGAACATCGCCTGCCCGCGCTCGCGCCTCGGCGAAGCTCTCGCTCGCTTCTCGCTCGCTATCGACAAAATGACTGATAAATGAAAGGTACAGTAATACGCAATACCGGCTCGAGCTATGTGGTGCGCCTCGCCGACGGCAATGAAGTGAAATGCCACGTCAAGGGCAATTTCCGTATCAAGGGCATACGCACCACCAATCCTGTCGCCGTGGGCGACCATGTGGAAATCGGCGCTCCCGGCCCCGACGGGGTGGCCTTTATCACCGATGTACTCGACCGCCGCAACTATATCATCCGCCGGGCGAGCAATCTCTCCAAGGCTGCCCATATCATTGCAGCCAATGTTGATTGCGCGGTGCTTGTGGCCACGTTGGCACACCCTACCACCTCGTTTACCTTTATCGACCGCTTCCTCGCCACGGCCGAGGCCTACAATGTGCCGGCAGTGCTGGTGTTCAATAAAATTGACCTGCTCTGCGAGCCTGAAGACGAGGGCTTGCTTGAGGCGGTGGAATATCTCTATCGCTCTATCGGTTATACGTGTTTCGGCGTGTCGGCGGCGACAGGGGAGGGTATAGAGGCTCTCGCTGAATTTCTTCAAGGCAAGACGACGCTCTTTTCGGGCAACTCGGGCGTAGGCAAGACCACCCTTATCAATGCCCTCATCCCCGGCCTTGACCTGCGTACAGCCGAGATTTCCGTGGCTCACGACACCGGCATGCACACCACCACTTTCTCCGAGATGTACGACCTGCCCGGTGGCGGTGAGATTATCGACACTCCCGGCGTGAGGGGATTCGGTGTGTACGATTTCAAGAAAGAGAATGTGAGCCATTATTTCCCCGATATCTTCAGAGAGTCGGCGCATTGCCGCTTCGATAATTGCAGCCATACCCACGAGCCGGGCTGCGCTGTATGCGAGGCCGTTGAAGACCACCGCATAAGCGAATCGCGCTATAACTCATACCTGAGCATACTTGAAGAGGCTACCGATGCCGGTGCCGACAAATACCGTAAAGGACATTAAGAGCTATGAAAAGAATCTTTGTTGCCGTCATATCATTGATAGCCGTTGTGAGTGTCTTCGGCAAGGATATCTATGTATCGCCTTCGGGCGGCGACTCGGCGGCCGGCACTGCCGAAGCCCCTTATCTCACTATCCGCAAGGCAATTGAATCAGCCGCGCCCGGCACGAATATCTATCTTCGAGAGGGCGTCTACAAGCCTCAGCCGGCCGATATCATGCGCCGCGGGGCGTCGGGTGCATACGATGTGGTATATGACCTGAGCGCCGACGGCACTGCCGAAGCACCTATACTCATCGCCGGCTGCGATGGCGAGAAAGTGACGATTGACCTCTCGGATATCCGCACCGGTGAGCGCGTGATAGGTTTTAACCTTATGGGTGACTACTGGCACCTGCGCAACTTCGACATCGTCGGTATTCAGGTTATGCAGACCGGCCATACGCAGAGCATAAACGTGGGTCTCTTCGGAGGCAACAACTGCACTGTGGAGCGCGTCAACATGCACGACGGCATGGGTATCGGCGTATATGCCACCAAGGGCAGCAACAATCTGATTCTCAACTGCGACGCTTATAATAACTACGACCCCATAAGCGACGGAGGCTATGGCGGCAACTGCGACGGCTTCGGCTTCCATATCAAAGGCGATTTTACGGGCAATGTGATCCGCGGCTGCCGCGCATGGCGCAACAGCGATGACGGCTACGACCTTATCAACAACTATTCGCCCGTGACCATCGAGAACTGCTGGGCATGGCAGAACGGCTACGACGCCGACAAAGTGTCGCGTGGCGACGGCACAGGCATTAAATCGGGTGGTTTCGGCATGAAGAAAGTATATCCCGACAGTCACAAAGCGCCGCGCAACCGCATAATCAACTGCCTTGCTTGGGATAACAAGGTAAACGGTATCTATGCCAACCATCACCTCGGAGGCAACGACTTCATAGGCAATGTGTCGTGTGGCAACCTCAATAATTATAATATGGTCAACCGCAAATCGCCCCGCGAGATAGTCGATGTCGCCGGCTACGGTCATCGCCTCGAGGGCAATGTGTCGTATAAGCCTCGCAAGGAAGGCGGAGATTGCGTTAATGTCGACGAGGCGGAGTGTACTCTCTCCGGCAACATTTTCACCGGGCTCAGCGAGGCCGATTTCGAGAGCCTCGACGCCTCACAGCTCCTGCAGCCCCGCAAGCCCGACGGCTCACTCCCCGACATCACTTTCCTGAAACGCCGCTGATTACGTGCTTTACTCCTGCCCCTTAGGCCGATAATACTTGTCGATAAGTGGCAGCACTATCGCCGGGTTGGAGCGGAAGTCGTTGGGCTTAAGCTCGCCTTTGTCTACCATCTCTACAAGTTCGGGAAATTCGCGCAGATAGAATTTCATCACCTTTTTCATACCCGGTACCAAGTCGCCTGTCTCGCACCAATATGCCACGGCCACGTCGCTGTCTTTGGTGAGATAGTAGATCATGTAGGTATATGTCGAAACCGACATAGTCTGTGCATGAGTATAGTCGGCCACGGGGCGGATATAGCCTTTTACATTCTCTCCATTGTAGACAAGCCGCAGGAACACAGGCTTTTTATACGGCTTGGGATTCTTCTTGAAATAGTTGGGCATACCTTTCTGTGCCTTTACCGCATGGTAGATTTTGGGTATGGAATCTTCGCCGACAGAGGTGAACCATACAGCCTTGAGCTCGTCGGAGGTGTACTTCTTGGTCTCACCTTTGTATGTGTCGGCAATCTTGACTTCCGTGACCCACGGGAACATGAAGTTGTTGAATGATGTCTCGTTATAGCCCTCTATCTCTGTGCCGTCGGCAAGTATGCCGCGGACGTGATAATCCTCGGGATTATCGCCCTTTGAGTAAGCTGCCAACGATATAAAGACTAAGAAAGCCGTCAATAGATAATTTTTAAGATTCATGTGCGAAAAAAATTGGTTTGCACAAATTTAGAAATATAAGAATTATGAATAAGGGACATTTGTCCCAGTCTCAAAGAAAAATAGCTGTAGGAGTGCTAATTACTGCGTATCCTTTGGAACTGGCGGCGCGATATGGCGAGGTAGGAGGCGATTTCCTGATATGGAATATCTGAAATTACGTCATGATAGCGATGGCATAGCTCTGCATATCTTTCGGCCGGAGTGAGTATATGCAACGAGAGATAGCGGCTGTAGGCCTCGTGGAGTAGTATGGTGGCTGATTTGGCTAAGAAATCAGGGTTGTGGCTGAGCAGATATTTGCGGATGTCGGCAATGCGCACCTGAAGCACTACGGCGTCGCTGCCGGCGATGATTGATGTGAGCGACGGTTGGTTGAAGAGGAATGAGCGGACATAGTCGGTGACTACCTCGTCTTTGAAAGAGAACCCGGTCACACATTCTTCGCCCTTGCTGTTGAGCGAAGTGTATTTGAAATAACCCTTGAGTACAATGCCCATGTATCTGCAAATCTCGCCCTCCTGCGCCAAGCGCTCACCTTTGGCGTATGCGACTTCATCCCCGTGCTCGCGGCAATAGCAGATAAGCGGGTCGAGGTTGATATGAGTGAGGAAATCGTTGAGGCGAGGCATAATGGTAGGGTTACTCTATGGCATTGTCAAGAAACATTTGGTAGAGTGCCACCGGTCCGAGCTGCCATAGCTTGGAATCTTCGCGCTCGAGCTCGCGGTAGGTGGCGGAGCTATAGATTCTCCTCAAAGCTTCCGTGATGGTCAGCCCGAATTCGGTGGCGTACATCACAGCCATTTTACTCACTTTTCCCGGAAGAATGAGATATAGGTTGTCTTGAGTGATTTTTCTCTCTTTCATATCCCGATTTCTTTTGCTTCGATAAATGATATTGACAGAAGTGAGACCGGAGTATGGAGAAGTATCTGATTTACGAGTTTGTAGGTTTTGAGTTCGCGAATCAGCTCTTGCTTGTCAAGCAAGCCGGCTTCATAGAGAGCAAACGAGGCGTAGACCCGATCATTGGCAACCGGCCCTTTTACAATATCGTAATCATGAGTGTAGTCGCGGTTCATGCGGTTTGACATCACGAAATCCAACCATGCCTCTGATGGGGTGTCGAAGTTTAAGACTTTCAGCTTTGACTCATGGGTGATGTCATAATTGTAGATATTGGCATACCCCTTGGTTATTCCGTTTTTGAGCTTTCTTCTTACCCAGTCGCTTGCCTGCTGAAGAGAAGATGTAAGATAAAAGCCGGCACCATAGTCAAGTGTTCGGTTGGGTTTGCGTATTTCGGGTGTGTCTACAATTTCAAGACCTCCGTGGTAAAGGAACATAAGTCAAGTCTTTGCGGTTTAACATAAAATCTTCGATCTCTTCGAGAATCCATTGAGGAGCCTGAGTATGTATCGGCTCATAGTTGGCCTGTAGATAATTGATAGCACCGGAGTCTGAAAGTATCCGAGAAGCCTTCTCGCCGCTGATATCATGGGCGCGTTTGTAAATCTCTATGCAGAAAGAAAGGAAAAACGCTATGGTGTCTTTATATTCAAGCTCAGTCATGGTTGCTTTTGTTTATATATCAAAAAGGGGGCGTGTCATTTTTTGATACGCCCCCTTTGGATGTCTGTTGCTTAGATGTCTCCGTGGTCTTTGAGAAGAGCCGTGGCGGCTTCGAAGTCGGTGTCGCGCACCATCAGTCGGACGGGGTTCCACACCTGCGCTCCGAAGTAGAGGCGTGCCATGTTCTCCCCCTCGATGAAGGCCGGAATGCCGTTGGCTTCAAGCATACCGCGTGCGATGTTGGCTGTCACTTCATCGGTATATTCAGCCGCCAGTACGATTTTCATATTACTTGATTTAAGTTTCGTAAGCGAAACTTGAATTACTTGACTATCAGCAGGAAGTAGTTTTTCTTACCTTTCTGCACGATGATGTAGCGGTCGGCAAGGAGCATGTCGGTGGTGGCTACAGCCTGCGGGTCGGTGATTTTCTCCTTGTTAATTGACACGCCGCCGCCCTGCACGAGCTTGCGCATTTCGCCCTTTGATGGGAACACGGCGGCTTTGTCGGTGAGCAGGTCGGCAAGGCGGATACCGGCCTCGATGTCGGCGCGCTCAACCTCGAAGCGGGGAACGCCGTCGAATACATCGAGCAAGGTAGCCTCGTCGAGGCGGTGGAGAGCCTCGGCGGTGTTGTTGCTGAAGAGAATCTGCGAGGCCTCCTGAGCGGCGCGCAGGTCTTCGGCGCTGTGCACCATGGTGGTGATTTCTTCGGCAAGGCGGCGCTGCAGCACGCGGCGGCCGGGATCCTGACGGTGCTCCTCGATGAGCGAGTCGATTTCCTCGCGGGTGAGGGTAGTGAAGATCTTGATATATTTCTCGGCGTCGTTGTCGGCAACGTTGAGCCAGAACTGGTAGAACTTGTAGGGCGATGTGCGGTTGCGGTCGAGCCATACATTGCCGCCCTCGGTCTTGCCGAATTTTGTGCCGTCGGCCTTGGTGATAAGGTTGCAGGTCAGGGCGTAAGCCTCGCCGTCGAGGGTGCGGCGGATAAGTTCGGTGCCGGTAGTCATGTTGCCCCACTGGTCGCTGCCGCCGATCTGGAGCTTGCAGCCGCGGTCGCGGTAGAGGGTGAGGAAGTCGTAGCCCTGCACGAGCTGGTAGCTGAATTCGGTAAACGACATGCCCTGCTGGTTCTCGCCCGACAGGCGTTTTTTCACCGAATCCTTGGCCATCATGTAGTTGACGGTGATGAGTTTGCCTACGTCGCGGATGAAATCGAGGAAGGTGAAGTCTTTCATCCAGTCGTAGTTGTTGACGAGGACGGCGGCGTTGGGAGCGTCGGAGTCGAAGTCGAGGAAGTGTGCGAGCTGGCGCTTGATACCCTCCTGATTGTGGCGCAGGGTGGGTTCATCGAGGAGTTTGCGCTCCTGACTCTTCATCGAGGGGTCGCCGATCATACCGGTTGCACCGCCTACGAGGGCAATAGGCTTGTGGCCACAGCGCTGGAAGTGTTTGAGCATCATCACGCCCACGAGGTGGCCTATATGGAGACTGTCGGCGGTGGGGTCAATGCCGAGGTAGCCTACGGTCATTCCTTTTTTGAGTTCTTCATCTGTGCCGGGCATTACGGTGTGGATCATGCCGCGCCATGTGAGTTCTTCTATGAAATCCATTTTAAGTGCAAGTTAGAAATTTGTGAAAGCCAAAGGAAGCAAAGATTTGATTGAAGGCATGCGATATATCTCGTCGGCTCCGATGAGCAACACCGGCACATCGTGCCCCGCTCTCATCTCATATTCGAGAAGCGCCTGCCGGCAAGCGCCGCAGGGTGCGGTCGGGGTGGCGGGCTCGCGGTTGTCGGCGTCGCGGGCAGCTATAGCCATAAGCTCGAACTTGGCCTCGGGATAGTTGGCGCCGGCGTAATAACATGCCGACCGCTCAGCACATGTGCCCGAGGGGTAGGCAACATTCTCCTGATTGGCGCCGGTCACAACCGTGTCGTTGTCAAGGAGTATGGCCGCCCCGACGTGGAAGTTGCTGTAGGGGGCATACGACCCGTCGACGGCACGGCGGGCCGCGTCGACAACCCGGCGCTCGCTCTCGCTAAGCTCCGGATAGGTCAATGAGGTGACAGGGGTCACTATTTCGAATTCTTTCATCCTTGGATTTGCTTATTTGATTGTGCAAATATAAAGATTTATGAGCAAAAGAAAAAATATGACCTCCAAAATTTTTATAATTGTCAAATTTACACTATTTTTGCAGCTTGAAAAGTCCAATTACGAATAACGAAACCTAAACATAGCAATGGAAAATCTCCGCCCCGACGCCCAAGAGGTCGACAAGTCAGAAGAAATTCTGGCCAAGGCGCAAGCCAACAAGAAGAAAATAATGTACTGCCTCGTTGTGGCAGCAGTGTGTGTAATAGCTGTTCTGGCTTATCTCCTGATTGCCCAGAGCGGCAGCCGCAAGGCCGATGAGCTCGTTGCCAAGGCCGACGCCGCCCAGAACGACAGCATAGCCCTCACCCTCTATGCCGAGGCTGCCGACGCAGGCTACAAGAGCGGCAACCGTGCTAAAGCCGAGATGGGCATACGTCTGTATCGCGACGGAAAGTATGAGGAAGCTCTCAAATATCTCGACGACTGCTCACTCGACGATGAAATCGCCGAGGCCGGTGTAGAGACTCTCAAAGGCGACTGCTACGTGAACCTCGACCAGCTCGACAAGGCTCTCAGCGCCTATAAGTCTGCAATCAGCGACGCCGACAAGAACCCCGAGATTGTGCCCTTCGTGCTCATCAAGATGGCCAACATCTACCGCGAGCAGGGCAATTTCGACGCCGAGGCTAAAGCCTACAAGCAGATAATCGACGACTATCCCTCTTATCTCAACACAACGCGCATGGATATCCGCACATACTACCAGCGCGCCCTCGCGTCGAAGAAATAAGGATAACCCCACTCTACAAACCATATAAAAGGCCTGCCCCGTGCGGGCCTTTTAAATTTGGCAAGCTACACTTCAGTCAGGCAAAGAAAAGGGAATAAAGGTAAAAAGGCAAGACAATAGTCTTGTAATTGAGGGATATTTGAAAGGTATTCCCTTGCCTGTCACAGACAATTGCCTTTTAACCTTCTTTGCCTACTCAAATTAGCTTGCGAGAGTTGAATAATCAAGATATGCAATCGCAGAATCCCGAACGACTGGTAAAACTTGCCACACGCCCCGTAGGTCGTCTGCTGTGGGAGTATAGCCTGCCCGCAGTGGTGGGCATGCTCGTGATGGCGCTCTATAATGTGGTTGACCGTATATTCATCGGCCAATGGGTAGGCCCCGACGCCATCGCCGGCCTTGCCGTCACATTCCCGGTGATGAATCTCACCACGGCCATAGGTGTGCTCATCGGCGTAGGCTCTTCTGCTAAAGTGTCGATAATGCTCGGCGCAGGCCGCAGGGCCGACGCCAATGTGTTGCTGGGCAATGCCGTTGTGCTCACCTTTATCAACGCCGCTATCTATATTATCCTTTTCGCCATATATATCGACCCCTTGCTGCAGCTCTTCGGCGCGAGCGAGGTCACCTTGCCCTACGCGCGCGACTACATGCTCACGCTGCTGCCCGGCTGTATGCTCACCAATGTCGCTTTCGGCCTCAACAATATCATGCGTGCCTCGGGCTATCCGGAGCGAGCCATGGCCACCATGCTCATAGGCGCTATCGTCAACGTGGCTCTCGACCCCATCTTCATCAATGTGCTTGGCTGGGGCATAGAGGGCGCCGCATGGGCTACAGACATAGCCATGTTCGTATCATCGGTATTCGTGGTGGTACACTTCATGCGCCGCGACGCCACGGTGCGCTTCACCGGCGGTATATGGCGGCTCCACTGGCCCATAATAGGCGGTATTATAGCCATCGGCGCCGCCCCGGCGATAGTAAATGCCGCCTCGTGTATCGTCAATGCCCTTGCCAACAACGCCCTTCTGAGCCACGGCGGCGACCGCGATATCGGTGCTGCCGGCATAATGGTGACATATACCTCGCTTCTGGTGACAATAGTGCTCGGTATCTGCCAAGGCCTGCAGCCTATTGTCGGCTATAATTACGGCGCCGGCCACTACCACCGCCTCCGCCGCACATATATGCTTGCTGTAGCGGCCTCTACCATCGTCACTGCCGGCGGAGCGGCTTTCGGCCTCACTTTCCCACGCGAGGTAGGCATGGCCTTTACCTCCGACAGCGCCCTTCTCGACGCTACGGAGCGCTCCCTGCGCCTGTGTCTGATAGTCTTCCCCGTCGTGGGCTTTCAGGTGATATCCACATCGCTCTTCCAGAGTATTGGTAAAGCCACCAAGTCGATAATCGTAGGCCTGCTGCGACAGGTGGTGTTCTTGATTCCGCTGCTGATATTTCTGCCGCGCGAGTTTGGAATCGACGGCGTATGGCTCTCCTTCCCGATTTCCGATTTCATCGCCACGATTGTCACTGCTTGGCTGATAATTGTGCAGTTCCGCCAGCTTGACCGCAGGATATCGGCAGCGTGCTGAACATTCAGGCGGCCTCGGGTGTATAATATAAAACACTACGCCGCTTATGAAAAAGACGTTCAACAAAACCATCCTTCTGCTCCGGTTGCTGATAATAGCGCTGGCTGCTTCTACTGTCACATCATGTGGGTCGATACGCACCTTCGGAGGTATCGAGCACGAATATTCCTACGACTTCGACGGTCACGGCTATCACCATAAGAAACCTAAGAAGCCAAAGAAACCTAAAAAGCACAAAAAGCACCATGATCATGACGATTAAAAGATAAGGTTGGTGGTTTGTAGGCTGTGGGTGGCGAATTGGTTTTTGCAGGCCTCCCGACTACAACCTTGCTTGAATAAAAATAAATTTGCGCAGGCAAAAAAAATATATTAACTTTGCAGCGCAAATGCCCGGATGGCGGAATCGGTAGACGCGACGGTCTCAAACACCGTTGGGGCGACCCATCCCGGTTCGAGCCCGGGTCCGGGTACTGATAATGACTGAAGATCACTCGATTTTCAGTCATTATTTTTGTTTTTAAGGTATACTAAAAGTGTACTGCTCGGCAAAATAAAGGCAAACCGATAGCGCCGAATTAGCTGTTTTTAAGCGCTGTTCGTTATATTTAATTCTATTTGCTTGCCTAAATTTCTTTTATCAAGGCATTTTTGGTCTCAAATAAAATCCGTATATTTGCACCCGATGAGATATATCTCGTCACAACATTTTGGAAAATAAGAAGCGTTATGCTAAACTCGGAGTCGGGAACGTAGGAAATTCAAGACTTTTTAAGAGAGTGTGCATAGTGGTTCTCACGCTAACGGCGTGGGCTGCTATTACCATTTCTCTTAAAAAGGTTCTTCCTACGACCTCCGACTTAGAACGTGGCATTGCAGTTCCACGCTTCGTGATTTAATGGCACTCATTGGAACCTCGGTGCGTTTTAACAGACTAATATGAAAAGAACGGTATTCACCATATTTGCTATCTTATTTTGTGCAGTTGTTTCTTTTGCACAAAACGATGTAACCAAATTTTTAGGATTTCCCGTGGATGGCACTAAGGCTGACATGATTAAGAATCTAAAATCAAAAGGCTTCAAGTTAAAAACTGTGGGTGATAATGATGTTCTGATGGGCAGATTTAATGGAAATGATGTTCATGTATTTATTTCTACTGAAAATGGTAAAGTATCTCGAATAATGGTAAGCGATGAAAACACCATGAGCGAAACGGATATTAGAATCCGATTCAACCGCTTGTGCTCACAGTTCAAGGATAATGGAAAATATCTTTCCTTAGACGATTATACCATTCCTGAGAATGAAGATATCTCCTATGAAATGGCCGTGCGTAACAAAAGATATGAAGCAATATTCTATCAGTTGCCAGAGGGATAAGCTATGGAACAAATGCACGCTTCTATCTTGAAAGATGTTCAAGACAAATACACTCCGGAGCAATTAGAATCTCCAACTGATGAAATGCGTACTGAAATTATTTCAGATACGTTTGATAAAATGATGAACTTTTTGAGAAATAAACCCGTGTGGTTTATGATTTCTGAGATGTACGGTAAATATTATATCACGATGTTCTATGATAATGAGTACAATCGAGCGAATGGCGAGGACTTGTAATAGAAAAATAGACATGATTATGAAACGACTCTCAATAACCCTCATTATTAGTTTTATATTGACTTTGTTGATTAGCGGGTGTGCATCTATGCGTCCGCCAATAGTAAATACCTATGATGATGACATTTTCAACTATCGGTATTTTTACGTTTCGCCTACTGGTGACTATACTTCAAGTTCAGGAGTTTACGGAAATCAATATGGAGTTTACAGTGGTACGACAAAATCAACAAACCCAAGTTCTATCATTTCTGGAATTTTATTTAAGAATGGATTCATTCAAGTAAATGAAGTTAATCCCGACAACGCCAAAGAAACAATGATTGTCAATTTTGGAGAAACTGGGCGTAGAAATGTCAATCTTGGATATTCCATCGAAGTAACAATACAATTCATATCTGCAGCTACCCAAAAGCCTATTTGTTCATGTACTGCTGAAGGTCAGGGAGAAACTGAGGCTGATGATGTTCGCAAAGCGATACAACGAGCACTTGAACCATTATTTAAGTCCAATAAAAAGGAATAATGTATCCATGAGATAATATTTTTAGTTTGTATTATAATATTGGCAGACGAGTTCCATTTTTGGTTAAACGCTGCGAAATGGGATTAGCCCGATCATCCAGCGAGGAAAGAATGTATGATCCTAATAGAGATAGGACTTTCTTAGTTGAGAAAGCAGAACCTCGTGGGAAATATGGTAAACTTATGGTAAATGTTTTGTCGATGGTAAACCAGATGACACATATCGGAAAGACTGCTATCCTAATATAAGTGAAGAGGAGATACCTTGTGCTGGTTGTGGCAAGTGGGTTCTTCTTGACGTGCCTGGACTAGATATGGAAACAATATTTCCCAAACGAACTTCCGATTTCAAATAAAATTCGGGAAGTATAAGGGAAAAACTATTGGTGAAATATATGAATCAGACCCCAAATACATATATTGGCTTATGGAACAAGACCATTATTTTAGAGTAAATTTCCATGAGCTATTAAACATTCCCCAAAATTTCCCCGATGCAAAGTCTTTGATTGAAGCGGAAATCAATCGAGTTTTTCCGAAAGCCACAGTTGATAGTTGCATCCCATTGGGTAAATATAATGGCAAAACATATAAGGAAGTTTATTCCGAAGACCCTGCATATATCGAATGGTTTCTACGTAACAATCGGAATATTGATGTTGATTCATTTATGACGATGATGAATAATAGAAAACAAGTTTAGTATTCTTGATTAGTCCGATTAAATAAGTCGAAGAAATACAACGGCCATCCGTTCTATATGGAACAGATAGCCGTTGTTCTTTTAACGCTTTACTCCTATGCTGATGGTTTGCCTCTGTGACTGCTACATGTCTTTGAACCACTGAAAAATATTCTTGCCGCTGAAGTGCAGACGGAATAGGTTACCATCCTTTGGGACAGGCTTGATTAGTCCTATAATTTGATTTTAGGATTTTAGGAGACATGTCGCACATGAATTTAAAAATTTTTTTTGCGGTGGGTTGTGAAAATGCTTATCTTTGCAGACCTTATCCGGGTAATGGCAATAACTGATAAAAACTATAAAAACATGAAGCTTAACCGACTTATTTTCATTTTTATATCACTGGCCTGCATGGCTTTGGCGGCGTGCAGCGATGATGAGCCCAAGATTCCCGACAATGCCATCACGCTCAATATGATGAACAGCGACAATGGCAAGACCTTTATCGGCGGCTCGGATGTGTATATCAACAGCGCCAATAACTTCGTTTCCTCTAAATGTGGCATTGTAGACCTTGGCAAGAAAGGCAGTTTCAGCCAAAATCCTGACCTTACGCAGATTGCATACGAGATGGCTGTTACACCCGGCAATTTCTACCAGATTGTCCTTGCCAATGATGTGAGGGATATCGCCGGAGAGCGTGCTGTATCTATCAATGCTGACTATTATAATCTCTATGTCGACTCGTGGCTCTATGATTCCGACAAAGAGATAAGCGGTGCGAAAGTGCGCTATGCAGAGTGCTCGCCCAAAACCGATAAACTGCCGGCATGGGATAACTCTTATCCTATATTCTTGAAATCTTGGGATGATAACAATTATGCTGAGGCCGCGACTTATAATTTTGAGAAAGGCGTAGTGATAGATTCTGATTATTCAGTCTATAATGTTGAGGGCTACGACTTGGCCAACAGCTTGCAGGTCAAGATTACCGATAATAAAATCGAGTTCTCAAATAAATCATACACGCCCTCAGGCAAGGCCAAGGTGGTGATGTATGTGAGATATGGCAGCCTCTACACACGTGTGCAATTTCTTGTAAGTTCGTCGATATGACGGATTTGAGTCAATTTCTTGCCGACATACCGGCGGAGCACAGGCCGATGATGGCTGCGGCCTTGGAGATGGCGGAAAAGGCCGGTGAAATACATCTGCGCTACTTCCGCTCGCAGAATCTCGAGCAGTCTACAAAGCTCAACGACAGCGATGTAGTCACCGTCGCCGACAAGGAGTCGGAGGCTGCGATAGTCGGCTATATACATGAGCATTTCCCATCGCATGGCATTATCGCCGAGGAGTCAGGCCGCGAGCATGACGACCGCGAGTGGCGCTGGGTGGTAGATCCTCTAGACGGCACCACCAATTTCGCCATGGGCCTGCCGCCGTTCTGCGTGTCGATAGCCTTGGAGCACTGTGGCGAGGCTGTGCTCGGAGTAGTCTTCGCGCCTTATCTCAATGAATGTTTCTATGCCGTCAAGGGCGGCGGGGCTTGGCTCAACGGCAAGCGCCTGGCATGCTCCGACAAGGGTGTGCTCTCGAAAGCCGTCGTCGCCACCGGTATGCCTTACGACCGCAACGACAATCCCGACAACAACCTAGCCGAGATATGCCGCATGGCGATGTGCGTGCGCGCTGTCCGCCGCATGGGCTCGGCGGCGATGGATCTGTGCTATACAGCAGCCGGCTTCCTCGACGCCTACTGGGAGCTCAATCTCAACCGCTGGGATGTGGCGGCCGGAGAGCTTATTGCAGCCGAGGCCGGCGCCATAGTGGAGTCTATCCGCGCCGACCGCAATCATTCGTTACTTGTGTCTAATCCGGCGCTGTATGAGTCAATGCGCCGGGTACTATTCTGTGAAAATGGAAAATAACAACGATATCGTATCTGAATTTGAAGAGAAGGCGAGGCGCGGACTCTCCGAGTTCCTTGTCAAGAAAGGCGCTCTCGACGAGATTGTACCCGAGTGCGCTGACCTTGAGGAGAAATGGCCGGCGATAGTGCGAAGCTACCTGCCCGACGGCGCACGTGAGTTTCAGAACTACCCCGTGGTGTCGCTCGGCTGGATGATGTTTGTAGGCATGGCAATGGCCCACTATTGGGATGAGGACTGGGAAAGCAACGCCGCCCGCACCGACTTCTACACCGCCTTGCGCGACCGTCGCGGCTACGACGAGATGGATGAGGCTGTGCTCGAAGAGGTGATAAAATGCGAGGGCGAAGAGCTCGAGCGCGTCAGCGACCTCGTGGCCGATTGTGCCTCAAGGCTTTACTCGCTCATCATGCACGCCAAGGTAGAGCCGGGCACACAAGAGGCTTTCGGCATTTATGTCGCCGCACTCCATCAGCTCTATCTTGCCGGTGTGGCCGTAGAGCTCAACGCCCTCGGCTACCACATGACAAAGATTTAATTCAACTTTCGCAAGCTTAAGTTGAATAGGCAAAGAAGGTTAAAAAGGCAATTGCCGATGGCAGGCAAGAGAATACCATTCGAATATTACTCAATTGCAAGACCATAATCTTGCCTTTTTGCCTTTATTTCCTTTTTTGCCTGACTGAAGTGTAGCTTGCGAAACTTCAGCTATTAAACCTGTTAACCTCAAAATAAACAAGTTTCGCCTGCGAAACTTACATCGGATGACTCAACAGATTGAAATACGCCTGCGTCCGCGGCGCAACGGCTTCCACCTCATCACCGACGAGATCGTCGCCGCCCTGCCACAGTTACCTCAGGCCGGGCTGCTCCACCTCTTCATACAGCACACCTCGGCAGCCCTCACGATAAATGAGAACGCCGACCCCGACGTGCGCACCGACCTCAAAAGCATTTTCGACCGCCTCGTCAGAGAGCGCGAGCCATATTACCTCCACACCTTCGAAGGCCCCGACGACATGCCCGCCCACGCCAAAGCTTCGCTCATAGGCCCGTGCGTCACCATACCCATCACCGGTGGCCGCCTCAACCTCGGCACATGGCAAGGAATCTACCTGTGCGAGTTCCGCGACCACCCCTCTCCCCGCCGCCTGACAGCGACAATCATCAGCTGAGAAAAATCAAATTGACTATACCAAACTATTCCAATCTTTGCAAGATTGGAATAGTTTGTTTATATTTGCACCGAAATATCAAATTTAATACGCCATGATAGAATTACCCCCGAAAATTAAAGATAATCAGACTATAGATATACTGAAACTTGACAAAGCCATATTGGATAATATAAACAAGCTATTGGATTCGTATATATATTGGTCTGAACTCAAATATAAAAAAATCAATGGTATTGATGATCCTACAGAGCTTTGGTCAATTTTGAAACTTTTGCGGACGACAAAAGACACCGAAGTATACGCTCCATACGGATTTCATTTTTGCCTGACAAATACCATGATGCGTCTATGCCATGAATTCGATATGAAATTCGGCGGCACATGGGGCAGTGAGTCTATTATTCCGCAGGAAAACAGACAAAGGTACCTTATCGGATCGGTTATAGAAGAAGCAATTTCATCGAGTCAGATGGAGGGAGCCTCCACCACCCGCAAAATTGCAAAGGACATGCTGCGCAAGAATATATCACCCAAGGATAAATCGCAGCGGATGATTTATAATAATTATCAGACAATCAAATATCTCTCCAAACACACTGAGCAGCCACTCTCAATAGATTTCATTTTGAATATCCATTCCTTGATGACCGCCGGTACATTGGACGATCCCAATGACAGCGGCCGGTTCAGGAGTAATGATGAGGTCGTCGTTGAGAACGCAATTACGCATGAAGTAGTCCATACACCTCCATGTCATACCCAAATACCGCAGGCAATGGCATGGCTTGTCGACTTTGCAAATGAAAAAAATACTCCAATATTCATCCACCCGATTATCAAGGCGATAATAATTCATTTCTTTATATCATACCTTCATCCGTTTGTTGACGGCAATGGCCGTACGGCAAGAGCATTATTCCATTGGTATATGCTTAAATCAGGATATTGGTTGACTGAGTATATGTCTATATCAAGGGTGATTTACAAGTCAAAGACATCATACGAGAAATCATTCCTACAGACGGAAGCCGATGGTAATGATATAGGATATTTTATATCTTATCACTTGGCGGCTCTTGAAAAAGCATTCAATGAACTTCAGAAATACATATCCCGCAAGATTGCCCAACGCAACGACCAAAACCGGATCTTGCGGATTGGAAATATCTCGCAGCGCCAATCCGAAATCCTTTATTTCATGCTGAAAGATGAGAATATGGTGCTGACGGTCAAAGATGTAAGTTCGAGATTATTGGTAACTCCAACTACTGCCAAACATGATATAACAGGTCTTGTAGAAATGGGCCTTTTGGCGGAAATCTCACTTAACAGACAAAAGAAAGGATATATCAGAGGCCGATTGTATAAAGAGAAAGTTGAAGATAAGCTCTAAACTATTCCAATCTTGCAAAGATTGGAATAGTTTAGAGTGGTCGATTAGAAAAGTATATAAGCTTATAGCTCCGTTCAGCCGTTTATTTTACAGTTTTCTGACGGGTGAATTTTTTGCGGGTGTTCGAAATTGTTAGTATTTTTGTAGTGTGAAGCGATTGAGCAACAAGGGTGCCCGGGCAGTAGCTGTCGGGATTGTTGCTCTCACGGCAGTTCTTGCCGTGGGGGTGGCGCTGTGGCGTGTGGTGCAGCCGCGGGAGCCGCATGTTGAGCTCGACCGCGGGCGCTACCCGATCTGCGGCCTCGACCTGTCAGCTCATAACGGCAGCCCCGACTTCGACTCTATCGCTGCCTCGGGCGTTGATTTCGTCTACCTCAAGGCGAGCGAGGGAGTGTCGCACCGCGACCCTGCTTTTGTCCGAAACTATCTTGCCGCGCGCCGTGCCGGTCTTGCCGTGGGGGCTTATCACTTCTTCCGCTTCGACTGCGACGGCAAGCGGCAGGCCATCAATTTCCTCGACGCTGTCAAAGACTGCGAACTGCAGCTGCCTGCGGCCATCGACATCGAGGAGTGGGGCAATCCGGCGGGTTATGCTACAGAAATAATCAACGAGCGCATAGCCACGATGTTGGCGATAGTAAATGTAGAGCGCGGCCCGGTGGTGATATATACCAACAAGAACGGCGACGCACGCTTCGTGCGCCACACCTACGATCGCCTCGACGGCAGCGACCCGGACCTGTGGATCTGCTCCTTTACCGACCCTCCGCTCACACGCCGCCCGTGGCGTCTGTGGCAGCACAGCCATGTGGGCAAAGTGGCCGGGGTGAGGGGCAAGGTTGACCTCAACACTTTCAATGGCTCGCGCGAGCAATGGAAAGCATGGCTCGACTCGATTGGCAACACAATAAAACAACATAATCTACGTTAGAATCATTGAGGTAAACACGCCTCCACACTACATATTTGCTCTCCATGATCAAACAGATATATATCACCTTTTCAGTAATTATAGCGGCGCTGGCAGCGACTGTCGGCGCGGCGGCTTTCGACACGGGAGTGTATGCCGACAACTCGGTCCTCGCCGAGGGGCGATGGGTGAAAGTGCGCGTCGACGACGACGGCCTCTATTGCATACCGCTGTCTACCCTGCGCTCGTGGGGCTTCTCGGATCCGTCGAAAGTGGTGGTGCGTGGTTATGGCGGTCACCGTCAGTCGGATGTGCTGTCGCTTAAGAACTATATCGACGACCTGCCCGAGGTGCAGACAGTGCTGTCAGACCGCGGCATAGTGTTCTACGGCCTCGGTGCTAACGAGTGGTATGAGCCGCGCTCTAAACATTTCGTGCTTCGTCAGAACGACTACTCCATCGCCGGCTACTACTTCGTGGGGCTTCGCGGTGATGAACCGGCCCGCGAAATCGGCGCCACTGCCGCCATGCCTACAGGGAGCAATCCCGCCACCACGTATATGAGCCGCGTGCACCATGAGCAGGAACTCACTCAGGTGTCCGGCGAGGCCGGCCCGCTGATTGTGGGCGAGGAAATGCGCTTCACTAACCAACGCAAGATATCGTTTTCTACTCCCGACGCTGTAGAAGGCGGCGAGCTGCGGTGGGCCATATCGCTTATCACCGCCGCCGGATCGGCAGGCTCGCTGTCGGTAAGTGTCAACGCCGGTGCCAAGACATCATATAATGTGCCTCTCACGTCAGGCAGTTATATCCACGGCTCCGAAACCGTGGCCTACGGTACAGGGGTCTCAGCCGGCACGTCGGCCGAAATCACGATAGGCTACTCTTGCTCGGGTGTCGTCACAGCTGCGAATCTCAATTATCTGAGCCTCAACTATGAGCGCCGCCTGCGGCTGCCTTCGGCGGGCTACCTGTCGTTCAGCACCACGTCGGCTGCAAACACTCTCGAGTGTGCGTCGGCCTCGGATGTTACCCTTTGGGATGTTACCGACCCGCTCAATATCAAGGTACTTGCCGGGCGCGCCTACGGCTCGTCGCTCAGTTGGCAGAACAGCGCGACAGGTCTCCGCGACTATGCCGCCTTTACCCCGTCGGCGAATATACCGGCACCCAAGACTGTCGGCGTGGTCTCTGCGCAGAACCTCCATGCCCTCCGTGATATCGACATGGTTATCGTCACCCCCTCGGCCTATCGCGAGCAGGCTCAGCGCCTTGCCGACTTCCATGCCGGAGCAGAGGAGAAACTGTCGGTGGCCGTTGTGACGCCTGATGAAATCTACAATGAATTCTCGAGCGGCACACCCGACATCGGTGGTATACGCCGCTTCTTCAAAATGCTCTACGACCGAGGTGGCCTGCGTTATGCCATACTTTTCGGCCGCACGAGCCTCGACAACCGCAGCCTTACCGCATACGCGCCGAATTACCCTACTATACCGTCGTGGATGCCGCGGAGTGTGGCTTCGTCGCTATCCGACAACACCGGCTATTGCTCCGACGATATCACCGCCATGCTCGAAGACGGCTCCGGCGAGACAATGGGGCTCGACAAGCTTTCCATAGCCATAGGCCGTATGCCCGTGACATCGGTGCTCGAAGCACGAAATATGGTTGACAAGACCATAGAATATGCCGGAAAATCGAAGAAGACCGCATGGAAACATCGTTTCCTCTTCCTCTGCGATGATGAGGACACTGCGATACATCTCCAGCAGACCGAGACGCTCCTGAACCAATACGAACTATGTGGTGGCGGCGCAATGCTCCCACGCAAGGTCTATATCGACGCCTACGAATATGTGGGCAGCACATATCCCGAGGCGCGCAAAGCCATGTACCGTATGCTCGACGAGGGCGTGGTGTGGTGGAATTTCGTAGGCCATGCAAGCCCCACCGGCTGGACCAAAGAAGGTATGCTCTCGTATAATGACCTGAGCAGTCTCTATCTTCGCCACTGGCCCTTTATCTATGCCGCTACCTGCGACTTCCTGCGCCTTGACTCGCGCACCATAAGCGGCGGCGAGCTGATGTATCTTGAGCGCTATGGTGGTGCGATAGGTATGATAAGTGCTGTGCGCCCGGTGTTTATCTCGATGAACGGTCTTCTCACATCCGCTATCGGCCGAGCCCTTGCCGCGACAGACAGCGAGGGGCGTCTGCTCACACCGGGTGAGATTTACCGCCGGGCCAAGAATGACATACGCGACAAGGACGGCAAGCTTACGAGCGATGAAAACCGCCTGCGATATATATTTGTCGGCGACCCGGCCCTACCGCTTGCCATGCCATACAATAATGTCAGGGTAGACGAAATCAAAGGCGTATCCGTGGCCGACAGCGACGCCCAGCCTACGTTGGCCGCTCTTGAACGTGCCAATATATCAGGCTCGGTGGTTGGTGCTGACGGTAAAGAAATGACAGACTTCGAGGGCGTGCTGCTCGTGGATATTTTCGATGCCGAGCGTACCGTCACCACCAATGGCCGAGGCGAAGGCAAGGTTGAGAATTTCGAAGATATAGGCGATAGAATCTACACGGGGTCCGCACCGGTGCATAACGGACGTTTCAGCCTCGACGTGGCCATGCCCCTTGAGATAGCGCAGAATTTCCGTCCGGCGGCAATGTCGCTCTATGCCTATTCTACCGAGAACAATACAGAGGCAATCGGCCTCTTCCGCGATTTCTATGTATACGGTTACGACGAGAATGCCGAGCTTGACGACAAAGCTCCGGTAATCGAGTCGATGGTGCTCAACCACAGTGATTTCCGCAGCGGCGATACCGTCAACGACTCTCCCATGCTCATAGCCTCGCTGCGCGACGACATCGGTATCAACGTGTCGTCGGCCGGCATTGGCCATCAGCTTACAGCGATAGTCGACGGCACAAAGACTTTCACCGGCCTCTCCGATTACTATACACCCTCGGCCGACGGCAGTCCCTCGGGTGTGATCAACTACCCCCTCAGCGGCCTTGCCGAAGGCTCACATACGCTTACTCTGCGGGTGTGGGACACAGCCGGCAATCCTGCCGAGCAGACTTTGGAATTCAATGTCGTAGAAGGTATGGCTCCGAAGATTTATGATGTTTACTCCGACGCCAATCCCGCTTCTACGGTGGCAAACTTCTATCTTAGCCATAATCAGCCCGATGGTAACGTGACTGTCACCGTAACGGTCTACAACCTCCTTGGCCGTCAGGTATGGAGCGGCTCGTCGAGCGGTCGCAGCGACATGTTCCTCTCTGTGCCCGTAAGTTGGGATCTCACGGATATGGGGGGCCGGCGCGTGAGCC
The DNA here is from genome assembly GCA_910579995.1 of uncultured Muribaculaceae bacterium. Taxonomy (GTDB): domain Bacteria; phylum Bacteroidota; class Bacteroidia; order Bacteroidales; family Muribaculaceae; genus CAG-873. The sequence goes on along the minus strand of CAJTWH010000004.1, from coordinate 2,403 downwards.
GCGGTATCTATCTCTACCGCGCCACAATCACCGGCGACGGCAAGACTTTCGAGACTGCCTCGCGGCGCATTGCCGTCACGGCTCAATAGTTCTAAATGAAAATATGAAACGCATTATATTGGTATTTGCCGCCGTCGCGGCACTTTGCTCTGTTGCACGCGAGCTGTCGCTTCCGTCAGTGCCGGCTTCACTGCGCGAGCCCTCAATGCGGGCCGACTATATAGCCGCCCATTTCTGGGATGACATGGATTGGTCCGACACCATGGCACTTGATCTGCGTCAGGTGGCGCAGAATACGGCCAATTTTCTGTCGGTATTCCCTGTCATGAGCGGCGACAGCGCCCGTAGCGCTGCTGCCGACATATACCTTGCCGCCGCAGTCAAGGCCGGTGAGGCTCAGGCATTGGCTGTGTCGCACGCATTGGAGGATTGCCTTTTTGCTAAGGAGTCGGGTCAGCGCGACGAGGCGCTTTATGCAATGTTTCTTGAGCGCAGCATAGCCGCCGGATTCCCCGACAGTCTGCGGGCGCAATATATGCTTGAGATGACGTGCAAGAATATGCCCGGCACTCCGGCTGCCGATTTCAAATTCACCGCGCGCGATGGCTCTGAATCGTCGCTGCATGCCTTTGCCGACAAGCCGACAATGCTATTTTTCTATGACCCGGACTGTCATAATTGCCACGATATAGCTATGGCCTTTGCCGACGACCCGGTGATCAAGGCCAAACTGATAGGTGGTAGAATGAAAGTGCTCGCCCTGAGTCCGGGCGATCCGGAAGAATGGCAGGCTCACGGCGCATGGTTGCCGTCAAACTGGACCGACGCTTCTGATGGCGGTGTAATCGAAGACGAGGAGTTATATAGCCTCGGCACATACCCGACAATCTATCTACTTGACGCCGGCGGCACGGTGCTGTTGAAAGACTGCACTCCGGCAGAACTGATAGAATATATAGCCCGTAAATTGTGATAAATACTACCCCTCTTACTCTTCGGCTGCTTCTATCACGAAGTGGCCGGCGCTGTATTTGAACCGCAGCAATTCGATGGCCGCAAGGCGGGCGATATAGGAGTCGGCAGTGTCGGCTGAGATATGCAGGTCGAGAGCCATGCGCCGAGTGTCGGAAACTTGTTTTTTCGAGACTATATAGTCAAGAATGGCAGCGGCAGGCCCTTCGAGGCTGAAGGTAGGCGCATTGTCGGCATACTTTTGCTCCCAAGCCCGCACCATCAGGGGATGTGCCGCGATATTCTCATCTGCCACCCTGAAGTAAGCGCGTCGGCAACCGTCGGGCTCGACGGCATATACCGGGAGCTTTTCTGCAGCATTGATTGAGGCTACAATGACGTGGGTAGGCCCGTCGATACGGTAGGCCTGAAATGTCACCTCTTGCGGAGGATAGCAGTAGCGCTCGGCGGCCTGCTCGACTACGTATATGTCTTCTTCATTGCGTACGCCCGCAATCACGCCGTTGTCTTTCACCCCAATGAGCAGTCTGCCACCCTCATGGTTGGCAAATGCCGAAAGAGAGCGGGCTATCTTGCGGGCGTCGCTGATGGCGAATTTGAAATCTTGAGTCTGATGCTCACCCTGCGCTATCCATTCGCGCAGGAGCCGGGCTCCGCGTATGGCATGCAGGTCTTTCATTCAGAGCAGCTCAAGGAGACGTTCGAGAGTGTGGAATGTGGCTTCGGGAGCGGCAGTCCAGAAATCGTTGTATGCAGCGGCGTTTCCTCCCTCTCCCGGGGTATCGCTTATCACACGCAGGCAGACAAAGGGGATGTTGCGGAGGTGGCAGGCATGGGCAATCGCCGCCGACTCCATATCTACGGCCAAGGCGTCGGGGTAGAGTGAAAGTATTCGGTCAAGATCTTCACGTCGGTCTACGAAGATATCGCCTGAGGCGAGCAGACCCTCGCGAGCTCCCAAGGCGAGCCGTATGTCGTCGGATAAAGGACATGTGAAACGTGCCGGGCAATTGGCGGCTATGCCGGGCTCTGTGCCGGGGCCGCACCATACATCATGGTATGCCACTTCGCTAGCAAGGACAACATCAAGAACTTTCGCCGGATTTGCTGTGGCGCCCGTACCGCCGGCTACACCTGTGTTTATAACCATGTCGGGAGCGTAGTTATCTATAAGGGCGGTAGCTCCAAGGGCAGCATTGACCTTGCCTATGCCACATTTTGTAGCTACAATGTCGTGGCCGGCCAATGTTCCGGTATAATACTTGCCGTCTTCTGTTGCACGGCAATCTTTTAGCATGGGCAGAAGTAGCTGAAGCTCTTTGTCCATGGCTACTATTATGGCGATTTTCATTGATGTCGTTTTTTCAAATTCAATGCAAAAGTACATAAAAAATTCGAGATTTATTACACCGGCAGAATAAAAAGGTCAAG
>CAJTWH010000003.1 GCA_910579995.1 uncultured Muribaculaceae bacterium | reverse complement strand
CCAACATCTACATGTGCGCCCGCTCGATGGGCTTCGTACCCGACGGCATGTCCGATGAGCAGATGACCGAAATATCCACAGTTTTCCACCTGCCCAAATAAGCGCAGGTAATACAATTATCGACTTACCATATATGAGTAGCGGGGATGATGTGAATCATCCCCGCTAAAATTATATTCTTGCTGAAGAAGTTATTGTTTCAGCTCGTCGGTGCGGAAGGGGATTGCCGGCATGCCCCACGAGTTGCGCAAGCCGCCGATCTCGAAGTTTTTGAAACAGTAGCGGATATTCTTTATGTCTTTAACCTCGGGACATGATAAGATAACCTCGGGATTGTTCCAGTCAACTTTGGCCTGTGCGACGTGGAAAACACCGTCATCGCCGGCCACCTCAAAGCCTTCTACGTTGCCGCAGTTGGGCACTAGGCCGAAAGCCGTGTCTTTAAAGCGCACGCGGGCTGTGCCGTCGTCGGCTATGGTGTGGCTCTCGTATGCAGGGCAGCGCCATGTCATGCCTTTTACGCCATAGTCGCGCTCGGCAACCTGCCAGGCCATGCGCTCGCCAATCTCACGTTTCTTTGTACCGTGGATGACATCCGTCTCGTATGGATAGACGAGGTCGTTTGTGCACGTAATGCCGCTGTTCGGAATCATATCCACGGCCTTGTTCTGCTGCTCTCGTACGAGCGCCGCAGGCAGCCCTCCGGGATTGAACCAACCGAAAGGCGGATTCTCGGTCTGATAGAAAGAAAGGCTGTTGTCCTTGTCGCCCCAGTCGCTGCGCCAGCGTGCCACCATCTCCGTCAGAAGTTGGGCATAGTTGTCGGGATTTAAGATGTTCGACTCACCTTGATTCCACAGAAATCCTTTTATGGTATACCCGATGAGAGGGTAGAGCATAGAATAGTATTTTGTTGTGTAGAAGTAAGCCGGAGCCAATTCTTTGATTTCGGGCTCTGCGTCGGGGTTGTAGCCGTAGCGTTCGAGAATGTCGCGCGGAAGCCACCCCTCGATCTGAGTGCCGCCATACGACACGCAGAGTATGCCCACAGGGACATCGATTAGCTCATTAAGCTCGCGGGCGAAATAGAAGCCTTGTGCACTGAATTCGGCGGTATTCTCGGGCGAAGAAACCATCCATTTGCCGCCAATGCGCTCCTGAGGCTCGTATTTGTCACCACGTACTACGTAGGCCATTCGCACCTTGTCGCGGAGTGCCCCGGAGCGGGCTACATCGGCTCCGGCACCCTCTACGGGCTGCGAGTTGAAGCCGCGCATAGGCATTTCCATATTCGATTGTCCGGCGGCAAGCCACACCTCGCCGATGAGAATATCATTGATGGTGAGGCTTTCCTTTCCTTCGGTGAATTTGATGGAGTAGGGTTGGTATGAAGCTGCGGGGGTTGCCACGCTCAGCGACCAGCGGCCCGAGGCGTCGGCTTTTGTTTTGACTGTTTTTTTGCTCCATGAAGGTGAGGCGGTAATTTCGGCGCCGGGCTTAGCCCAACCCCATAGCTTGGCGTCGGATTGCTGCTGCAGCACGGCGTGGTCGCCGAGCTGATCGGGCAGCTCAAGTGCAAAAGAGGCCTGACAGCCTGCGGCTGCTGCCGCAAGTGTCAGGATCCTTATAGGTGTAAGCTTCATGTCAATCAAGTTTGAAGATACCTTCGAGGCAATAGACATGGTGCTCCTTTATGCCGATTTCGTCCATCCAGCGGCGTGTCTCGGCTGTGGTGAGGGTACCTGTGCCGGGGCCGCCACCGAAGTCGTTTGTCCAGATCCAGTAAGCTGTAGGCCACAGACATGCGCGGAATTTGATTGATTTATAGAACTCCTCGCGGCAACCGTTCTGGCCGTGATGAGCCACCTGCAGATAGTCGCAGTCAAGGTCTTTGCGGTAAGGGCCGTTGAAAAGCTTGTCGCCGGCCTCGGCGCCTGTGTCGGCAAGGAAGAGAATCGATTTCTTGTCATCCCAAACCTTGATTACAGTAGATGAGTTGTTGAAAGGATTCATGTGCAGTTCTTCGTTAGTAACGGCAAGAATCTTGAAGTTGAAGCCGTCGATATTGCCGGTGAGGCCGGGCTCGCGAAGGTCGGTTACAGGCACTGTGCAGGTGTCGAGAACAGAATAGAAACCTTTGGCATATTCGCCGTAAGGTTGTTCGAGTTCCACGAGTTCATCAGAGAAGCGTGAGTGGTAGATGTGGTTGATTTTCATACCGCGGCGGTCTTTGAGAATCTCCCAGAGAGCACCCATGTGGTCGTCGTGGGGATGAGAAATAAACCAAGCCTCAACCTCGTTGCCGAGAGCGCCGATAAAGCCGCGGAGGAAGAGAGCCTCGTCGGGGCGGCCGCCGTCGAATACAATCACTTTGCCGGTCTTGGTCTGGAATACGTAGGAGTTGCCGATGTTTGTGCCGATATAGGCAGGTATCTGCCACATGGTGAAAGAAGATTCGGGCTCGGCTTTCTTCTTTGATTTGGCCGATACTGTGACACCGGCCGCAAGGAGCACTACCAGTATCAGAAAGAGTTTTTTGAACATTGCTGTGTGTTTTTTATGATGTTTTTAGAATGTACGTAGCCATGCCGAAAGGTCTTCGAGCATTTCGGTGTGGTGCTGGAATGATTGCAGCGAACCCCAGCCATGTTCGCCCGTAGGATAGATATGAAGTGTAGCGGGCACACCTGCGGCTTTGAGAGCGATATAATATTGTGCTGCATTGTTGGCCGAGTTTACGCCGCTGTCGTCGTCGGATGTAAGAATGATGGCGCGCGGTGTCTGCGGGGTGCATTGTTTTTCGTTTGAAAACTCATCGACAAGCTCCTGTGGGGCGTCGGGGCCGAGAAAATTGTCGTGTGTGAGCTGATGGCCGCGTTGGGCGTCCATTGAAATCACAGGATAGAAAAGTATCTGGAAATCGGGACGGACATCGGGTGCGGTGCTGTGTGTGGCGATTGTGGAGGCGAGGTGACCGCCGGCCGACGAACCCATAATGCCTACCTGAGCAGGGTCGATATGCCATACTTCGGCACTGTCGCGTACCATCTTTATTGCCGCCTCGGCGTCGCCGATAGGTTTACTGCGGTCGCCGGCAGGCAATGTATATTGAAGAACGATAAGTGCGATACCCTGTTTGTTGAAGAAAGGAGCCCAGTCCCAACCCTCATGGCCTATGGCGTGGCCAAGATATGAGCCTCCGGGGCATGCTACTACGGCACGGCCGGTATTGAGCTCATCTTTGGGCAGAAACACTTTCATTATGGGCTTCTGTATGTCGAAGACCGTTTTGGTAGGCGACCATTGAGCCCACACATTGCATGCGAAAGCCAAGGCTGTCACAGCGGCTACATAGCGTAAGAATTTCATGATTGATTTATGTTTATTTTAGTGTTATCGATTTTATTGTTGCACCCCGGCCTTTGACGCCGAGTAATACTGTTGAAGGAGTTTTTATTTCGAAACTTGCTTTGTCGGAAATTGAGTTACCGTTGATATCGCATATATAAGGGCTTATCTTGCCATTGCCTTCCCACGCTATTGTATAAGAGCCGGGATTGAGATGAAGACCTTGGTATATGATGGCGTCGTCAAGTTTTATTTCGCCTGCAGAAGCTTGGTGGGTGCCGTCTACAGTCCAGTAAGCCGTGCGGTCGGTGAAGTCGGCGTTCTTGAATGTGCTGCTTCCGTGCAGGCCGCAATCGGTGAGCAGGGTAGTGGGTACGACCCCGTTGAGAGCCATAGCCGACAGATATTCATTATTGAATATGCGCAGATTCTTGACGGGAGCATAGTCGTCGGGTTCGGCGTTGTCGAAAGGTTTGCCGTCGAATGGATTGTCGGGCCATGATCCAACCGAGTGACCGCCCCGCAGCACACAATCGCGCACTTCGATATTGTCAATTTCGTTATAATCCTGCCGTGGGTTTGTAGAGCCCCACGGAATGAGCGCTATCGCTTTACCACCACCTCCGCGGGCGCCGTCGATGTAGCTGCCCAGCACCTCGATATGGCGCACTGACGAATCGATGGAGTCGACGCGCTCGCGCCATACGCCTCCACGAGGGTCTTTGTAGCTGCTGCAGAGCACTATGCCGTCGTCGTTGGATTCGAATACGCAGCGGCCTACACGCACGTTTGTCACGGCGTTGCCGAAGCTGAGTCCGTCGCCACTGAGACATGCGACCTCATACATCTTTACATTTCCGACAAACACGCTGTCGGCGCGATAAAAGATAGTATGGTAATTGCTGCAGCGAAGTATGTCGATGTCACTGATTTCTACATTCTTGGTGTTGCATATCGCGATTGGCACGAGATGTATGCGGTCGCTGCATACCCTCGCATAGTGACTCCAGAGTGGATTCTCGCTGTAGACGTCTTCCATTCGGATAGTGCCTCCACCGGTGATTTTCACATGGTCGGTGTCTTTTGCGAGAATAAGCGGGCGGTTGGTATACATGCAATGCGTCCAAGGTATATTTGGAATGACATTATCGTGCCCATACTCGGGAGGGAATGCTTTGTAATGATCGAATATCGGAGACTGGCGGAGAGTCGAGCCGCTGTCAATCACAAGTTCTACTCCGCGGCGGAGTTCGAGATTTGTGGCGAGATATGTGCGGTTTCCCGACAATATAACTTTTCCTCCTCCAAGGGTAGCGGCAGCGTCGATAGCGCCTTGTATCGCTCCGTTGTCATTGGTGATTCCGTCGCCTTTGGCTCCGAAGTTCTCTACCGGATAGTTGCGGTCTACAGTATCGAATGAGTATGGATTGGAAATAAAGTCGCGCCAGTTGCTGATAAAGAAAGGTTCGCCCATACTTATAGTGGTGCCGTCTGCCATTCTCAAAGCAGCCACCATGCGTGAGCTCAAATGCGACATTTTTCCGTCAAGACGGCTGTTAGGTATCCCTGATATTGTGAAATTTTTCTTTGCCGGAGAGCTTGCAAGCAACTCCAGACTGTCGAACGGCAATTCTGACTGCCAATGCGGGCAATGACGTATTTCGATGGCGACACCGTCGGCCCGGTTGAGTTCGCCGGTAATTGTGATTTCGTCGGGACTTGCTGTGCACGAAAATATTTTTCCTGCAAGGGCGGTGATGGGGCGCTCGTTTTCGAATGAGATACGGTCGATTGATATACTCCCGGCTCCGCCGACGGGTGTGAGGCGAAGACCTTGTATACGGCATGTGTCAGCCTCGATATCCGACATGTTGAACAGTGATATCTGTCGGCCGGCAGTAATCGGCAAAGTCTTGTTGTAACAGCCACACTCTGTAGTCACAGCGAGTTGCATACTGTCGGCTGTGCTTTGGTTGTCAAGCGTGACAGCTATAGTGTTGCGGCGGTTGAGCCGAGGGTTATAGATATTGTTCCTGCTTCCGGCCGTGCTTATCTCTGCTGCGTCGCCCTGTGTAAAGGTGAAAAGAGCAGCGCCGTCGGTCTGCCGTATACTTCCTTTTCCCGAAGTTGTGAGGCGCTCCGCCGATCCGGGGATATCGAAATTAAGGTCAAGCACCTTGCCGGCCTTGATATTGGCAACCTGATAAGAGTCCGCCGACCATGCTTCAGAGCTGTGGTTTACAACCGAGATATCAATCTGTGCGACATCGTCGAGAAAGGGACACTCGTGCATGTCGAAAATCACTACTTGCCAAAGTGTGGGGATTATGTGTGCGGTGGCAGAGAAAGTGTCGGCTTGTGACGAATGTATTGTAAGCCTCGCGTCGAAGTCGCGTCCGGGCCCTTGTGGCACCAGCAGCGCGAATTCAATCATAGGTGATTCACTCAGGTCGAGAGCTCTGTCGAAAGTCTTGCTCACAGTGCGAGGACGGCAAGCCTCCAAGCCTGATTCAAACGAGGCGTCGAGTGCAGGGCACAGCAAACGGGCGGAGGTAAGCGAACATCGGTTCGATACATCTGAGCCATCTGCGAAGGCTGTCATGACTGCCGACAAAGCGAGAGCTGTGGCAGCTATGGTATGAGATAAGGGTCGGTTCATCGTGAAATTTTTGTACTACAAATTTCGGCATTTTTTATCGCGCTCCATTTCTTTGCATGTTTCTAAAATTTTTTAATCTGTGCTTTAAAAAGGCTGTGAGGGCGTTTTTGTGCGAAAGCGATAAAATTTGATACATATTAAAATATTTCATCCATATTAAAGGTGTACCTTTACAGCAGAAACCTAAACTATATCACATTTACAAAATTATTATGCGTTTAAACAAACTGATCTTCTCAGCCGCGGTGGCAACATCGGCGCTTGTAGTGCCGTGCTCATGCAGCCGTCAGGACGCGTCTGTCTCAATCGCTACGGTAGAGGAGAATTTTATGTCGCCTCCCGACAGTATCCGCGTTGCGGCCTATTGGTATTGGATCAACGACAATCTCTCACCCGAGGGTGCGGAAAAAGATCTGCGTGCTATGAAAGAAGCCGGAATCACCCGTGCTCAAATCGGCATTATCGGACTCGATGACCTTCCTTACGGAGATGGCACTTACAACAGCGATCTCTGGTGGGAAACCATGCACCGTGCCCTTAAGGTAGCCGGCGATCTTGATATCGAAATAGGCATTTTCAACTGCCCCGGCTGGAGTCAGTCGGGCGGCCCTTGGATCAAGCCCGAGGAATCAATGCGCCATATCGTGACTGCGCAGACCGAAGTAAGCGGCCCCGGCGAGCAGACTATCACTTTGCCAGATGTAGAAGGCGCCTGTCAGGACGTAGCTGTGATAGCATATCCTATGTTCGACAAGGAAGCTTATTCTAAAACCGTCACGGTCAACAAAGTCGAGTGCAAGCCTCTTGTGCAGACACTCAAACTCGACAAACCGGCAATGCTCCGCAGCGCTGTAGTAAAAGTATCGTCGCCGATAAATACTGCAGCCTCAATCAAAGCGCGTAAAGGCAATGACTGGGCTGTACTCAAGACATTTGCCATAGACCGCTACAATGACCAGAATATAGTAGGTTTCGACCCCTACGCACCCATTATCGTGTCGCTCCCCGAGGGCGAATACAGCGAGCTTATGCTTGAAATTGCCGCTCCGGGTAACGGCGCTGTAGAACTCACGCTCTCTGAGCAGCCTAAAGTAGAGCGCACAGCCGAGAAACAGCTGGCAAAAATGTGTCAGGTGCCCCTGCCTATGTGGGATTTCTACATGTGGGATGAGCAGCCCGGATATACTTCGGCTGATTGGACACTCGACCCCGAGAAGGTTGTAGTGCTCACTTCGGACGTGAAAGACGGCAAACTGACATGGGATGTGCCCGAAGGCCGCTGGGTGATATCGCGCATAGCTATGGCTACCACAGGCGTCACCAACTCGCCCGCGTCTCCGCAGGCACGTGGTCTTGAAGTTGACAAGCTCAACCGCGACCATCTCAAAGGCCATTTCGACGCTTATATCGGCGAGATCATGCGTCGTATTCCTGCAGAAGACCGCAAGACTTTCCGTATCCTCGTTGAAGACAGCTATGAGACCGGCGGACAGAACTGGACCGATGGCATGACCGAGAAATTCACAGAGCGCTACGGTTATTCTCCGCTGCCTTATCTGCCTGTACTTCAGGGTATACCTGTAGGCGACAACGAGATGTCTGACCGCTTCCTCTGGGACCTCCGTCGCCTTATCGCCGACCTGATTGCATACGAATATGTAGGCGGCCTGAAAGAAATCTCAAATCAAAACGGCCTCACCACATGGCTTGAAAACTACGGCCACTGGGGTTTCCCGAGCGAGTTCCTGCTCTATGGCGGACAAAGCGACGAGATTGCCGGTGAATATTGGAGCGAGGGTACTTTGGGTGATATCGAGAATCGCGCAGCCTCTTCGTGCGGTCATATCTATGGCAAGAACAAGATATGGGCCGAGTCTTGTACGGCAGCCGGCAATCCTTTCGGCCGCTATCCCAATGTGATGAAGCAACGCGTTGACCGCTTCTTTGCCGAAGGTATCAATGCCTCACTTCTCCACCTTGTTATACATCAGCTCGACACTCCCGATGAGCCCGGTGTGGCTGCTTGGTTCGGCAATGAATTCAACCGCAAGAACACATGGTTTGAGCAGCTCGATCTCTTCACTGATTATCTTCGCCGTTGCAACTATGTGCTCCAGCAGGGCCGTTATGTCGCCGACGTGGCTTATTTCATCGGCGAGGACGCTCCCAAGATGACCGGCGAGTGCAATCCTGCGCTTCCCGAAGGATACTCTTTCGACTATATCAATGCCGACATTCTCAAAAATCGCGCAAAAGTAAAAGACGGACGTCTTGTGCTCGAAAGCGGCATGGAATACCGTGTGCTCGTGTTGCCGAATCAAGATACCATGCGCCCTGAAATGCTCGAATGTATAGAGAAATTTGTGAAAGAAGGTCTTGTGGTTCTCGGCCCGGCGCCTGTGCGTTCGCCGAGTCTTCAGGGCTATCCCGAATCTGACAAGAAAGTGCAGGAAATCGCCTCACGCATGTGGGTGGAAGGCAAGCAGATGGTATCACTCGGCAAGGGTGAGGTCTATGCCGCCGGCACAAATCTTCAGGAGGTATTCGACGCAATCGGTCTGCGCCCCGACCTCAGTGTGCCTGCCGGAGAGCAAATGCCGCTGTTCATACACCGCACTCTCAAAGACGCCCAGATTTATTTCGTGGCCAACCCCACAGAGGAGCTTATCAATATCAACGCCACTTTCCGCGTTGATCCGAGCCTCAAACCTCAGCTTTGGGATGCAGCTACCGGCACAGTCCGTACCCTGCCGCAATTCACAGCCAATGATGGAGAAATCACCATACCTCTCCAACTCGACGCTCTCGAAAGTGCCTTCATCGTATTCCGCAAGGACGTTCCCGCGGCCACAAGTGATGTGAATTACCCCGAGAAGCAGATTGTAGCCGACATCTCGGCCGGCCCATGGACTATCTCATTCCAAGAGAGCCGTCGCGGACCGGTAGACCCGATAACTGTTGACTCTCTCTTCGACTGGACCACAAGCTCAGACCCGAATATCGCCGCGTACTCAGGCAAAGCAGTATATACCACCGACTTCAACCTCACTCAGATACCTCAGGGCGAAGTTTACATCGACCTTGGCAAAGTGATGGTAATGGCAAAGGTGAAAGTCAACGGTGAATATGCCGGTGGTGTATGGACCGATCCTTACCGCGTCAATATCACTCCTTATCTTAAAGAGGGTAATAATACGGTGGAGATTGATGTTGTAAGCACATGGCGTAATCGTCTGATTGCCGACGCGTCGCTCGCTCCTGAAGAGCGCGTTACACATGCCAACTTTGAAATACTCGGAGCCAACGAAGTACCTCAGACTTCAGGCTTGCTCGGCCCTGTAACTATCTATACCATAAAATAAATATGAAAATCAAATCTATCAGCATGACTCTTGCATTGGCTCTGGCTTCGGTCTGTGCCAATGCAGCCCAGAGTTATCCGATGACTCTTCAGAGTCCGCCGGAGAAATCGAAAGTGACGCAGACCTACGATGAGACAACCGGAGTGTATTCCATCCATGTGGATGAAAATCCGTTTGGCACAGACAGCAGTGTTCTGCCTGCCGTCCGCCTCAGTGCTCTGACCGAAGTGCTTCCTGACTATGCCAAGACTCTGACTTTTGAGTACAAGGCAAGCAAACCGAGCGGTCCAGTGAAACTCTCTTATTACAATCTCGGTACGAAAGGCCAATTCAGTAACAAAATTACTGAAATTGCGGAGAAGGTGGATGCTACCGAAGAGTGGCAGATATTCCGCACTTCGGTCACTCAGTATCAGAATTCTGTGTATAAATTCGGTATGGTATATGTCGAGGGTAAACCCCAGTATATCGACATTATCTTCACGCAGTTTGTAACAGGAACTGACTTCCAGATCCGCAACATCCGCTTCGAAGGCGATGAGTTGCCCTATACCGAACGCATGTTGACTGCCGACGGCGAGCTCACCATCGAGGCAGAAGATTTCAATATCTCAGCCATTGCAGGCAAGAACTATAGCTCACGCCAGAACAATTATGTCAAGAGCAAATATATCTCGCCTACACCGGGAGAATTTCCTATCTATGCCTTTACTTCGGTAGACTATGTTCAGCTGTCGAACGATGAAGGCCCTGATATGGAAGCTACGGCAAAGCTGATGAACAAGAAGTACCGCGACCTTGAGGCTGCCGGCTTCAATATCACCGAGGGTGGTGCATACGCCGGTATTGACCGCTGCTTCCTCTTCGACGGTCTTGACGATTTCAACGGCTATCAGGCAAACCTCTATGACGGTCTTACCAACCTCAAGATGATGATCCGCGCAGGCGTTGACGACGGCGATGTTATCCGTCAGGCCATGAAGTCGCCGCGCTGTGCCGGCTATGTCATTATAGATGAGCCTCATGTCACCGGATTCAACGGTTGCAATATAGCTACGGCTGCCACCAAGACAGCCAAGGTTAGGGCAATCGACGATTCGCGTATGCTCTATGGCAACCTTCTTCATATCAACACCATACCGGGTGACTTCGGAGCCGTTTCGTACGACGACTATGTGAAGGAATTTATGGAGAAAACCGGCATGGGCGTTCTCTCCTACGACTATTACGCCGTGCGCATTATGGGTGAGGATGTCAACAATGATAATCCTCCGACAGAAGACAACTGCATTCTTATGCCTAACTTCTTTATGAACATGGAAGTGATGTCGAAGTTGTCGAAGTATTATAATGTTCCTTGGTGGGGCTTTACAATGACTCAGGCGAGCAAGCGCAAGATAGCTCCGTCGAGTGTATATCTCCCCGGCGATTTCCGCTACCCCGAGCAGTGGGAAGAGTCAATGCGCGTTCAGATTTTCTCGCTTCTCTGCTATGGTGCGCAGGGTATCCAATATTGGTCGTATACAGCTCACGGTGATGTTCCGTCAGGCCCGTGCAACGCCGACGGCACACTTAACCCCACATATTATTATGCCAAGAACATCAATAAAGAGGTGAAGGCTCTTACATGGGTGTTCCTCGGAGCAGAACTCGTGCAGGTTGGCCACACCAACCCTGTAACTCCCGACGGTTGTGCACGTCTTACCGCCGATCTTATGCCGGCCGGTGTGAGCGCGGTTACTACATCCGGACAAGGTATGCCGGTGTCTACCCTTCAGAATGGTTCCAACCTCTTCATGATGGCAGTCAATCCTGACTTGTTCAAAAATCAGGATATCACCGTCACTTTAGACAAAGCTGCCAAGCGTGTACTGCCCGACGGCACAACTCAGGATGTCGCCGCCGGCAAACAGACTGTTACCCTTACTCCCGGCGGTTATCTGATTTACCTGCTCGATGAGAATGCCCCCGAGTTGGTAGATTACACTTCTCCCTATCCTGTATTCGACAATTACCGAAACGACGCTGATTATACCCCGATTACGGCGAATCCGGCCGCGTCAAACGGCTACTACATTCCCGGCATGGGTTCGACCTCTTGGACGAACTATTCACTGATAACACCGATTGATGAGAAACGCACCATCACACGCGAGCAGGCTGCCGAAAACTGGGGCGCTTGGTATGCTTACTCATTTGAGGTGGAAGAGGATATGGACGTCGATATCACTATCGGCCATTCTGTTCCTTGGAGTGAATACGGTCGTGTAGCTGCTGTCGGCGCGAAACCCGGTGTTTCATATACTATTGAAAATGAACCGACACTCAACTGGCCTAAGGCATACGCAGCCTCTATGACCCTCGAACTCGATGGTGAGACTCTCATGCCTGCTCAGACAGCACGTCCGGTAGTACCGGAAGTATATGATGAAAGCGGTGTTGAGTTTAACAATATCCTTGCCGACAAATCGCGTTGGATTTCTACAGAGGGTGATGAGAATCTCTACTTCTGGCCCAAAGCCGGTGGCAATAATGAGGTCGAAACAAGCTACAATGACAACCCTGACTACCGCGCTGTAAAATTGACTGCCGGTACTCACCGAATAGTAGTGCGCTCAAATTGCTATCCTTGGAATTTCGACGCTATCAATATTGCTACAGCCCAGCAATCAGGTATTGGATTCATCCCCGGACAGCAGGATGTGTCTCTGTCTGCAACAGGTACTCGCGGAGGTATACTGATCGACAGCAGCGCCGACTTCAATGTATTCAACATCGCCGGTGTGACTGTAGCCCAAGGCTCCGGCTCTGAATTTATCCAACTTCCTGCAGGCGTCTATATAGTGGCTGCCGGCAGTGAATCGGTTAAAGTATTAGTGAAATAACGCAAGCCGCCTTTACGGCAGACTTCTATTAAAAAACTCTCCGATGTGTGATCACACATCGGAGAGTTTTTTTACGTTGCGACGTTTTAATATTTATGTGCAGCTGTAGGGAAACTTTGTAAATATTAAAATCTCAGGGCGTGTTATTCTTCAGGAGTAGGGCAGTACTGTGAGAAATGATTGGTGACGTAAGCTCTCGGAGATACCCCGAAGTGCTTCTTGAAGAGCGAAGAGAAGTGGCTTTGGCTGCCGAAGCCTATCTTTTCACCAACTTCACCTACTGTATATTCGCGTGTGAGAAGAAGCTCTGCGGCGCGGTTGAGGCGGTAGACGCGCAGCAAATCTGTAGGTGATATGCCGGTAAGGGCTTTCACCTTACGGTAGAAGTTTGTGCGGGAGAACCCGAGTTCGCGTCCGAGCATGTTGACATTGAGGTCGCAATTGTCGAGATTATCTTCAATATAGGCATAGAGTTTCTCGAGGAATTTCTTGTCGAGCGGCGACATATCAGCCACTATTTTGGGCTGTGCCTCGGGTTGGTCAGAGAGTCCGGCCGACGCAAGAATCATCGACGCCTGCTGCATGCGTTTGGCATTCAGATTGTCTACGCAGGCCTTGAGTACCTCGGGGCTGAATGGTTTGCATAGATATGCGTCTGCACCACACTGATAGCCCTGTATTTTGTTTTCATCAAGGGTCTTGGCAGTAAGAAGTACCACAGAAATGTGGCTTGTCGACGGGTCTGATTTAATCTGTCGGCAAAGGCTGTAGCCGTCAATCTCGCCGGGCATGCGTATGTCGCTGATTATTATGTCGGGGCATTCTTCTGTAGCTTTTTGCAAGCCCTCTGCGCCATCGCATGCTTGTACGATGGTATAGCGGTCACTGAATAGAGTGGCGATGAATTCGTTGAGAGCCAAATTGTCGTCAACGACGAGAATCTTTGGCCGCGATTCGTCGGAATCCACACCGGTTTCATCATCGCACTCTGACTCACATGGTGCTACGTTTACTTTCATAGTTTGCCAAGACGGTTCGTCGTCGTTTCCGACAGCGCGGAATTCTGAGGCCGTGAAAGCTTCATCGCTGGCGGGAAGCAGGATGGTAAACGTCATGCCACCACCGGGATTTTTACATGTCCTGATCATGCCTTTGTGCTCTTTTACAAGCTGTTGCACAAAGTGAAGACCTATGCCGAAGCCTTCGATTTTCTTTTCATTTTCAATGCCAAGCAGACGCTTGAAGGGTTGGAAAATCTTGGGTATGTCTTCCTCTTCCATCCCTCGTCCGTTGTCTTTTACGGCTATGCAGATATACTTGAAGTCGTTGTCAGTGTCCAAGCCTTCGGGATGTTTCTCGATGGTAAGGGTGATGGTGACTTCTCCTTTGTCCTTGCTGTATTTTATAGCATTGATCACGAGGTTGCTTACTATTTTCTCGACCTTGTCGCTGTCGTATGTGAGCAAAGAGTGTTCGTCGGCCGGATTTTCAAAGCCGATGGAAATGCGGTTTTCGCTTGCATAAACATTATATAGCTTGGCAAGCGATTCGAGCTGTGCGGCAATGTCGTTGTGCGCTACCTGAAGGGGCAGGGTCTCGCCGTTGACACTTCTGAAGCTCAGAAGTTGGTTGATAAGTGTAAGCAGACGCTCGATGTTGCTGTCGATGAAATCAAAAGATTGTTTAATCTGATTGTCGTTCATCGACTTGTAGTTGTCGCGCAAATGCTTTGCCGGGCCGCAGATGAGTGTGAGCGGCGTGCGGAGCTCATGCGATATATTGGTGAAGAAATGTATGCGGTTGGCAGTAAGACGTTTTTCCTGACGTATGCGCTCTTCCGACAGTGCATATTTCTGCTTTATCAGTTTGAAGCGCAGATACATACGGTTGCTGCCGATGAGTATCGACAAAAGAATGAGAATATATATGATGTTGGCAGGGGTTGAGAGCCACGGGTTCGGCTTTACCTCCACGCTGAGTAGCTTCTGTGGGTCTTGCCAGTCGTAGCCCTTATATCGTGCTTTGACCATGAAATCGTATTTACCGGCTGAGAGATCTGAGTAGGATACCCGTGGATGGTTGGCAGTGTAGATGAAGTCTTTGTCGCGGCCTTTAAGCATATACGCATACTCAATATCGGTAGACTTGTCATAGTTTATGGCGAAGAATTCGATATTTAATGAGTTTTCTTTATGGTTGAGCGTTATCTGATCAACGGCAGCCTCGTCGATGTGAGCCTGCTCGCCCTTTAGTGCGGGAGAGTAGTCGGGGAGCAGCCAAAGGCCTTTGGTGACAAGTTTGATCGGACAGCCGGTAGGTGTTGATGAAATGCCCGGCACTATCTCCTCAAGGCCGGCGTTTCCTCCAAAAAGAAGAGTGCCGTCGGGTTTGGTTGCAACGCATTTTTCATGGAATTGATTGCCTCCGAGCCCGTTGGGCTTGAGATAGGTGTTGATCAGGCGTCCGTTGTTGTCGAATTGATAGAGACCATAGCTGCTGCTGGCCCAGATATCGCCGTTGGAGTCTTGGGCCAGACCGACGATATCGTAGTATTCGGGCTCATCTATACATGCCGAAAGCTCCTTGGTCTTGCCGTCGATACGGAATAATCCATGATGATAGGTGCCTATCCAGAGGTTGCGGTCTTTGTCGAACATCATATCGATGGCATTAGACGAGGCCTGCTGGTTGGTAAGAGGATAGTTGCGTATCGTATGGTTGGTGATATCGATAAGGTAAAGATTGTCGGAGTAGGCCGATACGAGGATATGACGGTTGTCATAGGATATGATCTTTGTGATATTGTTTGAGCGCAATTGCGGAGCTGTGATGTTTTTTATTACATTCAGCTCGTCGTCAATGATAAAAAGACCGTTGTCGCCGGTGCCTATCCACAATTGGCCCTTGCTGTCTTCAGCTATGCTCACCACGTTTACAAAGGTCGGGAAAGTCTTTATTACAGACAGGCCGGCCGGCTTGTTTTCGGCTGTGTATTCCGGCTGGCAGACTATTAGGCTGTTGTTGTAGCCTGCCCAGAGCCGTCCTTGGGAGTCAAACGACAGCTCCTGAACGAAGTCGTGGGCGTAGGTCTTGAGCGGTGCGCAGGTCGAGCTGTTGAAATACTTGAGCTTTGACCCTTTTTTGTCGAGTTCGCCAATGCCGTTTGTACGGGTGCCGACCCACAGGTTGTCGTAGCGGTCAAATGTGGCGCGGGTGACGAAGTCGTTGCGGAAAGCATTGACCTGTTCGCGGTGGATATTGAATAATTGCGGGCGGTGTGAGAGAAGAACTTCACCACGGTCGAATGTAGATACCCATACATTGTTTACATTATCGCAATATACGTTGTTGATTTCCGCAGATTTAAGCTGTCGCAGATCGATATTGCCCAACCGGCGGCTTGCTTTGCCTGTAAGGTAATTGTAGGCTATCACGCCGCGGTTACCTGTGGCGATAAGGTGAGTGCTGTCGTTTACGGCTATCACTCGTTTGATCTCGGTATCTTTACCGATACTTGTAGGAGTTAGCTTCTGGCTGTCAGGGTCGAATATCATAAGGCCGTTGAGAGTGCCGAGAAGCATTTTATTACCGGCTACCGACATATCGTTTACCCTGTCGGCGGCAGAGAATTTCAGACTCGTCACAGGCTTGAGGTTGTGGTCAACCGCCACCATGCTCGCCCCGTTTGAGAGCCAAAGCAGACCGTCGGGGCCTTCAGTGGCAGCCCTTACTTCCTCTCCTTCTACCGCAACCCTCATGCATATACTGCGCTCGGGTTTTGATATCTCATAGAGTCCGCGGTCGCCATAGCAAAGCAGACGCCCGGCATATTCGATGAAACCGTAAGCGCAGAAGTCCGACTGCTCGCCCGACAGATTGAACCTGTGAAAGAATTTTGTGCCTTTCTCCAATCCGCACGCACCGAGATTGGTGGCGATCAGAAGCCAACCGTCTTTGTCGTTGTAAAGATTCGTCACCGAGTTCGACGGAATTGTAGTGCTGTCGTTGACTTCTCCGAAGTATATGTCATATTCGCTGCCATAGCTTTTGCACAAGCCGTTGGCTGTGGCAATCCAGATATGGCCGTTATAGTCTTGTGAGATGGCTCTGACGCAAAGATTGGATAGCTCGGGGCGCGTTATCGGCTGGTATGCCATCACCTCGAGACTTATGAAACCAAGTAAGAATGATAAGAGTGTAAAAAACGACTTATTATTGTGTGCTTTCATGATGGTGCAAAGATAAAGATAAATTTTTATTTATCATGAAAAAATAATAAAATATTTGAAGATTAACATTTAGAGGCTTGTTTAACTTAAAATATCTGACGACAACGGCTCATATTTTTGAAAATGCCTTTATAAGGGCTTGTCGCGCGGTTTTGTAAACAATATTAACAAAAAATGGAACAATTCTTACACCCGTTTGCGCCTAAATAAAGAAAAATGAGATAAGAGCGACAAAGGCGGACAGAGGTATATGATTAACTTTGCCGGTGAATAATCTAACAAGAAACCACATATCACGATTCTCATGAATAAACACGTTTGCTTGCTTTCTCTATTGTGTGCAGCCCTGCTGCCCGCAACTGCCGATGCAGCCTTGGCGCGTACTCCGGTTGCGCCGGCCCGTATCGTGTGGATGTCGGACACAACGGGCAACAACATCAAGAATCCCGAGATTCTGATGAACGATTTTACCGGTCAAGTGTCGGTTGCCGACAATAACTGTACCGTACTCCGAAGCGACGCCAAACATCAGGCGGCTATTCTTCTCGATTTCGGAAAAGAACTTCACGGCGCTATCCGTATATCATCGGGTATGCGTGCCTCTACCCGTCCGCTTCACGTCCGTGTGCGTCTTGGCGAGTCTGTCACAGAGGCTATGAGCGATGTCTCGCCGGCCTGCAATCCCCGCAACGCCACCAACGAGCACGCCATGCGCGATTTCGACCTGCAGGTGCCTTGGCTCGGCTCTATTGAATATGGCAACAGCGGTTTCCGCTTTGCCCGTATCGACCTGCTTGATCAGGATGTAGATTATCTGTTGCGCAGTGTGCAGGCCATCAGTGTCATGATTGACGACGCTATGGTGGGCTCATTTAAATGCAGCGACGAGCGTCTAAATAAAATCTGGGAAACAGGTGCATATACCGTACAACTCAATATGCAGGATTATCTGTGGGATGGCGTGAAGCGCGACCGCCTCGTATGGCTCGGCGATCTTCATCCTGAGGTGATGACAGTCAATAATGTATGGGGCAACCACGATGTGGTGCGCCGCACGCTCGATTTCGGCAAAGCCGACACTCCGCTGCCCGGGTGGATGAACGGTTTCAGCTCTTACTCGATGTGGTGGCTGCTCATTCAGCGTGACTACTATCTGCATTGTGGCGATCTGGCCTATCTGCGTGAAAACCGCGATTATATTCTCGGCCTTACAAAGCAGCTCGATGAGTGCGTTGATGAGAACGGCAAGGAGAATATGACCGGTGTCCGCTTCCTCGACTGGCCTACTTCCGAGCAGGAAGATGTGATTCACGCCGGTTTGCAGTCGCTTACATGTATGACTCTCAATGCTGCCCGTCAGATAGCCGGTTGGCTCAAAGACAACGAGTTGGATCAGGTTGCATGCAATTGTCTCGACCGCATGAAAAAATACAATCTCAAGCCGTGCGACGCCACTCAGGCCATCTCTCTCAGCCTTCTCGCCGGTACGAGCGCCGACCGCGACGCTGATTGCAAGAAGCTTATTGACAACGGTCTCGATTCGTTCTCTCCTTTCTATGGATATTATGCCGTAGAGGCTCTTGCCGAATGTGGCGAGATCGATACTGCAATGAAGATGATCAGCGACTATTGGGGCTCAATGCTTGACCTCGGAGCAACTACTTTCTGGGAACATCTCAACTATTCTGATACCAAAAAGGCCGGCCGTATCGACGAAATTGTTCCGGCCGGAACATACGACATCCACGGCGATGGCGGAGAATATTGCTATGTAGGCCTTCGCCAGAGTCTTTGTCATGGTTGGGCTGCCGGCCCGACACCTTGGCTTCAGCGCTATGTGCTTGGTGTAAAGCCTGTAGAGCCCGGCTGCAAGACTGTAGAGGTTAAACCTCATCTGGGCGATCTCGCATACGCCGAAGGCACCGTGCCCACCCCTTACGGACCTCTGAGCGTGAAAGCGACAAAAGACGCCAAAGGCAAGACCGTATGCACGGTTAAAGCCCCCAAAGGTGTAAAAGTTATCAAATAAATAACACAATTATGACCTCCCGACAACTATACATGGCTATGATGGTGGCGGCCGCTGCAGGATTGCCCCTCAATCTCCATGCGGAGACTGAGCCGATTGACTTGTACCCCGATACATGGGTCGCAATCGACGATTTGGAGCGTGTGCTGCCGACTTCAGCCGAGCAACCGCTGCGTACTGATAAAGACCGCACTGTCGGTATCTTCTATGTATCGTGGCATTACGATTGGTTTCATACCAATTTCGCCTCACCCTACGCCAGTGATGTGACAAAGATTCTTGAGAAAGACCCTGAGGCGCGTCTTGACTACAACCACCCTCTGTGGACTCACGAATTTGCATATCATTGGGGTGAGCCGGAGCTTGGCTATTTCACAAGCGGCGACAAGTATGTGATACGCAAGGATATATCTATGCTTACCGACGCGGGTGTAGATGTGCTTATCCTCGATTTTACAAATGCCGTATTGTATCCCGAGGCTTGGGACATTCTCTTTGAGACTATGACCGAGATGAAGAATGAGGGTAATAAGGTGCCTAAATTCTGTTTCTGGGGCTACAACGGTACTGTGGCGTCGTGCACACAGAAAATCTACGAGTATTACTACGCGCAAGATAAATTTAAAGATCTGTGGTTCTACTGGGATGGTAAACCTTTGCTGCTCTATAATGAGAACGACACATACAGCCAAGAGGTTAAGGATTTCTTTACCCTCCGTCACATGTGGTGGGGTTATTACACGCAGGACGGCAAACGTTATGTAGGTTCGGAAGACCACTGGAGCTTCGGCTACGACATGCACGACAAGCACGTAAGTGACCTGACTCCGGCTGAGCGAGCCGCTACACATAACGGCCGCTATGAGCAGATGTGTGTCACTCCGGCGCAGCATGCTGCCACAAAGGTTGGCAAGAGCTGGACGGTTACCGCCGGCGAACCGACTCTTAATGAATATGATCTTCCCAACAAGAAGTTCATCAACCGCAAGTGGGTGAGCAATCCTGAAAAACTCGGCTTATATTTCCAAGACCGTTGGAACGAGGCTCTCAGTGTCGACCCCGATTTCATCTATCTCAATGACTGGAATGAGTGGATTGCAGGTCAATTCGCTACATACGAAGGAGTTGACTTCATGGGCCGACCGAAAAGCAACTTCCAGTTCGTTGACCAATATAATGCTGAGTTCAACCGCTCTATCCAGCCCATGAAAGGAGGCTATACCGATAATTATTACATGCAGATGATCGACGGCATACGCCGCTACAAAGGTGTGCGTGAAGCTCCTTTGGCAACAGCTTCGGCCGATTTGGATGTAAATTCCGACTTTGCTCTTTGGGAAGGTGTTGCCGAGAAATACCTCGACACTCCCGGCGACGTCACTCACCGTAATTTTACCGGATATGGCGGCAACAAGTATGAAAATACGTCGGGACGCAACGATATTCTGCTTTCCAAAGTAAATGTAAAGGGTGACAAGATCGCTTTTTATGCCGAGACAGCCAACGCTCTCACTCCTTATACCGACAGCAACTGGATGTTACTCTTCGTAAACTCCGACTGCGACTATAAGACAGGCTGGAATGGTTTCGACTATCTTATAAACAAGGAGTTTGCGTCGGCCGACAAGTCTGTTATCCTCAAATGGAACGACGAGACAAAAGCATGGGAGAAAAGCGGTGAGGCCGACTTCCGAACTGCAGAGAAATATCTGACTTTAGAGATGAATCTGGCCGACTTGGGCATTGCCGACAGTGATAAAGGCAATTTCTACTTCAAATGGGCCGATAACCCTGCTGATATCAACGATATTATCTCGCTGTGCACCGATGGTGACACAGCTCCCAACCGCAGATTCTGCTATAATTACCGCTGGGAATTTGAAAGCACTGGCTTGGAAAATTCACTTCCTGAAGCAACAAAGCTCACTGCCACCCCGTTGACAGGCAATGCTTTATATGTAGAGAGCGACAGTAATTTTACTGTAACGAGTATGATGGGACATATTCTCGCCAACGGCTCCGGTAAAACTACCGTCAACCTGCCGGCAGCCGGCACGTATATCGTGGCTGCCCAAGGGCAGGCTGTTAAGGTGCTTGTGCAGTAAACTAATCTTAAATCAAGAAATATCCGATTCATGGTTTTTTTTAATACTAATTACACCACTCTGTTTGCGGCGGCCATTTCCATGTGCATGGCGGTGTCTGCCCAGGCCTCAACCGGGAGCGTTACAGCTGAAAGTGACAACTGGATGCTCACTGACGCTCTCGGAAGAAAGGCTTCTGTCTATGAAGAAGCCGGCGAGCGCAATGAAGAGCGTTTCGTAGGCTTGTTCTATTGGACTTGGCACCAAGGATATGATTTCAATGCCGGCCTTGACGATACAAATGTGGAAGTCAAGAATATAACGGAAGTATTGAGGCAATATCCCGAGGCCATAAACAACTATAATCATCCTGCTTGGGGTGAGGGTGCAAAACGCCCGGGCGTTTTCTATTGGGATGAGCCGATTTTCGGCTATTACCGCACAACTGATCCTTGGGTGCTCCGCAAACATGCCGAAATGCTCGCCGACGCGGGTATCGACTGTATAATCATGGACTGCACCAATGGCTCATTTGTCTGGGAATACTCTTACAAGGCACTTCTCGAAACTTGGTCGCAGGCTCAGAAAGACGGTGTGAATGTGCCCAAAATCGCATTTATCCTGCCATTCGCAGCTACACCCGACTCTAAGGTTTCGCTAAATTATTTATATAATAACCTTTACAGTAAGGGATTGTATAAAGACCTCTGGTTTTATTGGAAAGGTAAGCCTCTCATCATGGCCTACCCGGACAATCTTGATGTTTCAGGCGTAGAGCTTGAAATCCGTACATTCTTTACCTTCCGTCCCGGACAGCCCGACTATGTCAGTGGCCCTAAGGCAAATTCTCAGCAATGGGGTTGGCTTGAGGTTTATCCCAACCACGCCTTTAATGTTGTTAACGGTAAGGCCGAACAATGCACCGTAGGTGTGGCCCAGAATGCCCGTGCTGCCAGCGGTGGGCACTGCTGCGCCTTCAATCTGCCCAATACATACGGCCGCAGCTATAGCAAACTCAAGGGCTTCGACACCCGCTCAAACGGCTATCTCTACGGTTGGAACTTCCAAGAGCAATGGGATAGGGCAATCAATGAGATTAAACCTGAATTTGTGTTTGTGACCGGATGGAATGAGTGGACATCGGGTATGTGGACGTCTGCCCACGGGTGGAGTGATCCGCTATCGTTTGTAGATCAATTCGATTGGGATCACAGCCGCGATTGCGAACCGACCAAAGGTTGGGGCGACAAAGGTGATGTGTATTACCAGCAACTCGTTGATAATGTGCGCCGTTTCAAAGGTATGGCTGCTCCGGCAGAGGCTTCCGAGCCCAAGACTATCGAACTCGGTGTCGCCGGTCAGTGGGATGACGTACTTCCACGCTATAAAGCCTACAAAGGCAATACTTTCCACCGCGACCACAGCGGACGTTACAACAAATATTACACCGACAACACCGGCCGCAACGATATCGTCGGCGCTCAGGTAACCCACGACGCCGAATATGTCTATTTCCGTGTAGAGACGGCTGCTACGCTCAGCCCGAGCACCGATCCGGCATGGATGCAGCTCTTCATTGATGTAGACCGTGATAAATCAACCGGTTGGGGCGGATATGACTACGTAATCAACCGCAAATCTCCTGAAAATGGCGAAGCATACGTAGAGAAGTGTCCCGGCAGTAAATGGATATGGATGAGCCGTGGCCGTGCCAAATATGTTGTCAACGACAATGTTCTTGAGATTGCCGTGCCAAAGTCGCTTCTAAATCTTGGCGAAAAGGTTGATATCGAGTTTAAATGGAACGACAACATGCAGGATCACGAGGTTTTGGACTTCTATGTCAGCGGCGACAGCGCGCCCGGTGGACGATTCAACTATCGCTACACGTCAGAAATGCCTGTATCGGGTATTTCGGCTGTCACCTCACACAATGCCATAAAAGCTTATCCGATAGGCGACACACGTGTGAGTGTAGAGTGCGACGGTGACTTTACTGTCAGCTCGTTAAGCGGTTCTACCGTAGCTCGTTCGTGTGGCAATGTGACAATAGAGCTGCCTGCCGCAGGCATGTATATATTCAATAGCAAAGGCAGTGCAGTCAAAGTCTTTGTTCGATAAATCTGAAGGATAATGATTAATAACATAAAATCTACTTTAAGACTGTTTGCAGCGGCAAGTTCCATGTGCATGGCGCTTGTTGCGATGGCCGGGCCCGGGAGCGTTACAGCAGAAAGCGACCACTGGATGCTGACCGACGCTCTCGGCCGGAAGGCCATATCGCACGACCGCGCAGGCGACAGAGATTCATCGCGCTATGTCGGCATGTTCTATTGGACATGGCATCAGGGCGACGACGAGAATGGTGGGCGGGACAATACCGCCATTGAAGTTAAAAACATTACCGAAGTGCTCCGTGAGCACCCCGAGGCTATCAACGACTATTACCATCCTGCATGGGGAGAACCGGGCAAACGCCCCGGCACATTCTATTGGGATGAACCTATATTCGGCTATTATGCCACCACCGACCCTTGGGTTTTGCGTAAACATGCTGAAATGCTGGCCGACGCCGGTATCGACTGTGTGTTTTTCGACTGCACCAACGGCTCTTTACTATGGGAGGCCTCTTACCGCGCATTGCTAAAGACTTGGGCACAGGCTAAGAAAGATGGCGTGAAAGTGCCCGGTATTGTGTTTATGCTGCCTTTCGCACCGACACCCGATTCTAAGAAATCGCTGTTAAATCTTTATAATGACCTCTATAGCAAAGGCGAATACAGCGATCTGTGGTTTTATTGGAAAGGGAAACCCCTCATCATGGCTTATCCCGACAACCTCGCTACAGAAGGTGTGGAGCAGAAGATACGTGATTTCTTCACTTTCCGTCCCGGCCAGCCCGATTATGTCTGCGGCCCCAAAGAAGGCTCGAAGCAGTGGGGGTGGCTTGAGGTCTATCCTACCCATCCCTACGCCGTTGACCCGGCAACGGGCAGGGCAGAGCAGTGCGTTGTAGGCATAGCGCAGAATGCCGGCACAGGCAGTGGCGGCCACTGCTGCGCGTTTACCCTCCCTGATACTTACGGGAGAAGCTATGGCAAGCAGCAGGGCTATGACAAACGCCCCGACGCTTACCTCTATGGCCGTAATTTCCAAGAGCAATGGGACCGCGCCATCAACGAGATTCAGCCTGAGCTTGTTTTCGTGACCGGTTGGAACGAATGGACATCCGGAATGTGGACAAAGGCTCACGGTTGGAGCGACCCTCTGTCGTTTGTAGACCAGTTCGACCGCGATCACAGCCGCGATATCGAGCCCACCAAAGGTTGGGGCGACAAGGGCGACGTCTACTATCAGCAGCTTGTCGACAATGTCCGTCGATTCAAAGGTATGGATCGCCCCGAAAAGGCGTCTCCTGCAAAGACTATAAAGCTCGGAGCGAAAGGAGCTTGGGACAATGTGTATCCGCGTTATACAGCTTACAAAGGAAATACCTTTCACCGCGACCATCCGGGGCGCTATAATAAATATTATACCGACAACTCGGGCCGAAACGATATCACCGGAGCGCAGGTGACTCACGATAAAGATAAGGTTTACTTCCGTGTGGAGACAGCCGACGCACTCACTCCGGCAAGCGATCCCAATTGGATGATGCTCTTTATCGATGTCGACCGCGACCGTAATACCGGCTGGAACGGATACGATTATATCGTCAACCGCGTGTCTCCGAAAAGCGGTAAGGTGACTATTGAAAAATGCGTGGATAACACTTGGAATTGGACTCATGCCGGCACCGGTCGCTATGTCGCCAAGGACAATGTCCTTGAGCTTGAGATTGCGAAATCCTTGCTCGGACTTGGTGATGATATCGCCATCGAGTTCAAGTGGAACGACAATATGCAGCGCCCCGGCGATGTGCTCGACTTCTATGTCAGCGGCGATACCGCTCCCGGCGGCCGTTTCAACTACTTATATGTCTCGCAGCCGCAATGAATTGTGAATCAAAGAAGTAAACAAATTGATGGCACGAATATGTAAGTATTTATGCAAAAAAATGAAACAAATATAAATAAACTTGAAACTACAGAATTAATAACTTTAAGCTATCAGTTACTAATTTTGCCACAAATCTTAAACAACCAATCATGTCTTACCATCAAAAACTCCTGATTGCACTTTGCATGGCAATGTTGCTTTGCCTGGTATCCATACCGGCGGCTTGGGGTGCTGACATTCGGACAGTCAGCGGCACAGTAATCGACGATCAAGGTGAACCCGTGATCGGTGCTGCCGTACGCGAATTAAACACTAAAAATGCCACGGTAACAAACATCGACGGTGAGTATTCAATGAAACTTACCTCGGCTAAACCGGTACTGGAATTTTCATTCGTAGGTATGAAACCTGTGACTGTTCCGGTTACCAAATCAGTTATTAACGTGACGATGGAATCATCCATCACCGACCTTGACGAGGTGGTGGTAGTTGCATACGGTCAACAAAAGAAAGTAACGGTGACCGGTTCGGTTGCCGCAATCGGTTCGAAAGACATCAAGAAGTCTTCCGAGCCTAACCTTGCTGCCACTCTTTCAGGTAAGCTCCCCGGTCTTACCACAATGCAGCAGAGCGGTGCTCCCGGTGAGGACGACGTGAAGATGTTCCTTCGCGGTGCCGCTACAATGAACGGTACTTCTCCGCTTATCCTTGTCGACGGTATTCCTCGTACGTCAATGAGCGAGATCGACCCCAACGAGGTAGAGACTATCTCTATTCTTAAAGACGCTTCGTCGACCGCTGTATTCGGTGTGCGTGGTGCCAACGGTGTAATCCTTATCACAACCCGCCGAGGCGAGGAAGGCAAGGTAAACGTCCATGGTCAGGTCACATATTCAATGCAGAAGTTCAACTATTGGCCCGAGGCACGCCACTCTTGGGATTTTGCCCGCATGGCCAACGAGGCTTCGCAGAACGACGGCGGCGCTCTTCTTTACAGCCCCGAAGAAATCGCAATCTACGACATGTGGCAGAACGGTGGCCCCACTGACCCCGTACAGCGCTACTGGTATCCTGATACCGACTGGGGTGATGTATATCTGAAGGATCACTCAAACATGGTACAGGCAAACGTGAACATCAGCGGCGGTACTAAAAAACTCCGCTACTTCGCAAGTGCAGGCTATGTATATCAAGGTGGTATGTATAACACCGAATCGAAGAGCACTCTCGGCTACGATCCCCAGTCGAAGATGAACCGCTACAATATCCGCACCAACCTTGACTATACATTCAACAATTGGTTGAGCGCTTCATTCGACGTGAGCTCATCGATTAAGAAAACCAATCAGGCGGCCGCCAACATGTCGGGTGCCGATACATCCGGTCTCCGTTGGGGTGCCCTGACCTCGAAGCCTACCGTTCCCGGCCCGCTTACCATCGCAGGCAATGCCGAAAATGGATTCGTGGTGTCGGAAGGAACACGCGACGACGGTACAATGGGATGGCACTATGTACGTGGCGGTATGGTTGTTCAGGATCCTGAACTCACCTTGGCTCAGTCAGTATATGGCCAGCTCAACCGCTCAGGTTACAAACTTCTCGTTGAAGCGAGCGCAAATGCCATCGCAGCCCTCAACTTCAAGCTCGACGGTATCACCAAAGGCCTCTCAGCCCGCGCACTCGTATCGTTCGAGACATATTCTCAGGAATTGACCATGGGCAGCAAGAACTTTGCCGGTTATCTCTATAATCTCCATCCCGGTGGTTACGACAGCCCCGTGTTTATCATGCAGGGTGACTCTGAAGACGACGGTCAGCTCGCTCTCTCGCGTGCCGACGTTAGCCGTTGGTTCATGAACCTGCAGGCTCAGATCAACTACAACCGCACATTCAACGACGTTCACAATGTGACAGGCATGTTGCTCTTCCAACGCGATGAGCAGGAAAACATCCTCGGCTCTATTCCTTATAAGATGATCGGTCTTGCAGGTCGTTTCACCTACGCTTTCGACTCTCGTTACCTCGCCGAGGTCAACATCGGCTACAACGGTTCGGAGCAGTTCGCTCCCGGTCACCGCTTCGGTTTCTTCCCCGCCTTCTCACTCGGTTGGGTGATTTCGAATGAGAAATTCATGGAGCGTCTGCGCAACAGCGGTGTGATTACAAATCTTAAGCTCCGTGCTTCTATCGGTAAAGTCGGTAACGACGAACTTTATGCCGGATCTAACGAGACTACCCGCCAGAACCACCGCTTCCTCTATCTCGACAACAACTCAAAAGTACCTTATTACTACATGCCCGTAGAAAGTATCTACGTGCCCAGCTCGCTCACAAGTTCAGGTCTCGGTACCGGTGTTATCAAAGAGCAGCTTATCGGTAATGACGATATCCACTGGGAGACTGCATGGAAGCAAAACTACGCTATCGACCTCACACTCTTCCGTCACCTTGACCTTACATTCGACTACTTCCGCGAGAACCGCTCCGGTATTCTTATCTCACGTAACACCATACCCTCGATCGGTGGTCTGACATCGACTCAGCTTCCCCGTTCAAACTTCGGTAAGGTTAAGAACTCCGGTTTTGAAGTTACAGCCCGCTACGACTATTCAGTCAACCGCGACATGATGTTCTACCTCAGCGGCAACTTCGCTTACAACAAGAATACTGTGATTGAAGCCGACGAGGTTTACCGTGGCGATGACTACGCTTATCCCCTCCGTACTGAAGGCTTCAGCATTGGCCAGTGCTTCGGCTACCTTATTGACCGCAGCGTCAACCCCGAGCTTGGTCTTGACGGCACAGGCTTCTACAATACCGATGAGCAGATCGCTCTCCGCGGCCTCGAATACATCGGAGCTCAGCCCAAACGCGGCGACTTCGTATATCAGGATCTCAACGACGACGGTATCATCAATGAGAAAGACCTTGCTCCTATCGGATACTCAAGTCTTCTTCCGCGTATCACTTACGGTGTGACACTCGGTGGTAACCTCTACGGTTTCGATTTCTCTGTCATGCTTCAGGGCGTGGGCAAATACACCCGCTACTTCGGCAGTCAGGTAATGTTTGAGAACTATGGCACGACATTCTTCTCTGATATGTGCGACAACCGCTGGAGCGACGAGCGCTACGCAGCCGGTGCACTCATCACCCATCCCCGTCTGTCACTCTCGGAGACATCGAGCCACACTGCCAACGACTACTACACGATGGACGCCTCGTATGTGCGACTCAAAAACATCACCATCGGCTACACTCTTCCGGCAAACCTCACCCGCAAGATCGGTATGAGCGGTGTTCGATTCTATGTAACGGCCGACAACGTGCACACATGGAACAACCTGCGCACAAAGATGATCGACCCCGAGCAGAGCAGCTTCGCCTCTTATCCCCTTATGAGAACCTATTCAGCCGGTGTGGCGATAGATATCTAAACCACAACAAACTATCTTAAGATCATGAAAAAGCATCTTATCAACATACTCATGTCATTGGCAGCGGTAGCAGGCGGCGGCACGATGCTCAGCTCGTGCCAGGACGACCTGAATGTGACTCCCGACGGCCGTATGACTATCGATGTGGTATTCTCGACGCCGGAAAATACCAAAGACTACTTCGCTTCGGCGTGGGCACATGTGCCGCAGAAGATGTTCAACTACTACTTCTTCGACAACTTCCTGATTGATATGTCCGACGAAGGTTGGTCTACTGCCGATTATCAGCCCCTTATCATCAACGATATCTATGCCGGCAACTGCAATACCACCAAGCACCGCTTCGAGTGGGACGATACAGGCCAAGGCAAATGGGACGGTGGCTATTGGGTACGCTACTGGGCTATGGTCCGTGTGCTCAACAATTGCCTCAAATACTTCCCGACAGCTACTTTCGAGAGCGAGGCCGAGCGTGAGCAGTGCACAGCAGAGGCACGAGTACTCCGTGCATTCTACTACCTCCAGCTTGTAAAATTCTATGGCGATCTGCCTATCATCACCGAGCCCTACGACGTCAACACCTCATACGCAGGTCTCGAGCGTGCCGAGGCATGGGAAGTGCTTCAGCATATCGTGAGCGAATGTGAGGCGGTACTCGACAGCCCCAATCTACCTTGGACAATCACTTCGATTCAGAACAAGAACCGTATGACCAAAGGTATCGCCTGCGCCATCATCTCGCAAGCTTCGCTCTTCGCCGCCAGCCCTCTCTTCTGCCACGATCAGAATCTCTGGCAATACGCTTACGAGAAAAACAAGAAAGCCTTTGACCTTCTCTGTGCCAACGGCTATGAGCTCTATAATCACCTTGTAGACAAGACTGCCTATCAGAACGCTTACGAAGAGTACTTCGCCTCGCGCAGCTATGCAGGCAGCAAGGCCGACGACAAAGAGACTATCTGGGGCAGCCCGTGGGTAGGTGGCGCCGGTATCAACAACTCTTGTATCAACGGTGTGCCCATCTTTGCCGACAATACCCATCAGGCCGGTTGTATCCCTACTCAGGAATTGGTCGACGCCTTCGATATGCTCGCCACCGGCGAACCTATCTATGACCTCGCCAACCCCTACACCGACGAGAAGCACAGCGACATCAACATCAACGCCAAGTCGGGTTACGACCCTGCCAACCCCTACGTCGGCCGCGATCCCCGCTTCTACGCCTGCATTTATTACAATGGCTCTAAGCTCAACACCGGTGTGCTCAACAAGACTGTGGAGACATGGAATAATGAGAACACATGGGATGGCAAGACCTGCAGCTACACTGCAAGTGCCAAGAGCGGCAATGCCAAAATCGACGCTACACAGCAGCGCAACACCCGCACAGGTTACTACAACCGCAAGTACCACGGCTACAAAGTCCTTCCTCAGCAGACCAAGGACGAAGGCAACTGGAAATACTTCCGTCTGGGCGAGGTTTACCTCAACCTTGCAGAAGCTGCCATCGAATCGAATCATATACCTGAAGGTATCAGCCTGATCAACGACATCCGTCACCGTGCCGGTTTCGACCCGTCGGTTGACAAGAAAGCAGGCAGTCAGGCCGAGGCACGTCTTCTTGTTCGCCACGAGCGTCAGGTAGAGCTCGCTTTCGAGGAGCACCGCTACTTCGACTGCCGCCGCTGGGGCACATACTACGAAGATATCCAAGAAGAGAAATACAACACCGGCATGTGGATCCATAAAGACGGCACAAAATACGTCTACGTGCGCTTCCCCTTAGGCAAAGGTCTTGGCTCAGGTCTGAGCAAATATTGCTCAGAGGCAAAATTCCGCCTCGTGCCCATACCATTGTCGGAATCTAATACACTTGGTTCTCTGACCGGTTTCGGTGCAGACTACTGGCAAAATCCCGGATGGGAGTAATCTCCACAACAAAGCTTCATCATCATGAAACTCACATATAAAATCCTCCCCATAATAGCGGTAAGCGCAGCGCCGATGGCACTCCGGGCTGCAGAAGCCGACAGTATCCCCTACGGCTTGCAGCAGCTTGAGGCAGCCTTCGGTTACAGCGAAAGCCGCGACAGCTATACCGGTGCCCAGTCTACGGTAGGCGAAGATCGCATTGACACATGGAAAGGTACGTCGCTCAACGCTGCCATCCGCGGTAAACTCGCCGGTTGGTATAACGGTTCTGTCCGTGGCCTCAGTTCTTCGGCAGAAAACAAAGCTCTTGTAGTGCTTGACGGTATACCTATGCCTTTCATCTCTCTCGACGAGCTCGACCCGACTACCGTAGAGAGTGTGACAGTGCTCAAAGACGCTGCTGCAAAAGCGCTCTACGGCCCCAACGGTGCACAAGGCGTGCTTCTTATCACTACAAAACATGGTAAGAAGAACAGCATGAAGGTCGACATCAGCGCAAACTTCGGCTTTGAGAAGCCCACCCGCGACCCGGAAATGCTCAACAGCTACGGTCAGGCCATGCTCCGCAATCAGGCGCTTCTCAACGACGGGCTCACACCCAAGTTCAACAGTTCGCAGCTCGCTGCTTTCCAAGACGGAACAGGTATCGACAACGACTGGCGCGACATGTATCTCGACGATATGTTCCTGCAGAAATACAATGTGCAGGTAGGCGGCGGTTCGGAACGTGTGAAATTCTATGTCAACGCAGGTTTCTCCCGCGAGACAGGCAAGTTCAACACCAGCTACGATGACAAATATAATCCGTCGGACTATACCAACCGCTTCACCATCGTATCAAATCTTGATGTTAACATCACCCCGTGGCTGCGCGGCTTCGCCAACACCAATATCGGTGTGAAGCGTATCAACGCCACCATGCAGAGCGCCAATATCTGGCAGCTTGCCTACACGACTCCCAACTGGGTTGAGAACGGCATGCTTGAAGACGGCAGTGTGATCACCACCGAGGGTTATCCAAATCCGCTCCTCGGCGCTATCAACTACTCAGGTCTCAACCAGATGACCCGCACAGACCTCGCCGCCAATATCGGCCTTGACTTCAAACTCGACTTCATCACCAAGGGCTTGACATTCAAAGCGATCTTCGGCTACAGCTCAATCTACAACGGTATCCGTGGCGGTAGCTACGACTACGGCCGAGTAGTATACAATCCCCTGACTTCTGCTTACGAGCAGTGGGGTACCAATGTGGCGACTCCTCTTTCATGGGGCAAAGGCACCACCACCACATATTATATGGATATCCAAGCGATGTTTGACTATCACCGTGTTTTCGCAGAGGATCATAGCGTTGACGCTCTTATCCACTATACTGCCGAAGACTACCGCGGCGACGAGGCAAAATGGTATAGCTACGCCTTTATCCTCCCCACCAACCGAATCCAACTCGCCGGTGAGGCTCGCTACGGCTTCAAGAACCGCTACTTCGTACAGTTTGATTTTAACTACTCAGGCTCTGAAATGCTTGCGAAAGGACATCAGTTCCATTTCTCGCCCACAGTTTCGGCTTCTTGGGTAACCTCAAACGAAAGCTGGTTCAAGAACGACCTCGTGACATATCTTAAGTTCCGCGCCTCTTACGGCGATCTCTATTACGACACCCTCTGCAACCAAGACTCACGTTACCTATATAATAATGTGTACCGTGCAGGTATCGGTGCTATCACAGGTATCTTCTCAGGCTTCGGTGTCACAAACATGCGTCGCGGCAACCTCAATGTAGGTTGGGAGAAATCAAAACAGCAGAACTACGGTTTCGACCTCGGCGTGATGGATAAATTCCATGTGAATTTCGATTACTGGCGCACCAATCAGGAGGGCGTACTCCTTCAGTCAGAGCTTACCCCGCTTATCGGTGGTGTGACTTCTTCAAACCGCGCCTTCACCAACGCCGGCAAGATCTTCAACCAAGGTGTTGACCTGAGCGTAAGCTACAGCACTGTTCTTCCTTGCGGACTCGGCATTACCGCCGTAGGCCAGATGGGCTGGAACAAGAACAAATGGGTCGACGCAGCAGAGCTCTCGTATGCCGACGCAGGCTATGCCTATCCTTACCGCAGCACCGGCTACGGCGTAGGCCAGACATGGGGCTACCTCGTGGACGACTCAAACGGTTCTCCCTTCTATAACTCACAGGCAGAAATCGACGCCAGCGGTCTCCGCTTTACCGGCACACAGCCTCGCCCCGGCGATCTTAAATTCCAAGATCTCAACGGCGACAACGTGATTGACGAAGGCGACTATGCACCCCTCGACGGTGTTTGCTCAAAACCCCGCTTCGACTACGGCGCTTCTGTAGCCCTCGACTATAAAGGCTTCGACCTCTATCTCGAGTTTATCGGACAAGGCGGCAACGCAGCTTTGATGAACAAGAGCGTAGGTGTGGCAGAATTTGTCGACGGTGTTACCACCGACGGTGTCTACATGCCAATGCATCAGGAGGCATGGACTGCCGACCGCTACGCACAGGGCCAGACTATCAGCTACCCGGCACTCTCTACCACAGCTTCGTCGAGCCTGCAGGACAACTCGTTCTACGTATCCAAGCTTGATGTACTGCGTCTGCGCAACCTCACTATCGGCTACTCGCTGCCTCAGAACATCATCAAGAAAGTGGGCATGAGCAAACTCCGCGTATACTTCGCCGCTCAGAACCTCTTTACTTGGGACAACATGAAATTCGACGGTTTCGACCCCGATTCAAATCAGATTTATACGAAGGTATTCCGTTCGTTCAACGTCGGTCTTAACATTAACTTCTAAACTGATCCAAACCAATGAAAACATATATCAGGACAATCCTCCCCCTCGCCGGTTTGGCTCTCGCGCTGGCCTCGTGTACGGAAATCACCGATTATCCGGACGGCTCAATCAAATTTGACGAGGTTTTCCAGAGCGAGAAGCTGACAGCAGGCTGGCTCAACAACTGCTACCTGCCCATGACCTCGGCATCTTTTGGCTCGGCTTACGGCACCAACAAGTCTTTCCTCGACGCCGCCACCGACAATGCCCATGATGTTGATGATGTAGAAGGCGGTCCTATCTCGCAGTGGAACAACGGCCTTGCCACCATCTCGTCGACTCCTCTCACCGCTCTTGACAAGTGGGAGAAGTACTACGAAGGTATCGGCAACTGCAACATCTTCATCCACAACATCGACAATGCCTACGTACTTGAGGAAGGCAACCGCGAGCGTTACCGCGCCGAGGCTTACGGTCTGCGAGCTTACTACTATCTGCAGCTTGCCAAGATCTACGGCGGTGTACCTCTGATTCTTGACCAGAAAGACGACTCCAACTACGATTACTCAACCGTCCGTCCGGCAACTTTCGGCGAAGTTGTGAAGCAGATTCTCAGCGACTGCCAGGAAGTTATGGACTGCGAATATGTAGACTGGCGTTCGGGCTCGTCTGACACCGACCTCAACCGTATCAACAAGGCTATCGCGAGCGCAATCATGTCGGAAGCGGTGCTCTACGCAGCCTCGCCCCTCAACAACGACGGCTCCATCACATGGGAAGAAGCCGCAGCCATCTGCAAGACTTCACTTGACGACTGTCTCGCCAACGGCTACTCACTCTTCACCACCAAGCCGACTTCGGCCAACTTCGAGAATCTGATCTCATCTTGTGCCTACGATCTCTTCTTCCAGAAGAAACCTAACTTCAACGGCTCAAATGAGGCAGAGACTATCCTCGGTATCTCACAGTGCAATGTATGGCAATATAACACCGCACCATTGGTGAGCGGCCACACCCGCGCCGGCTCATGCCCCTCGCAGGAGCTTATCGACTGCTATGAGACCACCGACGGCAAAATGCCTATCCTCGGCTATGCCGATGCCGAGCACCTGCAGCCCATCATCAACCCGGAGGCTACTCTCTATGATGAGGCCAATCCCTACGCCAACCGCGACCCGCGCCTGAAAGCCACCGTTTACTACAACGGAGCCCCCGCTCACCTTCAGGCAGAGCGTCCTCAGCCGACCATCTATACCGGCGAAGGATCGAAATATAACCAGTCGATGTCTAACATCCTCTACACCCGCACCGGTTATTATCTCCACAAATATTTCAACATCACATCGAGCCGCACCGCCAACATGGACGGTTACTACCGCGTGTTCCGCCTTGCAGAGCTTTATCTCAACTATGCCGAGGCTGCCAACGAGGCTGCCCTCGACGGCAAAGCTCCCGACGACGCCGTAAATGCAGTGAACAAGATCCGCGCACGTGTAGGTATGCCGGCACTTCCCTACGGTATGAGTCAGGACGATTTCCGCACCCGCGTCCGCAATGAGCGCCGTGTAGAGCTTGCCTTTGAAGACCACCGCTTCTTCGATGTGCGCCGTTGGAAGATTCTTGACCAGACACAGACCGTGACCGGTATGCGCCCCACCGGCGAGACCGTACGCACAGTAGCCCTCGACCCGGAGACAAATGATTACGTCCGCGACGCACAGGGTAACCTTGTCGACGATCCCGAAGGTATCGAATACCGCACCTGCACAGGCTATGAGCGCTACGTTGTAGGCCATCACACTGCTGTTGCCGACAAATTCCTCCGTTGCCCCGTTCCCGGCAAGGAGGCGACCGCCCTGCAGCTCGCTACGGGTCTGAAATTCCAGAACCCCGGCTGGTAAGCTTATTCTCAAGTTTGCAAGTTGGATTGCAACTTGCAAACTTGAAGCTTAGGCGCTTTCAGCGCCGGTTTAGGGAGTTTAAAGAGTTTACTTTTACCTCGTTTAAACTTCATAAACCTGTTAATTCATAATAAACCGGTTTCGCCCGCGAAACTAAAAAATACTTAATCTATTACCAATTTAAACCAACCCTTATGAAAGTAAAATCTTTACTTACAGCCGGTATGCTGATCGCAGCCTTGACTGCATCTGCAGAGTATCCCATCTACTTCCGCGACTGCGGTGGTGCACCTGACGGCGACGGTATCTACCCCGGCCACTTCTCTTATCCGATGATCGACGGTGATCACCAGTCACCTGCGTTCGCTGAGGACGGCTCTATCACTCTTACCCGTCAGGAAGGCGGCGGCTGCTGGTTCCGTACCAAAAAGCTCACCGAAGCTTGCCCGATGGAATACTGTGTGCTCGCATACGACTACAAGTCGAGCCTTCCCATCAACGACGTTGTCGTATTCCATCATGAATATGCCGGCCAGAATGCCGTAGATATCACCCAAGGTGTGATGTATACCGTATCTGATGATTATCAGACTGTATATCTTCCCTTTGACCGCAGTCTCAACGGTTGGGGCAGCGAGGAAGACTACACCAAAAACTACCTTTGGATTTCTACCAACGACGCCAATGGCTCAGTTGTTGGCTGGACTCTTACAGTGAAGAATATCCGTATGCTTACTCTCGATGAGGCTGCTGCAGAATGTGCTGCCTCTGACGCAAAGGAAGTTGCAGATGTTCTCCTGCCTGCAAACGCAGACTTCACCAACGACGCTGACCCCGACATGGACAACTGCCCCATCTTCGCAGTATCTGAAACAGCAGCCAACCCCATGCTTCAGTCTGCATTCCTTGTACGTCCTCTTCCTTCTGCATGCACAACTTTCGCTTTCGAGTATAAACTCGTCGGTGAAGCTTATGCACCTTCATTGCACCTCTGCACCCCCGGTGCTATCAATAAATCAATCCCGGCAGTCGTAACTCTCGAAGCATGTGAAGATCCTTATGCAGAAGACTTCAAAACTGCAAAAATCGATCTTAAAGATGCAATGGAAGAGGTTGGTTTCGCCAAAGTTTTCGGCAGCAAAGATTATATCTGGCTTCAGTTCCAGACAATGCCCAAAGACAATGTGATGTGGATCAAGAACGCACGTTGGATTGATCCCACCTACGTTGAAGAGCAGCCCGTTGAACCTATCGAACCCGACGAACCCGAAACAGGTATCACCGGTGTTGAGGCTGCCAACGCAGCTGCCGGCCCCGTTTACAACATGATGGGCGTAGAGGTTAAGGGCGAGCTCGCTCCCGGTCTCTATATCCGTGGCGGTAAGAAATTTATCGTAAAATAAATCTTATAAGTTCGCAAGCGCGCTTTGCGCTTGCGAACATTAAACACAACAGAAATCAATTCACCTTTTAATAAACAATCCCTTATGAAAATCAAAGCTTTACTCAGTGCAGCTCTCGTAGTAGCTACTCTCAGCGCTTCAGCAGAGTATCCTATCTACTTCCGCGATTGCGTCACCGTTTCACCCGACGGCGGTGGTAACCTCTCTTTCCCCTGCGTAGAAGGAGAAGAAGCCGAGCTCGGCGTAAGCAACGGTACTCCCTTGTTTGCCGAAGACGGTTCGATCACCCTTACCCGTGAGGTAGCCGACGGCGGTTGCTACTTCCGCACAAAGAAACTCACCGAGGTTTGCCCCATGGAGTACACCGTTCTCGCCATGGACTACAAGACTAACCGTCAGGTCAATGACCTCGTTATCTTCTACCATGAGTTCCAGAACCAGCACAATGCTTTCAGCGGCGCACTCTTCACTGTAGCCGATGACTATCAGACCTGCTATGTAGTGCTTGACCGCAGCGTTCAGCCGTTGTGGGGCGACGAAGACCACTACGCCGCAAACTACTGGTGGGTGTCTTGGAACGACGCCAACGCTCACGAAATCGGTTGGCAGTTCACAGTAAAGAACATCCGTCTTCTCACTCTTGACGAAGCTGCAGCAGAGTGCAAGGCAGCTGCCGGTCCGGTAAACGACAGCTTCTCACTGCCCAACAACTCACTCATGAACGACTATGACCCCGACATGGAGTGCGCTCTCTACACCCTCAATCCTGACGGCGACGGCAATGGTCTTCTTCAGACAGGTCAGTTGGTACGTCCTCTCCCCGACGGATGCACAGTATTCTGCTTCGACTATAAGATGACCGGCGAGGAATTCTCTCCCAACGTTCTTATGCACAAGAAAGCCAACTATACTGAAATGCTTCCCACCAATACCACAACCAAACTTGAGGTTTACAGCGAGGAAGAAGTATACGACGCAGAATGGAAAACCGCAGTAATCGATCTTACCGACGCCGTTGCTGCCAACGAGTTCGCACAGACCTTCGGCTCTAACCACTTCATGTGGCTCCAGTTCAAAGGTATGAATCCTGAGAATCTTCTTTGGGCCAAGAACCCCCGTTGGGTGACCGCCGCCAGCCTTGAACCCGAACAGCCCGACGAACCCGAAACCGGTATCTCTGTTGTTGAGGCTGCCAATGCTGCTGCAGGCCGTGTTTACAACATGATGGGCGTAGAGGTTAAGGGCGAACTCGCTCCCGGTCTCTACATCCGCGACGGTAAGAAATTTATCGTTAAGTAAGAAATAGAAATTCTGACATATCAAGGGCAGAAGAGCTTCGGTCGCTGACCCGGGTCTTCTGCCCTTTTTTCTTCCCAAAAACTGAATTTTACCATGAAATTAAAGACATTGATAGCTGCGATAGGACTGATAATGCCTACATTGATGTTCGCGCAGGGCTATCCGATGAAGATAGTTGAGTTGCCGGTCGGCAGCGGTTTCTCGTCAGACTATGATCCTTCGACAGATACATGGACCTTGACTTGCGAGACCAATGACGGCGGCGCTCTTATTCCGAGTGTGCGCCTTAATACAATCGAAGAAGCCGTGCCCGACGAATACACCGCTCTTTGCTTTGAATATCGCTCTACAAATAATCTGAGCAATATAATGCTGAGGATGTATAAGGTGTTTATGGGCAGTGCCACTAAAGACTATAACATCGAAAACGGCATGGTGGCCACCGATGAGTGGACAACATTCCGCGGCGACGTGAGCAGCCAGCGCACAAGCAATGTCGTCCGTCTGCTCAATAAAGCAGGGCAGTATCAGGACATCTACTTCAAAGACCTGCCCGTAGGCGGTGCTATTCAGATCCGCAACATACGCTACGACGTAAACGAATATCCCTTTAAAGACATAACGCTCAAAGCCGATGGCGAGAATATAATTGAGGCTGAGGACTTCAATGGCTCAGCCGACGGCAAGGGCGGACATCAGGCAAGCCACAACCAGTTGCCGGAGATGAACACCTACTATCGCCATCCGACCGGTAAGTATTTCCCCATCTATGCTTGGGGCTCTGTAGACTTCGAGGGCGGCAAAGGCGATCAAGCTCCCGCTTTCCTTCATGAGCAATACAAGGAGCTGTGGGACTGCGGCTTCACCATGACCCAAGGCACAGCATGGCCGGGAGTCGACAAGGCTTTCCTCTTCGACGGTCAGGAAGTAAACGGTGTTCAGGTAAACCTTCACGAGGGCACCGAGCTCACCATGATATGCAAGGCCGGTGTAAGCTCTTATGATGAAGTGAAATCCAACGTACCTGCCGGCATGGCCTCAGACCGCCTTGCAGGTTGGTTTATCATGGACGAACCCCATCGCCAGCATTTCCCCGAAATGGCTCAGAAGGTGAATTGGATCCGCGAATTCGACAAGCAGAATCTCCTTTACGGCAACCTGCTCAATATCAGCACGAGCATGCCCGCAATCGGATTTACAAGCTACGATGAATATGTGCATACTTTCATGCGCGAGGTAGGCACAGGCTTTATCAGCTACGACTATTATCCCGTGCGCCAATACGACGATACCAAGGAAATCTACATAGAGCCCGACTTTTATCAGAACCTCGAAATCGTATCAAAACTTGCCAAGTACTACCACACATCATTCTGGGCTTTCGCTCACTCGGTGGCTTCAAACTGCGGCAAAGCAGGAGTGTCGTATCCGACACCTGAGGAAGACCACATGCGAGTGCAGATCTTCGGCAACCTTGCCTACGGTGCTCAGGGCGTGCAGTATTTCACCTACAAATGCCCCAACCCTTACGGCGGCTACACATACTACGACGCCCCTATCAATACAAACAATGAGAAAACTCCGGTATGGTATATGGTGCAGCGTATCAACAAAGATATCCACGCGCTGACATGGGTGTTCCTCGGAGCTGAATTCCTCAGCGCAGGCCACACCAACGCAACTACTCCCGTAGGCTGCACACGTCTGACAAAAGAACTTCTTCCCGAAGGTATCAACTCTGTGACATCCGACGGCGAGGGTGTATGCGTATCTCAGCTCAAAAACGGCAAGAACCTCTTCATGATGGTTCTCAACGGCGATATCCACAATAAACAGACTGTGACAATCAGCAAGGACATCGCAGTTAAGCGCGTGCTCATGGACGGCACTACCGAAGCCGACGCTGCCGGCACCAAGACCTACGAACTCGAGCCGGGCCGCTTCGTTCTCTATCTGGTAAGTGAAAACGAGCCTGAGACAGAAGAATATGCCACTCCGGTATATGCCACATCAAACTATCGCACCGACGCTGAAGGAGTATTCATCACTGAAGACAACAATGCCACCGGCGGCTACCGCCTCTCAGCAATGGGTGATCCGAGCTGGAGCACTTACTCGGCCATCATACCCGACGACGGCAACCGCACCATAACCCGCGAGGCTGCCATAGCCAACTGGGGCTCGAAATTCACATACACCATCAATGCCGACGCAGACATGTATGTTGACATTTCAGTGAAACATGCCGTGCCTGCCGAAGAATATTTCCGCGTGGCCTACAATGGTGTCGCTCCCGGCTACCAGTATATCATTGAGGATAATCCGAGCCTCAACTGGCCCAAGCAATATGCCGCCGCCATGACAATGACTCTCGGCGATCAAGAACTCACCCCCGCCAACCAGCCCTTGCGCCCCGAGGTGACCAGTGCCGACGGAGCCGACTTCGACGCAGTCCTTGCCGACAAGAGCCGCTGGATTTCAACTGCCGAGAAAGACGGTGCCCCAAGCAATGTGCTTTATCTCTGGCCTAAATCTTCTACCGACGATGGCAGCGAGATGAGCTATAACGAGACTCCCGATTATGTCAACGTACATATTCCAGCCGGAACATCGAAACTCACCTTGACATCGCTCTGCTATCCTTGGCACTTCGACAACATCAAGATTGCGCCTACCACGGCGTCGGGTATCGAATCCGTAGGTGCCGACAGCGATGAAGCAGACACCCGCGTATTCAACCTCATGGGTATTGAAATGAAGGGCGAGCTCGCCCCCGGCATTTATATCCGCGGCGGTAAGAAATTCGTTGTGAAATAAAATTATAAGTTTGTGGTTTGTGGGCAGTGGGTTGTAAACAGCAAAAACGAACTCGCTGCCCACTTCCTGCAAACCTCCAACCTTAATCCCTGAAGCTATGAAACTGAAAAAATTATTGTTTAGCGGAGCTGTTCTTGCACTTTGCGGCCAGGCATGGGCCGAAGATGTAATGATCGACAACAAGGCCTATCAGATGGATCGCCTTATAGAACGTCAGATAGGACCGGGCACCAAATACCTCCGTCTCCGTTTCCCTGATATACCGTTGAATGTGAATATGGTGATTGTAGACATGAACAACGAATATGTCGGGGTGGAAAACTCGGTGGCTAAAGAGAGCGCAAAAGGCACCGAGCTCATCAGCACTGCCGCCACACGTCAGACCACAGCAGGCCATAAGGCCATCGCCGGACAGAATGCCAACTTCTGGGCGGTGTCGTCGCAGGCTCCCGATGGCAAAATGTTTTCGTCGGTGACACGCAATGCCTCTATCAGCAACGGCAAGATGGTGACCGAGTGTAATATGTCTAAGGAAATGGCCTTTGGCGGTCCTGTCACCACAACAGGCCTTATGGCAATCAGCCCCGACAAAGAGGTATTCGTCAACCTTTGCCAGCCATCGGTAAGCGTGCGTATCAACGACGGCATAGCTCTCTACACCGTAGCGCAGTGCAACAAGGGCGTTCACCCCGATGAAATAGGCATGTATAACAGTTTCTACGGCACATCGAAGGCATTTCAGCCGATTTCCGCAGAGCTGTCGGGCACATTCTATCAGGCTGCTGAGGGCGGCGACGCCATCGAAGTACTTCTTGATCTCGCTGAAGGTCAGGAATGGATGGGCGGACAGTTTATCGACTTCATCGTGAAAGAAGTGCGCGACAATGCCGGCACCGGCACACTCGGCGACCATGACCTTGCTCTGGTAGGCCGCGGCAACGGTCATACGAAACTCGCCAATGTGAAAGTTGGCGATAAGGTGTCGCTCAAATATGCTTTCCAGTTCTCTCCGAAAACCAATCCTGAATATCCCCTTGTAGAGACTGCCATCGGCGGCAACTTGGTGACAATGGTTGATGGCGAAGTACGCAGCCAATGCAACAGCGCCGACTACGACAGCATGACTTATCCACGATCGCTCTACGGCACATCTGCCGACCGCAAGACTCTCTATATGATGGTGATAGACAAATCCACCGATCCGGTCTACGGTAAATCGGCAGGCCTCAATACCGCCAAGGCTTCGCAGATAGCACGCCACTTCGGCTGCAGCAACATGATGCAATGCGACGGTGGCGGCTCGGCCGAGCTCTACGTTACCAAAGCTATCGTAAACAAGACTACAGAATCGACCCCGCGTGCGGTTGCCAACTGTCTGATGGTGTTTGACAATGCCCCCGAAGACAATACTACTGCCGAAGTTCGTGTCGATACCCCCGATGAGGTGATCAGTCTTCCTGTCGGTGGCTCGCTGACACCTGCCATCTTGCTGTATAACCAATATGGCTCACTGCTCGGCAGCAAGAGTGGCGGCTATACATTGCGCTGCAGCGAGGGCTTGGGTAAGATTACCGGTACAACTCTTACCGCTTCGTCTACACCTGTCTACGGCTATATAACAGTCGAGTGCGACGGTGTGAAATGCACACATGCCGTATCTGTCGGTGGCGCAGTGTCGGGTATCGAAGATATCGAGGCCGGACAGGCAAGTGACGGGCGCATATATAATCTTATGGGTGTGGAGTGCAATATGCCGCTCGCTCCCGGGATATATATCCGCGACGGTAAAAAAATGGTGGTGAAATGAAAAACAGTATCTGCGCATTAGTCGCCGCCGTGCTGTCGGTGTGGCCGATGGTCGCTGAGCCCGTTTACCGGCAGGCTAACGCTCCTGTAGAGGAGAGGGTAGAGGACCTTTTGGGGCGCATGACGCTTCAAGAGAAAATCGGTCAGCTCAACCAGCGGGCATATCAGCACAGCGACGAGGGGCGCGCATACTTTGCCAAAATGATAGAGGAGGGCAATGTGGGGTCGTTTATGAACGTCAACGACCCCGCCACCTCCGACGCTCTCC
This sequence comes from uncultured Muribaculaceae bacterium, assembly GCA_910579995.1. Classification (GTDB taxonomy): domain Bacteria; phylum Bacteroidota; class Bacteroidia; order Bacteroidales; family Muribaculaceae; genus CAG-873. The sequence continues at coordinate 107,448 of CAJTWH010000003.1, read as the reverse complement.
AGCGCTTGGCTCTTGAGAAAAGCCGTCTCGGCATACCGCTGCTTATGGGGCGCGATGTCATTCATGGCTACAAGACTATCTTCCCCATACCGCTGGGCCTCGCCGCGAGTTTTTCGCCTTCAACGGTTGAGGAGGGTGCCCGCGTGGCAGCCGTGGAGGCTTCGGCCGACGGCGTGCGCTGGACCTTCGCCCCGATGATCGACATTGCCCGCGACGCCCGCTGGGGCCGTATTGCCGAGGGCTTTGGCGAAGACCCGTATCTTACATCTGTATTGGCGCGGGCTATGACCTCCGGCTTTCAGCACGGCGACTCTCTGGGGTCTCCGACATCGGTAGCCGCATGTGCCAAGCATTTTGTGGCCTACGGTGCGGCTGAGGGCGGACGCGACTACAACACCACCGGAGTGAGCGAGCGCGAACTCAGGCAAACCTATCTTCCGCCTTTCGAGGCAGCCAAAGATGAGGGCGTGCTCACATTCATGGCCTCTTTCAACGCCAACGATGGAGTGCCGTCGTCGTGCAATAAATATCTTATGACAGATATTTTGCGTAACGAATGGGGCTTCGACGGTTTTGTGGTCAGCGACTGTTTCAGTGTCCGCGAACTCATACCTCACCGCGTCGCCGCCAACGAGAGCGAGGCAGCGGCGAAGTGTATCACGGCAGGCGTCGACATGGATATGGAAGACGGTATCTATCTTGCCAATCTCGAAGCCCTTGTAAAGAGCGGCGAAGTTGAAGAGGCGGATATCGACCGCGCCGTGCGAGGCATATTGCGTGCGAAATTCAAGCTCGGGCTGTTTGAGAATCCCTACGTGCAGACTCCGCAGACCGTGAAATATGCACCGGCTCATCTTGCCGCTGCCCGGAAAGCGGCCTTGGAGAGCGCCATATTGCTTAAGAATGACAATGCAACCCTGCCGCTCGACTCAAAGCGAACCAAGCGCGTGCTGCTCACCGGCCCGATGGCCGACGCACGCTATAACCAGCTTGGCACATGGATTTTCGACGGAGAGAAAGAGCACACCGTGACGCTGCGCGACGCACTTGAAAAAGAGGATGTCGAGCTGATTTATAGCCCCGGATTGCTTACCCCGCGTCGCACCGACGAAGCAAGCATAGCCGAAGCAGTAGCGGCTGCCGACGGTGCTGACGTGATAGTCGTTGCCGTTGGTGAAGACGCCATACTTTCCGGCGAGGGTCACTCGATGGCTGAAATCGGCCTCGTAGGTGCGCAGAGCAGTCTGGTGGAAAAGCTCAAGGCTACAGGCAAGCCGTTGGTGATGATCGTGATGGCCGGCCGTCCCTTGGCGATAGGCGATGAGGCCGCGCTTTCCGACGCTGTAATCTACAGTTTCCATCCCGGCACGATGGGCGGCCCCGCACTTGCCGATATACTTATGGGGCGCGAGTCGCCATCGGGCAAGACGCCGGTAACATTCCCGTCGACTTCCGGACAATGTCCGATATATTACAATCATGCCAATACCGGCCGTCCGGCCACGGGTCAGGAATTGTTTATACAGGATATCCCTGACGACGCCGGGAATACCTTCCTCGGATGTACGTCGTATTATCTCGACGCCGGCTTCGAACCGCTCTATCCATTCGGCTACGGCTTGAGCTACAGCGATTTTGAGTACAGCAATCTCGCACTCGACAAAGATGAGTATGGCGCAGACGATACCATCAAAGTAAGCTTCGACCTGCGGAATACAGGTAACATGCGGGCTACGGAGGTTGCTCAGCTCTACAGCACCGACCTTGTGGCGAGTGTGACGCCGTCGGTATGCGACCTGCGCTATTTCGAGCGTGTGACACTCAGCCCCGGCGAGACACGCCGTGTAGAGATAGCTTTGCCGGTAAGCTCGCTTGCAATCGTAGGCGGCGACATGAAGCGCAGGGTAGAACCCGGTGAATTCATATTGCGTGCCGGAGGCGACTCAAGGTCCGGTATCGAGAGGAGGCTTGTGGTAAAAAGATAACAAAATTGGCCGATTAAGACATTTCAGACATAAATATATAAAAACAATTGCTATCTTTGTGGTGCGAAGCAGACACGCGGTAATGTTGCCGTAGCAGCTGACTTCGCACCTTATATATTTATGATAACACAACTAAAGCAAATCGTAGAGGCCGCCCGCAGCGGAGGCCGCCGTCGGTTGGCTGTAGCCTGCGCCAACGACGCCCACACCCTTCATGCAGTAGAAAATGCCCGCGCTGAAGGACTTGTAGACGCCACCCTCTTCGGCGACCGCGAAGGTATTGTCGCCACATGCAGGGCTAAGGGTATCGACCCCGACAACTTCACCATCGTAGACGAGAAAAACGACATCAAGTGCGTGGCTCAAGCTGTGGCGCTCGTAGCCGGTAACGGTGCCGACGTACTGATGAAAGGCCTTGTGTCTACCGACAAGTACATGCGCGGTATTCTCAACAAAGAAGCCGGGCTGTTCCCACCCAAGGGTACATTGAGCCATGTGTCGGTGGTAGAAATGCCGGGACGCGACAAACTCCTCTGTATCGCCGATGTGGCCGTGATCCCGCTGCCCGACCTTAAGCAGAAAACCATTCTTATCAATTACCTTGCCGGCATATCGCGCAAGCTCGGCATTGACAGGCCCAAAGTGGCGTGTATAGCCCCGTCGGAGCAGGTGTTGCCCTCGGTGATATCATCGTCAGAAGCGTGCATACTTGCAAAGATGGCCGACCGCGGGCAACTCGGCGAGGTAATAGTCGACGGGCCTCTGTCGCTCGATGTGGCTCTGTATCCTGAAGTTGCTGAAGAGAAGAAAGTAAAAGGCTCTTCTGTAGCCGGCGACGCCGATTGCCTCCTTTTCCCGAATATCGAGTCGGGTAATGTATTTTTCAAATCGGCCACACACTTCGGCGGAGCAGAGATTGCAGCCATCGTTGTCGGCACCAACCGCCCGTGCGTGTTGACATCACGTGGCGACACACCTCTTACCAAGCTTTATTCAATCGCTCTCGCTTGTCTGATGAGCCGATAAATGCAAAAACATTATGCCCTACAAGATACTTGCCATTAACCCGGGCTCTACTTCAACAAAAATCGCGGTCTATACCGACGATAAGCCCGACTTCACATTATCGATAGACCATACACCCGAGGAATTGGCGCAATTCGCAAAGGTGGTAGACCAGTTTGACTGGCGCAAGCAATTGATAGAAAATGCCTTGGATGAAAAAGGCGTTGATCTGCGCTCTTTCGACGCCATCATCGGCCGCGGTGGTATAATAAGCCCTATCGAGAGCGGTGTGTATGAGGTGAACGACGATCTCCGCCGCGACCTCCTCAACGCACGCATGCAGCATGCCTCCAATCTCGGCGGCCTGCTTGCCCGCGACATTGCAGATGAGATAGGGGTGAAATCATATATCGCCGACCCGGTAGTGGTTGACGAGATGATGCCCTACGCCCGGATCAGCGGTTGCCCCGAGCTGCCGCGTGAGTCGGTGTTCCATGCACTTAACCAAAAGGCTGTGGCCCGCGTATTTGCCAAGGAAAGCAACAAACGCTACGAAGAGCTCAACCTTATCGTATGCCACATGGGCGGCGGAATCACAGTGAGCGCCCATCGCCGCGGACGCGTTATCGACACCACCAACGCCCTCGACGGCTGCGGTCCGTTCTCTCCCGAACGCTCAGGCTCGCTTCCTCCCGGTCCGCTTGTCAAGCTCTGTTTCTCAGGTAAATATACCGAGGATGAACTCATCAAGATGGTACACGGTGCCGGTGGTCTTTATGCTCACTTAGGCACAACATCGGTGCCCGAGGTGCTTGACCGTATCCTCAACCATGACCTTCATGCCATGCTTATATTGCGTGCCATGTGCTATACTATATGCAAGGAAATCGGTGCGATGGCAACCGCGCTCAAAGGCGATGTCGACGCCATATTGCTTACGGGCGGTATCGCACACAGCAAGCGCGTGACCGACTTTATCGCCGATTACGTCGATTATATTGCGCCTATCTATGTATATCCCGGTGAAAACGAACTCCGCGCCTTGGCAGAGAACGCCTTGGCAGTATTGCGTGGAGAGCGCGTCCCGAAGGTTTACGAGAGCACCACAAGCGAGAATCCCTCGCAGATCAACGATACGGGGCGTCCGTCGAAACTTCGCGACTGGCTGCAGTCGGCTATCACACCTCAGGCCGGTAACAAGTCGATGACAGCCATACGCCATTACCTGCGCAAGTGGGGAACGAACCGCAACCGCCGCAACGATTGAAGTTGGTAGTTTGTAGGCTGTGGGTGGTAGATTAGTAAAAACTAACTTGCCGGCCACTCACCACCAGCCTTTATCTAAACGCTTTTTTGGCTATTACCGAGCACGCCGCATTGCCGAGAAACGACAGTGCGGCGCCTGTTTTATTTTTGAGCCGCACATTGGGGTCGTGCAGCATTGCCTGCCGCAGACCTATTACGGTATTCCAGCAACGGTCGGCTATATCGTCGTGGCCGTTTTTTGTGGCGAGGTTGAAGATATTGAACGCGGCGCTGAATAGCCGGCTTGTGGCAGCAGGTACTGCCGCAGGCACATTTTCTCTCACGAAATCAAGCACCGAGCGGGCTGCCCACACCGCGTCGGCGCGCGACGGATTCCAAGTGTTGATATAGCTTGTAGGGTTGGGGCGATAGAAATAGACGGGCGAATCGAGATAAGCGATTTTGGGTGAGCGGCTGTAAAGCCGGGGGATAATCTCGAGGTCTTCGTAGAAACGGCCGTCGGCAAAGCGTATACCGTTGAAAACCGAGCGGCGGTAGACGGTAGCCCACACGCTGTTGTGGAATCGGGGCCGTTGGTAGAGGGTAGAAATAATAGCTTCGGTAGAATCAACCATTCTCAGAGATTCCGGTAAAAATTGTGTGATCCGGCGCGAGTATTGCCCGACAGTAATATTGCAGTCGGCATTGTTTTCCAATACATCTACCATCGCCTGAAGTGCTCCGGGCAAGTATGCGTCGTCGGCGTCGCAGAAGGCGATATAGTCGCTGTGAGCGAGAGTCAGTCCGAGATTACGTGCCGTAGCTTGACCGGCGCGGTCAGATTTTATGAGGATAATTTTGTCGGGAAAAGAATCGGCATAGCGTCGGCAGTGAGCAGCGCTGCGGTCGGTGCTTCCGTCATCAATCACAATCAGCTTGCAGCCTTGCCATAATTGACGGATTATCGATTCAAGGCAAAGGATGATGTAAGGCCCGGCATTGTAGACCGGCACTATTACCGAAAGAGTGGCTTTCATCGGCGAATTATTACCGGGTTTGAGATGTCAGATTCGTTGTTGACGCGGTCGAGAGCCGTTATCACGTAGCAGCCGGGTGACGGCGCAGTGTATTGAGCCACACCGGTGATGTCGACGAGAGCGTCGGAGCGGCTGATGTCGATGTCATCGATATCGTCGAAGCGATATATGGCGAACCTAACCACATCGGCCGCTGTTCCGCTGATTGCGGGCATGTCCCATGTGATTTCTGTCTTGTCGCTGACTTTCAGGCCCTCTATCGGCGACGGTGTGCCTTGATATATCCATGAATACTGTGGTACGAGGGCAGGGTAGTGCTGATAGTTTGAGGCGAGGGAGTCGGCCACTCCGCCGGCGTTGCGGGTAAGCTCGTAGCCGGGCCACCAGCAGTTGCCGAGAATTCTGTCGGCTTTACGGGTGAGCTCTACTTTCGTCATAAGTTCGTTTTTGTCGATAGTGCGTTTTACATCCTGCCCTACGTAGAGATGGCGCTTGTATCCGGCATTTGTGTTCCACCAATCCACAAGTGTCAGATATGACGCCGACTTGTGGGCGAGTTCCCAATAAAGTTGCGGCAGGAGATAGTCAATCCATCCTTTTTCTTCCCACAGAAGAACATCGGCATAGAGAGCGTCGTAATTCTGCAATCCGCGGGTGTCGCTACCGCGAGGATCCGAGGTTTTGTTACGCCAGATACCGAATGGGCTCACACCGAAGCGCACCCACGGTTTGGCTGCTTCAATGCGTTTATGCAGGTCTTCTATGAGCAAGTCTACGTTATGCCGGCGCCAATCGTCGCGTTTCATTCCTTTGCCATATTTGCGGTAAGAGGCGTCATCGGCGAAAGCTTTGCCTTTGACCGGATAAGGATAGAAATAATCGTCGAGATGAATTCCGTCAACGTCGTATCGTTTTAAGATATCATCTACAATACGGCCGATAAACTCGCGGTTTTCGGGAAGTCCGGGGTCGAAATACAATTTGCCGTCGTAGCGTATAAACCGCTCGGGGTGTTTCAGGGCTATATGGCCTTTGGGAAGAACCTGCTTTGCCGACGTAGTTACTCTGTAAGGATTGAGCCAAGCATGCAGCTCCATGCCGCGCCGGTGGGCTTCGGTCACCATAAACTCAAGAGGATCCCAGAACGGGACCGGAGCTTTGCCGCCATCGGTGAGGTAGCGGCTCCACGGCTCGAGGTCGCTTTTATAGAACGCGTCGGCCTGCGCACGTACCTGAAAAATCACAGCATTGATACCGGCTGATTTCAAACTGTCGAGCTGGCGGACCAGATAAGCCTTGTTTTCGGCGGTTGAGTGTTTTTTATACTGGGTCTGATATATGGTGTGGAGCCATGCGCCGCGGAATTCGCGCTTGCTGTCCTGCGCCGCCATAGAGGTGCACAGTAGCGAGATAAAGGCCAAAAATATGTATTTCAGATACGACATAACGCGCTTTTATAAATAGCTGTGCGAAGATAGCGAAATATTATACAACGGCAAACAAAATTATATACTTTTAGCACAAAATCGCGAGCGAAACGCGCTGTGAGGTGTTATACACATAGAAGAAAGGAAAAAAGGAGCTTAAAAGCATCCCTCACCTCCGCCGGTGTAGTGATACAGTGTCGGAGGCTCTCATAAATAAATAGTTGAAACGTGGCAGAAGGCGACCCTCGAGGCCGTCTTCTGTTTTTTTTATGCTGCCGATGTAATAATTCGTTTTTTTCGGCGTCATATAGGTATATGAAGCAAAGCGCAGATATGGAAAAGGAGTTCCTCGCTGTGACAGACCGATACAAGGATGTCATAGCCAAGGTTTGCTATCTCTATTCGAGCGCTTGGGTGAGTTTCGATGACCTGTATCAGGAGGTATTGATAAACCTGTGGCAAGGCCTTGGCAGCTATCGCGGCGAGGCAAAGATATCCACATGGATCTACCGTACGGCTATCAATACATGTATCACATGGCACAGGCGCAATGCCCGCTATACCCCCTCGGGCACCGACCGCCTTGATGAAATGAATGTAGATCCGGCCGATACCGCCGACAGCGTTGCGGCCATGGAAGAATACCGCGAGCTCTATCGCCTTATATCGCGGCTCGGAGCAGTAGACAAAGCTCTCATAACCCTGTGGCTCGAAGAAAAGCCTTACGATGAGATTGCCCGTATAACGGGTCTGAGCCAGAGCAATGTAGCAGTGCGCCTGCACAGGGCAAAGGAAAAACTAACCAAGATGGCTTCAGCCCAAAACTATTGACCTATGGATTTAGAACAACTACGAAATACTTGGCAGAAAGCTCGCGTCAACAGCGAGTTGCTTGAGACCGACAACCGGAAGCTTGCCGAGAGCCTCGCCGCAGGCCGAGCTCAGACGGCACGCGACAAACTTGCCGGATATTACCGCCGGTCATTCATTGTGGCTTTGCTTTTGCCCGCTTTGTCGCCGGTGCTTGTAAAGGTGCTTGATTTCCCTGTGTGGATTGCAGCGGTATATGCCTCGTTCGGCGTGGTGATGGGTATTCTCAATTTATGTTTTTCAAACTATATAAAGCGTTGCGATTATCTTGCACAGCCGATAGTCTCCGCTCTTGCCGACGCAGTGAAGATAGCACGCTACCAGCGCTATCTCCGTTCTTTTGGCATTTCTATGGGTGGCGCACTGATTGCGACAATGTTTTTCGACGCTGTAGACCATTCGGAGTTCCATATCATCATAGCTTTTATTGTTGGTCTTGTTCTGGGCGTGATTATCGGCATAATCAAATTTCGCTGGATGTCGGCTCTGACGCGACAGATGCAAGATGAGCTCCGATCTCTGCTCATCGACGGTGAAGATTGATTCAGCGGGAGTTGTTGTGCTCAACCTGCTTTTTACGGAAATTTTTCCACTCCTTGTTTCGTTTCTTGTCGCCGATGATGGCGTCGATTCCGAACATCTGTTTCAGTCGCGAGAGAATCTGCTGGCCCGGATTTAGCTTGATATGGTGCGCTACAAGGCGTTTGTCGGTAGGCAGGCCGGTGCGTACTTCGGTGTGGTCGATTGATTCCACCCGGCTTATAAGTTGTTTTATTGCCGGTTGGAGGTCCGGAGCCTGCGCCGGTTCGTAGATTTCAATAATGCCGGTATCCTGTTTCAGGGCTTCCCACTTCTTGGCTTCTTTGATTGTGATATATTCTTTATCTATTATATATACTTCGCCGTAGGTGCTAACGAAGTATGGGTCGTCAGGCCTGTGAAACATAAACATATTGTGGCCTCGGCCGGTTGATTCGATAGCGAAAGAATAGCCGGTCAGATCTATAGGAAGAATGGAATCGCCGATTACATTCTCATAGTTAAGGCGCAAGGAGAAGCGGTCGAAATCTGTGCCGTTGCCAAGGAAGTAGTCGATATTTGGCATCCATTTTTCAGAGATTGAATCTTCCTCGAGGTTTATGTCTATGGCAAGGCGGTCTCCGTTTTTAGTCCATATTTCAGTTGGGCCTCTGCGGCCTCTTACAGTATCTGTGGCAAACTCCGCCGAAGTCAAGGAGGCAGGAATATGTGCAGGCTGCACGATTCCCATCCAGTCGGTCCATGAGAAGTGGTGATGGCAGCGGTCGCTCACGCTGTCAAGTCCATGATAGTTTGTGAAGCGGTAGTAGGACTTTGAGGCGAGCACACGCGGACTCCGCCATCCTCTGAATTTCATTTTTTTGTCAGACGGCAGCATGAAATCCACCATCTTCTCCCGGAAAAGAAACACACTGTCGCCGAACGAGGATAGAGTGGAGTATTCCCTGACGTATGCGAGTATATGGAGCATGCGCCTGTTGCGGGTGTTGACCACCATCTCGGGCAGCTCGATCACGTCTTCTGTCATAAACAAGGTGTCGGGAGCGCCGGCAGGCACCAAAAGCTCCTTGAAGCCTATATAGCGTATTGTTATGGGATAATCAGATTCGGCGATGTGCGGAATCCGGCCGTCGTGGCCGCTTATGGCTGTGAAATTGCCGTTGCGGTCGAAAATCGATACGTTAGGGAGTGGCGTGCGCGTGAGAGAATCGACAACGACGCGGCCATCAGCCATAAAGACCGAATACAGCATAATCCATAAAATCAACGCATAACGTGGCATGATGACGGTAAGGAATGATGTGCAAAGGTAGTCACTAATTGAGATTTGATGTGACTAAAGAAAGTTAAAAAGCTATGGTCGAGTTTTAAAAGTGTTTTGATAATATTTAAATTTGCAAAGTAAACCCAATAACATGAAAAAATGCGAAGATTACTGACCTCTATAATTATTGCGGGCATGCTTCCGTTCGCAGCAAATGCAGATAGAAAACAGCCCGAAGTCACATGGGATTCACAGAGCCTCAAGTTCGACGGCCGGCGCGTCATGCCGGTGATGGGTGAGATACATTATTCACGCCTGCCTCAGGATGAATGGGTCTCCTCGGTGTGTAAGATGAAAGAGGGCGGTGTGACTGTGATTGCAACATACGTATTCTGGAATCATATTGAAGAGAAAGAGGGAGTGTTCAACTGGAGCGGTCAGCGCGACTTGCGCAAGTTTATTGAGATTTGCGCCGAAGAAGATCTGCCGGTGGTGCTCCGCATAGGTCCGTTCTGTCACGGCGAGGTGAGAAATGGCGGCATACCCGACTGGGTTTTTGCCAAGGGCGTGAAGACGCGTACTGAAGACCCTCAATTCCTTGCTCTTGTAGAGCGTCTTTACAGGCAGATTTTCACACAGTTGCAAGGACTGCAGTGGAAAGACGGCGGCCCGGTGATGGCATGTCAGTTCGACAATGAATACCGCGGTCATGGCTCATATCTGATGTCATTGAAGAAGATGGCTGAGGAAATCGGTTTTGACCTTCCGTTCTATACCCGTACCGGTTGGCCTGAGCTGAAGTCTCCTGTTCCATACGGCTCCATGCTGCCTCTTTATGGCGATTACGCCGACGGATTCTGGGATCGATCCATCGCCCCGACAGCAGGCAACTATTACAAGGCTTTCAATTTCAAGGCTTTCAGAAGCTCTACCGCAATCGCTTCCGAACAAATAAAAAACCAACAGGAGAAGCTCAATGAAGGCGACGAGCAATATCCCTACTTCACCTGCGAGCTTGGCGGCGGCATGATGGGCGCCTATCATCGCCGTCCTTGGCTTTATCCTGTCGACGCCTATTCTTTGGCTGTAGTTAAGTTAGGCAGCGGAAGCAATCTTCTCGGGTATTATATGTATCACGGGGGTACAAACCCGGAAGCTGACATATATCTTAATGAGCTGCAGAACAGTCCGGCAACCAATTATAACGATATGCCGGTGAAAAACTATGATTTTCAGGCGCCGCTCGGCGAGTTCGGTCAGACTTATCCCCATTACTACAGCCTGCGCAAACTACATCTTTTCATGCAGGACTTCGGGGAGACTCTCGCTCCTATGGAGGCTTCATTTCCCATGCCGCAGGATCTCGTCAAAGGCGACGACAAGGGGCTGCGTCAAGCCTATCGCACACTCGGCGACAGCGGCTTTGTGTTCGTCAACAACTATGAGCGTCTGCAGAATCTTAAGGCAAAGAAAGGTGTGAGGTTTGATGTGTGCGGAGTCAAATTTCCCTCGCGCGCTATAACGGTTCCGGCCTCTACGGTGTGTATCTTCCCGGTGAATATCGCCGGTATCCGCTATGCCACGGCGCAGCTCATAGCACGCCGCGACGGCAAGATATATATGGAGCAGATTGCCGGTATTCCTACCGAGATAGCTGTCGACGGCAAGGTGCTCAAAAATGTGAAACCCCTCGGCGCTGATGTGCCGGTGTATAAGAATATATATCTTCTCACTTCGGAAGAAGCCGGCCGCCTCTTCCTTGCCGACACGCAGGATAAGGTACTTGACTCATCTCCGGCAATAAACAAGATAAAAGAGGCCGGCGCTCCGAGAAAGATTACTATTGGAGTCAACAAGGTTGCCGAAGCCCCTGTGGATTCCGACTTCGAGACTGCTGCGGTTTATGAAATCTCCGGTCTTCCTGAGCAGCGGAGCAATGTCATGCTTACAATCAATTACCGCGGAGATGTCGCTCGGCTTTATTGCGACGGCAAGCTAATAGCCGACAATTTCTATAACGGCCGGCCCATGCTCCTCGGCTTGTGGCGTCTTCCTGAAAATGCACAGAAACTTGAGCTGAAGATACTGCCCCTGCAGGCCGATATGCCGGTCTACTTCCCTGAAGAAGCCGACATACGCCCGGGCGAGGAGGTGATTTCCGTAGCCCTCTCAGAGCTTGCGGGCTCTTGAGATACTGAATATGCCGGCGACGAGAGCGCAGGCTATAGCGATATAAAGGCAATAATGCACTGATGTGAGCACCGCCGATGTAAGGCCGAAGACGATAGTCACCATAGTGGCGCCGAAAGTCTGGCCGACAAGTCGTGCGGTGCTCTGCATACCGCCGGCACTGCCTGTGCGCGCTACGGGCGTGGCCATTACCATGACAATGTTATTGGGTGTCTGGAACATGCCGAAGCCGATGCCGCATACAGCCATACGCCAAGCTATATTCCACTCCGAAATGCCGCTCTGCGGCGCAAGAAGCAGTAGCAGGATACCGGCAGCGTAGACTGCCATGCCGCACGCCGCCGTAATGCCGGGATTGTGTCGTTCGACAAATCGGGCTGCGAGCGGAGATACTATCATTGTCGCCAAGGGCCATGGTGTCATCAGCAGTCCCGTGGTGATTTCAGAGAAGCCGTAATTATTGAGGAAAAGAAAAGGCAGCGATATCATGGCGGCATTCTGCGCGATAAACGAGCATACAGCCGTTGATATGCTTAAGGTATATAGCCTGATCTTGAACAGATCTACAGGCAGCATAGGTTGTGGTTGCTTTAGCTGGCGCTTTATATAAAAGAAACCGACAACGAGCCCCAAGACTATCATGGCGGAATTGCCTGCCACATCGCCGCTGCGTGCAAAATTGCCCAAGGCTAAGAATATAAGACCGAAAACGACGATGTTCTCACTCGCGCTTATCCAGTCGAATCCTTTGACTGCTTCTTTTTTCTCAGGGTTGTGTGGGAGGAGGCGTTTGCCTATGAAAAAGGCAAGGAAGCCAAGCGGAACGTTGATGAGAAACAGCCAGTGCCACGAGGCAACCGACAGCAGCGCACCGGCTATGGTAGGGCCTGCTGCTGTGGCTATGGCTATCACCATTGCATTGAGAGCAAGCCCTCGGCCAAGGACATTGCGTGGATAGATAAGACGTGTAAGGGCGATGTTTACACCCATGACACATGCCGCTCCCACACCTTGCAACGCTCGCGCGAGGATAATCATAGAGAATGACTGCGAGGCGGCGCACAAGGCCGACGAAAGAGTGAAGATTGTGACACCCGTGAGGAAACAGCGGCGGTAGCTGTAGCGGTCGCCGATTGAAGAAACAGGCAGCAGCAACATGGTTATAAGCAACTGATAGATAGTCACAATCCACACCGCATACGAATCGGAGACCCCGAATTTTGTTGCCAATACAGGGAGGGCGACATTCACTAATGTGACATCAAGTACTGTCATTGTCAGCACGATCAATATCGCTATGATCGCGGCATACTTCTTTACAGATAATTTTGTTGAAACGTTTTCTTCCATTTTTATAAACTCAAAAAAAGCAGCCGGCACAATGCCGGCTGCCCTTATAAGAGCCACACCAAAGGATGCGATGAAACTCCGAAAAGACAGGATTTGAGTGCTCGCCGCCCTTTGTAATCCTCCGGCTCGAAGGCTGCGACACATATAGTGACGCCTGAGGCCCGCCATCGGTCGGCTAAGCTTGTTCTCGGTATTTCATGTAAAATTTGAAGAGTTTCCCAATCTACTTTGATGTGGTATGTCTTTGTCAAATTCTCAGGCTCTCTCGCCTTTGATTTTATAACACAAAATTACTACTTAGAGTTTAATCCTGCAAATTTTTCCGCAAAATTTTTTTGAACTTGCGGAGTTATGATTTCCATATTGGGCTGTATGTCAAAAATATTTCCTAATTTTGAAAAAAATCTTCTGACATGAAAAAATCACTTGGAATCTTTCTTACAGCCTTTGCTGCCGTGCTCTATGGCTATACGTCGTACGCGGCCACTCCGCAAATTGTGGCACACCGCGGATATTGGCACACTCCCGGCTCGGCCCAGAACTCTCTTCATTCACTTGCCCTCGCCGACTCAGTGGGCGCGTGGGGCTCGGAATTTGATGTGTGGCGCAGCGCCGACGGCAAACTCTTCTGCAATCATGACCATACTTTTAAAGGAGTGACCTTTACTGCGGCCAATTCAAAAGTTATAAGTGCCATTGACCTCGACAACGGCGAGCCACTTCCTTCGTTGGCCGATATGCTCGAAGAAGCCAAAAAGCACCCGGGTCTGAGGCTCGTATTCGAGCTAAAGGAGCACCCTGACAAAGCCGCCGAGGAACTTGCTGTGAAAGAAAGCGTGGAGATGATCAATGACATGGGGCTTGCCGGGCGCACCGATTATATAACTTTCTCCAAGCAGGCTCTCCGTAATTTTGTAAAGTATGCACCGGCCGGAACTGAGGTCTACTACCTTACGGGAGATCTTACGCCCGGACAGGTGAAAGTTGTAGGTGCTTCCGGAATCGACTATAATATACACACTCTCAAGGCTAATCCCGGATGGATTGACGAGGCACATGCGCTTGGGATGAAAGTGAATGTGTGGACTGTCGACGAACCCGACGACATGCAATGGTGTATTGACAGCGGCGTAGATTTCATCACCACCAACCGCCCCGATATATTAAAGGAAATACTCATGCAAATAAAATAGGCGTCGCAGCACGCTTGAAACTTGCCTAAATGTGAAATAATTCGTACCTTTGCACAAAATTTCACAATACTTACCCGATGGTAACATTTTTCGTCAAAGGCGACACTACAGCATTTGCCGTAGACGCCGACCATACGTTTACACCTCAAGAAATCGAACGCCTATCGTGGCTTTTCGGCGGAGCTCAAGTTTCGGCCGACGCAGCTTTGTCAGGAACATTTGTAGGACCTCGCAAAGAGATGATTACTCCTTGGAGCACCAATGCAGTCGAGATAACCCAGAATATGGGTCTTACCGGCATTGTGCGCATAGAAGAGCTTCATCGCGCCGCTGATGACAAACCCTCTTTCGACCCCATGCTCCAAGCTGTCTATACCAATCCCGGAGTAGACATGTTTGCTTCGGACGCATGCGCCGCCCCTGCCGAGGAAATCGAAGATATTACTGAATATAATCAGCGTGAGGGCCTTGCTCTCAGCGCTGAGGAAGAGCAATACCTGCGCGATCTTTCAAAACGACTCGGCCGCAAACTCACCGACAGTGAGGTATTCGGCTTCTCGCAGGTCAACTCGGAGCACTGCCGCCATAAAATCTTCGGTGGTACATTCGTGATCGACGGTGAGGAAAAGCCATCGTCTCTTTTCAATCTTATCAAGCTTACAAGCAAGACAAATCCCGGACGTCTTGTATCGGCTTATAAAGACAATGTAGCTTTTGTTTCGGGTCCTGACATTCTCCAGTTCGCACCCACGAAAGCCGATGAGCCCTCTGATTTTACATTGCGCAAAATCAATACAGTATTGTCGCTCAAGGCCGAGACACACAACTTCCCGACTACTGTAGAGCCTTTCAACGGAGCAGCAACAGGCAGCGGCGGTGAAATCCGCGACCGTCTCGGCGGTGGCCGTGCAAGTCTTCCTCTTGCCGGTACGGCTGTATACATGACATCATATCCCCGTCTTGAGAACGAACTCGCCAAAACTTGGGGCAATAAGATTCCCGAGCGCAAATGGCTCTACCATACACCCGCCGACATTCTTGTGAAGGCTTCAAACGGTGCTTCCGACTTCGGTAACAAATTCGGCCAGCCACTCATCTGCGGTTCGCTCCTTACATTCGAGCATGCCGAGGCCGGCCGCACATGGGGCTATGACAAGGTGATAATGCTTGCCGGCGGCGTAGGCTATGCCAATGCCGACCATGCTATCAAAGGCGAGCCCGAACCCGGTCAGTCGGTGGCTCTTTCAGGCGGCGACAATTATCGTATCGGTATGGGCGGTGGTGCTGTATCGTCGGTAGATACCGGTCGCTATGCAGGTGCTATCGAGCTCAATGCAGTGCAGCGCGCCAATCCTGAAATGCAGAAACGCGTTGCAAACCTCATCCGCGCCCTCGCAGAAAGCGCTTTCAACCCCATCGTGTCGATCCACGACCACGGTGCCGGCGGTCACCTCAATGCCCTCAGCGAGCTCATCGAGAGCACCGGCGGCTGCATTGATATCAATGCTCTCCCCGTAGGCGACCCCACTCTCTCCGACCGCGAGATTATCGGCAACGAGAGTCAGGAGCGCATGGGCTTTGTAATCAACGCCAAAGATATACCGTTGGTAGAGCGTATCGCCCAGCGCGAGCGTGCTCCGCTTTATATTGTCGGCAATACTACCGACGACCATCGTCTCAGCTTCGGACGCAAAGGCGAGAAAGCAGCTATAGACTTGGCTGTAACCGACATGCTCGGCAATCCGCCCAAGACCGTCATGCACGATAAGACCGTCACTCCCGACTTTGCCGAAGGCAGCTACGACATTGCCCGTCTCGATGAATATCTCAAGAGCGTGCTCTCTCTCGAGGCTGTAGCTTGTAAAGACTGGCTCACCAATAAGGTTGACCGTTCGGTGACAGGCCGTATCGCTCGCCAGCAGTGCGACGGTCCGCTCCAGTTGCCGCTCAACGACTGCGGTATCGTAGCCCTCGACTATCAGGGTCGCCGCGGTATTGCTACATCTATCGGTCACGCACCTGCTGTCGCTTTGAGCAACCCTGAGGCCGGCTCGCGTCTTGCTGTTGCCGAGGCTCTCACAAATATTGCCGCAGCTTCGCTTGACAAAGGTCTGTCGGCTGTATCGCTCAGCGCCAACTGGATGTGGCCTTGCAAGAACGAAGGCGAAGACGCCGCTCTCTACCGTGCTGTGGAGGCATGCAGCGACTTCGTTTGCAAGCTCGGCATAAATATCCCCACAGGTAAGGACAGTCTGTCGATGACTCAGAAATACAGCGACGGAACAAGCGTGAAAGCTCCCGGCACTGTGATTATCTCTGCCGCCGGCGAGGTTGACAATATCCGCAGCTTCGTGCCCGTGACCCTTACTCCGACAACCCAGTCTACCCTCTACTACATTGACATGAGCGGCATGCCGCTCGCCCTCGGTGGCTCGGCTCTCGCTCAGACACAAGGCGTTGTAGGCGGTGAAGTTGCCGATGTCAAGAGCGCTGACTTCTTTGCCAATGCTTTCGAGGCTGTCCAGACGCTTATCCATCAGGATGTGGTTGCTGCGCAGCACGATGTCAGCGCCGGCGGTCTTATCACAACTTTGCTTGAAATGTGCTTCGCCAACACTCACGGCGGCCTCAACTTCTTTACCGAAGGCTTCCGCATGATTGGCGAGACCGACCTCACCAAGATACTCTTTGCCGAGAACCCGGCTATTGTTATCCAAGTGCTTGACCGCAACCGTCAGAAAGCCGAGACTATCCTCGACAATGCAGGCGTGCGCTACTTCCCCATCGCGTCGCCCTCGCGCCGTAGTGAGAAAGTGATCACCATCAGCCACGACAAGAGCGTTCACCTTGTGTCGATACCGGCTATGCGCCGAGTATGGTTTGAGCCTTCATACCTTCTCGACACACTGCAGACTAACCCGACTTGTGCCGCAGAGCGCCGCAACAATCTCGGTCTGCAGCCCGTGCCCTATCGTCTGCGTGCAAACTTCGACGGCAGCTTCGAAAGCCGCAACCTGCGTGTGCGCCGCCGCACATCATCTGGTATCCGTGCAGCCATTATCCGTGAGAAGGGCGTCAACGGCGACCGCGAGATGGCTTACTCGCTCTTCATGGCCGGCTTCGACGTGCGCGACGTGCACATGACCGACCTTGCAAGCGGACGCGAGACTCTCGAAGACGTCAACATGATTGTATTCTGCGGTGGCTTCTCAAACAGCGACGTACTTGGCTCTGCAAAAGGTTGGGCTGCCGGTTTCCGTTGGAACGAGCGTGCTGCCGAGACTCTGCGCCGCTTCTACGCACGCCCCGACACCCTGAGCCTTGGTGTATGCAACGGTTGCCAGCTTATGATAGAGCTTAACCTCCTCGGCGCCAATACTACCGAAGACGGTCGTCCGGCTGTGGAGATGAAGCACAACACCTCAGGCAAATTCGAGTCAATTTTCCTCGGCATGAAAGTAGAAGGCAACGACAGCGTGATGTTCGGCAAGCTCTCTCATCTCTGCTCGGGTATCTGGGTGGCTCACGGCGAAGGTCGTTTCCACTTCAACATGTCGCCCGCGCAGGCCGGTATCAAGGTTGCCGCCCGCTATGCTTACGACAGCTATCCCGGCAACCCCAATGGCAGTGAGGGCGCTGTTGCCGCTCTTGCAAGTGCCGATGGCCGCCATTTGGCTATGATGCCTCACCTTGAGCGTGCAATCTTCCCATGGCAGTGCCCGACATACCCCGCACAGCACCGCGACGACGACGCCACTATCTGGCTTGACGCTTTCATCAATGCCCGCAAGTGGATTGCCCGTCAGCTCCGCCGCCAAAGCAAATAATCACATATCTCAATAAAAAATCGCCTCGACAGAACGGTCTGCCGAGGCGATTTTTTAGTATTTAATTGAAAATTTTAGATAGGTAGCGTTCGCGGAATTTCTGGAGGAGTTCCCAGAACGATGGAACGAAGAGCGTGCCGAGGATAGCGTTGACTGCCATGCCGAATACCACGGCAGTGCCTAAAGAGAGTCGGCTGGCTGCGCCCGCTCCGGTGGCGAAGAGCATTGGCATTACACCGAATACAAATGCGAGTGCCGTCATAAGTATCGGTCGCAGACGCACGTTGCCTGCCGAGGCTGCGGCCTGCCTGATGGGCTGGCCGCTCTTGCGGTAGTCCATGGCGTATTCTACAATAAGGATGGCATTCTTGGCCGCCATACCCAAGAGCAATATTATGCCGATCTGTGTGTAGATACTAATGCTTTGGTTGAGGAATATACAGCCTATGATAGCACCGAGGACAGCGGTCGGGGTTGTGGCAACCACGGCGATAGGGTCGGTCCATGATTCATATTGCGCCGAAAGCACAAGTATTGTTATAATCACGGCGAAGAGAAGAGTCATGGTGATTGTGGTGCCCGACTGCGTCTCCTGCAGTGCCTCACCTGTCCATGCGTAGCCGAAACTCGGGCCTACCGTATTTTTCATTATCTCCTCCATGGCCTTTATGCCTGCCGACGAGCTGACATTGGCATTGAGAGTTCCGGTCACCGACGCCGTGGTATACATGTTGTAGCGGTTGACTGTCGGTTGGCCCATCACCTCATCCACAGATCCGAAAGAAGAGAAGGGCACCATGTCGCCCGACGAATTTCTTACGGCAAGATCAAGAACTCCTTCAACCTTGCTGCGGGCTTCGGGTGTGCCGCTGACAAGTACTTCGTAGGTGCGGCCGAATTTCACGAAGTCATTTACATAATCCGAGCCCATGAATGTGGAGAGGGTAGAGTAGACTCCCTCCATTGTCAAACCGTAGAGTTTTACCTTGTCGCGGTCGACTTTCAGTCGGTACTGCGGCACCTCGCCTTGATAAAGCGATGTGATTTGTTTTAGCTCGGGATATTTTGCGGCAGCTTTCTCAATCTCTTCCACAGTCTGGGCGATTTCCTTGGCTCCGAGATTATTTATGTCAAGCAGCTGCATTTCCAAGCCCGAAGATGTGCCAAGACCCGGAATTGAGGGAGGATTTACAGAGAATACCACAGCCTCCTGCTCTTGTGCGGCTATGCGGTCGACTTCTGCGATCACTGCGTCTACACCATTGTCTTTACCCTTGCGGTCTTTCCACGGCTTTAGCACCACGAACATCGAGCCGAGGTTGCTGCTTGCGCCGCCGCCGAGAAAAGAGTTACCCGTGACAGATATCACATCCTTGACCTGCGGCAGTTCCTTGATTTTATCAGACAGGCGGCATACTATCGAATCGGTTCGCTCGATAGAGGCTCCGGTAGGCAATTGGATAGAAGTCATGAAATAGCCCATATCTTCCGACGGCACATAGCTTGTGGGCCAGCGCATGAATCCCCAGAACGCCAATGTTGCCAAGGCTGCGAAAATCACCATGGCCATGACGGGGCGCGCGAGAAGCTTGCCGACAGTCTTATTGTAGACGTTGCGCACTTTCTCAAAAGCGGTGTTGAACCAACGGAAGAGGAAAAACTTCGGTTGACCGGTATCGGGCTTCAGGAATAGCGCGCACATGGCCGGGGTAAAGGTCAAGGCGTTGAAGCCGGAGAATGCAGTCGACACGGCAATGGTGAGGGCAAACTGTTTGTAGAGCTGGCCTGTTATGCCGGAAATGAAAGCGGTGGGGATGAATACCGACAAGAGCACAAGCACTTCGCCGATTACAGGTCCCTGCAGTTCTTTCATAGCCTGCTCGGCTGCCTGTGTCGGAGTGACCCCGCCTTTGTCAAGTATACGGCTCACATCCTCCACCACCACTATGGCGTCGTCGACTACGATGGCGATCGCAAGCACGAGACCGAAGAGTGTAAGCGTGTTGAGAGAGAATCCCATTGCCTTCATCACAGCCAATGTGGCTATCAGGGAGACTGGGATGGTTATCATCGGGATTATGACGGCACGCCAATTCTGCAGGAATAGCAATATCACAAGCATGACGATGAGAGTTGTCTCAAAGAATGTTACAATCACTTCGTCGATAGACGCCGACACGAAATCGGTGGTATTGAGGATTATGCGGTAATCTACGCCCTCGGGAAAATATTGCTTGAGGTCTTCAAGTTTTTTCTCGACGTTTGCCGCCACTTTCATGGCGTTTGCGCCGGGAAGCTGATAAATACCGATAAGGCCTGCGTTCTCACCGGAGACATGAGATATCATCGAGTATGAGTCGCTTCCGAGGTCTACACGGGCTATATCTTTCAGTCGCAATATGGCGCCATCGCTGCCGGTGCGAATCACGATGTTGCCGAACTCGCTTGCATTGGAGAGGCGGCCTTGGGCTGTGAGAGTGTATTCAAACTGCTGTCCGGTGGCTGTCGGAGGTGCGCCGACAGAGCCTGCCGATACTTCCATGTTCTGGCTTGCTATGGCTGCTGAGACATCTTCGGGAGTGACACCGCGCACACGCATTTTCTCCGGGTCGAGCCACACGCGCATGGAGTAATTGCCAGAGCCGAAAGCCGAAACCTGTCCGACGCCATCGAGACGCGACAGTTCGTCCACGATACTGAGTTGGGCGTAGTTTGTGAGATAAAGGCCATCATAGCGCTCTGGATCATCCGACTCGAGAGCCAC
Organism: uncultured Muribaculaceae bacterium; assembly: GCA_910579995.1. Lineage (GTDB taxonomy): Bacteria > Bacteroidota > Bacteroidia > Bacteroidales > Muribaculaceae > CAG-873. Next base: position 86,751 of record CAJTWH010000003.1, on the reverse strand, counting down.
AAAGAGAATGATATCTGACGAGCGCGACATTACATTGACGCCCTGCTCCTTGACGGCATTTGGCAACACCGGCTCAGCTTGAGCGACACGATTTTGCACTTTAACGGCAGCCATATCGAGGTCGGTGCCGTTTTCAAAAGTAATCTCAAGAGAATATGATCCGTCGTTGCCTGATGACGATGACATATACATCATATTCTCAACGCCGTTGACCTGCTGCTCGATAGGAACACCGACAGCTTCAGCGACAGTCTGGGCGTCGGCACCGGGGTACGACGCGCTTACGAAAACGGTAGGTGGAGTGATATCGGGATATTGTGCCACAGGCAAGCTGTTGAAAGTCAGCAAGCCTGCCAATATCATCAATATCGCCAGCACGGTGGCGAATATCGGCCGGGTGATGAAAAATTTACTGAACATGGCTTACTTTACAATTGTGGGTTTGACAGTCATGCCGTCGCGTACCTTGAGCATTGCCTTGGTCACGTAGCGGTCGGTAGGGCTTATCCCTTTTTCTACGATACGCATAGTGTCGCACACGAGAGCCCCGACAGTTACAGGTGTGTAAACCACCTTGTCGGAATCGTTGACAAGATATACATATTTTCCCAATTGGTCGGTTGATATTGAAGCGTCCCTGATCATTATGGCATTGGGGTCGAAGCCTGTTGGCAGATCCACGCTTACATACATACCGCTGCGGAGCTCGCCATATTTGTTGTCGATGATAGCCTGCAGTTGCAGCGTTCCTGTAGAAGTATCTACTTTCGGTGCCAGATAATCGAGCGCTCCGGTATATGTGTGGCCGAGAGTATCGTTGAAATTGATAGGGATATGGTTGAAGTCAACGGCATTTGCCTGTATATTGTGCTGCAGGTCGGTGAGAGTGGCGGCGTCGTCAATAGAAAAGTTGGCGATGAGAGTACGGTCGGCATATATGGAGGCAAGCTCTACCGGCGCACCCTCACCATCGAGATATGCACCGACATCGTATGTGGCCGACGAGATATGCCCGTCAAATGGAGCTACTACCGTGCAATAAGAGAGTTGCGTCTCTGCTGTTGTGAGAGCAGCTTTTGCCGATTTCAGCGTAGCCTTGCATTGTTCGAGCGTACTGCGTCCCTCCTCAACCTCCATGCGGCTCACCGCGTCGCTTTTAAGGGCTTCCGACAAGGCGTCGTAGCGGCTCTGAGCGTAGTTGAGATTTGCTTCGGCGGTGCTCACGGCACTTCTCGCACTTTCTACGGCGTCGCGGTAATTACGCGATTCGATGGTGAAAAGCACAGTGCCTTTCTTGACATAGTCGCCGGATTTGTAGTTTTTCGATTCAAGATAGCCGTTGACACGTGCCACGAGTTTCACCTCGCGGTCGGCGCACAGCACTCCGGGATATGTCTTATGGAGTGTGACAGAATCAACTACCGGGTTTGCCACGTCGATAGTCGGTGTTGCTTCCGCAGCGGTATCATTGCTTCGCTTGCATGCGACTCCGCAGATGAGGGCGGAAAGTGTTATCAAAGTGAGGGTCTTGTTCATAATCGTAGTTTTTATTCTGTCCAACCGCCTCCGAGGGCTTTGTAAAGACTTATTAGTGATGAAATAGCATCGCCGCGGGCAGCGACAAGTGAATTTTGATATGTGAGATAATTTAATTGAGCGTCAACGACATTTGAAAACATTGTGAGTCCTTCCTTATACTGGTCTACCGAGAGCCTTACTTCTTCGCGGCTGCTGTCTACGACCTGAGTGATACGCTCGATATATTGGAGCGACGATTTATATTGCGCAATCGCATTGCGAACTTCTTCGATGGCCGAGAGCACGGTGGTATTGTAGGAGTCAATCTGAGCTTCCATGCTCTGACGCGCGGCAAGGGCATTATTGCGGCGCTGCAAGCCGTCGAATACTGTCCATGACAGCGTAGGGGCAATAGTGTAAGAGAATGACGGGCCTTTGAACAGGTCGCCGAAATTATGGGCTTCTGTGCCTATGGACGCCTGAAGGCTAAGCGAAGGCAGGTAAGCGCTGCGTGCAATGCCAAGCTCGGCGGCTGCGAGTTCGATGTTGCGTTCGGCTTCGACAATATCCGGCCTGTGGTGGAGAATCTCTACGGGAGCACTAAGCGGGGCAAGCTGATAGTGGTCGGGCAAGGCTGAAGTGCTGTAGATGGAAGATGGTAATCCTTCGCGACCCAGACCGGTGAGTACTCCGAGGGCATTGTATGATTTCTCAATTGAAGCCTCAAGCAGCGGAATCGAGGCGATGGTGGAGTAGTAGAGTGTCTGCGCCTGTGCGACATCGAGCTTGGAGGCAAGGCCGGTGTTGTGGCGCACTTCGGTTATTTTGAGTATATGCGCCTGATTCTCGGTGTGCTCACGTGCAACTTCGAGCTGCTGTTTCTGAACCATCAGAGTAATGTATGTAGAAGCAATCTCGGCTTCGAGAGCTACCATGGCTCCTGCATATTCGGCGGCAGAAACTTTGACAGCCTTGCCTGCGTGATTGACTTGAGCCCGTATTTTGCCGAAAACATCTATTTCCCAGCTCATGGTGGCTCCGGCATTGAAATATGAGAGGGTAGAGGCTTCACCGGTGCTGCCCTCTATACGGCCTGACTGGCGGTCGCGCGTATAGCCGGCACTGACACCTATTACAGGAGAATATCCTCCACGGGCTACGCGCAGCTGAGTGCGTGCAATGTCAATGCGCTTTGCTGCCGCGGCGAGATCATAATTATTGGCCTCGCCAATGGTGATCAGACTGTCGAGAAGTTTATCATCGAAAGTCTGCCACCACCGGGAATAGTCGGCCGCTGAGTGTTGAAACGTGCTGTCGCCGGGCCATGCCGACGCCATTTTGACGTGTAAATCATTTGCCGACGCCATAAGGCCGCCTGCAAGTATCATAAGGCATAATGTTGATAGTGTTCTCATAAATCAATAGTCGGATATGTATTAAAACAAAATCTGAAGAGGCTTTAGATTTTGATTAACATAATTTAGCACTTGGCGGAAGAAGACAAAAAAATCCCCGCGACTTTGACGCTATCACAAGTCGCGGGGGAGATTTGCTATTTACTGTTTCTTGGATTGTAGCCGAGAGTTTTTGTTCGCTCTTCTACATCCTGACGGTCGACTTTTTCATTGTCGGCGTTATCTATAGCAATGCCGGGATATTTATCGGCGGGTTTTGTTTTTGATTTTTTACAAGGGCTCATAATCTGTAGTGTTTAGTTTATAAAATCTAAACACCCGCGAGCCATTATTGTTCAGATTCGGAAAGCGGAAGTTTGTTCATTTCCTCTATATAGTTGAGCAGCGCGTCGCGTCCGCGGCGGTCTTCGCTTGAGGTTTTGAATACCGGTGGCAGCTCTTCCCATGATTCGAGTAACTGGGCGCAGTATGCCTCGATCTGGCGTTTGCCGGCAGTTGGAGTGAGTTTGTCGAGTTTGGTGAAGACAATGCTGAAAGGCACGCCGTTCTCACCAAGCCATTCCATGAATTCAAGGTCGATTTTCTGCGGTTTGTGGCGGCTATCGATCAGCACGAAAAGATTTGTCATTTGCTCGCGGCCGAGGATGTAGTTTTTGATGATACCTTCGAGTCGGTCGCGGTCGCTTTTGCTGCGGCGCGCATAGCCGTAGCCGGGGAGGTCGACGATATACCAGCTGTCATTAACCAGAAAATGGTTGATGAGCATAGTCTTACCGGGAGTCGATGAGGTCATTGCAAGGCCTTTCTGTCCGGTAAGCATATTTATAAGCGATGATTTGCCTACGTTTGAGCGGCCGATAAACGCGTATTCATGTCGTCGGTCGGCGGGGCATTTGGAGTAGTCTGAGTTGCTGACTACGAAGCGGGCTGTATTTACTATCATATTATTGACTGTTTACTGATTAATAACAAATGAGATGAGTGAAATGATTATTTAAGATTGAGGTATTCGCAATTTACGGCAATCTTGACCTGAGCGGGAGTCATGCGCCGGAAATACTGCTGCAGGCCGCGCATTGGCGGAGGCATGTTGCCCGAAAGCCCTACTGCAAGACGCCTGCGGGCTCGCGAGAAAGCGACATAAAGTACGCGGGCATGATCAGTGACATCACCATAGAACCGCGAGGCGTCGAAAACAATGACATTGTCCATCTCAAGCCCCTTTGCTTTGTGGATGGTCATTATCGAGAGCCGCTCGTCAACTATTCCGTTGCTGAAAAAGTCTGATTCGTTGAAACTCAGCATATCATGCAGATGTCGGGCAATCTGCGGACCGAATGCGGCAGAATCGTCTTGGTCGATTATGCAGCGCTCGATCAATGCGAGCACATAGTCGAGCCGTTGTATACCGTCGCAGTAGCCGCGTTTTTTGAAGAATTCATTTGCTTCGGAGATTGCACCGCACAGCGAGTTCGCGTAAGATTCATCAGGATTATGCAACATCGATCTCCATTTGAAATAAAAATCTCCGTAGGCTGCTCTGAAAGATTTTGCGCAGCGGCAGATACTTTCGTTTTTGTGCGCAAGTTCTACTTTCTCCTTGATTTTTTCAGCTTTATTGAACAATGCTGCAAGAAGCGACGCCGTAGCCAATGTATCGTCAACGGCATTGTGGCTGTTGCATGCCTCCAGCTTCAGCACCTCAATCATATCTTTGAGCCTATGTCGATGAAGCTGCGGATATAGCTGACGCGCAAGCACGAGGGTATCAAGCCGTTCGGCTGCCGGTGTCAATTGCCATGGAATATCGGCATTTGTGCGTCGGCTGATATTGCGCCGCATTATGGCTATATCAAAATCGAGGTTGTGCCCTGCAAGAATGGCGTTTTGGATGAAGTCTTCAAAGGCGGCAAAAGCCTCAGTTGGTTTGAGTTTTTGTGCTGTCTTGTAAATCTCTGCAATAGGATTGAGCACACCCGGCTGCAATTCTCGTGGCAGACGCCTGTCGGAAGAAATGAAAACCTCAAATTGCCCGATGATTTCGCCCCGCAGAATCTTTACTGCGGCAATCTGCACGATATCGTCGTTGAGAATGTCGAGCCCGGTTGTCTCGGTGTCGAATACTACGATTTCTGTGTCGGAGCCATAAAGCTCAATGAGTCTTTCTACCCGCAGGGGTTTGTCGAAATATAGAAGTTCATCACAGCCTATCGCACTGTTACGGAGGAGTCTTACGAGTTTGCGGGCTCCTGTGACGGTCTTGGCGCAACGGGTCTGATACAGCAGCCTAACCCAAGGCTGTCGCATGAAGGGGCGGCTCACTGCGGCAAGATGTGACCATACAGTCTTGAACGGCAACTGATGGAAAAGATCTTGCTTGGAAACGTGGAAATGGCTTAGCCCGAGATTGCAGAATACTTCCGATAAATATTCGGCGTCGGTATTTACGCGGCAGAGCACTGCTACATTTTCATCGGGGGATTCGGCAAGCCTGAGGCGCGCGATATTGGCGGCTGTGTATGCAAGCTGTTCATAGCTTGCGCTGTAGAGGGTCATATTGCCCTCATCGCGACTGTTGTCTACCGCTTCAGGAAGAAATTGGCGGTTGATGTCGAGCCAATCGCACGCGAGAGTGTTGCACATTTCCACAAGGTAGCCGGGAGAGCGGTAGTTGCGTTTAAGGCGCAGAATGTTTCCACGGCATTGGCGTTTGAGTAAATCGAGCGCACGTCCGCCGGCACCGATGAATCTGAATATCGCCTGCTGCTCGTCGCCGAAATAGATGAGAGTGCGCCGGATAGACATCGTCACGGCGTCGACAATGGCGAGCTGCAGTGGCGTCATATCCTGAACCTCATCGACTTGCACCCAGCGGTAAGCCGTCATCTTGAAGTCAGCCGCCGGCAGTTGCTGCAAAGCGGTATAGGTCTGTAGCAGGATATCGTCGTAGTCGATGAGCCTGTTTTCGGTCTTGAAGCGGCTGTAAGCGTCAATAGCTTGATAATCGGCTTCGGTCAGAGGGCTTGCAGGGCGGCGGATGATATGGTCGGGATGATCGTGCTCTACCTGATATACGTATGCCGCCTTTGTGAGAAAATCGTTTACATTGGCAGCGGTAGGCCTGTCGAGAATAGTTACGAGGAAATCGAGCCGGTCTTCTTCGTCAATGACTGTAGTGTCGGCATTGACGATCTCGTTCTCGTAAAGGAAACGCAGGCAGAAGCGGTGCATGTTGCCGACAAACAGATTTTGCGGCACATAGCCCATATACGCCTCTATGCGTTGCTTCATTTCACGGGCGGCGCGGTTTGTGAATGTCACACACAGCATTTCATCGAAATCGGTATGGGCCGAGGCATGAAACACTCGCCGGGCGAGGATATGAGTTTTGCCACATCCGGGCCCGGCGAGCACCAGAGCAGTGGTGTCGCTCAGTTCGATAATCTGCTGTTGTTGCGCGTCGTCGTGTAACAATCTATTCGTTTACATATTTTTCAATCGCCTCTTTCCAGACAAGATATGCCGGACCGGTAAGATGAAGGCCATCGTTGGTATATTCGGGTTTGAGATTGTCGTGGCCGTCGCTGAATAGCGGATAAAGATTTATCCATGTAGCTCCATACTCGCCGGCCACTTTCTCAAGGCGTTTGTTGAGGTCGATGATTACCTGTTGCTTGCCCACGAGATTTTTCCACCGGTTGAACGACTCGTTGAATGGCAGACACGACTGCAGGTAGAGTTTCGTGCCCGGACTCTCTGATCTTATACGGTTTACGATCTTTGTGATGTCAGTGGCTATTGAGTCGGCCGAAATGTGATGGCTCACATCATTGACGCCAATCATAAGAAACACTTTGGCAGGCTTGCCTTTAATCAACGGATCGAGGCGGTCGACAATGCCCATTGCTATGTCGCCGCTGATACCGCGGTTTACTATCCGCGGGTTATTGAAAAGCTCATGCCATTCGCAGCCGTTGGTGATTGAGTTGCCGAGAAAGACGATATTGGTGGAGTCCATCGGCAAGACTTCAAAAAGGGTGGCGCGCTGGTCATAAAAAGTGCCGTGCTGCGCCGACACTCCGAGTGCCGAGGCTATGAGTGCGAGTATGAGGAAGAACTTTTTCATGACATCTTATGTTCGCGGTAAGCGTCTACAGCTTTTTTCACCGAGCCGTGCATGAGCAGCAGGCGTTTTGCCTCGTCGTAGGGCAGGGCGAGTTCTTCCACAATCATGCGTGTGCCGCGGTCTACGAGCTTGGCGTTGGATAGCTGCATGTTTACCATCTTGTTGCCTTTCACACGGCCCATCTTGATCATAACCGAAGTGGTGATCATATTGCATATCATCTTTTGGCCCGTGCCGCTCTTCATGCGTGATGAGCCTGTCACATATTCCGGCCCTACCACCATCTCGATGGCGATATCAGCGGCTTCAGATACAGGGGCGTCGGGGTTTGATGTGATGGCGGCGGTGAGGATACCGTGCTTGCGGGCCTCTTTTATCGCACCGATCACGTAGGGAGTCGTGCCTGAAGCTGCAATGCCGATCACGGTGTCTTTTTCATTGATGTTGAACTTTTCAAGGTCGTGCCAGCCTTGGAGGGTGTCGTCTTCAGCATTTTCCACCGGGTTGCGCAGGGCAGTGTCGCCACCGGCAATCAATCCGATTACCCACGAAGGATCCATGCCGAATGTCGGGGGAATTTCCGAGGCGTCAAGCACGCCGAGACGGCCTGATGTGCCGGCACCAATATAGAAAATACGGCCGCCGCCTTTCATGCGGGGCACAATCTGTTCTACGAGTTTTTCGATAGCCGGGATAGCTTTCTCTACGGCTACGGCCACCTTTTTATCCTCGTTGTTGATATCATGGAGGATTTCGCCCACCGATTTCTTTTCGAGATCATTGTAGAGCGAGGCTTGTTCACTGATTTTTACAAAGGCCATTTTATATATGGATTTGATTTAGCAACTATGATGTTTAAGTTTCGCAGGCGAAACTTGTTTATTTTGAGCTTATAAGGTTTAATAAGTTTAGGTAAACATTTGTAAACTAAACTTTTTAAACTTTATAAACTGCTCTGAAAGCGCTTTAACTATGATATTTAAGCAGACCTTCCATCGGGCTTTTCACAATCTTGCCAATGCGGCAGCCCTCGGCTTTTGCAGCTTCTTCAAGTACAGGGCGGAAGTGGAAAGCTATCGAGCCGATGAAATTCACCTCATGCTCCTGATAGTTGAGGTAGTTTTTGATGTTGCGGCGGAAGAAAGAGCGGAAAGCGTTGAGTACAAGCTCATGAATCTGCGGCACATCGATGTTTTTGCTCATGAAGGGAGTGAGCGACGCGAGAAAACGGTTGGCCTGCGGCTCGCGGTAGACACGTCGGATAATGCCGAGCAGGTCGAGGTCATATTCGTTGAGGAAACGGGCCGAAATGTCGGCGGGGAGCTGTTTTTTCAACACGTCGCCTACGAACAGCTTGCCTAATACTGCGCCCGACCCCTCGTCGCCGAGAATATATCCTAAAGGCGAGACATTGTCGGCTATGCCTTTGCCGTCGTAGAGACATGAGTTCGAGCCTGTGCCGAGTATGCATGCAATACCGGCTTCATGACCGCAAAGAGCACGGGCGGCCGCAAGAAGGTCGCTGTAAACCTCTATTGTGGTGCTGGCCGGGAGGTTTGCTTTGAGGGCGCGCGCAACATTGCCGCATACTTCGGGCGATATGCAGCCGGCGCCATAGAAATAAACCGAATCGATTTGGCCGGCGATATCGCCAAGCTCGGGGAGCAGTTCGCTGCTGAAGCGGCTGCGCATTTCCTCCTCGGTGAGCATGACGGCATTCATGCCAAGGGTGAACACTTGTTTCTCGACTATTGTCTTGTTGAGCACGCACCAGTCGATTTTGGTGCTTCCGCAATCCGCTATCAGTATCATATTTTAATATATATATGCTTCTTGTAAAGTATATAACCTATACACCAGTTGAATAATACAAAAGTTATCGCAAAGAGGAGAGAGGCAAGAGTGGCGTCGCCGGAGCACAGAGGCATGAATACACCTTCGTAGAACCAGCCTTTTATGCTTATCATGCCGCTTTCGGCAAGGTCGCTCGGTATTTTGACGGCACCTATGACTATGCTCAGCACCGCTCCGAGGCAGTACATGAAGAGCGGGTTGACGCCGAAAGACTCGAAGAAACGGCACCATTTGTCGTGTCCCTTGATATCGATAATCCAGATAAGCAATGCAAGGAAACTTGAGGCGAGGCCGCAGGTGGTGAGTACAAATGTCGGCGACCAGATTTTTTTGTTGATAGGCAAGCCGAAGTCGAGCAGGAAACCGGAGAATGTGAGTATGGTGCCGACGATGAACAGACGGCAGATACGCTCGCGGTTGTCCTTTGTGCCCAATATCAGAGAGCCGCACATAAAGCCTATGAGCATGTGGGCAATCGAGGGGAGTGTGCTCAACAGTCCTTCCGGGTCGAATTTAAGACGGACACCGTCGATAGTGTCGGCATACATGTGGTTTTCGCCCAATACTCTATGGTCGACGATAGAAATCACATTCCTGTCGGAAAATTCAAAGCCGTTGCCGAGCAGGAGAATCACTGCGTATGCCACGAGCATTGCACCGATAACCCAAGGCAAGGTCTTGTGGGGTATTAGAAGAGCCATTGTCGCGCCGATACCGTAGCAAAGGGCGAGGCGGGGCATTACACCCAATATCCTTATATGGTCGAAATTGGCTACGGCGTCGAGGAAAGTCTTGTCGTTGAGTATACCGCGCAGGAACATGCCGAACCATGCAATGCCAAGACCTATGGCGAAAATCACGACAGTGCGGCGCAGTATCTTGATAAATGACTGCCAGCTGAATTGAAACTGATATTTCCTCAATGAGAAATAGGTAGAGATACCCATTATGAACATGAAGAAAGGAAAAACGAGGTCGGTAGGCGTGAGGCCATTCCACGAGGCATGTTCAAGAGGAGCATAGATATGCCCCCAAGAGCCCGGATTATTTACCAGAATCATGCCGGCGATGGTAATACCACGCAGGATATCGAGCGATAGGAGGCGTTTGTTTTGTGTTCTTGATTCGTCCATGTCTATTGTTTGGCTGTAGTACATTCGTCTACAAGATATACAATCGATTTATATGGTATTCCGGAGTTGGTTGTCAGGCCTATCTCGCATGTGCGTGAATTGGAATAGCCCGCGACTACTCCTGCGGCCTCAATCTGAGGTCGGAGCTTACGCAAGCCCCATTGGTTGAGTTCGGGATGTGTGAAACCTTTGTCGCCGGCGAAGCCGCAGCAGCCTACTTCCTCGGGCACAAGCACATTGTTGCTGCACATGCGTGCGAGATTGATAATTTTGTCGCCTATGCCCATGCGGCGCGACGAACATGTGATGTGCACGGCCACCGGTGTATCGTGTTTATGGAAGTTGAGATACTGTGCCATGAAATCATGGATAAACTCTGCCGGCTCATAGAGAGGCATGCTCTTGATATGCTCTCGCATGCGGTGGAGGCAGGGACTCTGATCGCAAACGACAGGTATTGTTCCACCCTCAGAAGCTACTGCGAGGGCTTTTTCGAGCTGGCGTAACTTTGAGTCGGCAATGTCGGGCATGCCTTTGCTCTCCCATATCATGCCGCAGCAGAGATCTGCCATGTCGGCCGGGAAAACTACATCGTAGCCGGCTTTTTTGCACAGACGCACGAATACATCGGCAAGCGGCTGTACCTTGTCGGTCTCATCGCTCGCGCCCATCGTGCGGTTGATACACGAGGGGAAATAAACCAGACGTCTTGGCGCTCCGGCGGCTTTGACTTTTTTGAGATGTCCGGGATAATATGGCTTGGGTAAGGACGGTGTCCATAACGGGAATCCTATTTTATGCAAGGCTTTTCCTACAGACCTCACTCCGCCGTTGCCGAGCACGCGGTGAGCGCCGTATGCGGCGCCGAGCGTCATGCGTAAGCCTCCTTCTACGAGTGGCATATTCTTGCCTACCCAGTTACCGATACCATGAGCCATGCCTCCGACTTCTTTTTGGCGGATATCATGAATCATCTCGCCGGTATTGATGTGCATGGGGCATGATGTGCTGCATAGTCCGTCGCCGGCACATGTCTCGTTGCCGTAGTAGCGGAATTGTTTTTTCAGACGGTTGAGCCGTTCATTATCTTCGCCGGTCGATTCAAGCCGTGATATCTCGCGTTGCGCGATTATGCGCTGACGGGCAGAGAGGGTAAGACCGCAACTCACGCAATTGACCTCGCAGAAACCACATTCAATGCAGCGGTCAACATGCGGGTCGGTGAGCGGCAGGGGCTTAAGATTATGAATGAAGCACTCGGGGTCGTCGTTAAATATAACGCCGGGATTGAGCAGCCCTTCCGGATCGAATGCAGCTTTGAGGCGTTTCATCATGCTCCATGCTTTATCACCCCATTCAGCCGCGACAAACGGAGCCATATTGCGCCCCGTACCGTGCTCGGCTTTGAGTGAACCATCGAATTTACCAACAACGAGTTGCTCTATCTGAAGCATGAGGTTGCGGTATTTGTCGATGTCGGCTTGGGTGTCAAATTTTTGGGCAAGCACGAAATGATAGTTACCCTCAAGGGCGTGGCCGTAGATACAAGCGTCTTCATAGCCGCAGTCTTCAATCATCTTGGCCAAGGCGACGGTTGCCTCAGGGAGATTGTCGATATGGAAAGCGACATCCTCGATAAGAGCGGTCGTGCCTAAGGGGCGCGTGCCACCAACGGCTGGAAATACACCTGAGCGCATAAGCCACCATGCAGCCACTTCTTTCGGGTTGGTTGAGAAATGGGCGGGTTTGAATAGTTTGTAGCGCTCAAGAATAGCCATTGTCTGCTCAATCTGTTCGTTGAGCCGGGTCTCGTTGTCGGCCTCAGTCTGTATCAGAAGGGCTGTGAGTCCGGTGCCTGTGGTGTCGCCGACAGAGGCGAGCGATTTACGGTCGAGCAGCTCGCATGCCTGCACAGGCGCCTCCTTGCGCATGGCGACAACGGCATGACAAGCCTCGGTCATGTCGCTGAAGTAGACCATTGCAGAAGCGGTGAACGGTTTTTCGGCAGCGGTGTTCATTGTCACCTCGCTGATAAAGGCAAGCGTTCCCTCGCTGCCTACCATGCAGTGGGTGATGATATCGAAGGGGTCGTCGAAAAGAATGAAGGGCAGTATGTTCAGACCGGTTACATTCTTTATCTCATATTTATGGCGTATGAGTTCCTTAAGCTCCGGGTCTGAGGCTATGGCGTCGCGAATGCTTTCGATTTCGGCGATGAGAGTAGGGTGGCTTCTCTTGAAATCTGTGCGCGAGTCTTCGCTGCTTGTATCAAGCACTGTGCCATCGGCAAGGATAATTCGGATAGACCGTAGGGTACGGTCGCTGTTGGCGTGTGTGCCGCATTTCATGCCCGAGGCATTGTTGGCGACGATTCCACCGACCATAGCCGATTTTTTCGAGGCCGGGTCGGGGGTGAAAACACGGTGATAGGGTTTGAGAATCTCTCCTACGCGCGCACCGATAATACCAGGCTGCAGGGCGATAGCTGTTGCCTTTTCATCGATTATGCGATATCCTTCCCATTCTTTTCCGGCAACTACGAGGATAGAATCTGATATAGCCTGTCCGGAAAGACTTGTGCCTGCCGCGCGGAAGGTGAGCGGCAATTTACGGTCGGAAGCCGCACGAAGCACAGCCGTCACCTCGGCCTCGTCTTTAACCCGCACCACAACTTTGGGCAACAGTCGGTAGAAACCGGCGTCGGTGCCCCAACAGAGCAGACGCAGATCGTCGGTATATATACGGTCGGGCGATATATGACGACTGATTTCTTTTACGAAATCCTTATATTTCAAGTCCATCCGGAAAATCTCCTGTTATTTGTAGAGGTGATATTTTGCTGATTTGGCAGCGAAGGCTTCGTTATCCTTATTCCAGTAGTCTTCGATATCAGCTACTTTATAATTTTTGGTGAAGAGGCGACGGATATTCTTGCTGCCGACAACCTTGTCGAACATGTTGAGCCGGGCGCTTGTGGCTTTGTCGAAAAGTCGTCCTTCAGGGTAGTCTGCCGCCAACTGTTCCATCACATAAAATTGAATCAGTGACAGGGGCGCTTTTTCTACGTCGGTCACATACATTTCCACACCCTCAAGGTTTTCGCCTTGTCCTGTTGAGTAGAACGGTTTGATGTGGATGGGGCGGAATTTCACGCCGGGAATATTGCGGGCATTGAGCTTCTGAGATAGGTCTTCAGCGTCAATCCATTTGGCACAGAAGAGTTTGAAAGGCTCTGTATAACCTACACCTATCGACATCTGATAGAGCTCTCCAAGAATACCTGAGGCGGGATAGTAGAGGCAGCTTTCAGGTACGGGCATGTGGGGCGAGGGGAGTACCCAAGGCATGCCTGTCGCGCGGAAATCCATATCGCGGCTGTATCCCTCCATAGGCACAACCTCAAGGTCTACTTTCTTGCCGTTGCCAATCAAGCCCTCATCGTTGAGATAGCGGGCGAGCTCGCCGGGAGTGAGACCGTAGACGTAGGGGATCGGGAACTGGCTCACGAAAGAATAGCATGAGTCTTCCACGAGGTTACCCTCGATTTTGTTGCCGCTTATCGGGTTGGGGCGGTCGAGAACCATGAATTTCTTGCCAAGCTCTGCGCAGGCTTCCATGGCCTTACCCATCGTTGATATAAAGGTGTATGAGCGGCAACCGTTGTCTTGTATGTCGTAGATAAGCACATCTACGTCTTTGAGCATTTCAGCTGTCGGCTTGTGTGTTTTGCCATAGACTGAATATACCGGTACTCCGGTAGCCTTGTCAACCGAGCCTTCCACTTTGTCGCCGGCATGGACATCGCCGCGGACGCCGTGCTCCGGAGCATAGAGTCCCACGAGTTTCACTCCCGGAGCAGCCGCGAGGATATCTACGGTAGATACGAGATCATTGTCTACGCCTGTGGGGTTGGTGATGAGTCCGACGCGTTTGCCTTGCAGGCTTGCGAAATTATTGTCGCGGAGCACTTCAATGCCCGGTTTGACCTGAGCCCCGGCAGCTATTGCTGCGGCGGCAAAGAATATGGTGATTGTCTTTTTCATTTTTTACGTCCGAAATTGGGGTCGATTTTCAAGAATGCGCACACACCGATTGTGGCAGCGCAGCATATCATAGTCCAGATGAAGAAGTGGCGGTAGCCGATTGTTTCCTGCAGCCATCCGGCGGCCATGCCGGGGAGCATCATGCCAAGAGCCATAAAGCCGGTGCAGATGGCGTAGTGGGCGGTCTTGTGCTTGCCTTCAGAGAAATAAATCAGGTAAAGCATATAGGCTGTAAAGCCGAAGCCGTAGCCGAATTGCTCAATAAACACGCAGATGTTTACGGTAAGCAGCGAATGGTCGCTGGCATAGCTGAGGTAAACGAATGTGAGGCAGGTGAGCGACATTGACCATGCCATGGGCCACAGCCATTTCTTTAGGCCGCCTTTTGCTGCCGCGATACCGCCGATGATACCGCCGAGGGTGAGGCCGATAATGCCAACAGTACCGTATACAATGCCTACCTGACCTGTAGTGAGGCCAAGGCCGCCTTTGTCGATGGGGTCGAGAAGGAAGGGGTTGATGAGTTTGACAAGCTGAGCTTCTGGCAGACGGTAGAGCAGCATGAAGGCTATAGCCACCCACACCTGAGGCTTGCGGAAGAACGACTTGAAGGTTTCGAAGAACTCGCGTATTATATCGGAGGCTGTCATGGCCGAATTGTTGTGGCCGTCATCGGCGGGGCGGGGGAGAGCCCAGCTGTGATAGAAGGCTACAAGGAAGAAAAATGCCGACAGTACAGCGAATACGACGAGCCATGCAAACGGAATGTTGCCCGACGCGCCCTCGAAAGTGGCCTGAGTGGGTGCTGTCAACTTATTGTCAATCTCGTAGTAGAGCCACGCCGTTTTGTCCCAGTTGCTTTCGTTGAATACAAAGCGGGTAGACAAGGCAGCCTGCTCAAGTTTTATGCTCTGGTCACCGCTCTTGTGTGTGACATTGAGGATAATCTCTTCGCCCGGAGCCGGCTTCTTGTTGAGGCGTAAACCGATGATGGCGATGTTGTTATCTTTGAGTGTGTAGGGCTCGCGCTGTTCGCCGAAAGTCTCCTTCACCCAAGTGGTGAACGCTCCCGGGCCTGATTGTTCGGCAACATTTGCCGCGCCTTTGTTGTCGGCCGGTATCTCGGCAGCTACAAATCCGTTGCGCTCGTTGAGATGTTTCACCGAGTCGCGCATGAGGGCTGCGTAGGTCTTGAAAGGCATGGCCACCGACTCGCCGTTTACGTCAACAGTCACTTGAGAGGGGGCTGTAGTGGCCACAGAGAAATTACGCGGAGTGATGAATTGTAATTCTCCGTCGAGGTCGGCCTCGGCGACGTCTGTCCATTCGAGGTCGCACGGACGCCATTCAACAGCCGGGTCGGCATTGACATTGACCTGCACCGGGGCAAGACCGGTATTTGTCTCAATCAGACCGGCTACAATCACGAGAAGACCTTGTCCGGCCACAGTGGCCACGCGGTAGAAAGTAGAGCGGATACCGACATAGAGCGACTGCTCATGCTCGGTAAGAGCGAGCATATAGAAGCCGTCGGCGGCGATGTCGTGTGTCGCCGAAGTGAAACCGACAAGCCAGAATATTGCAAGCGTGAGCTGGAAGAAAAATGGCGTCGGGATGGTAAACGCTATTCCGGCAAGGGCAAAGGCGATGATCCACTGCATTGTAAGTGTCCACCATCGCTTTGTCTTGATAATATCAACAAAGGGGCTCCAGAATGGCTTGATTACCCAAGGCAGGTATAGCCATCCGGTATAGAGAGCTATGTCGGTGTTTGATATGCCAAGGCGTTTATACATGATGACCGATATAGTCATCACTGCAACGTAAGGCAAACCTTGGGCGAAGTATAAAGTCGGGATCCATGCCCATGGATTGCGCTTGGTGTTGTGTCTTGTTTTGTTCATGATACAGTTTTTAGGGCTTAACTCTCTATATGTCAGTTGAAAAAGTTTGTAGCGATTAAATATTATTTAATATTTGCTTACAAATTTAAGAAATTTTTTGCAAATATCAGTATTAATATGCTTTTGAAAGCTTCGATCCGGGGAAATAATGCGCGAGAATCTTATCGTAGCTTATCCCTTTTGCGCTCATTACGGCTGCCCCAATCTGGCACAGACCTACTCCATGCCCCCAACCGGCTCCGATAAGGGTGAAGTCTGTTGGAAGCCCTTGCTCATCGGGTTCTCCTGTCTCGACTACGAAAGCAGAGCTGTAGAGATGACTTTGAGAGAGGCTACGGCGAATCTCGAGTTCCTTGCCGATTGTCATGGTGCGTTTTGTGCCTGTGATTCTCAGGCGGATGATACGGCCGGAGGTGCCACGCTCCAAAGCTTCAAGCGATTTTATGCCGCCGAAGTCAATACCTGTGCGACGCTTTATCAAGTGGGCTAACTCAGCTTGGGAGTAGTGTACGCGCCAACGGTAGAAGTCGCTTGTCTCCTGATCGTAATTGTTGAGCACTTGGCTAAGTATCGCCTTGTCGTCGGTATTGCAGTATGCTTCGGGTGAGGAAAGTATCCACTCCCGGGCATTCTGTTCGTTGCGAAGATCGGGGAAGTCGAGAGGCTCGTCGCTGTCGCGGCGTGCTACAAGGTAGTTGTGGTGGACCGGTTCCCAGCAGTTTTCGAATTCTTCAAATACGCCTCCGCAGCATTTCGAGAATCGGGCGTCGCAAATGTCGCCCTTATCATCAGTGAGCACGAGCCCGGCGGTAGCGTCGATTGCTGCGCTTACCGTAGGAGAGGTCTGACGGGTGATACCTTGGTAGCGCTGGCAATGGTCGTCGGCGCATACATCGAAATTGAGATGATCCTCCCTGTCGTACCAGCGCACGATTTCATCATCAGTAACATGAGAACTTTCAGTCTTGCCATTGGCGTCGCGCTTGAAAATCTGCGCCAATACCCAGCTGCGGGATATTACAGCATGCGTCTTGAGAAACTCTTCATTGGCCGAGGCACTCATCTCAGAAGATATCACACTCTTGAGATAATCTTCTACTGGCAGTTCGTTGATGAGAGTGAGCTTGCTGTTTTCAACGATTATGCGCGCATTGCCGGTGAATGTCTGGGTTTCCTTGCGTTCCCAATGGAAATTAATGCCTATGGTAACATCGCTGACTTCGAAATTGCAGCCGACGAGATCAGATTTGAATATAAGGGTGGCATATTCAGTGTCGTTCCATACAATCTTACCGCTGTCGCTGATACCGAATGTCTGCTTTCCGGAAACAAAGAAGCCTGTTTCCTCACTCCAGTAGGGGGTGTTGAATGACAGGTCAAGCTTCTCGGCGCTAACGATACCTACCTTGATTTCGGGTTGCATATTATTGTATTTTTTCGGCGATGGAGTTTATTTCTTCTGTGCTGAGACAAAGCTCGTCGATGACGCGGCGTATGGTCGATTCATCGAAACGTTCGAAATCGACAAGTCTGGGGGTGATGAACACACCACCCATATCTACCGACGCCGGGCTCAGGAGCATGCAGTCGTCACCCTCAGTTCCATAGAAAGAGGGTCTGTGACGTTTACGCGGAACGACAACAAGCCGAGTACCGGCAGCAGTGGCGTAGGCGAGCATGTTGAGCATTGGCTCTTGATCGCCCTCAGGCACCGGCATCGCCTTACGTAGCTCTTCGAAAAGTTGCTGTCCTTCTTCGGGTGTATGCGCGTCTATCACAAACATTTTCAAAGGCAGCGTGTCTACGACAGACAGCGAGCTCTTGCCGAGAGATTTTATTTCTTTCATCTCCACGCCGTCGAGGTTTTCGGCCAATGGCAGGAAATCACTGTTGCCGGCTTGGAAGTGGAAATGGTCAGGTGCCGAGGCTCCGCAACGCGCGCCATTGTAGAATACGGTGTATTCGTCGAGTTCGTGTGCCAGACGCAACATATCGGCCACCGAGTCGCCCACAATCTGGGGTATATGCTGTTTGGCCGGTATGGTGAGATGGCGCGGAAAAATAGGGAATGGATTTATGAGAATTGTGAAGTTGCCGTTCCAATCAATACCGTTCTGCACTGCCGGGCGGTTTTCAGCACATAGGAAACATTTGCGAGCCTTGATAGAGGCGGCGTCGACTTTCGCTCCGGATGATACTGCGCGGGCCGGATTGAACTGTACTTTGAAGCGCATACCGTCGACGTCAAAGTCTTTCACCTTGACGTCGCGGAGTGCGGCATAGTTTTCGGCAGCCTGAGGCCAGTTTGCCAACTGTTCGTTTATGAGCTCGCTTACCTGTAGATTGTCTGCCATGATTATTTCTGCTTGTTCATCTCTACGCGGGCGAGGAGTTCCCAAGTGCGGATACGGTCTTTGTAGAGATTGTTGGCGTTAGTCTTGTTGATGTCAAGAGCGTGGTCGGAATTGTCTTCCCAGCGGCGGCAGAAATATACCACATCATATACGCGGCCTATCTGATGGTGACGCGAGAAAGCGAGGCCGAGGGCATAGTCTTCGCCGTAGCTTGTATTTGGCACGTGAATCTCGCGCAGCATGGGAGTATAGAATGCGCGGGGAGCACCGAGACCGTTGATACGCAGTGCGTTGTTGCGTCCGTTCTCGGGAGTCCACTCGCGGTGGTCGATAATGCCGGGCGGTATGGTGTTCATGTCGATGTCGGTGAGCTTGTATGTACCTACCACCATAGCCGAGTTGTTGTCGTAGAAGGCTTTAACCATCTTTGCAAGAGTGTTCTCGTCGGCATAGACATCGTCGCTGTCAAGCTGTACGCAGAATTTGCCGGCTTTGGGGTGGTTGGCTCCCATGTTCCAGCAGCCGCCGATACCGAGGTCGTCGCGTTCGGGTATGATGTGGATAACACGCGGATCGGCAGTGAATTCTTCGATTGCTTCGCCTGTGCCGTCGGTGCTGTGGTTGTCGATGATGATGAGGTTGAAGGGGAAGTCGGTCTTCTGGCTCAGTACGCTGCGGATGGCGTCGCGGATAGTGCGGACGCGGTTGCGCACCGGGATTATAACTGACGCTTCATATTCGAAGTCTCCGCGGTTGAATTCGATAGGTTCGAACACCGGATCGAGATAGCCTCCGATTGCTTTGAGATGAGCTGTGCAGGCCTGTTCCATCTCGATCTGCACGCCGCGGTTCTTGGGGTCTACGTAATTGAAATGCGATTCGCCTGAGCTTTTGTCAGATTTGGATACCTCAGTGTAGAGATACTCGTTGATGTGGACAAGCGGAGCGATACGGCTCAGACGCAGACGCAGGTCGTACATGCCGGCGGCGCTGTATTCTGCGTCGATACCGGCGGCGGCTTTCTTGAAGTCTGCGGCATTGAAAAGAAGCAGCGGGCCGAAATTGAAGTCGTCGCGCAGCGAACCGAACTGATAGTCGATAACAGGCGCATTGCTCTTCACTCCGTCGACTACGGCATAGTAGTCGGCATATACCATGGCAGCTTTGCTGTCGCGGGCAATCTTTATCATGCGGTCGAAAGCGAGATAGCCGGGAACTATTAAGGCGCTGCCGGTATAGAGGAGTATGAAGGCCGCGTCGGCGGCTTGTGCGATAGCTTTTACCGTTGCCGACGAGTTGAGGTTGTCGATATATATCATGTCGCAACCGTCGCAGGCCTTGGCCGATGTGTCGGTGCTCAGAAGAGTGATTTTGCTTACCTTGTCGCAGTCTTTGATTGCTTTGATGTTGGCGCTTGCCTGATCCTCATTTATATAAGGAAGAAAGGCGTGAATGCTTGTCTGCATGTATATTGAAGTTTTAGAGTTATTTACTTAAGTTTAGCAAGCGAAACTTGAATTATTTATTGAGGAAGTTAAGGACCTGTTTCATAAGGTGCTCGCGTTCGTCGGCACCGACAATAGTCTCGAAGGGGAAGCCGATTACAACGGTGCGGTATGCCCCGCCGTCGAAGGCCGATCCGGCTGCGATATTGTTCTCGCTATAGCGCATTATTGTGGCGCCTTTGTCTGAGGCGGGCATTACTCCGTCGGGCGATTCTACGGCATAGCAGTCGGCACCAAGCTCCTGCTCGAAATAATATTGACCTTTGCCGAAGGCCTTGAAAGGAGTGGGCACTTGATAAACCCCGCCTTCGACGGCCGCACGGCTCTCTCGCCAAGAATAGCCTAATACCTTGGTGGCAAACTCGCGGTCTTTCTTGGCTGTCTCTTCATTGGAGTTGGGGTTATCCCAAAGGTCGGTGGCTACGTATGAGCCGGAGATGAAGAAGTCTGTGCCTTGGGCGGTTAGAGCGGTAATACGGGTCTGCATTTCAGGGGTGAAGGTCTTGCAGTCTGTGCCATAGACACCGCGGCCTCGTTTGATTTCTTTCTGTTTGCCGAGTATGAGGTCTACGATGGCAGGCTTGTCGTTTGCCGCTGCGAAAGCCTCTGCACTGCTCGAAATGAAGCCGTGACCGGCGGCTGCGATAGCGGAGCCGTGGGTGTAGACATAGTCGAATGTGTTGCCGGCGATAACCTTGTCTTCATAGTTGGCACGCGAATCACCGAAGCCGGTGTTGTCGTCGTCGACCCAAGGAAGTTCGCGGCGGAACTCGAATTGCTTGCCGGTGAATGAGATATCCATCAGATAAGGCACGCCATTGTCTTTGTCGCTGTCGAAACCGGCGAGAGCACCGCTGTCGAAACGGTCGGGAGCGCTTACACGGGTGAAGCCGTTGACAATTGTCACCTGAGCGCCGGGTCGGTTGCACAGTGCGAGAATCTCGGAGGGGAAGGCTGTGCCGCCGTCATTGCCGGCGATTACGCGGTAGGAGTGTATGTCGCTGTCGGTGACAGTCGTTGTCCACGCCGGCTCGTTTACTTTTGCCACAGGGCGGAATGCACCGTCGCCCACGCGTTCTTCTATAATATAGTAAGAGGGAGTGGCGGTAGGCTCAAGGCGATCAACGTGCTCGGCCCATGTCAGGGTATATTGGTCTTTGCCGCTGTTGCTGATAGCGAATGCACGTGCCGGAAGTGGCTGCACCACATAGTCCTTACCGTCGCGGTGAGCAAGGAACTTCAGCATACCTTTATAAACGGCGCGTGACACAACGAAGCGGAAAGCAGGGTCGAGGCCGTAAGACATATCGGCGAGATTCTGATGTGAGAGCAGCTCAAGAAGCATGGCCGGAACTTCGGGCACACGGGCTTCGAAATATGATTTGTCCCACATGCCGCGGCGTGTCCAGTCGGGCTCGAAGGTAGCGCGGACGTCATCAACGATGTTTGTCATCACAAGGTCGGTATAGTCGCGAGAGGCATTGCGGTCGCTGCCGTTGCCGAGTTTTTCTCCGGAAGTGCAGTAGATACCGAGAGTGCCGATGATGGAGTCGTTCATGGTTGTGCCGGCATCGCTGTGGAAAGCAAAACTGAGGTCAACAGGTATCTTGAGACCCTCCTGCTTGGGCAACATGGAAGAGCCGCCGGCAAGCCAGTTTACCCAAAGACCGCGACTGCGGTAGTCGTCGTTGTAGTCGTTGGTGTATTCTGATGGAGTGAAGACAGAGTCGGGAGCTCCGGCCCATTGCAGGAAGTAGCGAGCACCCTCTACAAAGCGCGGATATCCGCTTGTGATATACTCGTAAGGTATGCCGCTCTTGTCGTTTTCAACGATACGTGCCACATTGCCCATGCCACCGCCAATCTTCACTGCGTCGGCGCTCACGGTAGTGTTGGCTTGGCCGTCGTTGAAGAGTTCTACCAGCGCGGTCTCTTTATCAGAGGCTTTGAATGGGAAATGGCCTAAATATATCCAAGTGCCGCCGCCCATCTGCTGATTTACGGAGAAATCATGGCTGCCGTCGGCGGCGTTGATACGGTAGTGAGCCGCCTCGCTGCTGTTGGGAGCTGAGGCGTAGCTTACGTATACGGCGTATGTTCCGTCGGCGGGAATGGCTGTCAGCCATTGAGCCTTGGCGTCGGCGTCGTCTTTGCCTGAAGAGGCGAAAGATACCGCCGTGCCGTCGGCAAAGGGATGGTCGCCGTTTTTGAGCACTTCGTTTTTATATCCGAAGCCCGTGGTGGATTTGCTGTGCTTGGCTGCGTCGAGCTTGAAAGTGCCTTTGGTGAGGTCTGATTTGTCGTTGTCGATAATGATTTCGGTTAGGTTCACATCGCGCTCGCGGGGGCTCATCACGTATGCGCCCGCATTTTCAAGCATAGGCATGAGGAAGGGCATTACGTAGCTCTGTGTGTAGAGGTCTTCCACAGTCTCGAACATTCGTGCGCGCTGCCACTCCCAGCGGTTGAGCTTCGGCTCGAAATACCATCCGTGGCTTTGCCAGAGAGCGATGTTTTTGCCGTCGAGGCCGGCCGGGGCTGCGGCTTTGTCGTGCCGTACGATAAAAGGAGCGGTCTCGGTAGGGCCTATATTCTTTTTCTTCGCAAAGAGCACAAGTTTGTCGAGATTGCTCTTCTTTGCAAGAACAGTTACCTTATAATTATCGTATTTGGCACCGAGAGCTTTACGGCAGTCACTTTTGAATTCGTTGAGCCGTTCTGCGGTAAAAGGAATATATGCGCCGTTTTCATTGAGCGATACGGTGATAGTGCGCTTGGCGTCGTTTACCGCTACCGACTTCACGGTGACTTTGCCGAAGCCTGTCACTCCGGGCATATAATTGCTGATTACTTTTGCCACAGCGTCTTCGCGGACACCGGCGTATGCCACCGATGGTGCGAGGATTCCGGCCATGGCGAGCATGCAGAATGCTCTTTTTATGTTTTTCATTATATAATGTTTTAAGCTATAAGACTTATGGCAAAATTAGAATAAACCGCCGAATGTGCCAAGCAAAAACGATAAAGATTTTAAATAATAAAGATTATTTAATATTTAAATACATAAATTTAGAATTGAGTTTCTTGGCACTTTCTTTTGGACAAAACAACAATATGAATTAATTGTATATCAAATATAATTTGTAATTTTGTTTGTATAAAACAATATATCTAACGGCCATAATCTGAATTACCTGCGAAATAGGAAATATATGTATTGGTATAAATATTTGAATTTGAAATGAAAATAACATTGATTCAGCCTCGGATGCAAATGAGGCCTATGGATACAAAGCTAAAGACACGTATGGCTCCCTCATTAGGCTTGTTGACCGTAGCGCAAACAGTTCGAAAGGGTAATGAGGTTTTAATTCTCAATGAGAACGTTGATGATTGTATCAACTATGATCAGCCGACCGACATTGTCGGAATCACTGTCACTGTAGACACATTGCCCCGTGCAATTGAAATAGGGAGGGAGTTTCGGAAACGAGGAGTACCGGTGGTTGCCGGGGGCATACAGATTACTTCCTGTCCGGAATCGGCGAGGGAATATTTCGACGTGCTGTGCATAGGTTTCGCCGAGGGTACATGGCCTCAAATAATAGATGATTTAAGTAAGGGTACCCTTAATACAACCTACCGATGTTGCCGGCTAAAACCTGACGAGATCCTTTCTCCAGCTTATGACATGATAGATTATCGTAAATATCTTTATGTCAATGTAGTCAGTGCAAGCAGGGGTTGTCCCTTTAAATGCGAATTTTGCTACAACAGTACAGAAAATATCAGATACTCATTCGTCAATCGTAATGTTGACGATGTCATTGCTGATATAATGACTCTGCGAAGACGCCATATAATGTTTATTGATGACAACTTCATCGGAAACCCAAAATGGACTTTTGAGTTTCTTCAACGTATTAAACCGTTAAAAATCAAATGGAATGCAGCAGTATCTGCAAATATTATTGACATTCCCGGAATGCTTGACTTGATGAAAGACAGCGGTTGTCAAGGGCTTTTTATCGGGTTTGAAAGCATAAATGAAAACTCCATTAAAACTGCTAACAAAGGCCAAAATAACATTTCTCGCTACGAATATTTGGTGTCAGAGATACATAAGCGGGGAATTATGATAAACGCCAGCTTCGTATTTGGGCTTGATGACGACGACGAAACGACTTTCTCTCGTACCCTTGACTGGATTGTAAAAAACAAAATAGAAACAGTAACATCTCATATACTCACACCTTATCCGGGCACCGCGCAGCATGCCAGAATGAAGCACGAAGGACGAATCACTTCGGAGGACCACACACTTTACACGACATCCGAAGTGGTTTTCTCTCCCAAGAGAATGTCGCCGATTATTTTAAAGTCAGGGTATCTGAAAATATACCAAGATATCTATTCTATTAAAAATATAATCAAACGTCTACCAAAGCATCAGTCCATCGGATATATTCTATTCAATTTACTGTATCGTAAATATGGTAAACTAACAGAACGCCTCTGTGCTTTAGTGGGTTTCAACAGAATCGGATATATTTGTGAGAAACTGTCGTATAAGTTGTAATCAGGACTTCTTCAATATTCATTTCATTTGTTGGAATGACGTTCTATGTATTATTTATCAGCTGACAGTTGTGTAAAGGCCGTGATTCTTGGCTGATTCTTTTTTCAAAACAGCTGTTGGATTTTGCTGTTTTGAAAAAATAGCTTATATTTGCACCGCATATCAATATGCAGACATATTATTGAAGCGTTTCATGCTTTATCCTTTACAGGAAATCGCCAATTTCAAAACACGAAGGAGAGAGCAGTCAGAAGGCGCTCATGCTTGTCGTATATCCACTCCCCGACAAGGGGACTATCGATATCCGATAAGGCGTGGGAGTGGACTGTTTATTTCGTGTTAGGCGTTTGGCGATGCCTCCTGTAAGATAAACAAGAACATCATTCCACGCTCTTTTTTTTTAACGGATAACAGTCGAATCGGGAATGGAGACGACACATCGGCATATATGCGTAAAATCGTATTATCATTTCTGCTGTCTATCGCCTTACTCCCATCCTGCAGTCATGACAATGCCTCGGCAGAACGTGAGGCTCTGCTTGAGGCCGAAAGAGACTCCCTGCGTGTGCTCGCTACAGCTAACCAACAGCAGCTCGACCGAATGACATCGTTTTTTGATGAAGTGGCTGCCTGTATCGACAGTATTACAGAACAGGAAACAATTCTTGCGTCGCAGGTTGATATTGAGACAAACAGGCGCTATTCGTCTCACGAGCTTGCCTTACGACTCAACCAGCTCTCGGATATCATCACCGACCAGCGTAATAAAATAGCCATGCTTGTCGATTCGCTCAATAACCGCGTTGACACCGTGCGCACTGAAGGGCTTAGGAGCACAATCGCTTATCTTACAAATCAGCTTGCTCAGAAAGAAGAACAAATCAACCGTCTCAAATCCGAGATAAGCGGACATAAGCGCAATATCCGAAATTTGACCGACAAGGTAGAAAATCTAACCGCTGCCGTAGACGAACTGAGCACTCAGAATACAGCATTGACGGAAGCTGTGCAGGTACAGACCGAAATCATCAATGAGGCATACGTGCTTGTGGCTACCAAACAAGAGCTCAAAGATATGGGGGTGATACAAGGCGGTGGATTTCTAAGGTCTGCAAAAACTGACTTGAGCAGTGTTGATAAATCAAAGTGCAGCAAGGTAGATATTGCCACCTTTACCCGCCTGCCTGTGAATTCAGGCAAAGTGAAACTTCTTTCACCTGCGCCACGATCAAGCTATTCACTTACCAAAAACGGCGGTGTCACCATCCTGTCGATTTCCGACGCAAACTCATTCTGGAGTTTGTCAAACATTCTTGTAATTCAAATCCAATAAAATCAAATTATTATGAAGAAACTACTTCTTGCGATGGCTCTTGTTATGTGGAGTCTGTCGTCTATGGCTCTGACGCATACCGTAGCACGCGGCGAAAGTCTGCAAAGCATAGCTCAAAAATATAATATCAGTGTAGACCGGTTGCTTGAGGCTAACCCCGGTGCCGGTAAGCTCTTCTACGTAGGACTCAAACTTGATATTCCGGAAAATGTCTTGACTGCTGAGAATACAGCAATTCAGCAAGATATGCCCATTGCACCTGCTGAGGAGAATTCTGCTCAGACAGAATCTCAGTCAGAGCCTGAAACAGACCCTGACAATCCCGGCATAACCTGCTCACTCATCCTTGAATATGGATTTCTAAGTAAAGAGTCGGGTATGAAAGGCAGTAATTATACATACGCGTTTACTGTAGGTGCTAATTATTATTTCATGCACAGTGACCGCGGTGTTTTTGCCGGTGCAAACATCGGATATAATTCTGCCAATTATAACCAATACCAGACTTACCGAGGCGAATATGTGATATCGCAATCGACATCTCACTTTATCACTCTGCCGGTGCATATCGGCTATACCTTTGCCTCAGCAAACAATTCATTCGGCATAAGTCCATACGCAGGAATTGATTTTAATTTCTGTGTGGGGGGCAAGTCTAAATTGAAGGCGAGATCTTCGGGTAAGCAACTCGATATAGAAAACAAATTAGAGAAAAAAGTAGGTGTCGACGCACGTGTGGGGGCGATTCTCCGTATTTACGGATTTAATGTCGGGGCGGCTTACGTGATTCCGCTCAACGACAACCAGAAGATGTATTTTGGCAAGGATTCATACCTCGCCATAAGTATCGGCTACGGTTTCTGACGAGTAGTAAATAAACCAAATCAAAATAAATATGAAACTTCACAAAATTCTTGGCTACGTACTTGTAGCCGTTATCTCGTGTCTCGTAGTAAGCTCTTGCGGCGACGACAAAAACGATGATCCCATACCTGTGGCTAATCTTACTGTAGACGATCTTGTCGGAGCTTGGTATGACTTTGAAGACGAATTCTACTTTGTGTTGGATTCCGACCTTTCCGGTCGCGCCGTATACCTCGATGATAACGAATACGATGGCGAAGACGAACTCTCATGGGTGCTCTACAGCGGCAAACTGACCATAAAAATTAACTCCAAGTCAGAGTCGTTTGTCATATCTCGGTGCAGCCAATCAAGCCTTATGCTTGTCAACTCAGAAGACGATGTGTTCAATTTCGTAAAGGTCAAGGAATCACAAGTTCCCGGCAAGCCGGCGCCGGACCCTGACAAAGTGACCGGTTACCAGACCGACGGCGAAGACGGCTACATACGGCCGGCAAGCGTGGTTGATATGGGATTTCCTGCCGACGACGGCAGCAAGCTCTATTGGGCTTCGGCAAATCTTGGCGCGCAGTCTCCCTTGATGAGCGGTGACTTTTTCACTTGGGGCAGGACGACTGTGAAAAATCCCGGTAGTTTTCCTGCTGAAGTGTCGGCTACAGAATACGACTTTGCACGTGTCAAACTCGGTGGAAAATGGCGTATGCCTACATGGAATGAATTTAAAAAACTGCTCGACTCTGACTATTGCCGCAATGTGGTGAGCGTGGAAAACGGTCGTTGGTTTGTAAAGTTTATAAGCAAAATCAATAATAACGAGCTCTTTTTCCCACTCCCCGGCTATAAATATAATGGCTCTATACAAGGTGAAAATACTTACGGACGTTATCTGTCAGGAACTCCCGGTGCAAGCTCATCAAAGTGCAAGATGGTGTGGATGAGTAAATTCGGCCCATCGGGAGAGGAAGAACTTGCCAATAGCTGGGGCTACTCCGTACGACCGGTTTATTCTGAATGAATGTCATGTTGAATAACAGTTATATCACACGCGTGCTTGCCTTTATGACAATAATGGCAGGCATTGCGCTGGCTTCATGCAGTGAATCCGACGATGAGCCCGCAGTCTCTATAACCTCCGGCGAACATTTCGGATATCATTATGTGGACTTAGGCTTGAGCGTAAGATGGGGCTACTCTAATTACGGTGCGTACGCTCCCGAGCAGAACGGTGTATATCAGATTCCGGTCTATTGGGGCTTTTCTACCAATATTCCATCTCACATTTCAGGTACTGAATGGGATAGGATTAATTACCTCGTGGGCGGTCATTGGCGTCTCCCGACTGAAAGCGAAATCAACGAGCTTATGAATAAGTGCGTTTGGTCAAGAGGAACGCTCAACGGCGTAGAGGGTGTATATGTCAAAGGCCCGAATGGTAATAGTATTTTCTTTCCTTTGGCCGGATGGTATCTGTATGACTCTATTCCTTGGAGTGATACAGAGGGGCCTTATATGAAGTATAGTGAAGAATACTTTGGCTACCTCGAAAACGGGAGCTTCGATCTTCTTATACCTTACGGAGATGACTCCGGCGGTTTTTTGAGATATGCCGCAAACAATGATGGGATTCCATTTTTTCAGACTAAACGGAGAATTGACGCTCTCGCACCGCTGAGACCTGTATTGCCTTTTGATTTTTCAGAATCGGGAGGTGATATACCGGAAACAGGTGGATCTGACTCCGGAACTTCGGGCTATGAAAAGCCTGATATTGGTTTCTATGATTTTACTGCTACCAAAACTTCTGTTTCAGTCACGTATCAGATTTACAATAAATCTGCCTGCGGAAATCTCTCCGGTGCCAAGATATATTATGGTGAGAGCTCTGCCGGCAAAGCTGTGTCGGCAAGTATTTCCGGAAATTATATCAAAGCCACAATCAACGGACTCAAAGCAGGTACGTCCTATTACGTTAAATGCTCTGTATCCGGCAGCGGCGGGACCTCTACAAGTTCACAGACCAAGGTGATAACTAACTATTAAACTGATTGATATAAAGGAGCGGCTTGCTTTTGCCGCTCCTTTCTTCAAAAATCGCAGGGAGAAAATTTGGAGGGGTGGAAATTTTTGATTAACTTTGCAATCGCAAAAAATCCCGCGCATGTGGCGTAATTGGTAGCCGCGTTAGACTTAGGATCTAATGACTCAGGTCGTGGGGGTTCGAGTCCCTTCATGCGCACAACGAAAAAGTCAGCTTCATCACATTGTTGAGGCTGACTTTTTTGTTATGCCGTTACGTGTTTTCTGCTGTTCGTGCGTATTATAAGTTGGTAGTTTTTGAATTTTATACTATAAGAAAATGTATCTGTTAGGATATGACTTAGGGACATCGTCGGTAAAAGTTGCTCTTGTTGACGCTGCTTCAGGAGCATGTGTGGCTACTGACCAATATCCAAAGACCGAGGCGCCCATCAAATCTCTCAAACCCGGATGGGCTGAGCAGAACCCCGAAGATTGGGTGGATTATGTCAAGGAGGCTACGCGCGCTATCCTTGCCTCGTCGGGCGTTGCGCCTGCCGACATCAAGGCCATCGGTTTCTCATATCAAATGCACGGGCTCGTAGCTATCGACCGCGAGGGACGCGTGCTTCGCGACGCCATCATCTGGTGCGACTCTCGCGGTGTGCCATACGGCGAGAAAGCTTTGGACGAACTTGGTGCTGACGTCTGTATGCCGCGTCTGCTGAACAAGCCGGGCAATTTCACCGCTACTAAACTTCAGTGGGTGCGCGAAAACGAGCCCGAGATTTTCAATAAAATATATAAGGTGATGTTGCCGGCCGATTATATCGCCTATCGCCTTACCGGCGAGATTGTCACCAATCCTGAGGGCATGTCCGAGTACATGCTGTGGGATTTCTCCACCAACGCACCGGCTACTTTTCTGATGGAACATCTGGGTTATGACCCCGATATATTCCCGACCGTTTTGCCTACATTCTCAGAGCAGGGCAGGGTGACAGCGCACGCTGCCGCAGAATTTGGCCTCGCCGAAGGTACTCCGGTGACATACCGCGCCGGCGACCAGCCGAATAACGCCTTGTCGCTGAATGTGTTTGAGCCGGGAGAGGTAGCTTCGACGGCCGGTACGAGCGGAGTGGTATATGGCATTAACGGTACCGTTGACTATGACCCGCTCTCGCGCGTGAATAATTTCGCCCACGTCAACCACTCGGCTTCGCAGACCAGAATCGGAGTGATGACATGTATCAACGGCACGGGTATTCTCAACTCTTGGTGCAAGCGGAATATTGCTCCGCAAGGCTGCTCATACGATGAGATGAATCAACTTGCCGCCGAGGTAGTTGTAGGCAGTGCAGGAGTCACAATCCTGCCTTTCGGCAACGGCGCCGAGCGCGTGCTCGAAAACCGCGAGATAGGTTGCTCCATGCACGGCATAAACTTCAATATCCACGACCGCCGTCATATCCTGCGTGCTGCCCAAGAGGGCATTGTGTTCTCGTTCATGTACGGCATGGAGATTATGAAGGGCATAGGCATGGAGATAAACAATATCCACGCCGGGCGGGCCAACATGTTCCTCAGCCCTGTCTTCCGCGACACTCTTGCTTCCGTCTCGGGCGCTACGATAGAGCTCTACGACACCGACGGCAGTGTCGGTGCGGCCAAGGGTGCCGGTATAGGCGCGGGGATTTACAAGGACAACACCGAAGCTTTCTCATCGCTTGTGAAGCTCGGCGAAATCTATCCGGCTGCCGACCGCGCTCCATATCTTGAGGCTTATGACCGCTGGAAAAACATACTTGAAAACAATTACTTAACGAAATAATACAATGGCAACGAAAGAATACTTTCCCGAGATAGGAAAAATCAAATTTGAGGGTACTGAGAGCTATAATCCTCTCGCATACCGCTATTACGACGCTGAGCGCATAGTCCTCGGCAAACCGATGAAAGAATGGCTCCGCTTTGCCATGGCATGGTGGCACACTCTCTGCGCCGAGGGTGGCGACCAGTTTGGCGGAGGCACAAAGAAATTCCCTTGGAATGAGGGCACCGACGCGGTGGAGATAGCACGTCAGAAAGTCGACGCCGGCTTCGAAATCATGGAGAAGCTCGGCATAGAATACTTCTGCTTCCACGATGTAGACCTTGTGAGCGAAGGCAATTCCATCGAGGAATATGAGGCCAATATGAAAGCTGTCGTAGCCTATCTCAAGGAGAAAATGGCTAAGACCGGTATCAAGAATCTGTGGGGCACAGCCAATGTGTTCAGCCATGCCCGCTATATGAACGGCGCCGCCACAAACCCCGACTTCGACGTCGTGGCCCGTGCTGCCGTGCAGATCAAGAATGCCATCGACGCAACCATCGCGCTCGGAGGTGAGAACTATGTGTTCTGGGGTGGTCGTGAAGGCTACATGAGCCTCTTGAACACCGACCAGAAGCGCGAGAAAGAGCACCTCGCAACCATGCTCACAATGGCACGCGACTATGCCCGCTCTAAGGGCTTTACCGGCACATTCCTGATCGAGCCCAAGCCGATGGAGCCCACCAAACACCAGTACGACGTCGACACCGAGACCGTTATCGGCTTCCTCAAAGCTCACGGCCTCGACAAAGATTTCAAGGTCAATATTGAGGTCAACCATGCCACTCTCGCCGGCCACACTTTCGAGCATGAGCTCGCTGTGGCTGTTGACAACGGTATGCTCGGCAGCATAGACGCCAACCGCGGAGATTATCAGAACGGCTGGGATACCGACCAGTTCCCTATCGACAACTATGAGCTCACTCAGGCCATGATGCAGATTATCCGCAACGGAGGCCTCGGCACCGGCGGTACAAACTTCGACGCCAAGACACGCCGCAACTCTACCGACCCCGAGGATATCTTCATCGCCCACATTGCCGGTATGGACGCCATGGCCCGCGCGCTCCTTTGCGCCGCCGAAATACTTGAAAAATCGCCTTACAAGAAAATGGTGGCCGACCGCTATGCAAGCTTCGACGCAGGCAAAGGTAAGGAATTTGAGGAAGGACGCCTCTCGCTCGAAGACCTCGTGGAATACTCTAAGAGTGCCGGCGAGCCTGCTCAGACCTCAGGCAAACAGGAGCTCTACGAAGCTATCGTAAACATGTATTGCTGAATCAGGTAATACATTGCCAATTATAATCCGGACCCTAAAAGTTTCATACATGACTTTTGGAGTCCGGATTATTATTTCTGCCAACCCAAAATTAGATTCGGCAAAGTATCGGAAGATTTTTTCGGTATGCCAATAATCAGCAATATTGCTTATCTTTGCAATCTGAATAGTGAAATGGCATACGAAAAGAAATATAATTCTTAAAACTACCATACCTTATGAATAATTTCGAGATATTGAAATCCTTGCTTGAAGCTAACCGCTCGGTGCGCAGATTTGACGCTGCCCGTGAGATTCCGGTTGAAATTCTGGAAAATCTTGTCGGTCTGACCCGCTTCTGTGCTTCCGGACGTAATCTCCAGCCGTTACGTTACCGTGTAGTGTCACGGCGCGAGGAATGTGACCGCTTGTATCCTGCGCTTGCTTGGGCAGGTTATTATAAAGACTGGGATGGCCCCGCTGAAGCAGAACGACCTACTGCATATCTTGTGCAGTGTCTCGACACAGAGCTTGCTTCAAATTGCCTTTGTGACGACGGATTACAGCTCGAAGCGATTACTTTAGGAGCCACAGCAATGGGGCTTTCCGGGTGTATTATAAAAGCTTTCAAGAAACAGGACGTGATAGATGTGCTGAATTTGCCGACTCGCTATGAACCCCGCTATGTCCTCGCATTGGGCTATGCGGCCGAGAATGTCAGGATTGTGGACGTGCCTGACGATGGCGATATCAAATACTACAGGGATGAAAATACAACCCAATGCGTCCCCAAACGCTCATTGTCAGAGTTATTGATATAATCAGAAATGCAGGAGAGTTTCGGAATCTGTCGCGGGGTTAGAATCAGAAAGACAAGGATATCTGATTTGGATATTGTAATGTCCATATTTAGTTATGCGAGGCAGCGAATGTGTGAATCCGGCAACACGAAGCAGTGGATCAACGGGTATCCGTCAAAAGAGATAATCATCAGTGACATTGAGTGCAGCGACAGTTATTTGATTGAATCCGATAATGGAATCATCGGCGTTTTCACTTTCATTGTTGGCGAAGACCCGAATTATCCGGAGATTGCCGGTGCATGGCCTGACAACAATCTCTATGGGACAATACACCGCATTGCTGCCGCACCCGGTGCAAAAGGAATTGCCGACATTGCATTTGATTTCTGTAAGAAGAGCGGAGTCAACATTCGCATAGACACCCATGCCGACAATGCACCAATGCTCGGGTGGATTGCGAAACGAGGTTTTTCATACTGTGGCATAATCCACGTCGCTGATGGCTCTCCTCGAAAGGCGTTTCAGTTTTCGTGTGGCAATTCCGGTCAATGACGGTTTACCTTATCATTTCAGCATGTTATAAAATGAGAGCGTATCTGGAATTTTGATACACTCTCATTTTTACACATTACCGGAAGGCTCCATTGCGGCCACGGTTAAAACTTCGGCCTTACAGATAATCCTCTCGATGGGGAGTGAAAACGTCGATCACCTCACCGCCCTCGATTACTTCAAATGAGTGAGGTGTGTTGCCGGGGATTGCGTAGGTATCTCCCGGGTGCATGATTACATCTATTTTCTCGTCGCCATCGACTATTAGGCGATATTCACCGGAAATGACATAGCCACATTGCTCATGCGTGTGCGTGTGCAGGCTGGCGAAGTTGCCCTTTACATAGTTCATCTTGGTTACCATTGATTTCTCACCCACGGCAAGCGAATCGAGATTGACACCTTTGAATGTCTTCTGAAGTGCGTCTTCGCGGCGCACAAATACTTTGGTTTGCATTTTTTTGATATTTAAATTACAAAATAGATAACTCCATCTGGATATCTCCGCGCGAGTAAGCAGGATGATACTCCGGCAACTCTTTGAAGCCTAATCTACGATAAAGCGCGATTGCCGGTTTCAGTCTTGTGTTGCTTTCGAGGAATAGTCTTGTCGCGCCTGTGCTTCGTGCTTTGTTGATAGCCGCGTCGCAAAGCTTGCTGCCAATTCCTCGTCGTTGAATAGATGTGTCAACAGCCAATTTTGCAAGCTCGTAATTATATGGTGAATCAGCAGGCATGGGGCATAGCGCGCATACCCCGACAGGTTTGCCTTTGTATAGAGCCACGAAGATATGGCCACCCTTTTCCAAGATTGAACTTTCAGGATTTTCAAGCACCTCCACATCATGAGGCTCAAGTTCCCAATGGCTCTCAATCCACCGGCGGTTAAGGTCAAAGAATGCCGCCTTGTGTTCGGGGCGATAATCCACTATCTCTACTTCAGAATTTTCACGTTCTTTCTTTATGGCCTTTACGCGCTCAAGCATAGACTTTTGCTTGAGGGCTTTCTGCCAATCTGAGATAGCAGCCCAGAGATCGTTCTCACATTCTAAGGATAATTGCTCGACGGCTCTTTCTACGTCGCGTAGCTGGGTTATCAGTTCGGCTCCGAGGTCGCGTCCGCGCTCGGTAAGTGTGATGAGAGTACATCTCTTGTCAGTATTGTTTTCGGGCTCGAACACCAATCCGGCTTTGACCATCTCTTTCACAATGGTACTGACCGATGGATGTGACTGTCCGATTTCCTTTGCGATAGAAGTAACACTCTTGGGCTTTTCATCCATCAAGGAATAAAATACAGGAAACCATTTCGGCTTTAAATCAACGCCGTAGAGTCCGTAGATATCGGCGGCTTCTCGTGTAAGTGTTTCTGTAAGCACCCTTAACCGACTGCCTATCGCCATTTTACCCGTTCGTTCAAAGAAGTCCATCTGTATATTATGTATTGAATTGCGTAATTGATTACGCAAAATTATATCAAAAAATTGAAATGACAAAATTTCGGCGGATTAAACAGCTTTCAGATGGGTTTATCTTAAGGCTGTTATTTTGTTTGCTGATGATAATTATTTAACTTTGCAGGGGTAAGCCGGATCTACCTCCAAGGTACTTGCTGCTAGTCTGAGCAGAACTCAATTCAGACAGATGATAATATGGAATCCATGGCACGGTTGCCACAGGGTGAGCGAGGGATGTGATCATTGCTATATGTATTTCCTTGATGGCAAGCGGGGTATTGACACCTCGCAGGTGTGTCGTACTGCCAATTTTGATTTGCCTCTTCGCCGCGACAGACATGGCAACTTCAAACTGAAGCCGGAAATGCAACTCTATGTACGGCTGTCAACTGATTTCTTTGTTGAGGAAGCCGACCGATGGCGTGATGAGGTGTGGCGTATCATCAGCCGGCGGCCTGATATCGCTTTCCGTATCCTCACCAAACGCGCCAAGCGAATAAAAGATTGCCTCCCTGCGGCTCCCGGCTGACATGCAACGGCTGCTCAAACTGCCGCAACTGCGATACTCTACAATAATTTATTGAGAAAATGAAAGCAATCGATATCGTTACATCAGCCCTTTAAAAGCATTCATTATATATTCGTGCAATGCTTGTTCGAGAGCGTCTTCGCATTTTTTGATGGTTTCTTTCCGGAAATCTTCGCAACAGCAAGAGATTTCAAACCCTTCGGGTGTAAATGTTACATTGGGGTGCTCTCCGTGGACGGTGCATTTAGTCTGTTCGACTATAAACATTACGTCACGTTGGATTGAGGGTGGAATCTGGTTCATATAGGCAGTGTTTTATTTTCAGTCCATAACTCTAATGCGCGTCTGAAATCTTCAATCAGCAACTCCCACTTATAATCGAGCTTGCCATAGCGCTTTGCAATACGCATGATTGAAGTGACAAAATATTCGCTCATCCTGAGCTTTTGTTCTTTCTCGGATAGCGTGCTGAATTCTTTTTCAAAAACGATTTTTATATTGATTTTGCCGGTATCCTTGCGCAGCGGTCCGATTTCGTAGCGAGGTCTGAGGTATAGTCCTTCTTCTTCAATTTCAGCTTCGCTATAGAGTTTCAGCAGGGTGGGGTAATAGTCGCTTTTCCGCAAACGTAAATCTTCATCTGCGATTACATAATTTGTCTTGCAGTGCTCGTTGTCGTAAAAACTCATTGAGCAGATGATGTATATGCGGTTTATGGCACTTCCATATCTATCTCCGGGCATTTGCTTGAAAAGCAAAGGGTTGAGTTCTTTATCAAGGCTGTCTACAACCTTTCGGCTGCCCGGGTAGCAATTGTCAAGTGTGCGCGTTATCATTACCGGGGGCTTGGCTATCCAATTGCGCTGCGAGTTAAGCTTGACTTTTTCGCATACTACAGCCTTTATTTCATGCCCTTGAACCCCATTAAAGAAACTTCGGTCACGGTCAATGGCAGTGCCACCGTCTTTCTGCTGCCAAACTGCGTCGAGATATCTTACCTTATTGTCTGCTGTTGCAAAGAATGTATTAGGATAGCCATTGAAATATTTGCCTACATGGGCTTCGACAGCCTCAGACTCTCCCCAGCCGATTATTGCCAGACACTCGCAGAGCCTGACTGCACGGTTCCACTCCTGCGGTGTGGTATAATTGACATGCGCCATAAACTCTGAGTGCAAATACTTGCAGAGTGCTTCCTGATCTTCTATATTGAGCAAAAAATCGCTCAACTCCGCAAGGCTATCGAGTCCGAATATTTGGCTGACATCCATTGTCTTACAATTTCTTTATAAATTGTATAATCAATTCAATCGCCTCAGGAGATATAGTTTCGCGGATGTCGGCATATTCGCTCATTTCTCCGCTCTCTGCGTGCTGCAAGAGGTGATTGAGACCGTCGAGTTTGTGAACCTCTGCAGACGGTATATTCTCTTCGATTGCGCTAAGATTGGATTCTGCATTTACTTGTTTGTCGAGAGTGCCGTTCAAGGCAAGCACGGGGCATTTGACTCCGCCCAACCGGCTTCGTACATCCAAGACCACCAATTGGTCGAAAGTCACGTTGCGTTGCGACAGATATCTTACAAGCGACGACATCACGATTTCAGGCACTTCAAGCCCTAAACTGTCGGCCATTGCTACCACATCAATCTCGCTTTCATCATTATGTCGCACTTGACTCTCGATTTCATCAAAAACTGCCTCTATGAGCGGCATGGATTGGGACGTCTCGACTTCTCCCATATTCAGGACTTCCATCAAATGTCTGTTCTGCTCAAGCATAGTCTCTTTTCCGCTCGTTGCCACACCGGCGAGTGAAATGATAAAGTCCGGTTTTTTGTCTGCGGCAAGGAGCAAGGCTATGCTTCCGCCCTCGGAGTGGCCTAATATTCCGGCTTTGCCGCCTGTGAGTTTGCGTGCGAAGTGCAGTGCGCTCTCTGCGTCATTTTTCAATACATCTATTGTTGCGTCTTCGAAAAAACCGTCTGATTTGTTTACACCTCGGTCATCGTAGCGTAGCGAGGCTATTCCTGCACGTGCAAGAGCGTCGGCCAAAACAGCAAATGGTTTATGTTCGAAGATTTCTTCATCGCGGTTCTGAGGGCCGCTGCCGGTAACCATCACAACTATTGGTGTGGTCTCGGAGAAATTCTCGGGAAGTACTATGGTGCCGGCAAGTTCGGTGTCATCGGTTGAAACAAAAGTGGTGTCAACCGATGTGTATGGAAATGGTGGCTGTGGAGTTTGGGGACGGCGAACCGTCAAGGGCTCTTCCGGTGTCAGATTAAGTGATAATGTATATCCTCGTTGCTTGAATTCTCCGGATATACGCTGTTGCTCTATATGCCCGCTGAAAACTGCTCCAATAATGCTTGACGACACAGCGACACTGTCGGCCGAAATGTAATTTACCGTCATAGGCATGCCTTTTACATTCTGCTGCGGAGAGTCGAGGGTGCATTTTGTATCACCCGATTCCGATTCAGAAAAATTCAGCACGAGCGGGATCGACAGGCTTCCCATCGACAGGTTGCCACGCCAGCTTCCGCTGATATCCGAAGCGCTCAATGGGAGTATGGCTGTTATTATTGAAATGGCTATTGTAGCAAATTTATTCATATATAATGCACTTTCTTGCAAATTTAATATGAATTGGTGTGATTTGCAAGAAAAACGCCCGACATTTGCATGCCGGGCGTAGTATCAATGAACAAAGAGCTTAAAGTTTCTCGTTTTTCTCCTCGAGGGGTTTGATGATCGGGTCAGCGCCCCACTGCTGCTGGGCGAGACGGAGATAGTTGTTGTAGCGCCACTGGGCGTTGGCCTTGGCGGCTGCGAACAACTCGGCTGCCTCTGCAGGATATTGTTTCTGTACGGTAGCGTAGCGAACCTCACCGAGCAGGAACTTCTCGAAGTCGTCCCAGTTGGGAGCCTTGCTGTCGAGAGTGAAGGGGTTCTCACCCTTGAGCTCTGCGTCGGGGTTGTAGCGCCACAGGTGCCAGTAACCACATTCTACAGCGCGCTGTTCCTCTTCCTGGCTGCGACCCATACCGGCTTTGATACCGTGGTTGATACAGGGAGAGTAAGCGATGATCAGCGAAGGACCGTCGTAAGCCTCAGCCTCGCGGATAGCCTTGAGGGTCTGAGCTTGGTCGGCGCCCATAGCAACCTGTGCTACATATACATAGCCGTAGGTAGAAGCGATCAGACCGAGGTCTTTCTTGCGGATACGTTTGCCGGCAGAAGCGAATTTGGCGATAGCGCCGAGAGGAGTAGCTTTCGACGACTGGCCACCGGTGTTAGAGTATACCTCGGTGTCGAGTACGAGGACATTCACATTCTCGCCGCTTGCGAGTACGTGGTCGAGACCGCCGAAGCCGATATCGTATGCAGCACCGTCACCGGCAATGATCCACTGCGAACGTGCGGCGATAAAGCCCTTAAGGTCGAGAAGAGCTTTGCAGGTGTCGCAGTTGCATGCCTCGCAGAGGGGCACGAGCTTGTCGGCAACCTCGCGGGTTAAGGCAGGATTCATTGCATTGTCGAGCCACTGCTGGGCAAGAGCCTTCATATCGGCGTTGCAGCAGTCGCATACAGTCATTTGCTGCATGATTACGCCTACACGCTCGCGCATCTTGTTGGTGGCGATCTTCATACCGAGACCAAACTCTGCGAAGTCTTCGAAGAGTGAGTTGGCCCATGCGGGACCGTGGCCGGCAGCATTGGTGGTGTAGGGGGTAGAAGGTACAGAGCCTGAGTAGATTGATGAGCAACCTGTTGCGTTGGCAACCATTTCGTGGTCGCCGTAGAGCTGGCTGATGAGTTTTACGTAGGGAGTCTCACCGCAGCCTGAGCAAGCGCCGGAGAACTCGAAGAGAGGTGTGGCGAACTGGCTGTTCTTCACATTGCTCTTCACGTCTACGAGGTTCTGCTTCGATGTTACATTGTCGGTGCAGTAGGTCCATTCAGCCTGATGCTCGAGCTGAGTCTCGAGGGGCTTCATCTGGAGAGCCTTCACGCCCTTCTTGCCGGGACATACATCAACGCAGTTGCCGCAACCGAGACAGTCGAGAACGTCGACAGCCTGAATGAAGCGCATGCCTTTGAAAGCCGGGCCGAGAGCGGGGATAGTGCCGGCCTCGCCCATGGGTGAGCCTGCAACCTCTGCCTCGGTAAGTACGAACGGACGGATTGAAGCGTGAGGACAAACGTATGCACACTTGTTACACTGGATACAGTTCTCCTCGAGCCATTCGGGAACGAATGCGGCAACACCGCGTTTCTCGTAGGCTGCTGTGCCCTGATGCCATGTGCCGTCGGGGTTCTCCTTGAAGGCGCTTACATGGAGCAGGTCGCCGTCCTGTGCGTTGATGGGGCGAACAATCTCGTTGATGAAAGCGGGATCGTTGTTTTCTGCCTTGGCGTCATCGGGAAGCTGTGCCCATGCGGGATCTACAGTAAGAGTATGGTATTCGCCGCCACGGTCAACAGCCTGATTGTTCTTGTCTACCACATCCTGGCCCTTCTTGCCGTAGCTCTTCACGATGAATTTCTTCATCTGCTCGATAGCGAGGTCAACGGGGATAACTTCGGTAATGCGGAAGAATGCGCTCTGAAGGATGGTGTTGGTGCGGTTGCCAAGGCCGATTTCCTGAGCGATCTTGGTAGCGTTGATATAGTAAACGGTGATGTTGTGCTGTGCGAAATAGCGCTTGATGTTGTTGGGGAGGTTCTTTACGAGTTCTTCGCCGTTCCAGATGGTGTTGAGAAGGAAAGTACCGTTGTCGCGCAGACCGCGGGTAACATCATACATACGCAGGTAAGCCTGTACGTGGCAAGCCACGAAGTTAGGAGTGTTTACGAGGTATGTAGAGCGGATAGGCTTGTCGCCGAAACGAAGGTGTGAGCAGGTGAAACCGCCTGATTTCTTCGAGTCGTAGGCGAAGTATGCCTGGCAATATTTATTGGTGTTGTCGCCGATGATCTTCACCGAGTTCTTGTTGGCACCTACAGTACCGTCAGCACCGAGACCGAAGAATTTGGCTTCGAATGTGCTGGGATCGCCGAGGGCAACTTCGGGCATAAGGGGAAGCGAGGTGAATGTAAGGTCGTCGACAATACCGAGGGTGAAGTGGTCTTTGGGCTGGGGAAGAGCGAGGTTCTCGTATACAGCAAGAATCTGGGCGGGAGTTGTGTCTTTCGACGCAAGACCGTAGCGGCCACCTACGATAACAGGGGCATTCTCTTTACCGTAGAAGCACTCTTTTACATCGAGGAAGAGGGGCTCGCCGTTGGCGCCGGGCTCTTTGGTGCGGTCAAGCACAGCAATGCGTTTTGCTGTTGCGGGAACTGCTGCAAGGAAATGCTTTGCCGAGAACGGACGGTAGAGGTGAACTGCTACGAGGCCTACTTTCTCACCCTTGGCTACGAGGCTGTCGATAGCTTCTTCGATAGCTTGGGTTACAGAGCCCATGGCGATGATCACGCGTTCTGCGTCGGGTGCGCCGTAGTAGTTGAAGAGGTGATATTCACGACCGCAGATTTTGCTGATTTCGGCCATGTAGCTCTCTACGATTTCGGGCACTGCGTTGTAGTGCTCGTTGCATGCTTCACGGTGCTGGAAGAAAACGTCGCCGTTCTCAGCCATACCGCGGGCCACGGGAGCGTCGGGGGTAAGGGCACGTTTGCGGAATGCGGCAAGAGCCTCGCGGTCAAGAAGCGGAGCGAGGTCTTCCTGCTCCATCACTTCGATTTTCTGAATCTCGTGCGATGTGCGGAAACCGTCGAAGAAGTTGACGAAGGGAACGCTTGATTTGATAGTCGAGAGGTGAGCTACACCTGCAAGATCCATCACTTCCTGTACCGAACCCTCAGCGAGCATAGCGAAGCCGGTCTGACGAACCGACATCACATCTTGGTGGTCACCGAAGATAGAGAGGGCGTGAGAGGCAAGTGTACGTGCTGATACATGGAAGACAGTAGGCAGGAGTTCGCCGGCGATCTTATACATGTTGGGGATCATCAGGAGAAGACCCTGCGATGCTGTGTAGGTAGAGGTGAGGGCACCTGCTTGGAGTGAGCCGTGAACGGCACCTGCGGCACCGCCTTCTGACTGCATTTCCTGTACCAACACTGTTTCGCCGAAGATGTTCTTACGGCCTGCGGCCGACCATTCGTCTACATATTCAGCCATTGTAGACGACGGGGTAATGGGGTAGATTGCAGCTACTTCAGAGAACATATAGCTCACATGAGCTGCAGCCTGATTACCGTCGCAGGTCAAGAATTTTTTTTCTTTACTCATAACGTTTGTAATCGTGGTTATTTACGGATTTTATTCTGTGTTTTCAGTTTGAGGGGCATAAGCCTTTGCAAAGGTAGTAATTTTTGGGCTAACGCGTGCAAAAAACCGAGCAAAAAAGTGACACAATTCACCAAAAAGGCAAAGCGGTAAGCTCTTCTTTATCCTGTGATCGCTTTTATGTAAGGCGTTTTTCCCGAAACTCAAAAATCAAAAGCGCGCCTTGCCTGTGGGCATTGGCGCGCTCTTTTAAGGTCTACGCAATTGTGCTTATGCGTTTTTTACCTTCTCTACAACGGCTGCGAAAGCAGCGGGGTTGTTGAGGGCGAGGTCGGCGAGAACTTTGCGGTTCATCTCGATGCCGCTCTTGTGGAGAAGGCCCATGAGCTTAGAGTAGCTCAGGTCGTGCATACGTGCAGCAGCGTTGATACGCTGGATCCACAGGGCACGGAAGTTGCGTTTTTTGTCTTTGCGATCGCGGTAGGCGTAGGTAAGACCTTTTTCCCAGGTGTTTTTAGCTACTGTCCATACGTTACGGCGGCAGCCATAGTAGCCTCGTGTGAGTTTGAGGATTTTTTTGCGGCGTGCGCGCGATGCGACGTGGTTGACTGATCTTGGCATTGTTTCAGATGTTTTTGAATGTTAGCGGTCGATGGCTGTGCACCGGCTCTTGATGGCTAATCACTCGGTTAATAATGTTACAATATCACAAATTCTAATGTTGGGGTGTCAAAAGCTGACTGCGGTTTACTTCAAGCCCAGAAGAGCTTTCACTGCACCTGTATCTACGCGCGATACGAGACCGCTGTGGGTAAGGTTACGTTTCTGCTTTTTGGTCTTTTTGGTCAAGATGTGGCTCTTGAACGCATGTTTTCTTTTGATCTTTCCTGATCCGGTAAGGGCGAACCTCTTTTTGGCACCGGAGTTAGTTTTAACCTTGGGCATTTGTTTGTTTATTAATTGGTGAGTTGTATGTTAAGCTACACGTAGCTTTATCTGTCTTTTATTTTTTCTTGGGCGAAATCATTATAGTCATTCGCTTGCCTTCAAGCACCGGCATTTGCTC
The DNA here is from genome assembly GCA_910579995.1 of uncultured Muribaculaceae bacterium. Lineage (GTDB taxonomy): Bacteria > Bacteroidota > Bacteroidia > Bacteroidales > Muribaculaceae > CAG-873. The sequence goes on along the minus strand of CAJTWH010000003.1, from coordinate 44,268 downwards.
AACCTTGCCATAGTCTTCGAGGTCGTTTGCAAAACGGAGGAGAAGCACCTCGCCTTGCTCCTTGAAAAGGATAGAGCGGCCTTTGAAGAATACGTAAGCTTTCACTTTCGCGCCTTCCTGAAGGAAGCCTTGCGCGTGCTTGAGCTTGAAGTTGTAGTCATGGTCGTCGGTCTGAGGCCCGAATCGGATCTCCTTGACAACCACTTTTGTTGACTTCGCTTTGATTTCCTTGGCTTTCTTCTTCTGTTGGTAGAGATACTTCTGGTAGTCGAGTACCTTGCATACAGGAGGATCGGCCTGAGCGGAAATTTCCACGAGATCAAGCTCGAGATTTTCTGCAATCTTGCGAGCTTCCTGAATGGAGTATATGCCGGGAGTAACGTTGTCGCCAACAAGTCTTACTTCGCGAGCACGGATATGCTCGTTGATGTTGTTAGGGGCTTGCTTGGCTTGGCGCGGGTCGCGGCGCTGGGGGCCATTGTTACGCGGACCTTGTCCGGCATTGTTGGGGCGGGGAGCCCCGGGGTTAAAAGGTTTTTTCTCCATTCAGTGGGGTTATTGATTAATCATTTGATTGACCTCATTGGTCAAATGCTCTGCAAAGTTAGCAATTTTCATCGAACCAAGGTCACCTTCACCCGATTTTCTTACTGAAACTTCGCCTTTTTCTTGTTCTTTTTCGCCAACAATGAGCATATAAGGTATTCTGCGCATTTGGTTGTCGCGGATTTTGCGGCCGAGAGTTTCATTGCGGTCGTCGATTTCGAGGCGTATGTCGGCGGCTTCGAGATCGGCTGCCACTTTGCGGGCATAGTCGAGATACTTGTCGCTCACCGGTATGATGACGGCCTGCTCCGGTGCGAGCCAGAGGGGGAAGTGGCCGGCGGTGTGCTCGAGCAACACGGCTACGAAGCGTTCCATCGAGCCGAAGGGTGCGCGGTGAATCATTACCGGACGGTGCTTGGCGTTGTCGGCACCGGTATATTCGAGCTCGAAGCGTTCGGGCAGATTGTAGTCTACCTGAATGGTGCCGAGCTGCCAACGGCGGCCGATGGCGTCTTTGACCATGAAGTCGAGTTTGGGTCCATAGAAAGCTGCCTCGCCAAGTTCTGTGCGGGCATTGATACCCTTTTCAGCACAAGCTTCGATGATAGCCTGCTCGGCTTTGTGCCAGTTTTCGTCGCTGCCGATATATTTTTCTTTGTGAGCCGGGTCGCGGAGTGATATCTGGGCCTCGTAGTTTTCAAATTTCAGTGCTTTGAAAATATAGAGGATGATATCCATCACCTTGAGGAACTCATCTTTAATCTGCTCGGGAGCGCAGAAGATGTGTGCGTCGTCCTGCGTAAAGCCACGCACACGGGTAAGGCCGTGGAGCTCGCCGCTCTGCTCATAGCGGTATACGGTGCCGAATTCTGCAAGACGCAGAGGCAGGTCGCGGTAAGAGCGGGGGAGTGCGCGGAAGATTTCGCAGTGGTGGGGGCAGTTCATCGGCTTGAGCAGGTATTCCTCGCCCTCTTCCGGTGTGTGGATGGGCTGGAATGAGTCTTTGCCGTATTTTGCATAGTGGCCTGAGGTCACATAGAGTTGCTTGTTGCCGATATGGGGAGTGATTACCTGCAGGTAACCATAGCGTTTCTGAATCTTGCGCAGGAATTGCTCGAGACGATCGCGGAGAGCGGCGCCTTTGGGAAGCCAGAGGGGCAGGCCGGCACCTACTTTCTGAGAGAAAGCGAAAAGCTCCATCTCTTTGCCGAGCTTGCGGTGGTCACGTTTCTTGGCCTCTTCGAGAAGGGCGAGATATTCGTCGAGCATGGCTTTCTTGGGGAAGGTAATGCCATAAACGCGCACGAGCTGGTTGCGCTTTTCATCACCGCGCCAGAATGCGCCGGCGAGCGATGTGATTTTGGCAGCCTTGATGGGAGCTGTAGAGGGGATGTGCGGGCCGCGGCAAAGATCGGTGAAATTACCTTGTGTATAGGTGGTGATATGACCGTCTTCAAGCTCGGAGATAAGCTCGCATTTGTATTCCTCGTTTTTGTCGCCGAAGAATTTGAGCGCGTCGTCTTTGCTTATATCCGCGCGCACAATCTGCTGGTCCTGCTTGGCAAGCTCAAGCATTTTAGCCTCGATTTTGGCGAAGTCGTCGCTTGAGAGCTTGTTGTCGCCCGGATCCACATCATAGTAGAAACCGTTTTCGATGGCCGGGCCAATGCCGAAGCGTATGCCCGGATAAAGCTCCTGCAGAGCCTCGGCGAGGAGGTGGGCGGAGCTGTGCCAGAACGCATGCTTACCTTCGGGATCTTCCCATTTGAAAAGTTTGATGGCGGCGTCGGCCTCGATGGGGCGGGTGAGATCCCACTCCTGCTCATTGACAGACGCGGCGAGAACTTCGCGGGCGAGCCGCGGAGATATTGATTGAGCGATCTGGAGCGGCGTTACGCCGGCTTCAAATTCCTTGACGCTATTATCGGGAAATGTGATTTTAATCATGCTTAATCGGTTAACAATGACGCCGCTGACGCCCGTCTGGACGCACTCCGGCTAAAATCAGCCGCAAAGATACAAAAAAATTGCGACACTCAAAAATTTTTCACGTCTTTCCTCGGAATATTTATTCTAAAAGCTTAATCTTGAATAGAAATACGAGGCAATACGGCGCAAGGAAATCAGCGGGGACTAAGTTTTATCTGTGGGTATTCAAACTTTGCCATAGCCAATATCAGACGGCCGCGCAGTTCCTTGAGGTCTGTAAGGAAAGGCATGATGTCGTCGCCTTTGGCCTGTTGGCTATAGAAACATATCAACAACACTTGCTTGCCGTCGATGCTTGTGTTTTTGCAGCGGTAGATGTTGAACTCTACAGCGTTTACAAATTTCCCGTCGTCTTCGCTCAGAAGGCAATCAAACATGTACTCGCCGTCGTTTTCATATATTTGGTAGTTGCAGCTTTTGTCTGTCTTTTTGCGTTCCTCATAGTTGTTTGCCATGTTCTGAATATATTGCTTTGCCGGAAAATCACCGACAAAAACCCATACGGAAAGCATGTCCTTAAAATTTTCAGGTGACTGTCCCTTAGGAAAATACTCCTGAAGATATTGAATTTCTCTTGGATGAGAACTCCATCCGAGCGTAAATTCGGTATTGTCGAAATTCAGTGTGTTTGGCGTGTTGAGATAATTCTCAACGGCGAGGGCGTCAATCGTGGTGCATAACACGATAAGAAGCAGGAGTTGGAGTGTCTTTTTCATGGCTGTGAGTTTATACATGGCAAAGGTAACGATTCTTTTTGATACAACAAAACCCCGGATCTGAAAAACCGGGGCTTGGCGGATGAGTTCAGAAAGAGAACATACACATGGCGCCTATGCGCTTGGCATAGCGGTGGTCGCCACTGAAATTGACTCGTTTGCCGAAGTCGAATTCAGCACCCACCTGCATGCGCGGTGTCATATTCCAAAATATGTTTATGGCGCTGAATATGCCATATTTGTATTCATCGGGTGATATATCGCCTTTTGGCAGATAGCGGGTCTGGCTTGCGGAGAGGCTCATGAAGAGGTTTGGCCTGAAATTATACTGGACGCCGGCGCACCATCCGAACGAACGTGGCGTATACATCTTGCCCGCTGCTCCGGGTTCGGCTACGAGGTCGTAGTTGCCAATCAAAAGGTCGCCACCAAGGCCGGCGTAGCCTTTGCCGTAATTGGCGTTGAGATATAAGGTGAGCGGTTCGGCGGGGTGTGATACGCTGCTCAGCTGCAATCCCCAGCCTATTGGATTGTGGTTGGTGGATGTAATCATGTCGCGGTACGATAATGTGCGCATTATCGCAGACAGACGCACATGCTGTCCCTGAGCCCATTGGTATTGGGCGAAGGCGGCCCAATCGGGCATCCAATTTTTTACTTTCTGAGTATTTGTGTTGTCAACGTCGAGGGCGTTGGCGGGCGTTTCCGCAGATACGGCGAAAACCCATTTGTCTTTAACCACGGGCATGTACCTCACGAGTACGGCTGTAGGCGAAATCTTGTTGTTGGGGCCTTGGGCGTCGACGGTAGGGGGCACTGCCGCCGGATCGGAGAATGTGGAGTTGGCGTAGCCGACAGTGAAATCGTTTATGATGGCGTAGGCCTTCTTGAGGTGGAAGTCGCGGGCCTGATAGCCGTTGAAGTTGGCCTCGATGTAGAGCTGGTATGTCCCGAGCATTTTATTTCTCCCCAAAACGCGAAAATAGAGGCATGTTCCGGCCGGAGTGGTGTCGAAATGCCGCATGTCGGTAGGCGACGGATTCATCGGTATCATGTAGGGCGCGAAACCGGACGCCGGCATAGCGCCTCCCCAGTCATAGTAAGCACGCATTCTCACAGCTCCGCCAATGCCCATGGCCAGCGACGCGTCTTTGCTCAAGAATAAAAAATAAGGAGCGGCGGGGTCGGAGAAGTGGCGGAATTGGTCGTAATAAAAGGTAGAGATTACTTGACGTATAGAATCGACATATTCCTGTGTGGCATAATCGGCGGGTTTGCCGTCGATGTAGACGATTTTATGATTTGATATGAGAGAGTCGGTCTGTGCGTCGACAAGGCTTTTGCCTTCTCCCCAAGCCAATGCCGGAAGAAGTGCGGTGAGAAGTAAAAATAATTTGCGCTGCATAATGTGAGTGAAGTAATGAATTTACTTCATAACAAATTATGCGGCGCAAAGGTTCTATTTCAAATATGGATTGGCTGCTTTTTCTGACTTGATTGTCGTGGCGGGGCCGTGTCCCGGGAGTATCATGGTATCGTCGGGGAGCTTGAGGAGTTTTGCTTTAATGCCGTCGATAAGCTGCTGATGGTTGCCGCCGGGCAAGTCTGTGCGGCCTATAGATCCGCGGAAAAGCACATCGCCTACAATAGCGACATTCGCTTCCTTGCAATAGAGTATGATACTGCCTTGCGAGTGACCCGGCACTTGCAGTACATCTATTTTATAATTGCCGACTGAGATTACGTCGCCTTCATTGAGAGGCACATCTACCTCTACTGTCTCGTCCTTGTCGAGCACCATGCCGAATTGTGCGGCCTGTCTCTGCAGATTTTCTGCCAGAGGGGCGTCAAGGATATTGGCAGCGACTTTCACCCCATATTTATCGCGGACGTAATTGTCGCCGAAACAGTGGTCGAGATGAAGATGAGTGTTGACTACCTGCTCAATCTTGAGTTGTTGTTGAGATACAAAATCATCGAAAAAACGGCGTTCGCGCTCGCTTACCATACCCGGGTCTACCACGAGAGCGTCGCGGGTGTCGGAGTCGTAAACGATAAATGTGCTTACGCCAAATGGGTTAAATGCAAATTGCTTGATCTTTAACATGATTATAAGGGAACATAGATTATTTCTTTAGTCTCGAAGAATGGCTCGTTGAAAAAGTCGGTGACGGGCACATCGACAACCGTACGCTTGGTTGCAGCGATTTCTTCAGCGAGGTCACCTCCCTTCAGACATACGAGTCCGGGGGCATATCTCCCGGGAAGGGTAGAGGAGCGGTCGATGTTTTTCGAGCAAGCCTTGACAAGGGCGTCGAGAGGCATGACCGCGCGCGATACCACATAGCTGAATTTGTCATGGCACTCGCCTGAGTCGCCATGGCGGAAACTTACGTTGTCAAGCCCGATCTGAGCCGCTATATCGGCGGCGACTTTGATTTTCTTGCCAATGCGGTCGATGAGATGGAACTTGCACTGAGGGTAGAATATGGCAAGCGGTATGCCGGGAAAACCTCCGCCTGTGCCGAGATCCATAATGCTCGTGCCTTCGCGCAGGTCGCCGAGAAAAGCCGCTATGGCCAGAGAATGAAGCACATGGCGCGTGTAGAGGTTGCCGGTGTCGGCGCGCGAAATGACGTTGATTTTTGAATTCCAGTCGGTGTATAGCTCTTCCAGACGGCGGTAAGCCTCCATCTGAGAATCGGTCAGCGCCGGGAAATAGCGCTTTATTATGTCTACGCTGTCGTGTAGTGTTTCCATGTCAGTGCAACAATATTGCGGTGTCGAATGTTTTCTTTTAAGAAATGCAAATTTACGAATTTTTATTTCATTAAGATGGTGATAATTGAAATAAAAGCGTTTTCTTTGCACACCTAACTGACATAAACACGAAAAATATGATAAAAATAGGACAATATCAGGATCTCGAAATCCGCAGAATGGTAGACTTCGGCGCATATCTCGGCGACGCCGACAATACTGCCGAGGTTCTGCTCCCTCGCCGCTATCTCGATGAAGAGATGAAAGTGGGCGACAATGTGCATGTATTTGTATATAAGGACTCTGAAGACCGCCCGGTGGCCACGACAGAAAAACCGTTTGCCACGGTAGGACAGTTTGCATATCTCACGGTTTCTGCCGTCAACGATACGGGCGCGTTCCTTGACTGGGGCCTGCCCAAGGATCTGCTGGTGCCCTACAGCGAGCAGAAAACGCGCATGCGCCGCGGCGGCGTCTATCTTGTCTATGTGTATCTCGACAAGACAACCGGCAGGGTCGTCGCTTCGGCTAAAGTTGAGAAATTCTTGGGCAATGTTTTCCCTGAATACAAGCCCGGTCAGGAAGTCGAGGTGCTGGTGACAGAACATACCGAACTCGGCTACAAAGCTATTGTCGACAATCTGCACCGCGGCATGATCTATGCCAACGAGATTTACCGTCCTGTAGAAGTGGAGCAGCATATCAAGGCATGGGTGAAACAGGTGCGCGACGACGGCAAGATAGACCTAACAATCAACGACCGCGCCGACCGCCGTACCGACGAACTCGCACACCGCGTGCTCGAATACATCTCGTCGCCCGGAGCCATGCGCCTCAGCGACAAAATGCCTCCGGCACATATTGAAATGCTCTTCCAATGCTCGAAAAAAGATTTCAAGAAAGCAGTCGGCCATCTTTATAAAGAGCGCAAGATAGCAATCGCCGCAGACGGAAGCATTTACAAGACAGAAGAGGCTTAAAAATACTTAAATCTTTAACACATTAAAGGTTTAATAGTTAAATTTAACAATCATTCCGCGATTGGTAAATGTTATAGCTGTAATTTTGTATCACAAAAAAAGGAGCAATAAGTTCCGCTCATCACAAAACAGTAATCAAAATACCTCAAATATATCCTCAACTATTATGAGCGAAAGCGTAAATATCCGAGAACTCAACGATTTGGTGTCGAGCAAAAGCGACTTTATCAATCTTGTAACCCGCGGCATGGATCAGACCATTGTCGGTCAGAAACATCTGGTGGAGAGTCTTCTGATCTCTCTTCTTGCCAATGGCCACGTGCTTCTCGAAGGCGTCCCCGGTCTTGCCAAGACTCTTGCAATCAAGACTCTTGCACAACTTATCGACGCAAAATACAGCCGTATACAGTTTACCCCCGACCTTCTGCCTGCCGACGTGCTCGGTACTATGATCTATTCAGTGAAGAACGAGACTTTCCAAGTGAAGAAAGGCCCGATTTTCGCTAACTTCGTACTTGCCGACGAAATCAACCGCGCCCCGGCAAAGGTGCAGAGCGCATTGCTCGAGGCCATGCAGGAGCGTCAGGTTACTATCGGCGACAGCACATTCCCTCTCGATAAGCCTTTCCTTGTGATGGCTACCCAGAACCCTATCGAGCAGGAAGGTACATACCCGCTGCCCGAGGCGCAGGTAGACCGTTTCCTCATGAAAGTTGTGATCGGCTATCCCACCAAGGATGAGGAGCGCGAGATTATCCGCATGAACATCTCACCCGAACACCGTGAGATTCATCCTCTCGTGCGCCCCGAGGAAGTGACAGCCGCTCAGAAGATTGTAGAGAAAATCTACGTTGACGAGAAAATCGAGCGCTATATCGTTGATATCGTGTTCGCCACCCGCTCGCCTCGTGAATACGGCCTTGAAGATCTCGCTTCGTATATCTCATTCGGAGCATCGCCCCGTGCGTCGATCTCGCTTGCCAAGGCTGCGCGTGCATACGCATTCCTCCACCAGCGTGGCTATGTGATTCCCGAAGATGTAATCTCGGTATGCCACGATGTTCTCCGCCACCGTATTGGATTGTCATACGAGGCCGAAGCCAACAACTTCACCACCGATATGATAATCACCGATATCCTCGACAAGGTGCAAGTGCCCTGATGGTGCGGTGTAGTTTCTCTCAGTAAAAATTCTACCTGATATGGATTCGAATGAACTTATAAAAAAAGTTCGCAAGATAGAAATAAAGACGCGCGGACTTTCTCAGAACATCTTTGCCGGCGAGTATCACTCAGCCTTCAAGGGGCGCGGCATGATGTTTTCGGAAGTACGCGAGTATCAGTATGGCGATGATATCCGCGATATCGACTGGAATGTGACGGCGCGCCAGAACCGTCCGCACGTAAAGGTCTATGAAGAAGAGCGCGAGCTCACCGTCATGCTGCTTGTCGATGTGTCGGCAAGCCGTAATTTCGGTGCCGTCGGCCCGGAAAAACGAGAGATGATAGCTGAAATCGCTGCGACAATCGCTTTTTCGGCTATTCAGAACAACGATAAAATCGGTGCTATCTTTTTCTCGGATCATGTCGAAAAATTCATATCGCCCAAGAAAGGACGCAGGCATATCCTGTTTCTCATCCGTGAACTTCTCGATTTTCAGCCGACAAGCAAGGGCACAGATATCGCCGCTGCCGTGAGATATTTCTCCGACGCTCTCAAACGCCGCTGCACGATGTTCTTGCTCAGTGACTTTATCGACAGCAGCGATTACCGTACTCCGCTTACTGTGGCTGTGTCGCGTCATGATGTAATGGCCATTCAGGTCTATGACAAGCGCGACGGCGAACTGCCCGATATAGGCCTTGTAAATGTGGAAGACCTTGAGACCGGTCAGACCCGCTGGGTTGATACCGGCTCGGCCAAGACGCGAAAAGCCTATAACAAGTGGTGGTACGACCGTCAGCAGCAGATGAGTACAGCCTTGCGTTCTACCCGTGTAGACTATGTGTCGGTGGCTACCGACGAAGATTATGTGCGTGCGCTGATGGGCTTGTTTAAAAATAGAGCAGCCGTATGAAATACATCAAGATAATATCGGGCATGGCGGCAAGCCTCTTGGTTGCCGGTCTCGCTGTAGCACAGCGCCCGTCTGCCTCGGGGGTCAAGGTGACTTCATCGATTGACTCCACGGTTGTAACTATGGGCAGTACCACACATGTGCGTGTCACTGTGCAAATGCCCGAGAATGTTGCCTCTACGGTAAACCTCGACGGTATGCCCGAGCTTGCCGCCGGTGAGGAATATCTGCCATGGAACGGTGTCGACATCGTAGCTGTAGACAGTGCTTCGACCATCGCTGCCGGAACACGTACTATCGGCTATGATTATACAGTTCAGGCATTTGATCCCGGCACGCTTACATTGCCTCCGTTTACGGTGGTAAGCGGCGCTGCCGACACTGCATTCTCCAATACACTGACTCTGAAAGTGCTGCCGGTGGAAGTTGACTCGGCGATGACTCTCAACCCTATGGCGAGCATTGCCACGCCGCAGACCAAATGGTATGACTACATACCTACTTGGATATTCTGGGTATTTCTCGGAGTATTTGTCGTAGCCCTTGGTGTCGCCGCATTCTTCTTGCTTCGCAAACATAAAGAAGTGGTTGAAGAACGCCGCAATCCTCCCGTACCTCCATACGAACTTGCAATCTCGCGACTCAACACCTTGCGTACCAGCAATCTTGCAAGTTCCGGTCAGGAAAAGGCTTACTATACAGAACTGGTAGACATCCTGCGCCAATACCTCCACGGTCGCTTCGGTATCAACGCCATGGAGATGACTTCCACTCAGATTGTCAAGGCTCTGCGTTCGAATCCCGAAACCCGCATGTCGGCCGACCAAATGCGGTCGGTGCTTTCGATGGCCGACTTTGTCAAGTTTGCCAAGGTGCGTCCCATGCCCGACGACAATACCCGGGCCATGACCCGCGCCCTCGACTTTGTGGAGGATACAAAACCGGCACCCGAGCCCGACCCTGCGCAAGCGGCAGAGCAGACCCCCAAACCTGCTTCACCGCAAGATAATACGACCTCAAGACCTCGATAATATATGCAGTTTGCTCATCCAAATTTCTTGTGGACACTTCTTGTCCTAATACCCATGGCGGTATGGTACGTGCTCAAGCAGCGACGTCTCCATGCCACCTTGGCTCTGTCGACAACTTCTCCTTTTGCCGGCTTGCCACGTTCGTGGAAGCAATACCTCCGTCATTTTCTCTTTGTCTTGCGTCTTGCTACACTCGCTTGCCTGATTATAGTGATGGCACGCCCGCAGATCCGCGACAGTTGGCGCACTACCTCTACTGAGGGTACGGATATCGTTATAGCCATGGACGTATCATCGTCAATGCTTGCCCGTGACTTCGACCCCGACCGTTTCGAGGCAGCCAAGAAAGTTGCCGCCCAGTTTATATCAGGCCGCGAGAGTGATAATATAGGTATAGTGATTTTCGCAGGCGAGAGCCTCACCGGTGTCCCGATGACAGTAGACCGCTCGCAACTGTTGCAATATCTCCAGTCGCTTACCATGAATGTGCTTGAAGACGGCACGGCCATAGGCGACGGTATCGCAACCTCGCTCAACCGTCTTAAAGAAGGTAAAGCAAAGAGCAAGAGCATAATATTGCTCACCGACGGCAGCAACAATACCGGCGTTGTCGCACCGGTGACAGCTTCGGAAGTAGCCAAAGAACTCGGTGTGAAAATCTATACCATAGGTATCGGCACTAACGGCAGCGCCCCATATCCTACCCGCACTCTCACCGGACGCATAGAATTCACACCGCAGCCTGTGGTGATTGACGAGGCCACCCTTGAGACGATAGCACAGAAAACCGGCGGCAAGTATTTCCGCGCCACAAACAATCGTGTACTCGAAGATGTCTTTGCTGAGATCGACGCACTTGAGAAAACTCAGATGGATGTGCGCCATTTCTCGCATACCGAAGATAATTACATGCTCTGGGCATGGCTTGCCTTTGGCTTCTTTGCCCTCGAGCTTCTCCTCAGATATACCGTGCTCCGCACAATACCCTAACGCTTATGTTTGATTTCGCATATCCCACATTGCTATATCTGCTGCTGCTCGTACCGGCAGTAGGGCTGCTTTTTCTGGCAGCGCGTGCTTCGCGCCGTGGCAAACTGCGTCGCTTCGGACGTCCCGATATCGTGGCGCGTCTTATGCCCGACGCTTCGAAATATACACCGGCGGTTAAAATCACACTTCAGCTGATAGCTCTGGCTGCAGTGGTTATCATGCTTGCCCGTCCTCGCTATGGCGCCACAGAGAAAAACGAGACCACAGCAGGTATTGAAGTCATGATAGCTTTCGACGTTTCCAACTCGATGATGGCGTCGTCGAGCGACCGCCCCGACGGTATTCCCCGTATCGACCGCGCCCGCCTGCTGCTTGAAAAACTTGTCGACAAGCTCGACAATGACAAAGTAGGTCTGATAGTTTTTGCCGGCAACTCGAAAATGCAGCTGCCGCTTACAGGCGATTTCTATACCGCCAAGATGTATCTCAATGAGCTCTCGCCCTCGATGATTACCTATCAGGGCACAGATATCTCAAGTGCCATCAAAATGGCTATGAACGGTTTTTCTCCCGCCGAGGATATGCACAAGGCTATAATACTTATCACCGACGCCGAAGACCATGAAGGCGAGGCGATAAAGACCGCCAAGCTCGCAGCTGAGAACGGTATACAGATTGATGTGATCGGTCTTGGTACCGCTCAGGGCGCCGTATTGCCCGGCTTTACCGATGGCGAAGGCCGTCCGGTGGTGACAAAGCTCAATGAAGAGCTTGCAAAGGATATTGCCAAGGCCGGCGACGGCGTTTATGTCAACGGTGCCTCGCCTTCGGCTTTGAGTGATCTTGAGACCCAGCTTGACAAGCTGCAGAAATCAGAGTTCAGCAGCGTCAACTATACAGCAGGTGCAGAGCAATTTCCCACCTTTGCTTTCCTTGCCTTCCTCTTCCTGCTCATCGACTATTTCGTTGTGGAGCGAAAGATAAGCTGGCTCAAGGGTGTGAACTTCTTTACCCGTAAGAAATAAGGAGATATGGCTATGAAAAAGAATTATATTTTTCTACTTGCACTTGTGACAGCCGCCTCAGCGTCGGCTCAGATGGCCATGCCCGATACTACAGCAACTGCACCTGCACCGACAGAGCAGGCCAAGCCAAAGGTGCAGAGCAAATACAATACCCCCTCGGAGTCATATAAGGATGAGCGCAATGCTATCCGCCGCGGCAACGCCCTCTTTGAGAAAGAACAGTATCATCAGGCTCTCGAAGCATACGACAAGGCTCTTCAGGTCAACGAGGGCTCGATACGCGGACGCTATAACAAAGCTGTGGCGTTACTGCAATTGCAGAGCGACGACAACAAAGGTACGGCCAACGACCCACGTGCCGAGGCCGCTCAGATATTTCAGTCGCTTATCGACGACGCTAAGAAATATGATAAAGAGATTGCTGAAAAGTCGTTTTACAATCTTGGCAACATGTCGTTCAACGACGAGCAATATGATCAGAGTATCGAGCTTTACAAAAGTTCGCTGCGCCTGAACCCCGACAATCAGCAGGCACGCGAGAACCTACGCCTTGCACAGCTCAAAAAGCAGGAGCAGGAACAGAACCAAGACCAGCAGAATCAAGACCAGCAAGATCAACAGCAGGATCAGCAGCAACAGCAACAAGAACAGCAACAACAGGAGCAGCAACAAGATCAACAGCAGCAACAACAGCAACAACCTCAGGAGCAGCCGATGACCCAATCTGCCCAACAGATTCTGCAGTCAATGCAAAATAAAGAGAACGCCACCCGCCGCAAGGTGAAGGAAGAAGAGCAGCCAGCCGGTGGCCGTCCACAGACAGATAAACCTTGGTAGAAAGGAATACGATATGCTACAACGACGTTTCATACTATATTTTGCCTTTTTGCTGGTGGCTATAGCCGCCTCTGCCGCGTCATTCCAGCTCATTCAGCCCCGAAATGTGGTTGAAGGCCGGAATTTCGCCCTGACATTCAGGCTTACCGATGGTGAGGCCAATCCTCCTCAGGCGCCCGAACTGCCCGGGTGCAAGCTCCTTTTCGGACCTTCTACCTCTACAATGCAGAGTACGGAGATAATCAATGGCCGCATGTCGTCGACATACTCAGTCGACTATACTTTCACCTACCGGGCAGAGAAAGCCGGAGAGGTGCAGGTGCCTGCGCTTTCTGTAAACTGTGAGGGCAAGACACTGAGCTCGCGTCCGGCGACATTCCGTATCCTGCCGCCCGACCGCAGCCAACAGCAGTCGGGAGCCCCCGGTCAATCGCGCGACGTACATGCCGATGATGTATCATCGCAGTCGCCACAGCAGATTTCGGCCAACGACCTTATCGTGCGCGTCTCTTTCTCAAAGTCAAGCGTATATGAGCAGGAACCCGTTGTAGCGACCATCAAGGTCTACACCAAATATGATATTTCATCATTCATGGTGACAACTCAGCCTGCATTCGAAGGCTTCCTCACCGAAGAGCTCCCGGTAGACCTTGAGGTGCAGATGGAGCACTATAATGGACAGAACTATCATACGGCCGTGCTCAAACGCCTTCTCCTCTATCCCCAGCGTGCAGGCAAACTGAGCGTAAACTCCGGCAAGTATGATGTGACAATAGTGCAGTATGAGGCTGTCAATATGGGTTTCTTCCGCACACAGCGCCCTGTAGAGCGTCAGGTGACGACTTCGTCGAATGCAGCCACGCTTCAGGTTAATGCCTTGCCCGAGCCTAAACCGGCAGGTTTCACCGGAGCCGTGGGTTCATTCAGTGTCGAGACAACACTTGAGCCTGAATTGCTCCGTACAAACGAAGCCGCGGTATATTCATATATAGTTAAAGGTCGCGGCAATATCAAGTTCCTTTCTGAGCCGACAATACAATTCCCGGCAGGTATAGACGCTTATACTCCCAAGACCGATATCCAAGCTCAGGTTGTGGGCGGCACAAATATGAGCGGCACTTTCCGCACCGACATTACTTTTGTGCCTCAGGAAGTAGGAAACTTTACGATTGAAGGAACTCCTTTCGTATATTTTGACCTTGACAGCAAGAGCTACAAGACAATCGACGTAGCCGATACGCCGATACGTGTATTGCGTGGTAATAATTCAGCTCCGGTCACACAGCAGACTACAATTGACGAGGCTATTGATGATATCCTACATATCAAACCGGTCAAGGCTGAGAAGCAGACTCATGAGATCGACTATACTTTCCAAAAGACATATTACTGGCTTGCATACGTAATAGTAGCGCTTATCCTGATTGGTCTGATTATCGTTTACCGCCGCTACATCCGCCTGCAGGCTGATGTCACCGGACGCCGTCTGGCCAAAGCCTCGCGCGTGGCAACCAAACGTCTGAAAGCAGCCCGCAATTTCATGGATCATCATGAAAATGACAAGTTCTATGAATCGGTATCGGCTGCCTTGTGGGGCTATATGTCGGATAAACTTTCGATACCGGCCTCACAGCTGACCCGCGAGAATATATCGGCCAAGCTATCAGATTACGGTCTCGGACAAGAACAGATCGACGGCGTGGTGTCGGTGCTTGACCACTGCGAGATGGCGCGGTTCACGCCCAACAGCGACGCCGATATGGCAGAGATTTATCAGGCCGCCACTACGGCTATCAATAACATCGAAAATGTGGCCCGACGATGAAAAAGATTCTGACATTTATTATCATGCTTGCGAGCGTAGCCTCTGTGTACGCCATGAGCATAGGCCAACAGGCCGACTCGGCTTATAATGCCGAAGACTACCGCCTTGCCATCGAGCTCTACAATAAGAGTCTGGCGGAGGAAGGACGGTCCAGTGAGATATACTACAACCTCGGCAACGCATACTACCGCAGCGACAAGCTTGGTATGGCTGTCGTCAACTATGAGCGGGCTCTCAGGCTCGATCCTACCGACGAGGACGCCCGCACTAATCTTGAGTTTGTGCGCAGCCGTATACAAGACCGCCCGGAAGATGACACTGCATTTCTGGCAAAAGTGCACAACTCCATAATCTGCGGCATGACTGCCAACGGATGGGCTTGGATGGCCTTCGCGATATTCGTGTTGCTCATGGGTGCGGTGGCATTGTATATCTTTTCGACGAATGTCGCACTCCGCAAGACCGGTTTCTTCGGCGGCTTGGTGCTTCTTGTCTTGTTTGCCTATTCGCTGATTGTAGCTTCCGACGCGACCGCAAAGGCGGCTGAGCATGAAACTGCAGTTGTAATCTCGCCGAGCACCCAGCTCTCGTCTACTCCACGAGCTTCGCGCACTTCGGCAGATAAGGTAGTGACTATCCATGAAGGCACTACAGTAGAGATTGTAGACAGTGTTCCTACGCCCGACGACCCTGTATCGCCGATGTGGTATAACGTGAAAATCAACAACTCAACCAAGGCATGGTTGAGAGCTTCGGATGTAGAACGGATATAAATATGTTGTAAAACATAATTTATTTTTACCAAATTGTTTGCATATACCAAAAATAGGTGTTAATTTAGCACATCCTAAAACTCAAAGAGAAACAACCGAATATTAACTCACCTTAAAGCGACCACAGATATGACTAAAACAATCACCTTCAACGAACTCCGTCGCCTCAAAGACCGTCTTCCCGACGGATCGATGCATCAGATTGCCGACCGTCTCAATACAACAGTACAAACCGTTCGCAACTACTTCGGTGGCAGCAACTACGACTTCGGAAAAAACTGCGGCGTACATATAGAGCCGGGTCCCGATGGTGGTATAGTGGTTCTCGACGACAGCACAATCTACGATATGGCCGTAGAAATCCTGCAGGCGCAGGAGGCTGAATAAAAAAGCCACACGCCTCACCCCACAAAAAAGGACGCTCATGTTTTGCCATGACGCGTCCTTTTGTAATATTATCAATTCAAGTTTCGCAAGCTTAAGTTGAATAGGCAAAGAAGGTTAAAAAGGCAATTGCCAAAGGCTGGCAAGATATTACCTTTCAAATATTACTCAATTACAAAGCTATTATCTTGCCTTTTTACCTTTAGATCCTTTTTTTGCCTGGCTGAAGTGGAGCTTGCGAAACTTCAGTCATTAAACAAGCTGTAATTTTTAGATTCTTGCCTTATGCGATTTATCACGGTAGCAATCCATACATACGAAAAAGCGCTCGCACTCCGCTCATTGCTCGAAAGCGAAGGTATAAGCGTGGAGCTCAATAATGTCAATCTCGAAGTGCCCGGTTTCTCGTCAGGTGTCAGGGTGCGTATACCCGAAACGGATTTGCCTCTGGCCTTAAGGATAATCGAGAATAAGGAATTGTTTCTTCATCCTACCGGCGCCGACGCGAAAGTGCATACGGTGCTTGTGCCGGTAGACTTGAGTGAGAACTCATTCAAGGCTGCTTGTGTGGCGGCAAACTTAGCACATACAATCAAGGGCAAGATGGTGTTTCTTTACAGTTATATCGACCCTTACATTGCCGGCAATGTGCAGTTTACCGACAGTTTTACATACGAGGTGGGAGAGACCGGAGCGCGCGAGCAGATGGTGGTCAATGCCCGCAAGCTGCTGCATAATTTCTATGAGCGTGTGCGCAATGCGATGAAAAAGGGACATATCCCCGTTGTAAAGGCCGAACAGGTAGTGGTTGAAGGTGTGCCTGAAGACGCAATTGTCAACTATGCCAAAGACAAAGCACCTTATATTATAGTGATGGGTACGCGGGGTGCGGATAAGAAAGACCGGGAGTTGATAGGGAGTGTTACCGCGGAGGTGCTCGACGAAGGCCGCTTTACAGTGCTCACAGTTCCCGAGCCATTGGAGATAGAAGATTTGCGCCCGCGGAATATTCTCTTCATGGGCAATCTTGACCAAGATGATATCCTTGCCATGGACGCTCTATATCGCCTGTTCGGGTCAGAGTCGGCGAGTGTGACTATAGTGCACATGCCGAACCGCCGACGGTTTACAGCCGCTTCGGCCGATAAGGCGCTTCGCCGTCTGAGCGACTATTGCCGCGAAAATTTCAGCCAGTATCATTTTCTGTCGGTGCCTGTGAGCCAGAGCGATGTTGAGAAAGAATTCCTTGCTCTTCAGGAAAAGAACAACTATGACCTTATAGTGGTGCCCAACCGTCACCGCAATGCTTTCAGCCGCCTTTTCAATCCCGGCCTTGCCCACAAAATTTTGTTCCATACCGATATTCCCATGTTAATTTTACCGGTTTAATATCACTTTTCACCTCTGCTTAAACTAAAACGCCGAATTATTCGTTATAAAATAGTATATCGAATAATTCATACATTATGCAAGGAAAAAAAAGACTCATCAGTATTGTTATAATAGTCCTTATTGTCGCAGCCGTGGCTGTGGGATTATACTTTTTACTACGTCCGAAAGCCGCTCCCGCGCAATTGCCGGTTGTGGAGGTTCAGCCCGTACATCAGGCAGATGTTAATATCTACGGAGAGTATGTAGGGCGCATACGTGCGCAGCAATTCGTTGAGATACGTGCGCGTGTGGAGGGATATCTCGAGCACATGTATTTCGAAGAAGGCACATATATAAAGAAAGGTCAGACTCTATTTGTAATCGACCGCAAAGTATATAACGCACGTGCTGAGAAAGCCCGCGCACAGCTCAACAAAGCCCGTGCTCAGTCGCAGAAAGCTGACCGCGACCTTGCCCGTATCCGCCCGCTCTACGAGCAGAATGCAGCCTCGCAGCTCGACCTCGACAATGCTGAGGCTGCAGCCGAGAGTGCCAAAGCAGAACTTTCAGTGGCTCAGGCCGATCTTACCCAAGCTGAGCTTACGCTGAGTTATACCACTGTCTCCAGTCCTATATCAGGCTATATATCAGAGCGCAGCGCTGATATCGGCACACTTGTTGGCCCCGGCGGCAAATCGTTGCTGGCAACAGTTGTAAAGAGCGATACTGTCCTTGTCGACTTCTCCCTGACTGCGCTTGACTACCTCTCTCTTAAAAACCGCAACGTCAATCTCGGCCAGCAGGATGATTCGCGCGAATGGAATCCGTATATCACAGTAACGCTTGCCGATGGTTCGCCTTATCCCTACCGTGGCCTTGTTGACTTCGCCTCGCCGCTTGTAGACCCGGCTACGGGCACATTCTCCGTTCGTGCGGAGATGCCTAACCCCAATCATACACTTCTGCCGGGTGAGTTTACCAAAGTGCGGGTGTTGATGGATGTGCGTGCGAATGCTATAGAAGTGCCCAATAAAGCTGTAGAGATTGAAAAGGGAGCGGCATACGTCTATATCGTGAAGCCCGACAGTGTGGTCGAGCGCCGCTTTGTAGAGACCGGTCCTGAAATCGGCAACGATATCATAGTAGAGCGTGGACTTGACAAAGATGAGAATATAGTAGTGGAAGGCTGGCACAAATTGCGCCATGGCATGAAAGTGCGCCCCGTGCTCGTTTCCGACACAACATCAACCACTGAAGCCGAGACTATATGAAACGCAACTTTTTCCTTGACCATCCGGTGTTTTCTATCGTAATATCGATAGTGATCACCATCTTGGGTTGCATAGGTCTGGCTATGCTTCCCGTAGACCAATATCCGCAGATTGTGCCGCCGGTAGTGAAGGTGACCGCCTCATATCCCGGTGCCGACGCAATGACCGTGACCCAAGCTGTGGCTACACCTTTGGAGCAGGAGCTCAATGGCACCCCCGGCATGATATATATGAGTTCGTCGAGCTCCAACTCAGGCGGATTCTCAGCGCTTATCACTTTTGATATCGATGTTGACCCCGAACTTGCGGCTGTTGATGTGCAGAACCGAGTGAAAAAGGCTGAAAGCCGTCTGCCGGCCGAGGTTGTGCAGAATGGTATCAGTGTGGAAAAAGAAACGGCCAACAAACTGATGACCATAACTCTTCTGTCATCCGACCCGAAGTTCGACGAGATATACCTTTCCAACTATGCCACTCTCAATGTGCTCGATCCCTTGCGTCGTGTTCCGGGAGTAGGCTCGATACGCAATGTCGGTGGCCGCTATTATGCCATGCAGATATATGTGCAGCCCGACAAACTTGCCGACATGGGTCTTACCGTAAAAGATATACAGAATGCACTCAAAGACCAGAACCGCGAGTCGGCAGCCGGTGTACTCGGCCAGGCACCGATGGAGGGTATCGACAAGACGGTGCCTATCATTGCCCGCGGACGACTCTCAAGTGTGGCCGAATTCGAGGATATTGTAATCAGAGCCAATGCAAACGGCTCTATCATACGCCTCAAGGATGTAGCCCGTGTGAGCCTCGAAGCTTCGAGCTACAGCACCGAGAGTGGTATCAACGGCGGCAACGCTGCCGTGCTTGAAATCGGTATGCTTCCCGGCTCAAATGCCATGGATGTGGCCGATCAGGTAAAGGCGACAATGGATGAGATTGCAAAAGGATTCCCCGAAGGCTTGCGCTACGAGATTCCTTTCGATATGACGACATATATATCGGAATCGATACACCATGTGTACCGCACATTTTTCGAAGCATTGTTGCTTGTGATTCTTGTAGTGTTCCTCTCACTGCAGAACTGGCGCGCAACGCTCATTCCGGTTATCGCTGTGCCGATCTCGCTTATCGGTACATTCGGCGTCATGCTCATATTCGGATTCTCGCTCAACATGCTCACCTTGCTCGGCCTTATCCTCGCTATCGGTATCGTTGTCGATGACGCGATTGTGGTGGTGGAGAATGTAGACCGCATAATGGAGCGAGAGCATGTAAGTCCGACAGAGGCAACCCGGCGGGCGATGGAGGGCCTTGGAAGCGCGCTGATTGCCATGTCGCTTGTTCTTTGCGCCGTGTTTGTGCCGGTAAGTTTCCTTCCCGGTATCACCGGACAGCTCTATCGCCAGTTTACCATCACCATTGCAGTGAGTGTGATAATCTCGACCGTTGTTGCCTTGACGCTGTCACCGGTGATGTGTGCCAAGCTGCTCCGTCCGCAGACGCATACGCGTAAACGCCGCTTCTTCCGTCTGATAAACTACTGGCTCATGCGGGGCAATCATTTCTATTGCCGTATGGTGGGCCGGTCGATTGCCAATCCCAAGCGCATGCTCGCGGCCTTCGGCATGGCGATTGTGATAATCTTTGTTTGTAACCGTCTTGTACCGACCAGTTTCATGTCGCCTGAAGACCAAGGCTATTTCACTGTAGAACTTGAGCTGCCTGAGGGCGCTACGATTGAGCGCACACGTGAGATTACAGAGCGGGCAATGGATTTCCTCCTCGCCGACAAGGATGTGGAGTATGTGCTCAATGTCACCGGTTCATCGCCGCGAATGGGCACAAATCAGGCTCATGCCCAGCTTACGGTAATATTGAAACCTGCCGACGAGCGCGGCAACAACAGTCTTGCCGAACTGCGCGAGCGCGTGTCGGCGGAGCTGGCTCAATATCCTGAGGCAAAGGCATATTTCTTCACTCCGGCCATTATCCCGGGTCTGGGTACGTCGGGTGGATTCGAGATGGTGCTTGAGGCACGCGGCAACGCCACATACGCAGACCTTGCCAACGCTGTGGATACCTTGCGCTATTATGCCGACCAATGCCCGGAGTTTGCCGGTCTGTCGACATCGCTGCAGACCGATATACCTCAGCTTTTCTTTGATGTTGACCGCGACAAGGCCCAGCTTCAGGGAATACCGATGAGCGATATCTTCTCGACAATGAAAGCGTTTACCGGTTCGGTATATGTCAACGATTTCAATATGTTCAACCGTATCTACCGTGTGTATATACAGGCCGAGGCTCCCTACCGCCAGTCGCGCGGCGATCTGAATCTCTACTTTGTGAGAAGCTCGCAGGGTAATATGGTGCCGATTGCGTCGCTTGGCACGAGCCGGTATACATCGGGTCCGGGCTCGGTGAAACGCTTCAATATGTTCAACTCCGCCACAGTATCGGGCGAGGACGGCAGCGGCTACAGTACAGGCGAGGCTATGGCTAAGCTTGAGCAGCTTGTACGCGAGCATTTGCCTGAGGATATAGGCGTGGAATGGTCGGGCCTTTCTTATCAGCAGAAGCATAATTCGGGCAATACCGCAGCCGTGCTCGGACTTGCGTTCCTCTTTGTCTTCCTCTTCCTCGCAGCCTTGTATGAGAGCTGGACAGTGCCTCTGGCTGTTATATTGTCCTTGCCCGTAGCCGGTGTCGGAGCTTACCTCGGCATTATAGCCTGCGGCCTCGAAAACAATATTTATTTCCAGATTGGCCTTGTAATGCTTGTAGGTCTTGTAGCCAAAAACGCTATTCTCATCGTGGAATTTGCAAAAGAAGAAGTCGACAAGGGTGCCGACGCCGTGCATGGCGCCTTGACAGCAGCCCGCCTGCGTTTCCGTCCGCTTGTGATGACATCGCTGGCATTTATGCTCGGTCTTCTGCCTCTCGTTTTCGCCACCGGCCCCGGCTCGGCTGCCCGACGCGATATCGGCACGGGTGTGTTCTTCGGTATGCTCGTTGCCATTACAGTAGGTATTGTATTTGTGCCATTCTTCTTTGTTCTGATAGATAAGGCAAAGAAAAAACTCTCGAAAAAATGAAAATCCGCATACTCATATATATCATCGCCGGCATGATTTTCGCTTCATGCTCAGGCGTAAAGAATTGCACGGAGCCTCAGCTCAATCTTCCCGTGTCGCTTGCCGGAAATGCAACCGATACAGCAACGATGGCCGATATGAAATGGTGGGAGTTCTACAGCGATTCCACCATGGTGGCTCTTATCCGCGAAGCCCTTGACAACAACCGCGATTTCCTTGCCGCGGCAGCGAGGGTAGAGCAGATGCGCCAGCTTTATGGTGTAGACAAACTCAATTATGCCCCGACCCTCAGCGGCCTCGTCCTTGCTGATCATGAGACAAACGATTACCATAACGAGGCTCATGTAGAAGACCCGGAGTTCAGTCTGAAGGCACGTCTGAGTTGGGAAGTGGATTTATGGGGCGGCCTGAAATGGTCGCGCCGCAAGAGCGAGGCCCAATATATAGCGAGTGTCGAAGATCAAAGAGCAATGCAGATAACGCTGATATCCGAGATTGCCGGAGCATACGTGCGTCTGCTTGCGCTTGACAATGAGCTTGCCATCGTGCGCCGCACACTCTTTACCCGCGAGGAGAATCTCAACAAGGCCAAATTGCGCTTTGAAGGCGGTCTGACCCCTGAGACAGTCTATCAGCAGGCACAGGTGGAGTATGCGTCGACAGCAGCTCTCATCCCGGGGCTCGAACGTCAGATAGAAGTACAGAAAAATGCCATCTCGCTATTGTTGGGCCGCTATCCCGGTCAGGAAATATCGCGGGGCACCCTGTCGCTCAACGAGCCAATCCGTCAGGAATTTCCGGTGGGCCTGCCCTCGACCTTGCTTCAGCGGCGCCCCGACCTTCGCTCGGCCGAGGCAGCCCTTGCTTCATCGCTTGCAAATGTTGGCGTGACTTATGCCGACCGTTTCCCTCGTCTGCGTATCGACCTTGTGGGTGGATGGGAAAACAATGAGCTTGCCGGCTTTTTCAAATCGCCCTTTACATACGTTCTGGGACAGATTACCGGCACAATACTTGACTTCGGCCGCAACAAACGCAAGTATAAGGCGTCGATAGCAGCCTACGAGCAGAGCCGCCTGAAGTATGAGCAGAAAGTGCTCACGGCATTTGAAGAAGTGTCGAACGCCACAATCACTTTCCGCCTCATCAAGCAGACCACCGAGCGCCGCCGCGAGCTTCTTGACGCCGCCCGCAAATATGCGCAGCTGGCATATATGCAATATAGCATGGGCGTGATCAACTATATCGATGTACTTGACGCCCAGCGCCGATATTTCGAGGCGCAGGTAGGGCTTAGCAATGCCGTCCGCGACGAGTATCTCGCTCTTATCAATCTTTATAAAACCCTCGGCGGCGGATGGTAGTTTTTTGCCCCGATATTTGGCCGACTGCAAAATTCTCGCTAATTTTGTAGCCGCTAAAGGCAAAAATTCAAATTATACACTATAACAATGAGAAAGAATATCGTTGCCGGCAACTGGAAAATGAACACCACCGTACCCGAAGGTGTCGCTCTTGCCAAAGAAGTAAACGAAGCACTTGCAGCCGCTACCCCCAAATGTGATGTAGTGATCTGCGTACCCTTCACCCATCTGTGCCCCGTGGCAGCCGTTATCGACCAGACCCGCCTCGGTCTTGGTGCCGAGAACTGCGCCGACCACAAATCCGGTGCCTATACCGGTGAGGTTTCAGCTCCTATGGTGGCCTCTACCACAGCAAAATATGTGATCCTCGGTCACAGCGAGCGTCGTCAGTACTATGGCGAGACTGCAGAGACCCTTCGTGAGAAAGTGGCTCTTGCCCTTGAAAACGGTCTTACTCCTATTTTCTGCATTGGTGAAGTTCTTTCAGAGCGTGAAGACGGCACATTCAACGAAGTTGTACGTCGTCAGGTAGAAGAAGGCCTCTTCAACCTCAGCGCCGAAGATTTCGGTAAAATCGTTCTTGCTTACGAACCCGTGTGGGCTATCGGCACCGGCAAAACCGCTACTCCCGAGCAGGCCGAGGACATGCACGCATGGATCCGCAGCGTTATCGCCGGCAAATATGGTGCTGAAGTAGCAGAAAACACCTCGATTCTCTATGGCGGCAGCTGCAAGCCCTCTAACGCTGCAGAGCTCTTCGCCAAACCTGATATCGACGGTGGCCTTATCGGTGGCGCAGCTCTCAAATGCGCTGACTTCATGGGCATTGTAAACGCTTTCTAATAACAAGCCTTCATATCCAAGCTTGCTTCTGTGAAACGACAGGAGCAAGTTTGGCTATTCTTATATTATGTCGAAACTCACAAGCTTAGTTCTGTCGATTGCCTTGACATTCGCAGGTGCGACAGCCCGGGAAACCGGCATTGTGCAGCATATCAACGCCTCCGGCAATATTACAATAGACCAGCCGGCAGCCTTGGATAAGCTCCTCAAGTCTCCGGCTCCTGAACAGACAAACGCCGTGGAAGCTGCCGATCATGTGGAAACGTCGGCTTCGGGAAGTACACATGCTACAACCCGTACGGGCTACCGTGTGCAGATTTTCGACGATAACAATCCCCGCACTGCCCGCGGCCAAGCGGAAGCGCGTCATGCTCAGGTAAAAGCAGCATTTCCGGGCATGAGGTCGTATATCATGTTCAACTCGCCTTATTGGCGAGTCAAAGTTGGCGATTTCCGCACACGTGCCGAGGCCGAAGCTGCCATGGCTGAATTGCGCCACGCTTTTCCCTCTATGGCTGCCTACATGCGCATAGTGCGCGATAAAATTAATACTTACGAGTAATGGATCAGCTCAGCGATCAACAACGTATAGAGGCGATAGCCTCGCACATCGATAGCATAATAAGCCTCTTGGGCGAAGATACCGCCAGGGAGGGCCTTGTGCGTACTCCCATGCGTGCTGCCAAGGCTTTGTGGTTTCTTACCAAAGGCTATCGCCAGAACGTGGATGAGGTTGTAGGTGAAGCTCTCTTTGAGCATGAAGGCTCGCAGATTGTGGCGGTCAATGACATTGAGTTCTATTCGCTGTGCGAGCACCATGTGCTTCCATTCTTCGGTAAGGTGTCGATCGGCTATATTCCCGACGGTAAAATTGTCGGGTTAAGCAAGCTTGCCCGTGTAGTCGATGTATATGCACGCCGCCTGCAGGTGCAGGAACGCTTCACAGCCCAAATAGCCGACGCTGTCAGTCGTCTTACAGGAGCCAAGGGTGTGATAGTGGTGTGCTCGGGAGAGCATTTGTGCATGAAGATGAGAGGAGTTGAGAAACAGCACTCGTCAACCACAACAATGCACTATAACGGAGTCTTCTCCGATCCGGCTTTGCGTGCCGAATTTCTTAATTCGATAAAGTAGTTTATTGAGTTGTAAAAAAATACAATCGCCGCAGGGGTGCGCTCCTCTGCGGCGATTGACTATATAATGATGGGACGGTAGTGCTACGGTTGCACCACTACTACCTCGGCACGTCGGTCTTGTGCGTCGTTGGCGTAGGCATGTGTCGGGCCCATGCCGTGGACAGAAACTTTAGAGGCCGGTACGCCATGGGCTATCAGATAATCGCCGATTGCCCTTGCGCGGCGCTCGCTCAAACGCTGGTTGTAGGCTGCGCGTCCGTGTTCGTCGGTATAAGCGCGAACATCAAGAGTCAGCCCCTTGTCTTTGGCTACGCGTGCCATCTGGGTGAGCTGAGGATTCTCCGGCACGTTGGTAGAATCGTATTTGAACAGATAGATCAGCTTGGAGCCAACAGGATTTACAGCCACATACTCGGTAGCCGCTGTCGTCGGGCTTGTCGTGTTGACATCGGTTGCCACTTCTGCGGCATTGTCGGAAGCCATCTCAAGAGTTGGCTCGAAAGGAGAAACAAACGGATCGGGAATAGTGCCGGAAAGTTTGCTGTTGTCGTATAGTCCTGCCTGAGTGAAATACTGCTCAGTGGGAGCGGCTTTCACACCTCGTGGACGCTGTGGAGCCGAAGGCACTCCATCTACCCATATATAGCAGCCCACACCGAAAGCGAGGCCGAGGAGCACAGCGGCTCCATAACGTATGAATTTAGGAGTTTCATCGACATCGGCGGTTACTGCGGGCACAACAACATCGTCTTCGTCGGTGTGTGCGCGCAGCCTGCCCGCTTCATGGTGCGGATTGAGCTTAGCCTGCTCCGGGCTGGCCTTGAGGCTCTTTTTACCGGTATCGGTTGGCCGGTTGTTGTCGTTCGTTGCCATAGTAGTAGTTTTTTAGTTGCAAACGTTGAGAGTAAATACTTTATACTACCATAACAAACAAAAGCCCGAGGCGGTTTGCCTCGGGCTGATAAAATTTATAAGATCCCGAAGTGGGTGAGGGCGTTTATTATGCCATGGTCGCGGCAGTCGTCGGTGATGTAATCGGCGGCAGCCTTGACTGTTTCAGAGCCGTTGCCCATGGCGACGCCGACATTGCAATACTCCAGCATTGTGATATCATTGTCGCCGTCGCCGAAGGCCATGGTGTTGTCTCTGCTTATACCATGAATCTCAAGCATTTTTGCTATGCCTTTGCTTTTGCTGCTGCCTTTGGGGATAATGTCGCAGAAATATGGATTCCAGCTTGTAGGACTGCAGCTCTTCAGCACATCTGAGTAGAGTAGTGGAGAGCTCCATTTCTCGGGCTCTCCGAAAGCCATCATCTGCACTATCGGTTTGTGGCAGATACTTTCTATCGGCCTGACCGGGATAGGAGGGATGTTGATGAGGCTGCAAACATCCTTTACATTTTTGTTGATACCGGTTAATATATTCTCGCCATCTTCGGCTACGAGACAGAACTCGAGGTCGAGATCTGCCTTGGCGTTCATGAGCCGTTCTACGTCTTCATGGGCGATAGGGTGTGAATATGTCACAGTCGTTCGGTCAGACTCTACGCACATGCTGCCGTTTGCGGTTACGAAGCCGTCGAATTCAATGCCGTCGAGATTGTCGATCCATACGGCGTGGCGTCCGGTGGCCACAAATACTTTTATTCCGCGGGCCCTCAGGGCAGTGATGGCCTCGATCACTTCTTGGGGCGGTCTATGGTCGCCAAAAGGCACCAGCGTGCCGTCTATATCGAAAAATATTGCTTTTATTTCCATGGTGCAAAATTACTGCTAATTTCCGAGAGATAAAAACGGGGACGAAGTTATCAACATAAAAGTTGTATT
Source organism: uncultured Muribaculaceae bacterium (assembly GCA_910579995.1). Taxonomy (GTDB): domain Bacteria; phylum Bacteroidota; class Bacteroidia; order Bacteroidales; family Muribaculaceae; genus CAG-873. The sequence continues at coordinate 17,425 of CAJTWH010000003.1, read as the reverse complement.
ATCAACATAAAAGTGATTTTCGTGGAACAAAATTTTTTTGTTTCACATATTCTTTGTTACTTTGCATTCAAATCTCTCACAATAGTATAACTATGGGAAAAATCATAGCGATAGCTAACCAAAAAGGAGGCGTTGGCAAGACAACGACTACCATAAATCTGGCCGCCTCATTGGCCGCCGAGGGTAAGAAGGTTCTTATCATCGACGCCGACCCTCAGGCCAATGCCACTTCAGGTTATGGCATCGATCCTCGCTCGATGAGCTCATCAATCTACGAATGTATGGTCGACGGATATCCACTCGATGGTTCCGAAGTGCCTACGTGTATGGACGGTCTTTTCCTCGTCGGCTCGCGCATAGACCTTGCCGGCGCCGAAATCGAGCTTATCTCCAAACCCGACCGTGAGCGTGTGCTTGCGCGCCTTCTCTCGCCGGTAAAGGAAAAATATGATTTCATCATTATCGACTGCTCTCCATCGTTGGGTCTGATCACAGTCAACGCGCTCACTGCCGCTGACTCGGTGATAATACCTGTGCAGGCGGAGTATTTCGCTCTGGAGGGAATCAGCAAGCTCCTCAATACAATACGCATTATCAAATCAAGGCTCAACCCTGAGCTCGAAATCGAAGGTTTCCTGCTTACGATGTACGATGCGCGCCTTCGTCTGGCCAACCAGATATATGAAGAACTCAAGGGGCATTTCGCGGATATGGTGTTCAACACTGTAATTCCGCGCAATATCCGTCTGAGCGAGGCTCCGAGCCATGGTCTGCCGGCTCTGCTTTATGATTCGGAGAGCCGTGGTGCGACAAGCCATATCCAGCTTGCCAAGGAGCTTATTTCAAAATGTACGAAGCGTCATAAGATACGCAGCTAATAACCCCGTCAGATATGGCAATAAAACGAAGTGCCCTCGGCCGCGGTCTCGACAGCCTCATCCCTATGGATGATGTGCCTGCGCGCGGTACGTCGGCAATCAACGATATTCCTCTCGACTCCATCTCTCCAAATCCCGATCAGCCACGAAAACTTTTTGATGACGTGGCTCTTGAGGAGTTGGCGGCTTCCGTTCGCCAACTCGGTATCATACAGCCTTTGTCGCTGCGAAAGACCGGAGCCGACACCTACCAGATAATCGCCGGAGAGCGTCGCTACAGGGCTGCGCTCATGGCCGGCCTGACATCTGTGCCTGCATATATCCGCACTGCCAACGACCTTGAGCTTACCGAAATGGCGCTGATAGAAAATATTCAGCGTGAGGATCTAAATGCGATAGAAATCGCGCTCACATTCCGCAAGCTCATTGACCAATATCAGCTCACGCAGGAAGAGTTGAGCAAGCGGATTGGCAAGAAACGCGCTACGGTTGCCAATTTCTTGCGTCTGCTTCGTCTGCCGGCAGAAGTACAGTTGGGACTTCGCGACAAACTCGTGGATATGGGTCATGCCCGTGCTTTGCTTACCATATCTGACCCGGCTTTGCAGCTTAAGTTGTATAACGAGATTCTCAAGCAGGGGCTCTCTGTGAGAAAAGTTGAAGAGCTTGCCAAGCAATACGAAAACGGGGCTGCCGAGGCCAAGCTGGCACGCCAGCCGAGTATGAACGCCGGTGATTACGATGTGCTCAAACGTCATCTTTCATCGGTCTTCCGTACGCCTGTCCAGTTTGCGTGCGATAAGCAAGGGCGCGGTAGAATCACATTCCAATTTAAGGATGAAAGCGAGCTTGAACGCTTGATCACGCTTTTTGATTCTCTGAAAAATGAATAACAGCATAGTTGTCGCTTTTCGGAGAATGACATTGGCTGCCGTATTTTTACTGGCAGCCTCCGCTGCTTTTGGGGCAGACCCCCGTATGCCGGTGAAAAAACAGCATAATACCACCGACACAATTGCCGACGCCCCTGTGGAAGTACGGGTGCAACTCGGCGAGGCGCTCGTGAGCGATGAGCTACCTGACAGCATTGCAGCTATGCTCGACGAGTCGCCATACGACCGTTGGGAACCTCGCGAGACGGAATTCAATCCTGATCCTACGCGAGCGGTGTGGATGTCGGCTCTCTTTCCCGGCCTCGGGCAACTCTATAACCGTCGTTATTGGAAGTTGCCTATTGTGATAGGAGCCTACATGGGTCTTGGATATGCAACGACGTGGAACAACGGAATGCTCAACGATTATACCCGTGCTTACCGTGATATCATGGATAATGACCCGTCTACAAACTCATATATGAATTTCTTCCCGCCGACTACGCAGGAGAGCGATCTCGACCGTACTTGGCTTACAAATATCCTGCAGTCGAGAAAAAATTTCTATCGGCGAAACCGTGACTTGTGCATAATCTGCATGGTGGGTGTCTATCTTGTGGCGATGGTCGACGCATACGTCGACGCGTCGCTCTCGCATTTTGACATATCTCCCGATTTGTCGATGGATGTGAGCCCGGCTATTTTTCAGGACGGACGAGGGGCAAAACCCTCGGTCGGCCTCGTGTGGGCTTTTAACTTCTAATCTTTCATGACTATGAAATCGCTATATAAGATATTGTTTTTGGGGTGCGTCGCCTCTTTCGCCGGCTCTGCTTTAAATGCACAGTCGGTGCGCGATGTGTCGGAATCCCTTAAAATCCCGGCTGCTATCGAGCCGGAAAGCTTTGAGACAGATACCAAGGCCATGCTTGAAGACTGGTATCTGAAAAACTACACTGTGCTTGACTATGAAGCCGACAGCCGGCCTCAGGAACAGGTTTCTGACGATGTGCTGATTGAGCGTCTGAGCAAATTGCCGTCGATAATCGAAATGCCGCTCAATGGCCCGGTGCGCAACATGATTTATTTCTACGCCAACCGCAAGCGTCAGCTTGTGGAGAATATGCTCGGCCTGAGTCTTTACTATATGCCTATCTTTGAGGACGCTCTCGAGCGACATGGCATGCCGAACGAACTGAGGTATCTACCCGTGATAGAATCAGCGTTGGTGCCCAATGCGGTGTCGCGCGCCGGGGCTGCCGGCCTTTGGCAGTTCATGCCTGCGACTGCTACCGGGCAGGGACTCGAGGTCAACAGCCTCGTGGATCAGCGCCGCGACCCCTATCTTGCCTCTGACGCGGCCGCACGCTATCTCAAACAGCTATATGCCACCTACGATGACTGGTCGCTGGCAATTGCGGCCTACAACTGCGGTCCGGGCAATGTGAATAAAGCACTTCGCCGTGCAGGTGGCGGCAAGAAGGATTTCTGGGAAATATATCCTTTCCTGCCTGCCGAGACCCGCGGTTATGTGCCTGCTTTTATAGCTGCCAATTATATAATGAACTATCATAAAGAGCACAACATCTCTCCTGCTCTTGCCCGTAAACCGATAGTAGTGGATACGGTGCATGTGTCGCGCCGTGTTCATTTCAATCAGATCTGTGATGTACTCGATATTCCGATTGAAGAGGTGCGCGCACTTAACCCACAGTTCCGAAAAGATATCATTCCGGGCGATATTAAACCTTATTCGCTTGTGTTGCCGTCGTTGCAGACATTGGCATACGTTGCCAATGAGGATTCTATTGTGAATCATAATGCCAAGAATTATGCACGGCGAGGATATGTAGAGCCGGCGTCAGGAGCTTCTACAGGCCGCGACGCCAAGGGTGAGTACTACGATGAGGAAGTGGTGAAATACCATACTGTAGCCCGTGGCGAGACGCTTACAAAGATTGCAAATAAATACGGCATAACAATCGCACAGATTAAAAAATACAACAAGGTAGGTAAAAGCGTAAAACGCGGACAGAAGCTCAAGATTGTGACCGTGGAGCGCAAATACAAACCGGCTCCCGAACCCGAAACTGTTGCGCCGGCAAGCCCGATATCTCCGGCCGACACAATTACTGTTTCAGTTGTTCCCAATGACAGTATCCCCTCGGCTCCCAACGATTCTGTCGCCGAGGTGAGTGATGTAGCCAATGCTTTTGCCACACCGGCAGTTCAGCAAGAAGAAACGAAGGCAGCGAAAAAAGTCACACAGCCGTCCACTCCCAAGAAAACAGAGACAAAGAAAGCCGCTCCAGCCAAGCCCAAGACGGTGACCCATACCGTCCGTCGTGGCGATAACCTGAGCAAGATTGCCAAGAAATATGGTGTGACGGTGGCTGCCATCAAGCGTGCCAACAACATGGCCGGCGACAATATCCAGTCTGGTCAGAAACTCAAGATACCTCAGAAGTAAATAACATAGTGTAAATAATATGAAACAGAACATCACCACACCGGACATCCCGGCGGCGGACGTCGACCCTATCGACCTCCCTGAAAACGCGTTCACGGAGCTTGGAGCCGACGAGCACTATCGCCCCGTCATGCACCCGGCACGCGACTATGCCGAGGCGACACCTTATTCTGTTGGCATGGGCTTGTTGTTGGCCGTTATCTTCAGTGCTGCGGCTGCATATCTTGGCCTTAAGGTCGGACAGGTATTTGAGGCTGCGATTCCTATTGCGATAATTGCAGTAGGTCTTTCTGCCAGACTCAAGAAAAACAATCCTCTCGGCCAAAATGTGATCATACAGTCAATCGGAGCTTGCTCAGGTGTTATCGTTGCCGGTACTATCTTTACATTGCCGGCTCTCTACATCCTTCAGGAAACTCATCCTGAGATTACTGTGAATTTCTTTGAGATATTCTTGAGCTCACTCTTCGGCGGTGTACTCGGCATATTGTTTTTCATTCCTTTCCGTAAATATTTCGTGAAAGATATGCACGGAAAGTATCCTTTCCCTGAAGCGACAGCGACTACGCAGGTGCTCATAAGCGGTCAGAATGTCGGTAAGGGTTCTGATAGCCAGGCCGGCCTTCTGCTTGTAGCCTCGCTCGTAGGTGGTATATATGATTATATCGTTGCCACGTTCGGATTCTGGAGTGAGGTTGTCACGACGACGGCATACTCTTGGGGACAAGCTTTGGCCGACAAATTCAAATTTGTATTCTCCTGCAACACCGGAGCAGCCGTGCTCGGACTTGGATATATCGTAGGCCTGAAATATGCTTTCGTGATATTCGCCGGCTCAATTTTCGTTTGGTGGTTTATCATACCTTTGATGGGCACATACGGTGCCGAGGAAATCGTGGCCATGTCGCCGCAGCAGATTTTTGCCGAATATGCACGCATGATCGGTATCGGTGGCATTGCCATGGCAGGTATCATCGGTATAGTAAAATCGCGCAGTATCATCGGTCAGGCCGTAGGCCTTGCTGCACGCGAGCTCAAAGGTCAGCAGACAGGTGCGAAGACTATCCGTTGGCAGACAGATATCTCGATGAAGCACATAGCATATTTCACAGCTATCGCATTGGTCGGTGTATTCCTGTTCTTCTGGTTCGGCGTAATCCATACTTTCTGGCAGGCTCTTATTGCATGGCTTGTGGTGACGATAATCGCATTCCTCTTCACAACCGTAGCGGCAAATGCCATTGCGATTGTCGGATCAAATCCCGTGAGCGGAATGACACTGATGACACTTATCATTGCTTCAGGTGTCTTTGTTGCAATCGGTCTTAATGGCACAAGCGGCATTGTGGCAGCTATGGTTCTTGGCGGTGTTGTCTGCACGGCGTTGTCGATGGCCGGCGGCTTTGTCACCGACCTGAAGATTGGCTATTGGCTTGGTTCGACCCCGAAGAAACAAGAAACATGGAAATTCCTCGGAACACTCGTTTCGGCTGCGACAGTAGGTGGTGTCATGCTTATGCTCAATAACGTCTATGGCTTCACCGGCCCCGACGCTATGGCGGCTCCTCAGGCCAATGCTATGGCAAAGGTTATCGAGCCTATGATGATGGGTGGCTCGACCCCTTGGATGCTCTATATTGTAGGTGCTATCCTCGCTTTGATTCTCAATTGGCTCGGAGTGCCGGCGCTTGCTTTCTGCCTCGGTATGTTCCTGCCCCTCCAGCTCAATACCCCTATGCTCGTAGGTGGTTTGATTTCTTGGTTTGTAGGCCGCAGCTCTAAAGACCCTGCTATATGCAAGGCCCGCAGCGACCGCGGTACACTTATTGCTTCCGGTCTTATCGCCGGTGGTGCTCTCTTCGGCGTATTTGCTGCGATAACAATATTCTGTGGCATGCCGGTGCCAAGCAACGGCGGCGAGTTTACACCCCAGATTCTCGGACTTGTAGCATACGCAGCCCTTATAGCATTCCTCTATATAGCGTCGCGTAAAGGAAAATGAAACATCGTGGTGAAATCCTTGCTATAGCTCTTCCGGCTATCGTAAGCAACATTACCACACCACTCTTAGGTATCGTCGATGTGGCCGTAACAGGCCATATCGGCGCTGCTTTATATATCGGTGCCATTGCGGTAGGAGGAGCGATGTTCAACATGCTCTATTGGCTATTCAATTTCCTGCGCATGGGCACTACGGGATTCACTGCACAGGCCTACGGCGCCGGCGATAAGCGAAGGCTTGACTTGTTGCTCTTCAGAAGCCTTGCTGTAGGGCTTTCGGTTGGTGTTTTGTTAATCATATTGAGTCAGCCTCTCGGAAAAACAATACTTGCGTTTATGGACGCTGACGATGATACACTGTCTCTCGCCTCCCGGTATTTCAATATCTGCATTTGGGGCGCTCCGGCTGTACTGATGACATACGCCTTGTCAGGTTGGTTTCTCGGTATGCAGAACTCAAAAGCGCAGATGTGGGTGGCGATTACTACAAATGTGGTGAATATCATTGTCAGCCTTAGCCTTGTATTTGTGGCGGGATGGAAAATCGAAGGTGTCGCAACAGGCACGCTGTCGGCTCAGTGGATAGGTTTTGCTGTAGGGTTTGTCTTGCTTGTGGTTAAATATAAACCGGCCGTTCCGGCATTGGAAGAGATTTTCAAGTTGCGGGAGCTCGCTCTGTTTTTCCGCGTAAACGGTGATATTTTTCTCCGCACGGCATGCCTTGTCACTGTGACTCTATGGTTTACCCATGCGGGAGCTCTCGCCGGCACCGATACACTCGCCGCCAACGCACTGCTAATGCAGCTCTTCATGCTCTTTTCGTTCTTTATGGATGGTTTTGCATTTTCGGGCGAGGCACTCGCAGGAAAATATACCGGCAGAGCTGATACAAAAAGTCTCAGGTCGGTCGTACGTTCAATAATGCTTGTCGGGCTGTGGTGTGCAGTTGCCTTCAGCATTGTTTACGCCCTCGCAGGCGAGTGGATTATAGGTCTGTTGGCCAAGGATAGGGGAGTGGTCGCTCTTGCCTGTTCCTACTTGCCATGGGCTGTTGCAATACCTCTGTGCGGATTCATGGCCTTTGTGTGGGACGGTATTTTCGTAGGTCTGGTGCGCACACGCGCGATGTTGGCGTCAATGTCCATCGCATTGCTCGTTTTCTTCATCATTTACTTCCTGTTCCATCCCAAAATGGCAAACAATGGTCTGTGGCTTGCATTTGACGCCTATCTCTTGACTCGTGGTATTGTGCTGTGGGCCTTGTTTAGGATTGATAATAAGCAAGTTAATGTGTAGTGTTAAAATTATTTAATAAAGAGGTCTTCCGGTATATGCATTATCTATAATTTGAAATAACAAAATGAAAGGATAAAAGGACGAAAACAAACTTATTACCAGCATGGACGGCCAAATTTGATATTGTAAATCTAAAATATGTTAAACGTTCATCATTTTGCGAGCAAAAAGCTTGCACAATATCTCAAAAGGCTATACCTTTGCAATGTGTTTTTCATGGTATAGATTTAAGGTTAACTAGATTGGTTGTCGAGATGACAATCAATTTTTTTTGCCCTTTTGCGGGTGTAAGTCTTTGGAAATCAGCTTGTTTATTGGAAATAGTCTTCGTGTGCGCTTCTGAAACAGGATAAAATGTTGGTCATTTTGGCTTATTTTTTGAGCCGAATGTGCCTCAAGGATTACAAATAGTTTACAAGTTGATAGAATATGGCAAATTTTAAGTTATGTGTAAGAAGTAAACGCAAGGATGGGCTGCTGCCTGTCTTTGTCCGTGTTGTGCACCGTAAGTCGGTGGCCTATATCCGGACGGGGCTCTCAGCGGCACCTCAGACGGTGAAGAGGGGCGACGTGGATGATGTCTTCGTCATGCGACAGGGGCTTGCGATGATAGATGATTTCCTGAAGCGGCTCGGGGGCATGGACCTGTCGTTTATGACGGCGGCTGACATCAAGAGGTTTCTTGAGCGCAAGGCCGGCGGTGTGTCTTTCTCGGATTTCGCCGATGGCTATATCGACCGTATGCTCGATAAGGGGCAGGTGCGCAACGCCAAGATCTATAGTTCGGCGGTGAGGAGTCTGTCGGAGTATGTGGGTGGCGAGGTGTCGTTCGGGTCGATGTCGTATCCGGTGCTGAGCGGTTGGATTGATTCTCTGGGCGGCACCAAGCGTGCCAAGTCGCTTTATCCGATATGCGTGCGGCAGATTTACCGTGAGGCCTGCCGTCAGGCTGAGGATGTGCTCTCGGGTGTCTCGGTGCCGGAGGTTGATCCTTGGCGGCGGATAAGGATTCCGGCGTCGGTGTCGGGCGACAAGAGGGCTGTGTCGGCTGAGGTGTGCCGTATGTTTTTCTCGTGGACAGCGGGGGAGGGCAGCTGCAAGCGAGCTCAGCTGGGGCGTGATGTGGCGCTGATGTCGCTTTGTCTTGCGGGGATGAACACGGTGGATATCTATCAGCTGCGCAAGGGTGATTTCTATGGAGGTGTGCTCCATTATTGCCGCTCTAAGACTCGCGGGCGCAGGAAGGATAAGGCTTATTTCGAGATTCGTGTGCCCAATATCCTGACGGAGGTGTTTGAGCGTTACCGGGCGTCGGAGGAGTCGGACTATCTGTTTTGTTTTGCCGAGCGGTATGCTGACGCGAGTGTTTTCAACGTGACTGTGAATGACGGTATCAAGGCAGTGTGCGCGGAGCTGGGTCTTGAGGGTATGTCGTTCTATGCTTTCCGGCATACATGGGCGACGACTGCGCAGAATGACTGCGGGGCTAACTTGGCGGAGGTGGGCTTTGCAATGAATCACTCTCAACATCACTCGACAACCCGGGGGTATGTGCGGATTGATTTCAGGCCGGCGTGGGAGCTCAACGAGAAGGTTATCGACTTCATTTTGTTTTCCGACAAGCCGTCAAGCCGGACGCAGAGTGAGCAGCAGGAGGAATCTCTCTTCAGGATTTCGCCGAAGATGTTGATCAGGGCGTGTGCTTTTTTCCGGGGGCGGTGTGTGGCGTCGTTTGAGGATATCGGCTGCGGCAAAGTGGATGAGGTTATCGCGCGGCTTGTCGGTGGGCTGCCGGATGATATCCCTGTGCGGTCGATGGTGCAGTTCAAGATCGTCAATCTCGACAATGGCAAGGTGGCGACGTACGAGCGGATGAAGGGCAAGGGGTTTTAAGTTGCCGAGGGGTGGTGAGGTCTTAAAGCAGCCAGAGCGGCCAATTTACGATTGATGATGTTGGCGTAGGTGTCGAAGAAGCGCCACTCGAACAGGGCGGCTGCCTGCTCGACGGCGTCGGTCGGGTGGAGTTTTCGGCGGTAGATGAGTGCGTGGACTGTGCGGTTGAAGTACCTGCGGTAGTACCATAGCTGCAACATCAGTTTGAGCCTTGTGATTCTTTTCTTCATGAGCTGTCGCTATGCGTTGGGGTTGATGTCTGAGTAGAGCCATGTGACGATTTTGTCGGCGAGCTGCATGGCGTCTTCGGGTGTCATGCCGTACCAATGGCTGCTGTTGACTTCGGTGATGTCGGGGCAGCCGACGAATTTGTCGAAGTATTTTGCGCGGTATTCCGCTATGCTCTCGTGTGTGGGGTTTTCTTCCATCGTTGTAGTTTTTTGAAATTTTGGGGCAAAGGTAGTGTTTTGGGGGCGGGGGGCAATGTTATCTTTTGTGGTTTGTCGCGTTTTTTCGGCGGGGGCCCCCCGGCTTGATTTTTACCGGTATGCGGCAGGGGTGTTTAGCGGGGTCTGAAAAAAGAAAAATTTTTGAGTCTGAATTTTTAAGTCGTCGTCGGGAGTCGCTCTCGCGCGCGTGCGCGAGACGACGTCTATAAAAATATTGGGTAAAATATTTTTATATATCCTATTCCTATTGTAATAAAGGAATATCCTTTCGCGCGCGCGTTTAGGGGTTTTGTTTTTGCGGAATTTATAACCCCATAGGGGTTTTGTTGGGGTTATTTAGGGGTTTTCTTGGGGTTTCTTTGGGGTTTTGAATTTGTGCAGAAAATAACCCCATAGGGGTTTTCTTGGGGTTTTGTGTGGAGGTGTTAAATATTTGGTTATTAATGTAATGGCGTTTTTGACTTGAAGCGTTGCCTAAATATCTGTTCCTAAACGGGCTGTTTGGCATGATGGTTTTTCGGGCTTTTAAAAGAGGGGTCGAAATTGGGCTTTTTAAAAACTGAAATGCTTGTCGATGTTGTTGCTTTGAAGAAATGCAGTGATTAAATGTGAGAAAAACTGTGTCGAAAAATGCACAATTCAGAAAACCCCATAGGGGTTATTTTGGGGTTTCTTTGGGGTTAGTTAGGGGTTAGTTAGGGGTTATTTAGGGATTTTAGCTGTCATAGCTTCGGTAGCTTTTTTTAGGGTGTGGAAAAGCCGCGGCGGGGAGGCCGAGGTTGTCTAAAAGTAGATGAAAGTAGATGGTCAGTCGTTGGCCTCGTTGTCGAGAGCGAGGCGAGCGAGGCGTTCGGCGAGGGTCTGCTTCTCGTCGTTGACGGTGAGGTCTACTGCGGTTGCCTGCATTTGTGGTGTGTGGAAGCGGAGGAGTTTGAGCTCTGCGTCGGCGCGGTCGGTGGGCGGCATGGCGAGCATGTCGATGTCGAAGTCGCTGAGCTCTCCGGGGTTGTCGGGGTTGGGTGAGAAGTAGCGCAGTGAGTGCTCGCGGAGCATTGCCTTGAGTGGTTTGTCTTTGTTTGGCGTGCCTTTTGTGCGTCCGCCTGTCTTTTTCCCTTTCATAAGTACACAACTTAAAATTCCGGTGCAAAGTTAATGCTGTATCTTCGCCGCAGATTTATAAGTTATGGACTTTAATTTGACTGATATATGATAGGGAGTCTAGTAGGAGCTGCGGCGGGTATCGGCGGTGCTATTTTCGGCGGTATCTCGGCGAGCAAGGCTATGAAGAAGGTCAAGAAGAATATCGAGAATGCCAAGGCTGAGAATGAGTCGTGGTATACGCGGCGCTATAATGAGGACGCTACGCAGCGTGCTGACGCTCAGCGTATATTGACTCAGACTCAGGACAGCATGAGGCAGCGTAACCGTGCTGCTGAGGGTGCGCAGGCTGTTATGGGTGGCACTGATGAGAGTGTTGCGGCGGCCAAGGCTGCCAACAATGCGGCTCTTGCTGAGGCGACATCGCAGATAGCTGTGGCGGGTGAGCGTCGCAAGGACGCTGTTGAGCAGCAGTATCAGCAGCAAGACGCGCAGCTTGACTCTCAGCTCAACAATATGGAGATCAACAAGGCCAATGCCATCGCTCAGGCCGTGCAGAGTGTCAGCAGCGCGGCAGGGAATTTGGGCTTTTGATGATTATTTGGATATGAAGAAAGGCAAGGGATGATTATGGAGGCTTTTAAGGCAAATAAGGCTACTTGGGAGGCTAAGGAGGAAAGTGATGAGCATGCTGCTGCCGGAGGTGGAGCTGAAGCTCCTGAGCAATTTCAAAAGGGGGCTGACACAACAGCTGCGGCGGTTTCTGATGATGATGATGAGCTGACGGGTGTTGAAAATGTGCGCTATGGGACTGTGACTAATCATGGAGCGGCGGTGAAGCCGGCGACTCCGGCTTTGGCGCAGCGGCAGGCATTGACTTCCGGCTCGACCTCGCGTTTTGGAGGCGATGTCGAAGAGCTTGAAGATGAGGATGAGGTCAATAATTATGAGGAGCTTATCGCTATGCTGAAGCGGCGGATGGAGGCGAAGAAGCCTCTGACACCTGAGGAGGAGGCGCGGATAAAGCGGCGTGAGCGCACGCAGGGCATGATAGCGGGTATCTCGGATATGGCGCAGGCGTTGAGCAATCTTTTCTTTACCTCGCAGTATGCTCCTGATATGTATGACCCCAAGGAGGGGATGGGCGCCAAGGCGCAGGAGCGTTTCGACAAGGCCAAGGCGCAGCGTGAGGCCGACGACGCCGAGTATCTCAACTATGCCCTGCAGCTCGGCAGGGCCCGCGACGCTGTGGCGGCTGTGCGCGAGCGCAAGGAACAGCAAAGGGCGGCTGCAGCGGCTGCTCAGGCTGAGCTGAAATTCAAGGCTGGGGAGGCAGAGAAAGATAGACGGAACAAGTTGGAGATTGCGGCGGCGCAGGAAGAGGGGCGCGACAGGCGAAACAAGGAGAATAATGAGTTCAAGGCCAAGGAGGGAGCGAGAAACAGGGCTTCTACTCATCCGAGGGAATTTCGCTCGTATGACCGCTATGGACGTGAGCGGTGGTTTGAGGATCAGGACGCAGCTGACGATTTCTACGGTCAGGAGGATTATGAGCGTAGGCTTGCCGAGTGGATTGCGGGAGGACGAGTAGGCGAACGGCCTAATATCAACCCTGATGCAAACCGCTTGGAGGGGATGGTGGAGACACAATCGGTGAAGCCCAAGTATAATTATTTGGATCAGAAAGTGGGCACGGATACTACGGTGACCCGCAAGCCGGAAAAGATACGGGTTGCTCCGAGCAGGCATGTGGACGAGAGCAAGGGAAAAGGCTATGGCAACGGAGATACAGGCAAGGGCAAAGGATATTAATTAATCAGGATTAAGCAATGGCAAACGATAAGAATCTGCAGGGAGTTTATAACACGCTGAAGAAAGAGGGATATACACCACCTGAGTATGAGCAGTTTGTTAAGGAAATGCAGGATGACAATAATCTGCAAGGGGTCTATAACACGCTGAAGAAAGAGGGATATACACCGCCTGAGTATGAGCAGTTCAGGACTGATATGTTTGGGGCTGCTCCGGCGGAGGCTGCGCCTGCCGCCCCGCAACGAAAAGGCGCAGCTGAAGCTGCTTCACAGGGACGGAACGGCGCGGCTGCGATTGACACGGCTTTTGCTCCGGAGGTGGCGTCGTCGGCTTTTGTGGCTGACAGTGTGCCTTGGAAGCAGGGAGCGGCGCCGAAAAGGCGTGAGTTTGCCAAGAGTGAGAAGTTTGCCGAGGGTGATACTTTCTCGTATGGGGGCAAGGTGTACCGCCTCGAGGGGTATGATGAGTTGGGGCATGCCAAGGTGACGGAGATGGACGGTGATGTGTTCACGCCAAGCGGCAAGCGGATTAAGCGTGTGATGAAGGTGGGGCAGGTTGACAAGGGTGTGCCTTATATCGAGGATGAGGCGTGGAAGCAGCAGCGTGATGACCTTGCGCAGCGTGTGACGGCGGCGACAGGAGTAAGGCGTGCGGAGAGTTTTGCCGAGGGTGGCGGGGCTGCCCTTGACAAGCTCGGGCGTCAGGCTGATTATACCGGCAGCGGCAGTGTGCTCACTGACAAGCCGCGCGAGGCGGGATATGCGTATAATGCACAGAGCGGTCAGCTTGAGCGGCAGTATGTGACGCCTTACGGCGACCTGACGACTGATAAGGACGGCTTTGAGCGTGACGAGGCTTTTGAGCGTGCCACTGAAGAGGTGCAGGCTCAGAGCAGGCTCGCGCGCGCCAATGAGCTGCGCGAGGAGATAGAGCGCAGGGAGAAGGAGATTTACAGCAGAGGCGAGTCCGGCGGTCTGTTCGGCAAGCCGTTCTCTCCATTGGCGAAAGGCCGCGAGCTCGATGAGCTGTTGGCTCTCAAGGGAGAGATGAGGAAGTTGCAGGAGCAGTACCGCGGGGATCGTCTCGGCTATCTGCAGCAGAGGCTCAAGGAGCTCAGCGAGGCGCGTATTCGCCGCAGCAGGGAGCTCAGGGAGCAATATAAGGAGCTTGAGCATAAGTATGGCGGCGCCAAGGCTTTGAGCGAGATTATGGCCTCTGACAGTGAGATGATGGCTGTCGAGGCTTCTCTTGCCAAGCTTGAGGACTCCATGCGTCAGGTAGAGAACGGCGTCGCACAGGAGCTCAACGGCGGCGAGAAGTTCTGGGATGATTTCGGGCGCGGCCTTGCGTCGGAGGCCACGGATTTTGACAATTGGGATTTCGGCTTTGGCAATCTGCGCACGTCCACGGCCATGCACCGTGTGCACGACAAGATTGAGCGCGGCGAGGAGCTGACCGACAATGAGCGCGGGTTGCTCTCTGACGAGATGGACTATCAGGCTGTGATGGCGCAGTTCGGCGACCTCGGCAGGGGTTACCGCTGGGGCTCGATCACAGGTCAGTCGTTTTCATTCATGAAGGACTTTTGGCTCACGGGCGGTTATGCGGGCTTGGGCAAGGCTGCGTTGTCGGCCGGTGCCAAGGCTGCCACTAAGATAGGACTTAAGAGTCTTGTTAATGTTGCGGGCAAGGGCGCTGCAAGGTTATCGGCAAACAAGGTTGGCAACATCGCTTTAAAGGCTCTCGGCGCCACGGCTGAGGACCTGCTTGTGCGCGCTCCGATGATGACTGCGACAATGCAGGCTCCCAAGGTGATGGCTGAGGCTATCGAGAAGCATGACGGCAAGGTGCGCTATGACAAGGAGAGCGGAGTTTACAGTTTTGAGAACGGCACAAGCTGGAGCAACGCTATATGGCAGGCCGGGGCTGACAATACGATAGAGAATATGTCGGAGATGAGCGGCGAGCGCTTCGGCGCTGTGGGCAGGTTCTTCGGCGCGCGCAATCTGACGGCGGCGGCGCTGCGCGCCACCGGCAAGGAGGTGCGTCAGATGTTGTATTCGACATCTCAATTCCTCAACCGCGCCGGTATCAACGGTTATTTCGGAGAGGTCGGCGAGGAGTATTATGGCCAGCTGTGGCGCACGATGATGGGGCTTGACGCCGCAAAGGACGAGACAGGGCGCAATCTGCTCTTCTCGGGTCAGTGGCACGGCGATATATGGGGCGGCATGGCGCTGTCGGTGGGTCTGACCGGCGGCGGTGCGTTTGCTGCCAATGCAGGTTTGAAGTATGCCGGCGACGCTGTGGACTATGTGAACCTGCAGCAGCGCATGCGCACGACAGGCCGGCGAGCCGGGCAGGCGTTGACGGCGGAGGTGTGGAATCCTCTCAAGGCCATCATCGATGTGACCGACAACGCGACGATGGGCGAGATTGCCGACCAAGTGGTAAAAAACAAGACTTTGACCGAGACTCAGCGCGACGCGGTGCTCGACTATATGGAGGCTACGATGGTAATGCGCGGCCATAACCTGCGGGAGTTCGTCACCAAGCCGGGCGAGGCTGAGGTTGCGGGACGCCGTCAGATGTCGGAGGCTTATATCGAGGGTGCGGCCATTGACAATTTCATGGGTCGCAACCGTGCGCTTCTTGCTCTCAATTATCATGGAGGGCGGCTGCGCGAGGCTCTCGGGCTTGCCGCCGACGCTGACTGCGCGGAGGTTCTGAAGGCTCGCTATGGCTCGGATGATATCAATGAGATCGTGAGCGGTGTGTATGCCGACGAGAGCCTTGACGGACGGCAGCGCAAGGCTATAGAGGATTATCTGACGGCGAGCAACCGCTTCGCGGGCATGCAGCAGACCATCAAGGGCAAGATCGAGAGCGATATCGCGGAGCAGGAGCAGTTTGTGGACGACAACAGCGACCGCACCGACAAGGACAATCCGGTGCTGCGGCCTGCGAAGCTGAAGAAGGACGACGAGCCGGTGTTCATATTGAGCGGCAATGTGGCTCTGACCTCTGACGGCACGATGGTGGATATCTCGGCGTCGGACAGGTTTATCATCGTGCGCCGGCTCGACGGGTCGGTTGATACTATTGACTCGGCTGATATCGTGAGTCTGGCCGTGCAGGAGAGTGCGGCGGAGGCCAAGGCCCGCATGGCGGAGAATACGCGGCGTAGTCTTGAGCGACAGTATGCGCGCGAGGTCAACGGTGATATCCCGACAGCCGAGGGTGATAAGGTGCCGGTGTTTGTTGTAGGCAGTGACGAGGCTGTAGATGTGACGGTTGTCTCCAAGGACTGGGAGAATGGTGAGCTTGTAGTGGAGTTTGAGGATGGCACTCAGACGACGGTGAGCGATGATTATGTGCAGCAGGTGGCTGCTGAGCTCCGGGCGCGGGAGTATGCGGCTGAGATGGCAGAGGCTTCGCCTGAGGCAAATTTGGAGGCAAGAGAGGCTAACTTGGAGGCTGATGAGGGGGAAGCTGACGCTTCCTTACAACAGCAGAGCGATGGCTTCGGGCTTGAGGATGAGGTGGTGTTTGGCGATGGTGTGCATGGGCGCATTGTCGATATCGACCGCAGCGATATGCGACAGCCGCAATATATGGTGGAATACACGGCGGCTGACGGGTCGGTGCGCGTGGCTGCCTTGACAGAGGCGGAGCTTTCGGCTGCTGCCCCGGCGGAGGCTGCGCCTGCCGCCCCGGAACGAAATAATGACGGCGCAGCTGAAGCTGCTGAGCAGGGGCTAAATGAGGCTTCTGCTCCGGAAGCTGACGATTCCTCACTACAGCAAACTGAGGCGGTGAGTGCGCTGTCGCAGATACCTGTTGTGGCTGACGCCCGCGGCAGGGAGCGGCGGCAGTGGACTGCCGTTGAGCCGGCGCTCGCTTGGGATGGCATTGTCGAGGAAGCCGGCGATGAGGAGACTGCGCAGGCTTTCGCCGACAACCGTGTGGAGCTTGCGCAGAAGGCTCTCGAAAAGGCTCAGAAGATGAAGACCAAGCCGAGTGAGGACCTCGGGGAGTTCAAGGAGAGTGAGCGGCTGCGCAAGGAGGCTGTGGCGGCTGCGCAGGCCGAGCTTGAGGCATGGCAGCGGATTGCCGGCGTGACTGGGGAGCGGCGTGCAGCCGAGGCGGAGGCTGACGATAGCCAAGGCGGAAGAGGAGACATACAATCTATTGATGAACGGTCAGAAGGTGAAGTCGACGAGCACGGAAAACCTTTTGTTATTGCCGGTGACGGTACAACCACCTTTGGCCATATCACTGCTGATAGCGGCCTTACTCCTGCTCCCATCAAATTAAGTGAGGGCTTCCAAGATGAAACTACAGGAAAAGGGTACGGTCTAATGCACATGGAAGCCAATCATGGTGAACAGATACGCCAAGCAGGATTTAGTTCTGTGCAAGAATTTGTATCATTTGTAGCCGAGAACTACGATATAGACAATATCCGTGTTGGAAAACGTAGAGAGGACGGCAGTGGAACTTTCCTTATACAAGTAACTGACAAGCATGAAAACACGCTCTTTATCGAGTTGTCGAAAGACGGGGCTTATTGGGGTGTGAATAGCGGCGGTGTGTTCCGCAAAGGTTATTCACATAAAAAAGAAACGGTCGCCAAGACCGAACCTCAGCAACCGA